>NZ_JBPXMT010000002.1:0-806675 GCF_051842835.1 Microbacterium sp. A93
CCCCGACGTCGTTCCCTGGTTCGGGAGCGCTTTGAGGGCAGAGATGACCAGTCATCTCTGCCCTCAAAGCGGGGGTGGGTGGGCTACTTGGCGCCCTGGTTGGCCACGGCGGCGGCACCGGCGGCGGCGGCCTCCGGGTCCAGGTAGCGGCCGGCGGCCACGGGCTTGAGGTTCTCATCCAGCTCGTAGTACAGCGGGATGCCGGTGGGGATGTTCAGCCCGGCGATGTCCTCATCCGAGATGCCGTCCAGGTGCTTGACCAGGGCACGCAGCGAGTTGCCGTGGGCGGCCACCAGCACGGTCTTGCCGGCCTTCAGGTCCGGCACGATCTCGGCCTCCCAGTAGGGCATCAGCCGCGCCACCACATCCTTGAGGCACTCGGTGCGCGGCAGCTCCTCCCCCAGCCCGGCATAGCGCTGCTCGCCGGACTGTGAGAACTCGGAGGAGTCGTCCAGGGCGGGCGGCGGGGTGTCATAGGAGCGGCGCCAGGTCATGAACTGCTCCTCGCCGAACTCGTCCCGGATCTGGGCCTTGTCCTTGCCCTGCAGGGCGCCGTAGTGGCGCTCGTTCAGGCGCCAGTCCCGCTTGACGGGGATCCACTGCCGGTCCGCGGCCTCGAGGGCCAGGTTGGCGGTGGTGATGGCCCGCTTGAGCACGGAGGTGTACAGCACGTCCGGCTCCAGCCCTTCGGCGGCGAGCAGCTCACCGCTCCGGGCGGCCTCCTCGCGGCCTTTGGCCGTCAGCGGGACGTCCACCCAACCGGTGAACAGGTTCTTCTCATTCCAGTCGCTCTGGCCGTGCCGCAGCAGGACGAGCTTGTAGGGGGTGTCAGCCATGGCCACATCCTAACGGGACGGCCCGGTCTGCACCGGTGTGAGACGAAACCGGTCAGGTCCCGCCGCACGCCTCTCAGTAGCCGTAGGGGCGCGAGCCGCCGGCGCCGAACAGCTTCAGCTCGCCGCGCGGTCCGGCCAGGTACACGGCGGACACGCACAGGGCGGCGATCTGGAACAGGCCGAACCCGGCCCCCAGCTGACCGATGGACCCGGCCATGGACACCAGGCCCACGAACGCGGCGACCCCGGTGAGGAGCAACCAGAACGTCTTGGACTTCTGCCCCGCCCGCTCGAACTGCGCCTTGCCGCGGGTCAGGCAGTCGCCGAAGGCCCAGACGGCGAGCACGACGGCCACCAGGGACAGGGCGATGTAGAGCCAGTTCTCAACGGTGGTGACCAGAAGCCAGATCTGCATGGGGCCAGCCTACCGCCGTGGGCTACCGCACGTGGGGTGCGGCGCGCAGCCCGTCTCCCGCTCAGCCCCTCAGGCCGGAGGCCAGATCATCCCAGAGGTCGTCCACGTGTTCGATCCCCACGCTGAGCCGCAGCAGCCCCGCCGGGACGGTGGCCGGTTCACCCTCGAAGCGGCGGCGTCGCTCGATCAACGACTCCACCCCGCCCAGCGACGTCCCGGGCAGCCAGTGCCGCACCTGTTGGACCACTGCGTCGGCGGCCGCGGCGGAGGCGGTCTCGTCCTCACCGGCCACCTCGATGGTCAACACGGCGCCGAAGCCGCCGTGCATCTGGGTGGCCGCCAGCTCGTGCTGCGGGTGGCCCGGCAGCCCCGGGTAGGTCACGGCGGCCAGCGGCAGGGCCCCCTCGAGGCGGGCGGCCTCCAGCCGGCGGGCCAGTTCGGCCGCGTTGGCCTGGGCCCGTTCCAGGCGCAGGGCCAGGGTGCGCATGCCGCGCAGGGCCAGGAACGCCTCCATGGGGCCGGCGATGGCACCGTGCAGCGTTCGGTGCGTGTGCAGCCGGCGGTGCAGTCCGGCGTCCGCGGTCACGGCCGCGCCCATCACCACGTCCGAGTGCCCGGCCAGGTACTTGGTCACCGAGTGGACCACGACGTCGGCGCCCACCTCGAGCGGGCGCTGCACCAGGGGCGTGGCGAAGGTGTTGTCCACCACCACGAGGGCCCCCACGGAGTGGGCCGCCTCCGTGAGCGCGGCCAGGTCCGCCACCTCCAGCATGGGGTTGGTGGGCGATTCGAGCCAGAGGATGCTGGCCGGTTCGGCTGAGGAGCCGGCGCCGGACACGCTGCCGGCGCCGGTGCCGGACACGGCAGCCGTCACCGCTGCGGTGTCCGTGATGTCCACCCGGTCCACGGCCAGCCGGCCGGCCTGCTGCAGGGAGTCCAGCAGCGAGATCCCACCCTGGTAGGCGTGCTGGGGGACCACCACGCGGCCGCCGTTGGGTGCCAGGTGCAGGGCCGCGGTGATGGCGGCCATCCCGGAGGAGAACAGCAGGGCCGGCTGCGCCACCGGGTCCTGCACACCTTCCAGGGCCGCCAACAACTGCTCCGGTCCGTCCCAGGTGGGGTTGGACATGCGGCCGTAGAGGCGGCGTTTCCCGGCCGAGTCCGGCTCCCAGCCGACGAAGGTGGAGGTGAAGTGCACCGGTTCGTTGACCGGGGCATCAACCTGGCGGGCGGGGCGGGCGGCGCTGACCACGAGGGTTTCCGGATGCATGCCTTTCATCGTACGTCCGGCACCCGGGGCGGCCTGTGGACAGGGCGCCACGTGACGGCGGCGGCCGTTAGGCTGGACCGGTGACCGAGCCCTCTGCCGCCCCCGCCGAACGCGCCCGTCCCTCCGGTGACGGAGCTGCCGACGAGGGCACCGCAGCGCGCGGCGTCTTCATCGCCTTCGAGGGCGGGGACGGATCCGGCAAGTCGACCCAGGCCCGGCTGCTCGCCGACCGGCTCCGCGCGGAAGGACAGGATGTCCTGCTGACCCGGGAGCCCGGCGGCACGGAGGTGGGCGAGCGGCTGCGCTCCCTCGTCCTGGACCCGGCCCATGCCCCGATCGACGCGGTGACGGAGGCCCTGATCTTCGCCGCCTCCCGCTCGGCCCACGTCCGCCAGCTGATCGACCCCGCCCTGCGGTCCGGCCGCACCGTGGTCACGGACCGCTACGTGGACTCCTCCGTGGCCTACCAGGGGGCCGGCCGCGCCCTGGGCCCGGACACGGTGGCCGGGCTCAACGAGTGGGCCACCGACGGACTGCACCCGGACCTGACCGTGCTGCTGGACGTGGACACCACCACGGCCGCCGCGCGCCGTGCCGCTCGCGCCCAGAGCCCCGGCGGCACCGGGCCGGACCGGATGGAGTCCGAGCCGGAGGCCTTCCACCGGAGCATCCGGGCCGCCTTCACCGAGCGGGCCGCAGCCCACCCGGAGCGCTACCTCGTGCTCGACGCCGGCCAGGCCGTTCCCGAGCTGGCCTCCGCGGTCTGGGGCCGGGTCGCT
The DNA here is from genome assembly GCF_051842835.1 of Microbacterium sp. A93. NCBI lineage: Bacteria > Bacillati > Actinomycetota > Actinomycetes > Micrococcales > Microbacteriaceae > Microbacterium > Microbacterium sp. A93. Next base: position 3,301 of record NZ_JBPXMT010000002.1, read on the forward strand.
CACCTGTTCGGTGGACAGCTCGGCGGACAGCTCGGTGGACGGTTCGGTGGACCGGACGACGCGGGCGGGGAGGCGCGCCGATGAGCACCGCACCGGACAGCGCCCCCAGCACCGCGCCCGACGCCCTGTCCGGCCTACCCAGCGCGGCACCCGCGTGGGCGGACCTCGCGGGCCAGGAGGCCGCCGTCGCGCAATTGTCCCGTGCCGCCGCGGCGGACAACCCCACCCATGCGTGGCTGTTCACCGGTCCTCCGGGGTCCGGCCGATCGAACGCGGCGCGGGCCTTCGCCCAGGCGCTGCAGTGCGAGCGGGAGGATCCCGCGGCCCGCGGTTGCGGACAGTGCCACGCCTGCCTGACCGTGAAGGCGGGCACGCACGCGGACGTGAAGGTCATGGCCACCGAGAACGTCAGCTACAAGATTGATGAGATCCGCGAGCTGATCTCGCTCGCCCAGGACCGGCCCTCCTCCGGCCGCTGGCGGATCTTCATCATCGAGGACGCGGACCGGATGACGGAGCGCGCCACCAACGTGCTGCTCAAGGCGATCGAGGAGCCGCCGGCCCGGACCGTGTGGATGCTGTGCGCCCCCTCCCCCGCAGACGTCCTGGTGACCATCCGGTCCCGCTGCCGCCCCGTGGGGTTGCGCATCCCCTCCGTGCAGTCCGTGGCGGACCTGCTGGTGGGCCGGGACGGACTGGACCCGGAGCTGGCGCTGTTCGCGGCGCGGGCCTCGCAGTCCCACGTGGGCATGGCCCGGCGGCTGGCCCAGGACGAGGGGGCCCGGCAGCGCCGCGAGTCGGTGGTCCACCTGCCCCTGCGGATCCACGCCACCTCGGACGCGGTGGCCCTGGCCAAGGAGCTCGTGGAGGTCACCCAGACGGAGGCGAAGGCCTCCGCGGAGGTCCGCAACGCCGAGGAGAGGGCGGCCCTGCTGCGCGCCCTGGGCCTGGCCGAGGACGAGAAGGTCCCGGCGAAGCTGCGCCACCACGTCAAGCGGCTCGAGGACGGCCAGACCGCCCGGAACAAGCGCAGCGTACATGACACCCTGGACCGGGCCATGATCGATCTGACCGGCCTGTTCCGGGACGTGTTGGCCTTGCAGCTGGGCACCGGGGCCGACCTCGTCAACGAGCACCTGCGGGATGACCTGGCCTCCTACGCCCGCGCCGCACCACCCGAGCGCACCGTGGCCCGGATCGACGCGGTGGCCACGGCCCGGCGCCGGCTGGCCGGCAACGTCCCGGCCCTGCTGGCCCTGGAGGCCATGACCATGAGCTTCCTGCCGGACCGCATCCTGGACCGCCGCCCGGGCGAGTGGGCCTGACCGCCATCCTCCCGCCCCTCCCCAGCCTGCCCTCCGAAAGGACCCACGCGTGCCAGACCACCGGCTCCCGCCCGACCCCTCCCACTTTCAGTCGACTTCGCGTGGGTTGACGCCGCTGATACCCACCCCAAGTCGACTGAAAGCGCGGGGGCGGGTTCGCTGGTCCGGCGTGCGCTCCCTGGCCGCCGTGGTCTTCGCCACGGCGCTGCTGCTCACCGGCTGCACGCCCGGAGGCGACCCGGCCGCGGAAGGCCCTGGGCCGGCGTCGGGCGCTGGTGCCTCTGCTTCTGGCGCGGACAGCGCGGCTGAGGTCCCGGCGGGGCTGGAGGACTACTACGCGCAGGAGCTTCAGTGGCAGTCCTGCGAACAGGACTCCGGGGATTTCGACTGCGCCACCGTCGAGGCCCCCGTGGACTACGCGGAACCGGACGGCGAGCGCATCGAGCTGGCCCTGGTCCGCGCCGGGGATGCCCCGGACGGCGCCGAACACCTGCTGCTGAACCCCGGAGGCCCCGGCGCCTCGGGCGTGGACATGGTGGTGGACTCGTTGGACTTCGTGGTCTCGGAGGCGGTACAGGAGCACTACTCGGTGGTCGGCTTCGATCCCCGCGGGGTGTCCCGTTCCGCGCCGGTCACCTGCCTGAGCGATGACGAGATGGACGCGGCCCGCGAGGAGCACATCGACCCGTCCACCGACGCCGGGCTGGAGGAGGTCCGTGCCTCGGCCCGCGAGTACGCGCAGGCCTGTGACGAGAACACCGGGGAGGTCCTCGGCCACGTGGACACCGATTCCGCCGCCCGGGACATGGACCTGATGCGCGGCGTGCTCGGGGACGGGGCGCTGAACTACCTGGGCTTCTCCTACGGCACGGCGCTGGGTGCCTCCTATGCCGAGCAGTTCCCGCAGAACGTGGGGCGCATGGTGCTGGACGGGGCCATGGACCCCTCCCTGGACGAGTTCGAGGTGGCGCGGGGCCAGGCGGAGGCCTTCGAGCGGGCGATCACCTCCTGGGCCGAGTTCTGCCTGGCCGGCCAGGACTGCCCCTTGACCGGCACACCGGAGGAGGGCGTGCAGCAGGTCCGCGACCTGCTGACGCAGGTGGAGGACTCCCCGCTGACCTCGACCGACGGCCGTCAGGTGCCGGCCGCCACCTTCGTGGCCGGGCTGATCACCCCGCTGTACGCGGACGAGAACTGGCCGCTGCTGACCCAGGCCGTCGCCGGTGCCATGGACGGCAACCCGGACGTGATGCTCTACCTCGCGGACCTGAACGCGGGCCGGGATGAGGACGGCATCTACTCCTCCAACATCAACGACGCCTTCACGGCCATCAACTGCCTGGATTCCTCAGCGCCCTCGGACACCGAGACCTTGCGGGCCCAGGCGCAGCAGCTGGACGAGGCCTCCCCCACGATCGGACGGTTCCTGGCCTACGCCGGGGCCAATTGCGCCGAGTGGCCCGAGGAGCCGGTGGACGAGCCGGCGCCCGTCAGCGCCCCGGGCGCCGCGCCCATCGTGGTGATCGGCACCCAGGGGGACCCGGCCACCCCGTACGCGTGGGCGCCGGCCCTGGCCGGTCAGCTCGAGTCCGGCGTGCTGGTCTCCTGGGACGGCCAGGGGCACACCGCCTACGGCCGCGCCGGGGACTGCATCGGCCAGGCCGTGGACGGCTACCTGGTGGACGGGACCGTCCCGGAGGACGGCTTGGAGTGCAGCTGAGGCGTTGAGCCGATCAGCCCGTCACCAGGGCGGGGACGTCCCGGATGGAGGGCACGACGGCGGACGCGCCGGCCCCGCGCAACGTCTCCTGATCGTGGTAGCCGGTGAGTACCCCGACGGTGAGTCCGGCGCCGGCGCGCTGGCCGGCACGGATGTCCCCTGAAGTGTCCCCAACGGCCAGGACCGAGCGGACGTCCTCCAGGTCCAGGGCGAGCAGTGCGGTGAGGATCATGTCCGGGTAGGGCACGCCGCGGCCCGCGTCCGAGGGGCACAGGCTCAGGTCCGAGACACCCATCCAGCCCAGGGACTCCAGGATCATGTTCTGCGTGTGGCGAGCGAAGCCGGTGGTCAGCACGATCTTCATCCCGGCCTCCCGCAGAGCCTCCACGGCCTCGGCGGCCCCCTCCACCGGCCGGACACCGCGATCGGCCAGCAGGGTGTCATACGTGGTCTCGAAGCAGCTGTTGGCGCGGCGGGCGGTGACCAGGTCCTCGGCGAAGATCGAGCGGAAGATCTCGTGCCGGGCCGTGCCCCGGGCCTCGCGGAAGTAGCCGACCATGGCGTCATAGCGGGAGCCGCCGGGCTCGATCCCCTCCTGCAGGATCGCGGTGCTGAAGGCCTCGTCCTGCAGTCCTCCCTCATCCACCGTGGTGCCGGACATGTCCAGCACGGCCAGCGCCAGGGGGTGCCGCGAACGCAGGTCCCGTCCGGAGTGGGCGGTGGCAGGCAACATGGCGGTCCTCCCGGTAGTGGCGGCTGGGCGGCTGCCCAACCTCGTGTCATGTTCAGACCACTGCACCGCGTGGACCTTGCCGGTGGTTGGCCGCGAAGTGAACTGCATCTGTGGGTTGTGAACGTTGAGACGCCGGGGGCCGCTCAGGCGGTGTTTTGCCGCTCGGGGCACCGGCCCGCTAACATGGACATCCGTGGCACCCACTGGTATTCCAGGGGAAGCCGCGATTGCCTCCTTAGCTCAGCTGGCCAGAGCAGCTCCCTCGTAAAGAGCAGGTCGCCGGTTCGAATCCGGCAGGAGGCTCCAGGAACCTCCCTGACTAGGCGTTTTGCCGACAGGGAGGTTTTTTTCATGCCCGCTTGCCCCCACACCCGTCCCCAGCTAGGGATCTGGCACACCCGCCCGCGGCCAAATCGGGAGTCAAGTCCGCACACATGTGGCCGCATGACCGCGAAGAGGAAGTACGTACCCTCCAAGCTCGGCCCAAACTTGGGAAGGCCCGAAGTCGCCGCGCGCCTGCGCGTCAGCATGGCGACCCTGAGGCGTTAGGCGTTAGCGCGGCATGGAACGGGCACTGGCCGTTCAGTCGCTGGACGAAGAGCTCGATCAGGCCGTCGAGCGAAGCGGCGGGGACATGGCTTTGCTGGGGCCATGGCTGCGGGCGTGGATGAAACTGCGGATCATGGCGGCCGAGGACCCAAGTCATCGTCTTCCGGCGGGACAGTCCAGGCGTTGGAGCACCGGTACGGTCAAGGCATACCGTTCCGCACTACGCAACATCTGGCCTGAGAGCGCCCAGCACCCACGGGTCTGAGTTCGGGGACCGCAGCAGGATCGACCACGTGGGTGCGGATGTTCAATGTCGGTTCAGGCTTGGCGTGTTTTGGTGTTCAAGACCTGGCGCGACACACCATGGCCCCGGACCGAGTGAACGATCCGGGGCCGTGGCGTGTCCGACTTTCAGTCAGATTCAGCTCAACTGTGTACTAGCCGTGAGTGCTTCTCTCGGCGCTGCTCCAAGAGAACATGCCCCAAAGACAAAAAAAGTGTCATGAGAGCCCCTGCGAACGACACTTGCTCGTCGCCGATGACGTGACCAGTGGTCAGCACGGCGAAGCCGACCAGAGGTAGCCACGCGAACATGGTCCACCGCCGGGCGTAGGCCAAGGAGACCAGCAAGGTCGCGAGGACAACGGTGAGTAATCCCAGGAAAACTGCGTCTGCACCACTGAGGATCCCGATCACTCCGATCAGCACTACAGCCAGAGCTGGCCCCCAGCGGACGATTGCCTGCTTCTTCATGTCCACCTCCACCATTCAGCATGCTCCCGGATATGGGAGAACCGCACTGTACTGCCCACGATAGGCGAAGCACGTGTTTCCGATGGTTCCCGTGTCAAGGTTGTTGATCCTGCTGCCGATTACACCTGCGGCCACACCGCAGGCAGCGGCGCCGAACGCAAGGGTGATGAACCCACATCCGACGCCCGCCACAATGGTTCCCTCCGAAAGCCACTGCTTCCACTCGTTGAGGGTTGCAGCCACGTATGGGCCCGCAGAGTCCCACCCGACCCGACCTGTGGTGCCTGCCTCTTTGCCCTCACCAGTGAGCACCGGGGGCTCCACCACGTACCCGAGGGTCATTCCGCCTTCGGTCCTCTCATAGGTCAAGCCGTCTAGGACGTCGGAAGTCTCGGTGAAGCCAGCCTCCTGCAGAAGTTCGACCTTCTTTGCCGTGCTCGAAGCACGATCGACTTCATAGAACAGCGAGCCCGGCTGCGCCTCAAGCGGTGCCGCCTCGGCCTTGGGCGCCGCCTGGACTGTAGATACAGCAGTATCGTCCGGTGCCGCATTTGCCGGGCCAGCATAGGCGCCTACAAGCAACAGGGCAGACATCGAAATCGAGGCGATAGTCGCCCTCGAACGGTTCCTCACGCATTTCCCCCCTCAGGTTGTTGTGCCCCCGGCGTGCAAGTTCGCTCCCAAGAACTTTTTCACGATCCCATCGGTCCAGAGGTGGGCACAAGAGACTTTCGTGCATGTCAGGCGGCACTTGTGGACACGATTCGAAGTTCTCGCGAGGTGTTAGACACCAAACGGCCCCGGGCTGATCGGTCGATCCGGGGCCGGGATGCTGACCTGTATGTCAGAGCACGCAGCTGACGCAGATTTCCACTTCGCAGCGTCCGACCGCAGGGCCCGGCGGACCGTCGATTCGCTGACCTTCAGCGCTCCTGCGATTTCTGGCATGGTCAGGATGTCTTCATCCTTCATGCGCCGGGCCCTGACGATGTCAGCTTTCGACAGCGACGGTTTCCGGGCCTGCCGGGTTCATCGGACAGGCCCATGCTCGTAAAGAGCAGGTCTCCGGTTCGAATCCGGCATGGGGCTCTACAATTCCCTTTTGACTAGGCGTTCAGCCGGTCAGGCGGGGATTTTTGTGTCCGACGACCCGTTGACTGCCCCTACAACCCGCGAAACCCTGCAGGCCCATCCTTATTCAGCATCAGGTCCACACACATGGAGCCTGCTGCACCGGGACGGCATAGGCCCCACCCGAGTATGGATACGTTGAGACGCAGGTGTCGCCCGGTGGGCCTAACCTCATCGTCCGTTTCGGACGACGATCAGGACACCTCGTAGCTACGGGCAGTCGTCACGATGTCGTCCGCGTCCCGGAGGGTTAACGCCTTAGTGAGCGACTTTGTCGCGACCACGATGCCGCGAGAGTTCAGATCCACAGAGTATCTCCCGTCCGGCAGGAGCTTCACGCCCTTCGGGAGGCCCCGGCCATGCTTCATCTTCACGAGCTCGTGGGCACCGAGCGACCGGCTTGTCTCGCGCTGCGGCTCAACTTTCTCTGGCATCGTCTGCACCTCCAAGGTTGTCAACATTGTCCCCTATCGGGCCCTTGCGGTCCACGGCATGGTCGTTGCCGAGTCTGCCGATGACTTCAAACCCCTCGGCCACCTCCGAAAGCTCTTCGGTGAGCACTTCGTCCCCGATGGCCCCGAGAAGAGGTTGGTCTTCTGGGGTCACCAGCTTGAACCTCTGCACCGCCAATACTGCAGCAGTCCCGACCCTTCTGGACTGCTCGTCGTCCTTCAGAGCGGTGTCTGTGGCCCACCTGAGCCTTTCCCACCATGCACTCCGCCGGTCGGCGCGAGACTTCTGCCAGATGGCGATGCCAGCAACCAAAACGGCCACAAAGGTACCCAATGGGGCGATGGTAGCGAGACCTAGCATGCTGGCCCAGATCCAGTCACCGAACGCGTTGATGTCCACGAAGACATCGTATGGCGTTGATGGATCCATGCAGACCCCGCCCCGGAGGACCCCCCCAACAGCCCCGAATCCAGGTAGCCGGCGACCTCCGGCACATGGAGGATGGCCGGTACGGCTTCGTGGGGCGAGCTGACCTGCCGGGACACGTTCCCCGAGGCGACCGAGTTCGGCTGCCTCAGCCGCCGTCAGACGGAGACGATGTAGGGACGGCAGATATTCAATCCCGGATCAGCGCGAGGTGGTGAATCAGATGAGGCGTGGAGTGCTGCAGTCTTCGGCACCTATGTGCCGGTCTCGGGTCTCCTCGCGGCAGCCTCCTCAGCCTCCTGCACGGCAGTCACCACCTTCTCGGCCCGTCGTCCGACGGAGTGCAGCGATGACTGGCCCAGCCGGAACATCGCGGCAGCTTGGGCGGTGGTGGCCAGGTCGTTCGCGGCCCGGGACAGGATGCGGTGCACGTCACTGTAGGCCCCCGGAATCTGCAGTCCGGTCTCCGGGTGACGCTGGTGGGCCTCAACGCACAGGCGACGCACCCGGGGCACGAGGTCCGTCAGCACGTTGCCGGCGTTGACCAGACCGTTGAGTTCCTCTTGCGGCACGGAACCCGCGGACTCCGCCTCCCGCACCACATGCCAGTACCGGTCCAGTGAGCGCACGAACCAGTCATGGCTGCGCCGCCAGAGCTCGGTACCCAGCTCCTTCTCGTCCTTCTTGGCCTGCCGCCGTCTGGCGAACGGGCCGTCGATCACTGCCCGTCCCCGGCCATCAGCAGCACCTTGCCCGTCCGGTTCGGCTCTTCGAACCGGTCCTGGGCCCGTGCGGCCTGTTCCAGCGGGAACGTGGAATCGGTGGTTGCGCGGATGTCGCCGGTGCTCACCAGCGGCCAGACGTGCTCGGCCACCTGGCGCATGATCTCGGTCTTCTCCTGCACCGGACGGGGCCGCAACAGGGTGCCCGTCACCACGGCGTTCTTGCCCATCACTGCACTGAGTGGCAGGGTCCCGGAGGTACCGCCCTGCAGGCCGATCACCACCAGCCGTCCACCGCGAGCCAAGGCCTTGACGTTGCGCTCGAGGTACTTCGCGCCCATCACGTCCAGGATCACGTCCGCGCCGTGGCCGCCGGTGATCTCCTTCACCCGCTCCACGAAGTCCTCCTCGCGGTGGTTGATGGCGGCCTCCGCCCCCAGTTCAAGGCTCCGGGCCACCTTTTCCGCGCTGCCCGCGGTGGCGAGGGGCCGTACCCCCAGGGCCTTCAGCAGCTGCAGCGCGAACGAGCCGATCCCACCCGTCCCGCCGTGCACGAGGACCCAGTCCCCCGCCTTCACACCCGCCTCCATCACGAGGTTGGACCAACAGGTGGCCGCGACCTCCGGGAGGCCGGCCGCATCGGTGAGGGAGACGCCGTCGGGCACCGGCACCACCTGGCCCGCGGGGACCGCCACGTACTCCGCATAGCCTCCCCCGGTCAGCAGAGCACAGACCGGGGTGCCGAAATCCCAGGTCCCGACGCCGGCCCCGGCCTCCTCGATGGTGCCGGAGACCTCCAGCCCGGGCAGGTCCGAGGCGCCGGCGGGGACCGGATAGTTCCCGGCACGCTGCAACACATCGGCGCGGTTGATCCCGGCAGCGGTCACCTTGATCAGCACCTCCCCCGGGCCGGGGCTGGGGATGGGCCGCTGCGCCATGGTGACGACCTCGCGTCCACCGGATCCCGCGTAGGTCACCACGTGCATGCTGGGATGGAGGCGCTCCTCGGACATGATCTTCCCCTGTTCTGGCGGCCGGTTCTGACGGCCGACCGGCGGCGATTCGCAAGTGGCTACTAGGCTACCGCCCATGAGATCCCGGAAAACGGCACGCCCACCGGGTGTCCAGCGCTCCTGGTGGCAGCGCTGCCTGGACAGCGACGACGGCCGCCTCTGGATGGCCTTCGTCCCCGCCTTCCCGCTGGCCATCGCCATCACCTTTCCGGCCCTGTTCCTGTGGGAGCAGGTGGAGAGTGGCGGCGGGGCCCTGAACACCACCGTGACGACTTTGGTTTTCTGGATGACCTTCTGGCTGCTCTACTGCCTCTCCTACGCCCTGCTGACCCTGCACCGGTACCGACGTGTCCGCTCCGAACGCCTGCACGAGGACCTCAGGACGGTCTCCCGCGGCGACTCTGGGCGCTCTCTGAACTTGTGGCGGATGGGTTCCACCCTGTCCTGGACCGCCCAGTTGGCTGCACTGGCCCTGATCATGGTTGTGGCCGTGATGCTGGTGCCCGAGGCCCGGGCCGTGCTTGCCCTGCGGGTCATGGCGGTGCTGGCGGTGGCCGCCTCCTGGGTGCTGCTGGTGCTGTCCCAGACGCTGGCCTACGCCCGGGCCAGCGCTCAGGACGGCGGGATCGAATTCGCGGAGACGCCGGAGCCGGTCTGGGGTGACTACCTCTCCCTGGCGATCTTCGTCTCCGTGATGATCGGGGTGGGTGATGCGCGGCTGTCCGGACGCCGGGTGCGGACCCTGCTGCGCAACCATGTGCTCGTGAGCTTCGGCTTCAACTCCATGGTGGTGGCCACCCTGGCGACGCTGCTCCTGGCCTGATCCCGATGATCCCGATGATCTCGTGATGCAGGGTGCCCGGTAGTCTGCTCGGGGCACCGTAGAATGGTCCCTTCTGGATGGTTGTCCGAGCGGCCTAAGGAGCTGGTCTTGAAAACCAGTGTGCGGTAACCCCGTACCAAGAGTTCGAATCTCTTACCATCCGCGTGAATCAAGGGAAGCGGCCCCACTAGGTGGGGCCGCTTCTGCTTCTCCGAGGGCCCCCGGATCTGGCCTCTCCTGGGAGGCTGGGGTTCAATGAGCCATGGGATCGCCGGTGGGGCACGAGCGCAGCGGCAGCCGTCGACCGCCGGAGCACCGTTCGCCGCGCAGGAGGTGGGTGCGCCTCTCCCTCGTCGTGTTGGCCTTGATGCTCGTCCTGGTCGTGGGCGGCCCGCAGTTCGAGTTGTGGTCCGGGTATCCGGTCGCCGCGAAGGACTGCGTCGTCAGCCCGGCGCCACCCCCGCCTGCCCAGGCCGCTCCGCGCGCGACCGCGCAGGCAGACGCTATGGCCTACCCCGGCGGTCTCGCCCAGCACGGCGGCACGGTGTCCGACGCCAGCTGTCTGACCCGGACCCCGGTCTACGGCATCGTCCGCCCGGTCGACGAGGACGAGGTGCGTACCGCGCTCGCGTTCGCCGAGGAGAACGACCTGGCCGTCGCCGTCGGGGGCACGCAGCATGCGATGGGCGGGCAGGCGTCATACCCTGGTGGGTTGGTCGTGGACATGCGTGAACTCGACGCGATCACTGTGAACGAGCACGCGAGGACGGTCACGGTGCAGGCTGGCGCGACGTGGCACCAAGTGCTGGAGGCGGTGCACCCGGTCGGGCTGTCGGTCTCCACCATGCCCAGCGTCGACGTGCTCAGCGTCGGGGGCACGGTGTCGGTGAACGCGCACGGACTGGACTTCCGCGTGGGGAGCCTGTCGTCCACGATCCGCTCACTGCGGGTGATGCTCGCCGACGGCACCGTGCACCGGGTCAGCCCGGACCAGGAGCCCGAGCTGTTCCAGGCCGTCGTGGGCGGCTACGGACTCTTCGGTGTGGTGCTCGACGTGGAGTTCGACCTGGTCGACAGCGAGATGTACCGACTGCGCAGCACCGTCATCCAGCATCGCGACTTCCCGCAGGTCTTCGCCTCGCAGGTGGCGGCCGACGACGCGGTGCGGTTGACCTACACGCACCTGTCGACTTCCCCGGACAGCCTGCTGCAGGAGGCGATCGTCTACACCTACGAGCGGGTCGACACCGCCGAACCGGTCCCGCCGCTGAAGGAGCGGGCCTCGGACCGGGCGAGTCGGCTGATCTTCAACCTGGCCCGAACCGGTGATCTCGGGCAGCGCCTGAAATGGACGGCGCAGCGCGAGCTGCTGCCGCGAGTGCGCGGATGTATGCAATCTCGCAACGAGGCCCTGCGTGAGGCGGAGGCGTGCATGGTCGGGCGCAACCAGACGATGTACGAGAGCCTGGACTTCCTGCAGAACAGGCTCCCGCAGTACACCGACGTCCTGCACGAGTACTTCCTGCCACCCGACCAGATCGTCCCCTTCCTCGACGAGCTGCGTACCCAGCTCGGTAGTCACGACGCCCAGTTGCTCAGCGCCTCGATCCGTTCGGTCCACCGCGAGGACATCATCCTGGACTACGCGCAGGGGGAGCGGTTCTCAGTGGTGCTCTACCTCAGCCAGGAGGTCAGCGACAAGGGTAGCGCGGACATGGCGTCGCTGACGCGTGCTCTGGTCGAGTCCTCCCTGGATTTTGGCGGAACGTTCTACCTGCCATACCAGCAGCACTACACGAGGGAACAGGTGGCGCAGGCATATCCGCGGCTCGAGGAGTTCTCCGCGACCAAGCGCCGATACGACCCAGAACTACGGTTCCAGAACAGCTTCTCCGCGCGGTTCGGGTGAACGGTGCCGCATGGCGGGCCGAGGGATCCCTGCACGTGAAACCTAGTCTTCACAGATTCTGACCTGTACCGTTCCTCCCACCGTCACCGGGATTTCACCCGGCGGTGATGCGATGACCACGCTGCCACCCATCATTCGGGAGGGCACGCCGACCCCGCCGGTCATCCCCATCACCGGCGGGTCCGTACCGTCCAGGGGAATATCAGAGGGAAAACTCATGCCGTTGCAGTCAAGGAAGTCCTTGCTGGCCGGTGTTCTGACCGCGGGGCTCGTAGCCGCTCCCGCCGTCGCACTGCCTGCATCCGCCGCCACCACCGAATCGCCCGCGCCGGTCTCCACGGAGGCCGGCGTTTCCGTGTCCTCCGAGGACGCGGTGAAGGCAGCCGCCGCACCGGCTGCCGAAGGCACCGAGAAGATCTCACTGCTCAGCTTCAACGACTTCCACGGCGCGCTGTCGGACAAGTACACCGGCACGCAGTTCGCCGACACGGTGGAGGACTACCGCACCGCGTTCGAGGGCACCCACGGCGAGGGCTCCACGCTCCTCACCTCCGCCGGTGACCTGATCGGCGCCTCCCAGTCGGTCTCCAACGCCCAGCAGGACAAGCCCACCCTCGAGATCATGAACGCCCTCGGCCTGGACGTCTCCGCCGCCGGCAACCACGAGTTCGACAAGGGCCTGGACGACCTCACCGGCCGCGTCATGGACCTCGCCGACTTCGACTTCCTGGCCGCGAACTTCGTGGACCCGGAGACCAAGGAGCCGGTCCTCACCGATCACCAGATCTTCGAGGTCGACGGAGTCAACGTGGCCGTGATCGGCGCGGTCCCGAATAACCTCTACGCCACCACCACGGGCTCCGGCCTGCAGGGCAACGAGGTCATCGACCTCGTGGAGGCCGTCAACGGCGTGGCCCAGGAGATCGAGGCCGCCGGCACCGCGGACGTCATCGTGGCCTCCTACCACGACGGCTCCGTGGTGGGCGGCGCCACCGAGCTGGCCGACGCCACCGAGGCCTCGTCGGTCTTCGACTCCATCGTCAACGGCACCGACGAGTCCGTGGACGTGATCTTCAACGGTCACACCCACCAGGAGTACGACTACGACACCACCACGGAGGGCGGCAAGGAACGCCCGGTCATGCAGGCCGGCCAGTCCGGCAACAAGCTGGCCGCCGTGGAGCTCGAGATCGACCCGGAGACCAAGGAGGTCCTCGGCTACACCGGCGAGCTGATCGAGCGCTCCACCCAGGATCCGGCCGAGGCCGCCGGCGAGTCCGATGTCACCGCCGAGGTCTACACGCTCGAACAGGCCGCCGTCGCCGAGTTCGAGGAACTAAAGAACACGGTGATCGGGGACATCGACTCCTCCATCACCACCGACTACCAAACCCGCATCGAGGAGACCGGCGCCTGGCGCGCCGGCGGCACCCGCCGCCAGGAGACCACCCTGGGCAACTGGGCCGCCAATGCCCTCAAGGACCGCATCTCCCTGTCCAACCCCGAGGTTGACCTCGGCGTCACCAACTCGGGCGGCCTGCGTTCCGAGCTGCTGTACGACCAGACGGTCGCCTCCCCGGTCTTTGCTGACAAGCCGGCCGGCCTGGTCGGCAAGGTGAGCTTGGGCGACATCATGGATCTCGCCCCCTTCGGCAACACGCTGGCCTACTTTGACCTCCCGGGATCCTCCATCAAGCAGGTGCTCGAGGAGAACTGGCAGGACGGCGCGAAGATCAACAACCTCGGTTGGTCCGAGGAACTGACCTGGACCTATGACGAGTCCCGCGAGCAGGATGACAAGGTCATCGGCATCTGGATCTCCGGTGAACCCGTGGACCCGGAGGAGATGTACACCATCGGCACCCTGTCCTTCCTCGCCGACACCTCGTGGGTGGGCACCGAGAACTCGGCCCCGGACGGTTACGAGGGATTCGCCATCGGCCAGGAGAACCAAGTGAACCTGGGCATCATGGACAACCAGGCCTTCCAGGAATACGTGCAGGCCGAGACCGCCGCCTCCGGCGACATCCGCCCGGACTTCGCCAAGAAGGCAGTGGAGGTCCAGAACGCCACCGGCACCGCCGCGCCCGGCGAGGACCTGTCGCTGACGCTCGGCAACCTGGAGATCGACTCCGACGGAGCCGGCGACGCCACCTCGGTGGCAGTCGAGTTCCAGCCCACCGAGGGTGAGTCCGTGGAGGTCGGCACCGTGGAGGTGGCGGCCGACGGCGAGACCGCCGACCTGTCCACCCTGCAGGCCCCCGAGGTCACCGGCGCCGGTGAACTCGTCATGACCGTCTCCTATGACGACCAGTACGAGTCCACCACCGAGGTCCGCTCGGCCCTCACGATCGGCACGGACGTCCCCGAGGACTTCTCGGACAACCAGCCCGGTTCGGTCTACTACGCCCCGGTGCGGTGGATGCAGACCGAGGGCGTGACCAACGGTTACGCCGACGGCACCTACCGCAAGGGCTCCGACATCTCCCGCGGTGAGTCCGTGGCCTTCCTGCAGCGCTACCTGGCCCCCGGATACACCACCGATTCCACCGAGCCGGCCTTCCCGGACGTGCCGGTGACCAGCACCCACTTCACCCCCATCACCTGGGCCGCCGATGAGGCCAACCAGGTCACCACCGGCTACGGGGACGGCACCTTCCGCCCCACCCAGGACGTCACCCGCGCGGAGTTCGTCACCTTCCTCTACCGGGCCGTGGACCCCGAGGACTACACGGCCCCCGAGGACTCCCCCTTCGAGGACGTGGTGGAGAACACCTATTACGAGGCCATCGCCTGGGCCGCCTCCGAAGGCCTGGTCAACGGGTACACCGACGGGCTCTACAAGCCCTACGACCCCATCAACCGTGGTGAGGTCGCCAAGGTCATGTACCAGTACGACCTGACCACCGCGAACTGATCAGCACCATCTGAGCGCACCGTGACCCCGCCCCCCACCGACGTGACGGGGCGGGGTCATTGTGCACCCCGCTGAACCTGTTCATCACCTCCACCGCAGCAACACTCACCGAAAGAAGTCACCATGAAGTTCGCTTCACGTTTGACCGCAGTGGGCGCCTCGATGGCGCTGCTGTCCGCCAGCCTCGTGGTCCCGGCCCAGGCTGCCACCGCCGCCCCCGCTGACGACACCGTCGTCATCAGTGAGGCCTATACCAACGGCGGCTCCGCCAACGCCGCGTTCACCCACAAGTTCGTGGAGCTCTACAACCCGACGGCCGCGGACATCTCCCTGGACGGCTGGTCCATCCAGTACCGCTCCGCCACCGGCGAGGCCGCCCCGAGCGGGGTCATCGAGCTCTCCGGCACCATCAAGGCCGGCGGCTACTACCTGGTCCAGGGCAACGCCAACGGCGCCGAGCCGAACGGCGAGGCCCTGCCCGCCGCCGACGCCGGCCTCGACACCAGCGTGTCCTTCTCCGGCACCAACGGGACCCTGGTCCTGGCCAACCAGACCGAGAAGGTCTCCCTCCCGGTCGGTTCCGTGACCGCGGAAGCCGAGGTGGCCGGCGTCGTTGATCTGCTGGGTTACGGCACCTCGAACACCTTCGAGACCGCCGCCGCGACCGGCCCCTCGGCCAACAACGACCCGAAGTCGATGACCCGCACGGACGGCGTGGACACGGATGACAACTCGGCCGACTTCACGGCCACCGAGACGGTCACGCCCACCAATGCGGCCGGCGAGACCGGCAGCACGCCGGAGCCGGAACCCGAGCCCGAGGTCCCCACCGAGATCACCCCGATCGCCGAGATCCAGGGCACCGGGGCCGCTTCCGAGATGGTCGGCCAGAACCTCATGACCCGGGGCGTGGTCACGGCGGTCTACTCGACCGGCGGCTTCAACGGCTACTACCTCCAGACCGCCGGTTCCGGCGGCGACGAGGACGCCACCCCGGGTGCCTCGGACGCGATCTTCATCTACTCCGCCGACACCGTGGGTGAGGTGGCCCTGGGCGACCACGTCCAGGTCATCGGCGAGGTGGGTGAGCACTTCACGGGCACCCAGCTGACGGTCCGCGCCGGCAACGTGGAGCAGCTGGATGAGTCCGCTGAGGCGGTCAAACCCACGGCGCTGGAGTTCCCCGCCGATGAGGAGTCCAAGGAGGCCCACGAGGGCATGCTGATCGACCCCTCCGGGATGGAGTGGACGATCACGGACAACTATGACGTGAACGCCTATGGCTCCCTGGGGCTGGCCCCGGGCACCTCCCCGCTGGACAACCCCACCTCGGTGGCCGATCCCGGAACCGCCGCACAGGCCGTGATGGCGGAGAACGCCGAGCAACTGATCGTGCTTGACGACGGAGCCTCCACCAACTTCATGCGCGCCCCGGGCAACCAGAACAAGCTGCCGTACCTGGACGTCGACGACCCGGTGCGGGTGGGTTCCGCCGTGACCTTCGCCGACCCGGTCATCCTGGACTACCGCTTCGACGCCTGGAACTTCCAGCCGACCCGGCATCTCACCCACGAGAACGCGGACGAGGTCCAGCCCGCCACCTTCGAGAACACCCGCGCCGCGGAGGCTACCCCGGACGACGTGGGCGGCAACGTGCAGCTGGCCTCCTTCAACGTGCTGAACTACTTCACCACCCTGGGCGATGAGTTCGAGGACTGCGACGCCTTCGAGGACCACGAGGGCAATCCGATCGCGACCGACTTCTGCGATCCCCGCGGCGCCTACAACGAGGAGAACTTCCTGCGCCAGCAGGAGAAGATCGTCGCCGCCATCAACGGCCTGGACGCCTCCGTGGTGGCCCTCGAGGAGATCGAGAACGGCGCCGCGTTCGGCAACGACCGTGACGAGTCCCTCGCGGCACTGGTGGAGGCCCTGAATGCCGCCGCCGGTGCCGAGAAGTGGGCCTACGCCGGGTCACCGGCGGAGATCCCCGCTGATGAGGACGTCATCCGCAACGCCTTCATCTACCAGCCGGCCGCCGTGGAGACCGTGGGCGAGTCCAGCATCCTGACCGATTCCGCGGCCTTCTCCAACGCCCGCGAGCCGCTGGCCCAGACCTTCCGCGCCCTCGGCGAGGACGGCGGGATCGAGGGCACCGAGTTCGTGGCCATCACCAACCACTTCAAGTCCAAGGGCTCCGGCTCCGGTGCCGGCAATGAGGACTCGGGCGACGGCCAGGGCAGCTCCAACGCGGACCGCGTGGCCCAGGCCGAGGCCCTCGTGGACTTCGCCGAGGACCAGAAGGCCTCCGAGGGCACCGACCGGGTGTTCCTCATGGGTGACTTCAACGCCTACGAGAAGGAGGACCCGATCGGAGTCCTCGAGGCGGCCGGCTACATCAGCCAGGGCGCCAAGTCCGAGGGCGAGTACTCCTACACCTTCGACGCCGGGGTCGGCTCCCTGGACGGGATCTTCGCGTCCGCTGACGCCGATGAGACCGTCACCGGAACGGACCTCTGGATGATCAACGCCAACGAGTCTGTGGCACTGGAGTACTCGCGGTACAACTACACCCCGGAGCAGCTCTACACCGCCGACCAGTGGCGTTCCTCGGACCACAACCCGATCCTCGTCGGCATCCAGCTGGACGCCGGGGAGCCGACCGATCCCACTGATCCCGAGCCGGTGAAGGACTTCTCGGACAACCAGCCGGGGTCCGTGTACTACGCCCCGGTACGGTGGATGCAGACCGAGGGCGTGACCAACGGGTACGCCGACGGGACCTACCGCAAGGGCCGGGAGATCACCCGCGGTGAGTCGGTGGCCTTCCTGCAGCGGTACCTGGCCCCGGACTACACCGCGGACCCGGCGGTGGCGATCTTCCCGGACGTGCCGGTCGGTGCCCCGCACTTCACCCCGATCGCCTGGGCCGCCGACGACGCCCACGAGGTCACGACCGGTTACACGGACGGCACCTTCCGCCCGGGCCGGGACGTGACCCGCTCGGAGTTCGTGACGTTCCTCTACCGGGCGGCGGGCCCAGAGGACTTCACGGCCCCGAAAGAGTCGGCGTTCGAAGACGTGCCGACCTCCAGCACCCACTACGAGGCGATCGCCTGGGCCGCCTCCGAGGGACTGGTCAACGGCTACACCGACGGGGACTACCGCCCGTTCACCCCCATCAACCGCGGGGAGGTCGCCAAGGTCATGTACCAATACGACCTCACCACGCAGGACTAAACCCCTCCTGTCACCCGGGCCCTGAGTGACCCCACCCCGTCACCACGATGGGGGCGGGGTCACTCTGTGCTTTCTGGGGTGAGTCTCTGTGCTCTCTGGGTCGGGTCAGGGGCGGGCGAGCGCCCAGACAGCCCGGGCGGCCGCCTCCGCGTCCCCGAGGGTGCGGGCCCGCCCGTCCGGGTCACGGCCGGCCTCCGCGGCGATGGCGGTGCCCCACTGGACCGAGGCCAGCTGCAGTCCCAGCACGAAGATCCGCTCGTGCACCGCCCCGGTGACGTCCCGGAGGCGGTGGGGACGCTCCGTCACGTCGAAGCCGCGCCCCGGCACGGGATCGCCCTCCTCGTCCTCCACCGTGTAGGGCACCGCAACCCCCTCGGCCAGCAGGGCTGACACCAGGGGGGATTCGGAGACCAGCACCCGGTTCGGCGGCATCATCGCCTCCACCATCCAGGTTCCGCGGTGCACGTCCTGTGCTTCCTCGGCACCACCCACCTGCGGTGAGGACACCGCGAACCGGGACCGGCCGGCGTCGGGCTCGAATTGGGGGTCCGGGCCCACGAACCGGACCAGGCCCGCCCGGGCCGCGGCCAGCAGCTGCTCCACGCGCTCCAGCGGCGGACCGGAGGCGGTCCCCTCCACGAGGGACTCGAACCAGCCTGACACGTCCCGGCGTCGTGAGGCATCCGTGATCCGCTGCTCCGCCACCCATTGCTTCACCTGCAGCCGCGCGGCGTGCAAGGTCCCGATCGCGACCATGAGCGGGGAATCCTCCCCCGCGGCGGCCTCGGCGCAGATCCCCTCGAGGAAGCCGATCACCGCGCGCTGGTAGTCCTCCCCCGTGGCAAAGACCTGCCCCTCGAACGGCCGGGCCAGGGCCCGGATGTCCAGGAACGGCATCCCGGGGGCGTACTGATGCAGCAGGGACTGGGCCTGTTGGCTCGTGACGGGCTCCCCGCGGCCGGCCTGCTCCAGCAGTCCCACCAGGCCGGCCAGGAACTCGGTGGCCGGCCCGGCCCCACCCAGCACGTCCGGGCGGAGCCGCACCAGCGCGTTGTAGTACGCCCGCACCACGTCCCGGTGGATGAGCGGCCACAGGTGGACCGCGAAGTCCAGCGGGCCGTGCGCGTCCTGCAGCGCCTCGACGACCTCGGGCACGAGGTACTTCAGGGACACCGCGTGCGGGACGAAGGCGTCCAGCTCCGCCTTGGGCAGGTAGCACACGCCCCGGCGCGAGGCCGGATGGAGCACCGGCTCGGCACCCGAGGGGCGATAGTCCAGGGCGCGCCCCGGGCCCGCCCCCGTGTCCGCGTACGTCCCACCCCGGCCCAGCGTCAGTTGGGCCAGCCCGTCGAAGAAGTTCAGCCCCATCCCCCGCACCAGCACGTCCTCGCCGGCCGGGATGGCCTCCCAATCCAGGTCACAGGGGATGTTCGGTCCGCGGTAGTGCAGGCCCAGCTGCCCCGCCGCCTCCTCCAACCGCCGCTGCTCGGCCGTCAGCCGAGCCGGCACGTGCCCCACGCACAACACCACGGCGTCCGCCTCCACCGTGCTTCCGTCACCGAGGGTCAGACGCGCCCCTCCGGCGGCCTCGTGGGTGCCGGGCGCCGGTGCCAGGTGCACCACCTCGTCCTGCCGCCAGATCACGCTCCCGACGCCGGCCCGCCCGTTGAGTGCGGACGTCACCTCCCGGAACATCTCGGCCAGGTACCGGCCGTACACGGCCCGCGGCGGATAGTCCGTGCGGTCCAGCACGCGGGCCCGGTCCGGGTGGGCCATCCGCCACTGGTCGAAGGTCAGGGCGGCTGAGGAGGGGTTCAGCCCCGGGGTGCCCGCGGCCGCCACCGTGGGGAAGAAGGCCGGCGTGTTCATCAGGAACAGCTCCGACTGCCCGGCCCGCCAGACGTGGCCCGGACCCGGCTCAAAGGGATCGATCACCACGAGGTCCAGCAACGGTGCCGGGTGCCCGGACTCCTCTGCCGATGCAGAGGCAGGCGCCGCGGCAGATCCTGCGGCGGATTCCTCGACGGCGGCCAGGAGTCGTTCCAGGAACGAGGTCCCCCGCGGGCCGGCCCCCACCACGGCCACGGTGAACCGTCTCTCGGGCACTGGCTCGGGCACTAGGGAGGTCATGCGCGGGTCCTCTCGGCGGGGCGTGTTCTCGGTGTGCTGACGGTGTGCTGACGATGTGCTGACGGAGTAGTGGCGTAGTACTGCCGGTTCACTGCAAGCCGTTCCAGCCTACGGTCACCGTGAGGGCCCTGTGGTTGCATAGGAGGATGCAGCCGAGTCCTGATTCCCAGCCCACCGACGACTTCCTCTGGCTCGAGGACATCCACGGTCAGAAACCCCTGGACTGGGTGCGTCAGCAGAACGCCCGGACGGAGTCGTTGCTGGACTCGGACCGGTTCGCGGACCTGCAGCAGGACCTCACCGCCATCCTGGACGCCCCGGACCGCATCCCCCACGTGAGCAAGCGGGGCGGCTGGTACTACAACTTCTGGCGGGACGGCGAGCACCCGCGCGGACTGTGGCGCCGCACCCGGTGGGAGGCCTACCTGTCCGGCGAACCGGCGTGGGAGGTCCTACTGGACGTGGACGCCCTCGCCGCGGCGGAGGACACGGACTGGGTGTTCGCCGGCGCACGGTTGCTGCGCCCGGACTGGGACCGCGCCCTGCTGAGCCTCTCCCCTGACGGCGGGGACGCCGTGGCCGTGCGGGAGTTCGACCTGGGCACCCGGTCCTTTGTGACCGCGCCCGAGGGCTTCGAGCTGCCGGTGGCCAAGACGCAGGCCTCCTGGATCAGCCGCGACCAGCTGCTGGTGGGCACGGTGACGGACGCAGATCCCGAGGCCGGCGATGCCACCCGCTCCTCCTACACGCGGAACCTGCGGGTCCTGGACCGGGGCGGGCCGCTGGAGGCCGCAGAGACCGTGTTCGCGGTGGACCGGGAGCACGTGGCAGCCTTCGGCGGCCACGACTCCACCCCGGGATGGGAACGAACGGTGGCGATCGACGCGATCGACTTCTACCAGTCCACCACGTGGCTGCGTGACCCGGACGGAGGGTCCGGGGCTGACGGGAACCGGTCTGGCGCCGACTGCGACCGCACCGGCTGGCGGCGGCTGGACGTGCCGCTCGACGCCGAGGTGGACGTGCACCGGCAGTGGCTGACCGTCTTCCTGAAGTCCGAATGGGAGTTGCCCGGGGCGGCCCATCCGGCCGGCTCGCTGCTGGTCTGCACCGTGGACGGCTTCCTGGACGGTTCCGAGGAACCACGGCCGGCCTTCCTGCCCACGCGGGGTACCACCCTGTCCGCATGGGCCTGGACCGCCTCCCATCTGGTGCTGACCGTCTTGCAGGACGTGGCCTCGGCCCTGTACGCGCTGCCGCAGGGCTCTCTGGCCGCACCGGAGTCCGGGGTGCCGTCCTCCCGGGTCGCCCTGGACGCGACCCGGCGCATCCTGCTGGAGAATCCCAATCCCGCCGACCCGTTCCTGACCCTGGGCGTGGCCGCGGTGGATGACGAGGACCCGGACTGCGGCGACGACCTGTGGATCACTGCCACCGGTGCGCTGACCCCGCCGACGCTGCTGCGCGCCACCCTGCCGACGCACCTCGGTGCGGCTGGCACCGAGACGGTGCCGGCCGGCGTCGTGCCCGAGCTGGTCACCGTGCGGACCGGACCGGAGCGCTTCGACGCGACCGGACTCCAGGTGCGCCAGCACTTCGCCGTGTCCGACGACGGCACGCGGGTCCCGTACTTCCAGATCGGTCCCGCGGAACTCGAGTTGGACGGCGCCAACCCGGTGCTGATGGACGGTTACGGGGGCTTCCTCGCCTCGAAGCTACCGGGCTACTCGGGGGTCTACGGGCGTGGCTGGCTGACCCGCCGCAACCCCGAGGGTCGGCAGGGTATCCATGTCATCGCCAATATCCGCGGCGGCGGCGAGTACGGCCCCGACTGGCACCGGGCCGCCCTGAAGCAGAACCGGCACCGCGCCTACGAGGACTTCGCCGCCATCGCCCGGGACCTGAAGAACCGGGGCGTGGCCGACCGCGCGCATCTGGCGGCGACGGGCCGGTCCAACGGCGGGCTGTTGATGGGCGCCATGGCCACCCTGTACCCCGAGCTGTTCGGCGCCCTGAGCTGCGGGGTGCCCCTGCTGGACATGCGCCGGTACACCGTGCTGTCCGCCGGGCACAGCTGGATCGCCGAATACGGTGACCCGGATGTGCCGGCCGAGTGGGAGTTCATCCGCACCTTCTCGCCCTACCACCTGCTGCTGGACCGCCCCGTGGCTGGTGCGGTTCAAGGCCGCGACGGCGGCGGGCCGGGTACCGGGTATCCCGACCTCCTGGTATGGACGGCCACCTCCGACGACCGCGTGGGACCCGAGCAGGCCCGCAAGATGGCCGCCCGCATGCTGGACCTGGGCGTGCCCAACGTGTGGTTCCACGAGGACCTCGACGGCGGGCATGCCGGAGCCTCGGACAACCGGCAGGCGGCGGCGCTGCACGCACGGTCCCTGGAGTTCCTGTGGAAGGCCGTGGGGGACGCGCGGTAGTCACTCCGGAGTCTCGCTTTGAACTCAAGGCCCTGCGGCGGCTAGCATGTCAGGGTTACCATCTCACTGATGGCGACAGTGGAGACGTGCCAGAGCGGCCGAATGGACTTCACTGCTAATGAAGGGTCCGGTGAAAGCTGGACCGGGGGTTCAAATCCCCCCGTCTCCGCAGAAGTGAGAAGCCCGGGAACCTCGAGTTCCCGGGCTTCTTGCGTTCACGTTCAATTTACGTTCATGATCAGTGTGCCACCTTGCGGGCTGGCCCTCCCGGGGCCACCACACCCGGGCCACCACACCCATCGTGCCGAGCCACCATGATGATCGCTGTGACCCGGCAGGAACACTGTGACCTGGCGGGAACACTGTGGCTCCATGGGCCGGTCAGTCGTCCTGGCCCTGTTCCCGCTCAAGGATGTGCAGGAACTGCAGGGCTTCCTCCGCCGTGAGCACCGTGTGGGCCGAGAGCTCCAGGGCGGCGTCCTCCACGCGACCGTCCCGCACCAGGGCGGTCAGCTGATCGCGCAGGAACGGCGGCAGGTCGTCAGAGGATACTCGGACCGTGGTCTCGTCCCGCACCACCTCGAGTTCGAAGGGACGGTCCGCGGGCAGGCGGTCACCCAACCAGTCCTCGGGAATCACCAGCTGGGTCGCGTCCGCGATGTCAGCCGGCGGGACGCGGCTCCCGGGGGTCTGATCCCCGGCCTCCGCCGGGCCGGGACCATCCGGGGAGGAGGAGGTGGCCGGCGTCGTGCCCTCGGGGTGGAGGGAGGTGCCGGTGGAGGGTTTGGCCCAGATCTGCGGGTAGGTGGCGAGCGCCTGGACGTCCATCATGGCCTCGAAGGTGCCGGCCCCGGTGGTCCGGCGGTAGGCGGTGATCGCCTCGGCGGTGCGGCCGGCCGCGATCAGGCGGTAGACCTCGCGGTGGGTGTCCTGGTCCAGGCGGGTCGAGGCGGCCCGGGCGCTGTCCGCGCTCACGCGGCCGGCCAGTGACCCGCGGCGCGGCGCGGCCGTACGGCCGGAGGTCTGGCCACCGGAGGCAGACGAGCGGCGCGAGTGCAGCCACGCGCCGACACCGACCAGCACGGCCACGAGCACGACGATCAACAGCGGAATGAGGTATTCCATGATCTCCAGTCTAGGACGACAACCTCAGGGTGCGTCGACCGTCCAGACCCGGTGACCCGGGGCCACCCGTGACGGGTTCTGCGAGGTGAACAACACTACGCCCGGATAGTCCTGCAGCTCGGCGCGCAGCAGCCGGATCCCCTCCGCGTCCAGATCCGAGTCGATCCCGTCCAGGACCAGCAACGGCGGGTTCTCCAGCAGTGCGCGGCCCAGCTTCAACCGCGCCACCTGGGAGCCGGTCAGCGGCTCGCCGCCGTTCTTGATCCGGGTCTGCCCGCCCCGCGGGAACTGGCGCAGCACGCGGTCCAGCCCCACCCGGGCGAAGGCCTCGCGGGTCTGTTCGTCCGTGGCCTTGGGGTTGCGGTAGGCGATGGCGCGGGACACGGTGCCGCGCTCCAACGGCACGCGCACCGAGGCGTGGCCGAGCAGCTTGCGCCGTTGGCGCCCCGGAGCCTGGGTGTAGTCGTAGCCGTCCACCACCATGTCCAGTGCGGGCGTGGGCTGGCCCGGCTCGGCACCGGTGTTCTGTCCGGCCAGCAGGTTCAGCAGGACGGGCTGGATCCGGCCCGGGTCATGTGACTGGATCTGGATGACGTCCCCCGCGCCGGCCTGGAGCATGGGCACGCGCTGGCCCTGCACCACCATCCGGCGGATCCGCAGGCCGTTGCGTCCGGTGCTGGAGCGGTCCCGCTCCACGTCCTTCCAGTTCTCCTCGCGGTCCTTCTCCGCCTGCCTCAGCACCTCGGCCTGTGCCAGCAGGGGGGCCTGGATGCGGCGGGCCGCCTTGTAGTTCTGCCGGTACTCCACCACGCGGCCCAGGTCCCCCAGCGGGGTGGACATGACGCCCACCAGCGTCATGGCGGAGGCCACCCCGGCGGTGTCGATCAGCCCGAGGGTGCCCAGCACCACCACGGCGGCGGTGGCCAGTGAGGCCGCGGTGATGGCGGAGGCCCGGACCAGGCCGGTGATGCGGGCGCGGGCCACGGCGGCGTGGACCACCTTGCCCGAGTCCCGGTCCAGGGCGTTGAGCTCGCGGTTGACCCCGCCGGCCGCCTGGATGGACTCCCCGGCACGCACGGTGTCCGCGATGCGGGCGGACATCCGGCCACGACGCCGGCGCAGGTACCTCGCGCGCACGAAGGTCGCCTTGGCCAGGGGTGGCACGGTCAGGCCCAGCAGCACGATCGGGACCCCCACGGCCAGGCCCACCTGCCAGTTGGAGACGGCCAGAACCCCGAGCACCACGATGATCAGAGGCAGCGAGGTCATCAGCGGGACGATCCCCTGGGAGACCCAGTTGCGTACGGCGGTCAGGTCATTGGAGGCGCGGGTGATGGTCACCCCGAGCGAGGCGTTGCCCGAACCGGCCAGGGTGGTGCCGATCAGCTTGCGCCGCAGTTCGTAGACGTAGTCCTGGCCGAGGTCCTCCCCCACCACCCGCTCTCCCCAGCGGGCTCCGAAGATGGAGAGCACGGCGAGCATCAGGATGGACAGCTGCAGCCACGGGACATACGTGCCGGCCTGGGCGATGGCCGCCGGGTCCAGGGCGGTACCGTCCGGGGCGGTCCCGGCGTTCAGCGCCGCGTTGACCTGGGCCGGCATCCCCAACAGCGCATCCACGGAGAAGGACATGACCAGCGCCATGACGGCCTGGAAGACGCCCAGCAGGAAGAGGATCACCAGCAGATAGCGACGGCGGCCGGACCAGACGGTCGGCATCCTCTCGTCGGCGCCGGAGGCCTCGGTGGTGCCCTCATCCTCTGCGTCGATGACGGCGTCCGCGTCGATGGCGGCGCCCAGGGTCTCGTCCCCGGGAGCGCCAGAGACGTCGTCTCCGGTGTGCGGCTCCGCCGAGAGCCGGAACCGGCGCTGGGAGCCGGCCCGGCCGTCGTCGTGCCCGCCGTGGTCATACCGCTGCGCTGTGAGGCGGTCCGGATTCAGGATGTCCTCCAGAGTGGGGTGGTTGGTCATGGGTGAGACCTCGTGGTCAGCCGGTCAGGAGCGGGGCAGCAGGGCCGAGGACACGGCGGCGTCGGTCAGCTCGTAGGTGTCGATGACCGGGACCCCGGCGCGGGCCAGGACCTGGTGGGCCTCGGCGGTCGCCAGCGGGGAGGAGGTCAGCACGCCCGAGACCGCGGCCACGTCCAGCCCGGCGTCCTGCAGCTCGCGGACCCCGGCCACGGCGCCCAGGGCGTCGCCGGCGGCGAAGACCACACGGTCCACCACGGACTGGAAGAGCGGATCGCGCAGCAGCCGGGCCGTCTCACCCTGGTAGACACCGTCCGCGATCTCCACGACCACCACATCCGTGTCCGTCTCCGCCATGGCGTCCACGAGGTTCACGGTCAGGGCCCGGACCTGTTCGAAGTCCAGCCTGAAGGTGGTCGGGTAGCCGAAGTCGGTGAAGTCCAGCACCTTGGCGGCGCCGCCGTCCACGTAGATCATCGGGTCGTTGCCGGCACCGGTACCGGTGGACTTGCCGGCCGAGACCGTCAGGCCGGCGTTGGTGAGGCCGTTGACCAGGGTGGCCATGGCGGTGGACTTGCCCGAGTTCATGGACGTGCCCAGCACGGCGATCACGGTGGGGCGGCCCGGCAGGGCGGCGGCCAGCTCCTGCTCCGAGGAGCCGATCGCCGGGACCGGGTTCAGGGCGTAGGGGGCGAAGCGGGAGAGGTTGACGATGCCGTGCGCATCCGCCAGCAGGCCGAGGGGTTCGATCTGGGTGGGCTCGTCGATGGCGGCGTGCTGCTCGGTGACAGTGCCGGCCACACCGCCCGCGGCGACCAGGTGGCAGGGCTGCAGGGAGTCCGGGACGTGGGCCAGGAACTGGTCCGCGGCGTAGCGGTGGCCGTAGGCCAGCATCACGATGTGGTCCGGGAAGAGGATGGCCTTGCGCGACTCCGGCGTCTCGATCCGCTTGTGGTTGAGGATCTCGGACACGCGGGCCACCACCACGTCGCCCGCCTTCGGCGTGACGGTGGGACCGGCGGCCAGGTGGAAGACCGAACGGTCGGCCTCCAACGCCGCTCCCACGAACCGGGTGGTGTAGGCGGCTTGGATGCGGGCCGGCAGCTCCACGCGCTGGTAGGTCGTGTCAGCGGTGTCGATGATCGTCAGGACGCTGCTCGGGTTGGTGGTCTCGATGCTCATGGCGGGCCTCTCACTGTTCACTGTGCTCCGGTGACCGTTCGGGGTGTTCCGCCGGCCTCAGGAACTATGGAACCAACGGCCCATGAGCCGTCCATGAGCCCCGGATGAGAGCGTTCTCATCAAACAGTTTTTGGTCCTGTACAACTCGTCTGACGTGGGCGGACAGAAGTCCATGGGAGTTTGACGAGAGGGGTGTGGAGGATCATCTGCCGGCGTGCGGGCTGCGGATGAACCAGGCCAGGCCCAGGGCCAGGACGGAGAGGGCCACCGTCATGAGCACGGTCCCCGGCCATCCCGCCCCGGCCAGGAACACACCACCGAGCCAGCCGAACAGGCTGGACCCCGCGTAGTAGCCGAAGTTGTAGAGCGAGGCGGACTGCGCCCGGCCCGCCACGGCGGCAGCCCCCGCCCACCCTGAGGCCACGGCATGGGCTGCGAAGAATCCGCCCGTGAAGACGATCACGGCCGGCAGCACCACCCAGAGGGACGGGACCAGGGTCAGCAGCACGCCCGCGGTCATGGTGGCCGTGGAGACCAGCAGCACCGGTCTCCGTCCGTACCGTCCGGCCAGCCGGCCCGCCAGCGGTGAGGTCCAGGTGCCGGCCAGATAGGCCACGAACACCAGGGACACCACCGAGAGGGGCAGGTTGAACGGCTCCCCCGCGAGGTGGAATCCGAGGTAGTTGTACATGGCCACGAACCCGCCCATGAGCAGGAACCCCTGGGCGTAGATGACCAGCAGGGACGGCGACCGGAGATTGCCTGCGAGCGCCCGCACGGCCCCACGCAGGGTGGTCCGATGCGGCGTGAACCCCCGGGCGTCCGGGGCCAGCAGCAGGAAGGCCACGGCGCAGGCCACGGCGATCACGGTCACGGTCAGCAGCCCGGCCCGCCACCCGAACACCTCCCCCACGGGCGCGGCCAGGAGCCGGCCCGCCAGCCCGCCGAGGGTGGTGCCGGAGATGTAGGTGCCGGCGGCGAGGGCGGCAGAGGCCGCGTTGACCTCCTCGTTGAGGTAGGCCAGTGCCAGGGCCGGGACACCGCCCAGGGCGAAGCCCTCGAGCAGGCGGAAGGCGAGGACGCCGCCGAACCCCGGCATCACCACCGCCGCCAGGGAGAAGAGGCAGGCCGCCAGGATGGCCCACCCCATGGCGCGTTTGCGGCCGAGGCGGTCGCCCGCGTAGGACCACGGGATCACGCCGAGTGCCAGTCCGAGGGTCGCGAGCGAGATCATCAGGGCGGCATCCGAGGCGGGGAGGCCGAGGTCACCGCTGATCAGCGGCAGCAGCCCCTGGGGTGAGTACAGCTGGGCGAAGGTCGCGACGCCGGCCAGGAACAGTCCCAGCAACAGGCGGCGGTATCCGGGTGTGCCGGGCACATGCCCCGCCCACGGTCCCCCGGTTCCTGTGTTCACGGCCTCGACTCTAGCCATGGGTGGAGAGAGTCCGACGCCGCGTGCTGGGGAGGCTGTCCTAGGATGGTGGACCGTGACCACCCCAGTTGATCTCAGTCAGTCCTTCAAGGCCTACGACGTGCGCGGCATCGTCGGGGAATCCATCACCGAGGCGTCCGTGCGGGCTGTGGGCGCGGCGTTCGTGGACGTGCTGGGCCTGGCCGGGTCCCGGGTCCTGGTGGGCGGGGACATGCGCCCCTCCTCCCCCGACTTCTCTCAGGCCTTCGCCGAGGGGGCGACCGCCCGGGGGGCGGATGTGGTGATGCTGGGCCTGGTCTCTACGGACATGCTCTACTACGCCTGCGGGGTGGAGCAGGCCGCCGGGGTGGTGTTCACCGCCTCCCACAACCCGGCCGCCTACAACGGCATGAAGATGGCCCAGGCCGGGGCCGTCCCGGTCTCCTCGGACACCGGACTCTTCCAGATCCGGGACGTGGCCCAGGGCTACCTGGACACCGGTGAGGTCCCGTCGGCGGACCAGACCGGGACCGTGAGCGAGCTCGACGTGTTGGCCGGCTACGCAGCCTACCTACGCTCCCTGGTGGACCTGTCCGGGATCCGCCCGTTGAAGGTGGTGGTGGATGCCGGCAACGGCATGGCCGGCATGACCACCCCGGCGGTGCTGGGCGATACCGTGCTGGCGGGCCTGCCGCTGCAGATCGAGCCTTTGTACTTCGAGCTGGACGGCACTTTCCCCAACCACCCGGCCAATCCCCTGGAACCGGAGAACCTGCGCGACCTGCAGGCCGCGGTGGTGGCCCACGGGGCGGACATCGGCTTGGCCTTCGACGGCGACGCCGACCGGTGCTTCGTCATCGACGAGAAGGGTGAGCCGGTCTCGCCCTCGGCCGTGACCGGGCTGGTCGCCCGCCGGGAGATCGCCCGCGCCCAGGCCGGAGACACCGTCAACGGCACCGTGCAGGCCCCCGAGGCCCAGCCGGTCATCATCCACAACCTGATCACCTCCCGGGCGGTACCCGAGCTGGTGGCCGCCGCCGGCGGCCGGGCCGTGAAGACCCGGGTGGGCCATTCCTTCATCAAGGCCCTCATGGCCTCCGAGGGTGCGGTGTTCGGCGGGGAGCACTCCGCGCACTACTACTTCCGTGACTTCTTCAACGCCGACACCGGCATGCTCGCCGCCATGCACGTCCTGGCCGCCCTGGGCACCCAGGACGGGCCCCTGTCCGATCTGGCCGCCGAATACGACCCGTACACCGCCTCCGGGGAGATCAACTCCGAGGTGACGGACAAGTCCGCCGCGGTGGACCGGGTCCTGGAGGTCTTCGCCCCGACCCTCGCCGCCGACCCCACCGCCTCCGGCGACGACACCATCACAACCGGCACACCCGGCAACGAGCTAGCCGGGCTGGACGACCTGGCCGGTACCCAGGTGAGCGTGGATCGCATGGACGGCACCACCGTCGCCGCCACCGACGGGACCTGGTGGTTCAACCTGCGCCCCTCCAACACCGAACCCTTCCTGCGCTACAACGGCGAGGCCCACGACCCCGACACCATGGCCACCCTCCGCGACACCGTCCTGGACCTCGTCCGCCAGGACTCCTGACCCCGCCGAGCGTTGTGGGGGCAGAGATCACCAGTGATCTCTGCCCCCCACAGTGATCAGGAGGGGTCCGCTCGTGGTGCTGGGGTGCGGGTGATCCGGACCCGGCCCACCCGGTGGCCCTCCATGCCCAGGACCTCCAGGGAGGCGTCCCCGGTCTCGACCCGGTCCCCTTCATCGGGAACCCGCCCCAACTCGGCCATGATGAAGCCGCCGATGGTCTCATAGGAGCCGTCGTCCGGCAGCTCGATACCCGTCTGTTGGGCCAGTTCCTGCAGGATCAGCCCGCCGTCCACCTCCGTCTCCTCCCCCTCCCGCAGGGCGGTGCCCTCCTGGACCAGACCGTCATCGAATTCGTCGTAGATGTCCCCGACGAGTTCCTCCAACAGGTCTTCGAGGGTGACGATGCCGTCGGTCCCGCCGTACTCGTCGATCACCAGGGCGATCTGGTTGCCACTGGACCGCATGCGGCTCACGGCCTGGAGCACGTCCACCGTGCCGGGCAGCACCGTGATCTCCCGCGCCATCGAGGACACCGCGACCGACCGGTCCTCCACCGTGAGCAGGTCCCGGAGGTGGATGAAGCCCAGCACGTCGTCCGTGTCCTTCCCCGTCACGGGGTAGCGGGAGTTCGGCATCGTGGCCAACGCGACCAGGGCCTCGTCCACGGTGGCCTCGCCCTCCAGGAAGTTCACCTCCGGCCTCGGCCGCATGACCTCCACCACGGTGCGCTCGGCGGCATCGAAGACGGACTGCAGCACGCGCCGATCCGTGTCCTCCAAGGATTCCGAGGTGGTGACCATGGAGCGGATCTCCTCCGCCGAGACCGCCTCCTGGTGGGCCTTCGGGTCTCCGCCGAGCAGGCGCACCACCCCGTTTGTGGAGACCGAGAGCAGCCAGATGACCGGCCGCATGAGTACGGCGAAGCCACCCAGCGGCGGGGCGAGGATCTTCGTGAATCCCACGGCGTTCTGCATGGCCAGGCGCTTCGGCACCAGCTCACCGAAGACCAGGGACAGATAGGCGATCACCAGGGTCATACCCACCAGGGCCAGGGTGCCCGCCGCCTGCTCGCCGATCCCCCACCCCATCAGGACGGGGGCGAGGTCCGGGGCGATGGTGGAGGCGCCGTAGGCCGAGGAGAAGAAGCCGGCCACGGTGACGCCGATCTGCACGGCGGAGAGGAAGAGGTTCGGGTCCCGGACCAGTGCGGCGGTCTTGGCACCGCGCGGCCCGCTGTCCGCGATGGCCTGGACCTGCGACTGCCGCAGGTTGACGATGGCCATCTCCGTCCCGGCGAAGACGCCGCCGATGAGCACGAAGACCATGACCAGCAGGACATTGAGCAGGGTATCGAGATCCATGGGACCACGCTATCGTCCGCCCCTCCTCTTGGCCGCCAGCGGGCCGCGCTAACCGTTGAGCGCCAGCACGAAGGGCAGGACACCGCTGGCACCGGCCTGACGCAGCACGCGGCCGGCCTCCGTGAGGGTCCACCGGCTCTCCGTCCGGTCATCCAACAGCAGCACCGGCCCGTGCCGGCCGGCCTCGCGAGCGGCAGCCAGCTGGGCGGCCAGTCCCTCCGGCACGGTGAACATCTGCCACACCGCGGCCAGCCGGAACGCGCTGTTGCCGCCGGATTCCCCGCGAGGACCGCCGTCCACCAGCTCCAGGGACCCCAGATACGGCAACTGCCCGATCCGCGCGATGCCTTCCGCGAAGGACCCCACCAGCTGGGGCCGGGACCGGGATGGCACGGACACCACGGCGATGGGCCGTTCCGCCCACTCCCAGGACGCCAGGACCTGCACGGCACCCTGCAGCAGGTCCCGGTCGATGGGGGCGTCCTGGGGCCCGGACTCGGTGTCCGCGAACAGGGTCCGCAACCGCCCTCCCCAGCCCAGGTCCGTCAGCCGTGCCACGGCGCGGCCCTCCAGCACCTGGGACTCCTCCGGGATCCGTCCCTTGAGCGGGACCCCGAGCCGGTCCATGCCGCTGGGCCAGCTGCGCCGCGGCTCGATCTCCACGCCGACCCGGCCGAGTGCCTTCGAGGCGTTGCCCTGGGCTGATTCGTCGATCGAGGTGGGGAACCAGGGACCGGCGCAGTTGTCACACCGGCCGCAGGGTGCCGCGTCCGGATCGTCCAGCACCCGGGACAGGAACTCCATCCGGCACCCGGATGTGTGCTCGTAGTCCAGCATGAGCTTCTCCTCGTCCAAACGGGCCTGTGCCACCCGCCCGTAGCGCTCCCCGTCATAGGTCCACGGCTCGCTGGTGCGCCTCCACCCGCCTTGGGTGCGCTCCACGGCACCGTCCACGGCCAAGACCTTGAGCAGCAGCTCCAAGGGGGTCCGTTTCAGGTCCACCCGGGTCTCCAGGGCCGGTACGGACAGGGGCTTACCCGCCGCCTCCAGTTCACCCAGCACGGCGCGGGCCCGGTGTTCGTCCGGCATGGACGTGGTGGCGAAGTACCGCCAGATGTCGCGGTCCTCGGGGCCGGGCAGCAGCAGCACATCGGCATGGTCCGTGGCACGCCCCGCGCGGCCGACCTGCTGGTAGTAGGCCACCGGGGAGCTGGGCGCCCCGAAATGCACCACAAAGCCCAGGTCCGGTTTGTCGAACCCCATGCCGAGCGCGGAGGTGGCGATCAGGGCCTTGACCCTGTTCTCCTTCAGCGCCTGCTCCAGCTCGGCCCGCTGTTCCGGGTCCGTCCGCCCCGTGTAGGACGCCACCTCGTGGCCGGCCTCCCGCAGCGCCCTCGCCGTGTCCTCGGCGGCCGAGACGGTCAGCGTATAGACGATCCCGGACCCGGGCAGGGCGTCCAGGTGGGTCAGCAGCCAGGCCAGCCGGCTGGCGGGGCTCGGCATGCGCAGCACCCCCAGCCGGAGCGAGGACCGGGCCAGCGGGCCGCGGAGGACGAAGACGTCCCCGGCGCCGTCCACCCCGAGCTGTTCGGCCACATCCTGGACCACCCGCTCATTGGCCGTGGCCGTGGTGGCCAGCACCGGGACGGACCGGTTCCCGTCCCCGGGCAATTGCGCGATCAGGTCCCGGATGCGCCGGTAATCAGGCCGGAAGTCGTGCCCCCAGTCCGAGATGCAGTGCGCCTCGTCCACCACCAACAGGCCGGTCCGGCGAATCAGGTCCGGCAGCTGCACGTCCCGGAACTGCGGGTTGTTGAGCCGCTCCGGGGACACCAGCAGAACGTCCACCGAATCCTCCGCCAACCGCTCACGGATCCGGTCCCAGTCGGTGGGATTCGCCGAGTTGATGGCCTCCGCCCGTACCCCCGCCCGGGCGGCAGCCGCCACCTGATCCCGCATCAGGGCCAGCAGCGGCGAGACGATGAGCGTGGGACCAGCCCCCCGGGTCCGCAGGAGCAGCGACGCCACGAAGTACACGGCGGACTTGCCCCAGCCGGTGCGCTGCACCACCAGCGCCCGGCGCCGGTCGGCCACCAGCGCCTCGATCGCCTCGAACTGGCCGGGATGGAAGTCCGCGTCCTCCCGGCCCACCAGCCGGCTCAGGATCTCCCGGGCCTCCGCCCGCAAGGCGGCGCGGCCACTGTCGGTGCCGGTGCCGGGCTCGTGGTCTGTGCCGGGGTCGGTGTCGTTCTGCATCATGGCGCCAGTATTCCAGCCCCCACGGACATCCCTGCGCCCGGTGTGCCACACGGTGGATCCGGAGACCGGCACAGCGCCCTGTGCAGGACCGGACTGGGGCGGGAGATCGAGTCGTCTGGGATAATGGCCACGTGAAACTCAACGCGTTCGGCGACGTCTGCCTGCGCACCCTCATGCTCCTGGGTGCCCGCCCCGACCGTCAGATGACGGGCCGGGACATCGCCGATGCGGTCGGCACGCCGTACAACCACGTGAGCAAGGCCATCCTGGAGCTGAAGCGGCGCGGGGCGCTGGACGTGACGCGGGGCCGCAACGGTGGCGCGCGGATCACGCCGGTGGGAATGGCCCTGTCGATCGGCGCACTGCTGCGTGACCTCGACACGCAGACCGACATCGTGGACTGCACCGGACAGGACTCCCCGAACGGACACGCCTGCCCCCTGTTGGAGGGTTGCCGGTTGCGCCGCTCCCTGGCCCGGGCCCGGGAGGCGTTCTACGCGGAGCTGGACGGCACCACCGTGGCAGACCTCACCGGCACCGACTCCCTGGTCCGGTTGCCGATGCCCACCCTCCCCACCCGCTGACGGGGCCTGTCACCTCGTCCAACGCGCCCGCGGCGCCTCGATTTGCGCTCGACTTCTACACGGTGTAGAACTGAGATCATGAATCTTGCATACCGAATGCAAGTATCGCTGACGAAGGAGTCACTCCATGCTCTCGGACACCGCCCGCCCCGTCATAGAAGCCACCCTCCCCGTGGTGGCAGCACACATGGATGAGCAGATCACCCCCAGGTTCTACGCCCGGATGTTCGAGGCCCGCCCAGAGCTGCTCGATGGACTCTTCAGCCGCGCCAATCAGAGCAACGCCACCCAGCAGAAGGCCCTGGCCGGGGCCATCGTCCACTTCGCCCAGCACCTGATCGACCACCCGAACACCCTCCCGGAGCAGGTCCTGTCCCGGATCGCCCACAAGCACACCTCCCTCGGCATCGTCGAGGAGCAGTACCAGATCGTCTACGAGCACCTCTTCGCGGCGATCGTGGAGATCCTGGGCGAGGCAGTGACCGCCGAGGTCGCCGCCGCCTGGACCGAGGTCTACTGGCTCATGGCGGACGCCTTGATCAAGATCGAGAAGGGCCTCTACGCCCAGCAGGCCAATGACCAGATCTGGACCCCGTGGCGCCTGGTGGCCAAGGAGGCCGCCGGCCGCGGCAGCATCACCTTCCGCTTCGAACCCGCCGACGACACCCCCGCCACCGCGGGCCGCCCGGGTCAGTTCGTCTCCGTGCGCGTGACACTGCAGGATGGGCTGCGCCAGTGCCGCCAGTACTCCCTGTCCGAGGACGCGACCTCCACCACCTCGCGCGTGTTCACCACCAAGCTGGATGAGGGCGGCGAGGTCTCCCCGCACCTGCACGCGCACATCGCCGTGGGTGACGTGATCGAGCTGTCCAACCCGTACGGGGACATCACGCTGGACACCACCGGCGGCCCGATCGTGCTGGCCACCGCCGGGATCGGCTGCACCCCGAGCGCCTCGGCGCTGCAGACCCTGGCCCAGGAGGCCTCGGACCGCCAGGTCCTCGTGCTGCACGCCGAGCGCACCGAGCAGGACTGGGCCCTGAAGGAGCAGATGCGCGAGTCCCTCGCCGCCCTGCCGAACGCGGATCTCACCCTGTGGCTCGAGGACACCGCCGGTGCCGCCGCGGAGCTGGCAGCGCGCGAGGGCTTCATGGACCTCCGCCACGTCGAGCTGCCGGCCAACGCCAAGCTCTACCTCTGCGGGCCGCTGCCCTTCATGAAGGCCGTCCGTTCCCAGGCCATCGCCGCCGGCATCCCCGCCACGGACATCCACTACGAGGTCTTCGGCCCGGACCTCTGGCTCGCCGCCTGAGTCGCCTGAGCCGCCTGAGCCGCTTCAGTCCCCGGCCCTCATGCCACCGGGCACCGAAGCCGCACCGTCTCGCCGAGCCCTGGGGCCGGCGTCGAGAATCCCCCTTCCCGACGCCGGCCCCAGGCCGTTAAACGCAACCGCCCGGTACCAGCGAGGTACCGGGCGGCCGTGTTGAGGCAGGGGTCAGCCGTTGACGCGCCGCTTCAGCCCGTCCAGCTGGCTGGCGATCGAGGCGGGCAGGGAGTCGCCGAAGCGGGCGAACCACTCCTCGATGGAGGCCACCTCGTCCTTCCACTCCTCGGGGTCCACCCGCAGGGCGTCCTCGAGGTCCGCGTCCGAGAGGTCCAGCCCGGTCAGGTCCAGTGCCTCCGGGGTGGGGACGTGGCCGATCGGGGTCTCGGTGGCATCGGCGGTGCCCTCGAGGCGCTCCACGACCCACTTCAACACGCGGGAGTTCTCCCCGAAACCGGGCCAGGCGAAGCCGCCGTCCCGGTTGCGGCGGAACCAGTTGACGAGGTAGATCCGCGGCAGCTTGGCCGGATCGACCTCGCCGGAGACCTTGACCCAGTGCTCCAGGTAGTCGCCCGCGTCATAGCCGATGAAGGGCAGCATGGCCATCGGGTCGCGGCGGACCACGCCCACGGCACCCGCGGCGGCGGCCGTGGTCTCCGAGGACAGGGTGGCGCCCTTGAAGATGCCGTCCTCCCAGTCGAAGGACTCGGTCACCAGCGGGATGGTGGTCTTGCGGCGGCCGCCGAACAGGATGGCGTCCAGCTTGACCCCGTTGGGCTCGTGGTACTCGTCGGCCAGCATCTCGGTCTGATCGATCGGGGTGCAGAAGCGGGAGTTCGGGTGGGCCGCCTTGGTGCCGGACTCGGGGGTCCAGTCGTTGCCCCGCCAGTCGGTCAGGTGCGCCGGGACCTCGTCCGTCATGCCCTCCCACCACACGCCGCCGTCATCCGTCAGGGCCACGTTGGTGAAGATCGAGTTGCCCTGGGTGATGGCCTTCATGGCGTTCGGGTTGGTGGACCACCCGGTGCCGGGGGCCACACCGAAGTAGCCGGACTCGGGGTTGACCACCCGGAACTCGCCGTCCTTGCCGGGACG
This sequence comes from Microbacterium sp. A93, assembly GCF_051842835.1. Classification (NCBI taxonomy): domain Bacteria; kingdom Bacillati; phylum Actinomycetota; class Actinomycetes; order Micrococcales; family Microbacteriaceae; genus Microbacterium; species Microbacterium sp. A93. The sequence continues at coordinate 39,498 of NZ_JBPXMT010000002.1, forward strand.
GATCCAGGTGATGTCATCACCGAGGGTCTCGGCCTTCCAGCCCTCGATGGTCGGATCGATCAACGCGAGGTTGGTCTTGCCGCAGGCCGAGGGGAAGGCGCCCGAGATCGTGTAGGACTTGCCCTGGGGGTTGGTCAGCTTCAGGATCAGCATGTGCTCGGCCAGCCAGCCCTCGTCCCGGGCCATCACCGAGGCGATGCGCAGGGCGTAGCACTTCTTGCCCAGCAGGGCGTTGCCGCCGTAGCCGGAGCCGTAGGACCAGATCGAGCGCTCCTCGGGGAAGTGCACGATCCACTTGGTCTCGTTGCACGGCCAGGCCACATCGGCGTCCCCCTCCTCCAGCGGGGCGCCCACGGAGTGCAGGGCCGGGACGAAGAACGCCTGGGTCTCCTCCATCTTCTGCAACACATCGGTGCCGATGCGGGCCATGATGCGCATGGAGTTCACCACGTAGGCGGAGTCCGTGATCTCGACGCCGAACTTCGGGTCGTCGGCATCGAGGTGGCCCATGACGAAGGGGATCACGTACATGGTGCGCCCGTGCATGGAGCCCTTGAAGGTGTCCTTCAGGATGCCCTTCATCTCGGCCGGGTCCATCCAGTTGTTGGTGAAGCCGGCGTCCTCCTCCTGCTCGGAGCAGATGAACGTGCGGTCCTCCACCCGGGCCACATCGGCCGGGTCGGAGAAGGCGGCATAGGAGTTCGGGAACTTGTCATCGTCGAGCTTGACGAAGGTTCCGGCCTGCACGAGCTGCCCGGCGAGGCGGTCGTACTCTTCCTGGGATCCGTCCACCCAATACACGGAGTCCGGCTCCGTGAGCTCGGCAACCTCCTTCACCCAATCAAGCAGCTTGCCGTAGCTGGTCGGCGCTTCCGCCACGGCGCGATCTGCGAACGCGAGTGAGGAGTTGTTGGCCATGAGGGTTCCCTCCATTGGGTTGCGGGTGCATTCCGGTCAGGCACAGGGGAATGCGGCCGTGGCCGGCCGGCACCCCATTGTGCGTACACCGTCTCCGCTCGCCATTCTACCCACGGACCCTCCATGGATTTCCCGGTGACGCCACCTGACGTCCACCCGCCGGATCCCCAAGGCACGACGCCGGCCACGCACCTCCTACGCGCGCCGCACCTCCCAGGGAGGGCTGGGACAGCCCGGACCAAGGAAGATTTGGTGAACACCGGGTGGGCCGGTATAGTCTTTCAAGGCCGATCGCGGCCGATGCGCCCTTAGCTCAGCTGGATAGAGCGCCTGTCTACGGAACAGGAGGTCAGGGGTTCGAATCCCTTAGGGCGCACCACAGGCCAGCAGGCCACACACCCGGACTTCGGTCCGGGTTTTTTTATGCCCGGGTCCGCTCACTCCATTGAAGTCTCCGACCGTTGTGGCCCACAACGGATTGTCCTAGCATGACGACATCGCCTCGATGTGACACACATCACGCCATCGCAGCTCCTGGCGCAGAGGCGGTCCCTCCTGTGAAAGGACATCACCGTGAAACACCGTCTTGTTCCCGCACGCCCCGCCAGACTCCGGGGGCTCAGATTCCACTCCCAGGGGAGGTGTTGAGATGAGCAGCGAACCCACACCGCGCGGCAGGCGCCGCGGCCGCACCGGCCTCCTGGCCGGCGTCGCCGCCCTGGCCCTGGCGCTCACGGGCGCCGCGCCGGCCTTGGCCTCCGGGCAACCGGCAGCCGCTCCGGCCCCCACCCCCACGGCCTGCGCGGACCTGACCGCCTTCGACTTCGAGTCCACCGAGATCACCTCGGCCGAGGTGGTCACGGCCGGGACCCTGTCCAATCGGGGAGCCCCCATCGGCGAGCACTGCCTCGTCAAGGGCAAGATGAACGAGCGCGTGTCCGAGGTCGACGACAAGACCTATGCCATCGGCTTCGAGATGCGCCTACCCTCCGAGTGGAGCGGGCAGTACCTGTACCAGGCCAACGGCGGCATGGACGGCAGCGTGGTCCCCGCGACCGGCGGGGTCGGCGGTGGTGAGAGCGGCCTACAGATGGGCATGGCCGTGATCAGCTCCGACGCCGGCCACACCGGGGCCCAGAACCCGAGCTTCGGGATGGACCCCCAGGCCCGTCTGGACTACGGCTACCAGGCCGTGGGCACCCTGACCCCCATGGCCAAGGCCCTGGTGGAGGAACGCTACGGCGTGGCACCCGATTACTCGTACATGACCGGCGGGTCCAACGGCGGTCGGCACACCATGATCGGAGCCTCCCGGTACACGGAGGACTACGACGGGTTCCTGGCCCTGGCGCCCGGATTCAACCTGCCACAGGCCGCCACCGCCCAGCTCTGGGGCGCCCAGCAGTGGGACTCGGTGGCCACCAGCGAGGACCTGAACACGGCCCTGACCCAGGACGAGCGCGTGGTGCTGGCCAACGCCATCCTCGAGCAGTGTGACGATCTGGACGGCCTCGAGGACGGCATGGTGCAGGCCAGTGCAGACTGCCAGGAGGTCTTCTCCGTGGCCGAGCACGTGCCGACCTGCGAGGCCGATCGGGACGGCACCTGCCTGAGCGAGGACCAGAAGGGCGTGGTCACGAAGGTCTTCGCCGGCGCCACCACCTCTGACGGCGAGGAGATCTACAGCTCCTTCGCCTACGATCCGGGGATCGTCAACGGCGGCTGGGGCTTCTGGAAGTTCTTCGCACCGATCCAGCTGGACTCCACGGCGGTGGGGTACGTCTTCTCGGCCCCGCCCTACGCCCCGCCGATGAACGCGCTCCGTGACTTCGTCATGGACCTGGACATCGATGAGGCGAACGCGTCCATCTACGCCACCTCTGGCATCTACACCGAGAGCGGCATGGACTTCATGACCCCTCCGGACCTGGAGTACCAGGACCTGAAGGCCACCGGCGGCAAGATGATGGTCATCCACGGCGCCTCGGACGGGGTGTTCTCCATGGAGGACACCGCCACCTGGTACCGGGAGCTGGAGGAGGCCCACGGCGGAGACGCCTCGGACTTCGTGCAGTTCTACGAGGTGCCGGGCATGGACCACGTCTCCGGCGGGCCGGCCACCGATCAGCATGACTCGCTGGCCGCCCTCGTGAACTGGGTGGAGGACGGCGAGCAGCCGGGCAGTCTGAAGGCCTGGGTCAACCCCACCAGCACCGCCCTGCCCGCGGACTGGTCCAAGGACCGCAGCCGCCCGCTCTGTGCCTACCCCGAGGTGGCCGTCTACACCGAGGGCGACCCGGAGGATGCCGCGAGCTTCGAGTGTCAGTCACCGGCCGAGGTGCCGGCGGACTTCACCGACAACACCGATCAGGAGACCTGGTACTACCAGCCGGTGCGCTGGATGCAGCTGACCGGGGTCTCCACGGGTTACGTGGACGGCAGCTTCGGGACCCACCGGAACATCACCCGCGGCGAGTCGCTGGCGTTCCTGTACCGGTACTCGGGTGAGGAGGTTGTCGAGGACGGCGCCACGTTCCCGGACGTGCCGGAAGGTCATTCGTTCTACGATGCCATCTCCTGGGCGCAGGCCAAGGAGATCACCCGGGGTTATGCGGATGGCACCTTCAAGCCGGGCCACGAGGTGACGCGCGGCGAGTTCGCCTCGTTCCTCTACCGCGTGGCGGCACCGGAGCCTGCTGAGGGCACCGAGCCCACCTTCCCGGATGTACCCGCGGGCAGCACCCACCAGAAGGCCATCTCCTGGCTCGCGGCCCAGGAGCTGGTGGTCGGTTACAGCAACGGCGACTTCCGCCCGGACCGGCCGATCATCCGCGCCGAGGTGGCCAAGGTGCTCTCCGGCTACGATCAGCTGCCGCAGGACTGATCCGAGAGTCACCTCCGGTCTACCCGATCGAGAAGGGCCCCACCCCGCCAGTCGGCGGGGTGGGGCCTTTTTCGATCAAGCTCGGTCAAGCTCGGTCAAGCCGCGTCAGGCCCGATCGGAAACACCAGCAGGGAGCCGGTTGCGGTGGCCACGGCCCGGCCCACGGCGTCCACCATCTCGGCCTCAGCGAAGATCACCCGCCGCCCGGGCTTGACCACGGTTCCCGTGCACCTCAGCGGGCCGCTGTCCGCCCGGACAGGGCGCAGGTAGTTCACGGTGAGGTCGATGTAGGTGTATCCCATGCCGGCCGGCAGGGTGGAGTGGGCCGCACAGCCCAGCGCAGAGTCCAGGACGGTGCACATCAGTCCGCCATGCACGGCGCCGATGGGGTTGTAGTGGGATTCATCCGGCTCGCAGCGGAAGACCACCGTGCCCTCCTCCACCTCCACCAGGTCCATCCTGACGTGGCCGGAGATCGGTGGTCCCGGCAGCTCGCCCGAGGCCATGCGGCGCAGGAACTCGAGACCCGCCAGTTCCGGCAGCGCCGCCATGGCCTCAGCAGTGTCCTCCCAGTGGACCACCGTCTGACGGGCCTGCCGCGGAGCGGCGCTCACCGGCCCTCCCCCGTTGCCGGCAGCGGCACGTTCTGCAGTCGCAGCTGGCCCCGGGCCAGGTCCTTACCGCTCTCCGCCGCCGTGATGACCACCTCCCACAGTTGCTGGGTGCGGCCCTGATGCAGGGCGGTGGCCCGGACCAGGGCCCGGCCGCTACTGGCCGGTCGCAGGAAATCGGTGGCGTTGTGCACGCCCACCGCGAACTGGCCCCTCTCCAGCACGGCCCGGCTGGCGCCCACGCTGCCGGCGCTCTCCACGATGGTGGTGTAGACACCGCCGTGGACCACGCCCCACGGTGTGTGCTGGTCCGGACCGAACTCGGCGTGACCGGTGACGGAGGTGGCCGTGACCTCCTCCATCACGAATCCGGATCCGGTCACGAACCGGCTGGCAGCTGCCAGGGACACATCCGGGATCGCTCCCGGGACCTCCTGCTGATGATCTGTCATCACTTCACACTCCTCTGGTCTGGCCTCCTATACTGCCCGCGAGGGTGCCCTCTTCGCGGGCCCCCGGGGCCCGCCGTCGGGAACCCCACCCCCCACAGCGATCGTGCCGAACCACGGTCATCATCACTGCGGTGCGGCAGGATCACTGTGGCGGCGCGCAAGACAGGAACCGGCGCGTGACTGACAATGGGGACCATGACCACCGAAGACCCTCGCTCGCTCGACGAGCCCGACGAGCCCAACGAGCCCGCCGAGCCCGCCGACGCAGCGCCCCCCTCCCCGGCCGCGGCGCACGACCACGGCAGCACACGCTCGAAGCTGAGGGTGGCGCTGAATGCGGTAGGCCACCCCTTCGGCTTCGTCCTCACCCTCGGCGGCCTGGCCGCGCTCCTGCTCGGCGCGGCCCGGACCAGTCTGACCACGGTCCTCGTGTATATCGTGCTGGCCCTGTTCCTCGCGCTCGCCCTCGATCCGGCCGTCCGCGCCATCGAGAGGCGCGGCCTCGCGCGCGCCTGGGGCATCAGCATCACCGTGCTGGCCTTCCTGCTCGTCATCGCGGGGGTACTCTGGCTGATCGTGCCCACCGTGGTGCAGCAGGTCGCCAACTTCATCCAGGGCATCCCCGGCATGGTGGACGACTTCATGACCTCCGAGTTCTTCGCCCGGCTGGAGTCCGCCTTCGGCGAGGGCCTGGGCACGCTCACCACCCAGGTCGAGGGCTTCCTCACCGATCTCAACAGCCTGGCCATGATCGGCGGCGGAGCCCTGCAGGCCGTCCTGGGGATCGCCAACGGAGTCTCCGGGGCGCTGATCATCCTCGTGCTCGCCCTGTACTTCCTGGCCTCGATGCAGTCCATGAAGCAGGCCCTCTACCGCCTGGCACCCGCACGGAACCGACCGGGGGTCGAGGACCTCACGGAGGAGATCACGCAGTCCGTGGGCGCCTACCTCGCGGGCATGGTCGTCCTCGTCCTGGCCAACGCGGTGGTGGTCTTCGCCCTCCACCTGGTCCTCGGCCGTCCTCTTGATCATCCGCCGGGTGCTCGTGCCCCGCCAGGACTCGAAGGTCTGAACCGCAGGGGTTCCGCGGGGTTAGCCAGTGGGGTCAGGCCAGTGCAGCTAGGGCCGGGGCACCGTGAAGTGCGTCATCCGCGCGTCGCGGCCGTCCAGGGTGGCCCACGCGCCCGGGATCCGGAAGACCTGCAGGCCCAGGGTCGGGTAACGCTCGGCCATCGTCACCACCGCCTCCTCGTCCGATTCCACGGAGGCGAGCCGCATCCCGAGGTCCTGGACCCACGGCATGTGCCCGATCACCATCAACGTGCGCACCTGCTCCTCGGTCTCGTTGATCACGGCCAGGGCGCGGGCGGCGTCGGCCTCATAGAGCCGCGAGTCCAGATAGGGGGTCGGCGCCTTCTCCCCCAGCTCGCTGCACACCCAGGTGCAGGTCTGGCGGGTCCGCACGGCGTCCGAGCACAGGATCATCTCGGGGTACAGGTTCTGCCGGACGAGCCATTTCCCGGCCTCCGGCGCCTCCCGGGTGCCGCGCCCGCCCAGCGGACGGTCATGATCCGTCACCCCGAGGGGCCAGTCCGATTTGGCGTGACGCAGGATGATCAGCGTCTTCTCCCCGGTGGTATCGGGACGTTCGGGGCGTACGACGTCGGCAATCATGGTCCCAGCGTACGTCGGCTTCACGGCCCCTGCCGGGGCGGCGGGCGCGGGGCTGAGGGCCGGGGGCCGGTCACATGGTCAGGCCACCGGAGACCGAGAGCACCTGGCCGGTGGTAAACCCTGCATAGGGTCCTACCAGATAGGCGACCGCCTCGGCGATCTCCTCGGGCTCTCCCGTGCGTCCCTTCGGGATGGCCTTGACGGTTCCCTTCATGACCTTCCCGGCCAGTCCGTCATCCGCCAACATGCCGGCGAGCATCTCGGTGCCGGTCGGGCCGGGACTGACCACGTTGACCGTGATGTCCTTCCGAGCCGTCTCGCGAGCCATGGCCCGCACGAAGCCGGCCACCCCCGCGCGAGCTGCGGAAGAGGCGGCGTCCCCGAGCGTTCCCGCCTTTCCGCTGTCCGATCCCACGATCACGATCCGACCGAAGCCGGACTCCTGCAGGGCCGGAAGCACAGCCCGAACGAGGTTCATGGGCCCCAGCAGCTCGGTGGCCACTACCTCCGCGGTCTGCTGCGGATCCGAGGCCGCGAAGAACCCGAGTCCGTGGCGGTGCCCGGTGGTCACCACGAGGGTGTCCATCCCGCCCATGGCCCGCTCAGCGGCGCCGCCCGGACCGGCGACGGCGGCCACCGCCGCCGGATCGGTGGCGTCCAGCCCCGCCGCGCCCGCCCAGCGCCCCTCCGGCAGGGAGGCACCCAGCTCCTCGGCCGGACCGGAACGCGAATGGTAGGTCCCGAACACGGTGGCGCCGCGCCCGACCAGCCGCCGCACGACGGCTGCGCCGATGCCGCCCACCCCGACAACGAGGATCCGGCGGCCCTCCAGTTCCGTTCCTGTCCGGGGTGCAGTCTGTTCAGCGGACGCGTGGTCCATGGTGGAGTTCCTTTCGGATCGGGTCACATAGCGTTGATCGAGGTGATCTTCCGGCCGATCAGCAACGACTGGATGCCGCCCGTTCCCTCGTAGGTGTGCACGACCTCCATATCCGTCAGATGACGGGCCACGTGGAAGTCCAGGAGCAGGCCGTTACCGGCCAGGATGTCCCGGGCCTCTCGCGCGATCCAACGGGCTTTCTCGGCGGTCTGCATCTTGGCAATCGAGGCCATGGTGCCGGTCCACGTCCCGGCCTCCTGGAGCTGGGCCATCCGGTGGCAGATCAGCTGGATGTCTGTCAGGTCTGCCAACATGCGGGCCAGGGAGTTCTGCACCAGCTGGTTCGCACCGATCGGCCGGCCGAACTGTTCACGGGACTCGGCGTAGGCGGCGGCCGCCTCAAAACAGGCGGTCGCGTGGCCTAGAGCCTCCCAAGAAGCCCCGCCGCGCGTGGTGGAGAGCACCCGGGAGACGTCTTTGAAGCTGTTGGCCCCGGGGAGGCGGTTGTCGTCCGGGATACGCAGATCCTCGAACTCGAGGTCCGCCTGCAGAATGGCGCGCTTGCCGACTTTGCCGGTGATGGTCTGATAGTTGAATCCCTCGGGCCGGTTCCCTGGATCGCGTGGGTCATCGCGTTCCATGACGAAAGCCTTGACCTGCCCATCGGACTCGTCGCGGGCGAAGATGATGACCAGGTGGGCCATGGACCCGTTGCCGATCCAGCGCTTGGCACCGTTGATCACCCAGTGGTCGCCATCCCGCCGGGCGGTGGTGTCCAGGTGGACCGAGTCCGATCCGTGCCGCGGCTCGGTCAGGGCGAAGGCCCCGATCTTCTGCAGGCGGGACATGTCGGGCAGCCAGCGCTGCCTCTGCTCCTCGGAGCCGAGCATGTTGATGGTGCCCATGGACAGGTTGGCCTGGACGCCCAAAAAGGTGTTCATTGACCCGTCACCGCGCGAGAGCTCGGCGGTGGCCAGCCCGGCGGCCAACCGGGAGAGCCCAGCGGCCCCGTATCCGGTGATCGCCCCGCCGACCACACCGGTGGCGGCCAGCGGGTCCACCAACTCGTAGGGGAACTCCGCCCGTTCCCAGTACCCGTTGATCACGGGCAGCAGGTGCCCGTCCACGAAGGCCCGCACCGCAGCGCGGACTCGCCGGGCGTCGTCGGGCAGGCCATCCTCCAACCGCAGGTAGTCCGTGTCTCGCGGCCGGGTGAGCCCCGCCGCCAGGGCGCCGAGGTAGTCCTGGGTGTCCTGGCCCCAGCCTCCGGAACCCGCGGCCGGGGGAACCGGCAGGCCAATCTCCTCAGTCGCCTCAGTCATAGCTGTACCAACCCTTTCCGGTCTTGCGGCCGAACTCGCCGGCTCGGTACTTCTCCTCCAGCAGCCGTTGCGGCTTCTCCGCCTCGTCGCCGGTCTCGTCATAGTGGGCCTGGCGGATGAGGTAGGTGACGTCCAGCCCCACGAGGTCCATCAGCTCGAAGGGGCCCATGGGGTGTCCCAGGGCGGTCTTCGCCGCGGTGTCGATGTCTTCGAGGGAGGCCACCCCGCCGTCCAGCAACTCGAGGGCTTCGGCGCGGATGGCCCCCATCAGCCGGTTCGCCACGAAGCCGGGGATCTCCTTGTTCAGCAGGACCGGTTCCTTGCCCATGGCCTGGGCCACCGCCATCACGGCATCCACCGTGGCGTCCGAGGTCTGCCCGTGGCGGACCACCTCCACGCACTTCATCACGAGCGCGGGGTTGAAGAAGTGCATGTTGCACACGCGGTCCGGCCGGTTCGTGGCGTCGGCCACCGCCGATGACCCGTAGGTCGAGGAGTTCGTGGCCAGGATCGTGTGTTCCGGGGTGAGCCCGTCCAGCCGGGTGAAGATGGACCGCTTGACGTCCAGCCTCTCCGTGGCGGCCTCGACCACCAGGTCGGCGGTGGCTGCGGCCTGCTCGAGTCCGGTGGTGAACTCGAGGTTCGCCCACGCCGCGTCCGCCGCAGGCTGGTCCATGCGGCCTTTGGCCACGCGACCGTCCAACCAGGTGCGCATGTCCTGCTCGGCGTTTCGCACCGCATCCTCGCTGACGTCCTGGACCGTGGTGCTGAATCCGGCCACGGCGGCCACCATGCCGATCTGTCGACCCATCGCCCCCGAGCCGATCACCACGATGTTCCGGATCTGCGGGGTCTGCCCCGCCGGATGTTCCGTCATGTTGTCCTTCGCTTTCTGCAGTTGCCTGCCGTTGCCCGCCGGTGCAACTCAGCGGCCCCGGAACTCCGGGGTTCGCTTGCCCAGGAAGGCGTCGGCGCCTTCAGCCTTGTCCTCTGTGGTGTACAGCAGGGTCTGGGCCAACCGCTCCAGTAACAGGCCCGTCTTCTGGTCCGTCTCGGCCCCCTGGGCGATGACCAGCTTGGCCAGCCGGATCGCGAGGGGCCCCTTGGTGAGGATGGCCGCGATCGTCTCGGCGGCTGTGGCCATCAGCTCGGCACCCGGTACCACCGCGGTGACCAGGCCGTAGCGTTCGGCCTGCTCGGCGATGAGGATCCTGCTGGTCAGGATCATCTCGACGGCCCGGCCGGTGCCCACCAGCCGGGACAGACGCTGGGTGCCGCCGGCACCGGGCAGCACCCCCAGTGTGGTCTCCGGCAGCCCCATCTTCGCGTTCTCCGCGGCGATCCGGATGTCACAGCTCATGGCCAGCTCCAGCCCGCCGCCCATGGCGACCCCGTTGAGGGCCGCCAGGGTGGGCTTGGGGTAGTCCTGGATCCGGTCATAGAGACGCTGCATATGGGCGGCCAGCCCATAGGTCAGGTCGTAGTTCGCCAGCTGGGAGATGTCCGCACCGGCCACGAAGGCCTTTTCACCGGCGCCCGTGAAGATGACGGCGCGCACGGCCTCGTTCTCCTCCCAAACGTCCAGGATCCGCGAGATCTCGGCCAGTACCGTCTTGGACAGCGCGTTGCGCTTGTCCGGACGGTTGATGGTGATGGTCCCGACGCCGTCCCCCACCTGGGCGAGGATCGTCTCGAATTCCTCGGGCTGGGTCTGCTGCCCGGTCTGCTCCGTCATCGAGATCAGGCCTCCGTCCGGGTGAAGGCGCCGATGCCGGTGAGGTGGCGGCCGATGGTGAGTTGGTGGACCTCATCGGTGCCCTCGTAGGTGCGCACTGATTCCAGGTTGTTGGCGTGGCGCAGCGGTGAGTAGTCCAGGGTGATGCCGTTGCCGCCGAGCATCTCCCGGGCGTCCCGGGCGATGCCGATCGCGACCCGGCAGTTGTCCAGCTTGCCGGTGGAGATCATCGCCGGGGTGACCGAGCCGGGCAGGACGCCGTCCTTGATGCGGCCGGTCTGGTGGGCCAGCAGGTAGCCCTTGTTGATGGCCACGGCCATGTCCGCGAGCTTGGCCTGGGTCAGTTGGAACCCGGCCAGCGGGGTTCCGAACTGCATCCGGGTCGCGGAGTAGTCCAGCACGGCGTTGAAGGAGTCGCGGGCCGCGCCCATGACGCCCCAGATGATCCCGTAGCGGGCCTCGTTCAGGCACTGGAACGGGCCTTTGAGCCCGATCGCCGAATCCGCTGGCAGGATGGCCTCGGCGGGCAAGCGGACGTCCTCGAGGTGGATCTCGCACTGCACGGAGGCCCGCATGGACAGTTTCTGGGAGATCACCTCGGCCTTGAAGCCGGGGGTGTTCGTGGGGACCACGAAGCCGCGGACTCCGCGGCCCTCGCCGTGTTCCCCGGTCTGGGCCCAGATGATGGCCACGTCGGCCAGGTTCGCCAGTCCGATCCACCGCTTGGAGCCGTTGAGGACCCAGTCCCCGTTGGCGTCCTGCTTCGCGTTGGTCATCATCGCAGCCGGGTCGGAGCCCGCGGTGGGTTCGGTCAGCCCGAAGCAGCCCACCGCCTCACCGGAGGCCATCCGCGGCAGCCACTCGTTCTTCTGTGCCTCGGATCCGTGCTTGTGGATCGCGGACATCGCCAGCGAGCCCTGCACCGAGACGAAGGTCCGCAGCCCGGAGTCCCCGGCCTCCAGCTCCTGGGCGGCCAGCCCGTACTCCACGGCTGAGCGGCCGGCGCAGCCGTAGCCCTCCAGATGCATGCCCAGCACCCCGAGCTTGCCCAGTTCGGGGATGATCTCGGTGGGGAAGACCGCCTGGTCATACCAGTCGGCGATGTTCGGGCGGATCACCTCGTCCACGAGGGACCGGACCTTCAGCGCCAGGTCCTTCTCCTCGGCGGAGAACAATCCGTCCAGCCCGGTCAGGTCCATCGGACCCAAGAAGGAGCCGGAGAGGTCTGCGGACGGTGCCGGAGCCGGCGTCGTGCTGGTGTTCGTGGTGGTGGTCATGACTGCTGGTCTCCCTGACTCAGGTGCTCGATGAGCTGCTTGCGGATGAGGAACTTCTGGATCTTGCCGGACGGGGTCCGGGGCATGTCGTCCACGATGGTGAGCGATTCCGGCCAGTACGGCTTCGCCACCCCCTTGGACTCCAGGTACACCTTGAGCCCGTCCAGGGTCAGCTCCGCGGCGCCGGCACGGAGGATGGCCACGGCGGCGGCGGTCTCCTGCAGACGCTCGTGGGGGATGGCGACGACGGCGGCGACCTCGACGTCCGGGTGCTCGTAGAGCACGTTCTCCACGTAGGCCACCGGGATGTTCTCCCCGCCGCGGATGATGACGTCCTTGGTGCGGCCGGCCAGGCGGATATACCCGTCCTCGTCCTTCGTGGCAAGGTCACCGGTATCGAACCAGTCGCCATCGAACTCCTCGCGGGCCTGGTCCAGCTGGCCGAGGTAGCCACGGAACAGGAACGGGCCGCGGACCTGCAGCTTGCCCTCCTCCCCCGCCGGAGCCTCTCCCCCCATGAAATCGACGATGCGCACCTCCATGCCGTCCAGGGCTCGCCCGTCCGTGGAGATGATCTTCTCCTCGGGATCGGAGGGATGTCCCATGGTGACGAGGCAGCACTCGGTCTGGCCCCAGCCGCCGAAGACGCTCATCTCCGGCAGCAGCTCCCGGGCCTGGGTGACGAAGCTCCGCGGGATCGGGGCGCCCATACAGCAGAAGTGCCGCAGCGAACTCACGTCATGCTCGGCCAGGTTCTTGGCGCCGAGCAGGTCGTGCAGGAACGGCGTGGCCGCTGAGGTGTGGTTGATGCCATGCTCTTCCACCAGCTCCACGAATCGCTCAGGACTCCAGACGTCCTGGTACACGCCCGTCCCGCCGAGCATGAGAGGCAGCTCGACGCCGTAGAGGTACCCGGTGAGATGCCCGAAGGTCGAGGCCATGTGGATCACGGAGGTGTGGTCCAGACCCAACCGGTCCGGCCAGGGCAGACCGCCGGACAGCACGGAGTTGTGGGTGTGCATGACGCCCTTGGGCTTTCCCGTGGTACCGGAGGTGAACATGATCAGCGCCAGGTCGTTCGGTTCCGGCTTGAGGGCGGCCAGGTCCGCCGGGTCCTCTTCGCGCCGGCGGCGCCCGGAGGCGCGGAAGTCGTCCCACGAGGTGAAGCCCTCGCGGTCGACGGCGCCACGCACCACGATGGTCTCCCGCAGGTCCGGCAGCTCGGGGCGCAGGCGGTCCACCATGGCGGTGTAGTCGAACTTGCGGAATTCCTCCGTGATGAACAGTACCGAGGCCTTCGCGGTGGCCGCCATGAAGCCGATCTCGCGGTCCCTGTAGATCGGGATGAGCGGGTTGGTGACGGCACCGACGCGCATGGAGGCCAGATGGATGACGATCCATTCGTGCCAGTTCGGCAGCTGGATGGAGACCACGTCGGTGGGCTTCACCCCGGCCTCGATCAGGGCGTGGGCGGTGTCCGACACGTCCTCGGCCAGCTCGGCATAGGTGTGGGACCCGGCCATGTCGATCATGGCGGTCTGGTCCGGGTGGGCCGCCACAGCATCGTCCAGGTAGTCGATGAGCAGTCGGTTGCGCCAATGGCCGGAGGCGGTGAAGCGTTCGGTCTCCTCGTCGGTGAGGAGCATCTCAAAGGTATTCGGCATGGTGTTGGTCCTCGCGTAGGGCGACGGGCCGGGCGGTGGGCCAGGCCTCAGAGCATGGTGAGTCCACCGGAGACGGACAGCGTCTGGCCGGTGATGTAAGAGGAGGCGGGAGAGGCCATGAACGCCACGGCGTTGGCCAGGTCCTCGGGCTGGGCGAGCCGGCGCAGCGGGATGGACTTCTCCAGTGCGGTGCGCAGCTTGGGGTTCTCCTCGGCGATGGCGGCGAAGAGCGGGGTGTCGGCCGGCCCGGGGCAGACTGCGTTGGCGGTGATCCCATACCGTGCGGTCTCGCGGGCCAGGGTCTTGGTGAAGGCGACCACGCCACCCTTGCAGGCGGAGTAGACGGCCTCGCCGGAGGACCCCACGCGGGCTGCGTCTGAGCCGATGTTCACCACGGTGCCGTGACCCTGGTCCTTCATGACCCGGACCACCGACTGGCAGCAGTGCAGCGTGCCGTAGAGGTTGATCCCGATCACCCGGTCCCAGATCTCCACCTCGGACTCCAGGAAGGGGCCGACCTTGTCCCACCCGGCGTTGTTGACGAGCACGTCGATCCGGCCGAAGCGGTCCATGACCGTCGAGGTCATGGCGTCCACCGCCTCCCGGTTGGAGACGTCCACAGAGACTCCGATCGCGCCGCCACCGAGGTCGGCCGCGGTGGACTCGGCTGCCTCCACGTTGAGATCGGCCACCACCACGACGGCGCCTTCGGCCGCCAGCCGGATGGCGATGCCCTTGCCGATGCCGCTGGCGGCACCGGTGACGATGCAGATGCGTCCGGTGAGGTTCTGGTCGTTGGTGGCGGGTGCTGAATTGGTTTCGGTGGTCTCAGTCATGTTGGTCCTCCTGGGGCCGCGGGAAATGCTGGTGGATGTCTCGTGGTGGATCGATGGAAGGGGGCAGGCGCATGGCCCGTCCGTCGGCCCGGTTAAGGTGCGAACTCGCGGGCGACATTGTTCCGGGAGATGATCAGCTTCATGATCTGCGCGGTGCCGTCGCCGATCTGCAGACCCAGGACGTCGCGCAATCGCTGCTCGATCGGGAATGTGGTCAGGTAGCCGAACTGGCCGTGGCTGAGCAGGCACTGGTTGATGACGTCGTAGGCCGTCTTGGGCGCCCACCACTTGCACATGGCAGCTTCCTTGGTGTGAGCCCGGCCAGCGTCCTTGAGCCAGAGGGTCTTCTGGCAGAGCACGCGTGCGGCCGTCAGCAGGGTGTCAGCCTCGGCCAGCGGGAACGCCACCCCTTGGAAGGAGCTGACGGGCTGGTCGAAGGCCATCCGCTGGCTCGTGTACTCCCAGGTCTCATCCAGGGTGACCTGAGCGGCGCCGATCACCTGAAGTCCGATCAGGGCGCGGGAGAAGTCGAAGCCCTGCATGACCTCGGTGAAGCCCTTGCCGGCGGCCCCGAGCAGGTTCTGCTCCGGGATCCAGGTGTCGGTGAACTCCACGAACCCGCGGCCCACGCACTTGGTGCCCATGTCCGGGGTACCCTGGCGTTCGACCCCGTCCCGGTCCAGTTCCACCAGGAAGGCGCTGATGCCGCGTCCGCGGCGGCCCTCCTCGGTGCGGGCGAACACCACGGTGGCGCCGGCATGCAGGGCGAAGGACATGGACTTGGTGCCGTTCAGCACCCAGCCGCCGTCCCGGCGCACCGCGGTCATGTCCGGGTTGCCAGCGTCGGATCCTCCCGTGGGCTCGGACAGGCCGATGGCCACGATGTCCTCACCGCTGGTGATCCTCGGCACCCAGGTCTTGGCCACCTCAGGATGAGCGTTGCGGGCCAGGATCTGGCCCACCAAGGAGCCGACGACCTGGACGTAACCCACGTTGATGTCTCCGCGGGAGATCTGCTCGGTGATCATGCCGGCTGTCAGGGCGCGCTCACCCCGGCCCCCGAGCTCCTCAGGGATCTCCGGGGCGATGAGCCCCTGTGCCCCCATGTGTTTGCGGAGCTCGGGGTCGATGACCAGGTCCTTCTCCCGCTGCTGGTAGCCGGGCGCGAGCTCCTCGGACACGGCAGCAGCTGCGTCAATGAATCCCTGCATTCGGTCATCGATGTCGAAGTCCATGGGTGCTCCCTTGTGGTGAGTGGTGGTGCCGGCACATGATGGTGCAGGTCAGTGGTAGGCGACTTTGGAGGCAAAGTCGGGCGCCCGCTTCTCGGCGAAGGCCCGGGCGCCCTCCATGCCCTCGTCAGACACCGCATAGAGGTCGAGCGCAGACATCGCCATAGCGGACAGACCGGCCTGGCTCTCGGTATCGGCATTGAAGGACTGCTTGAGGAAGCGGATGGCCGTGGGTGACTTCGCGGCGATCTCGTCCGCCCACTCGAGGGCGGCATCCATGAGTGCCTCCGGCGCGACCACACGGTTGACGAGGCCCCAGCGCTCTGCGGTCTCGGCGTCGTATTGATGACACAGGTACCAGATCTCGCGGGCCCGCTTCTCACCGACCACACGGGCGAGGTAGGCGGAGCCGAAGCCAGCGTCGAAGGAGCCGACCTTCGGCCCGGCCTGACCGAACCGGGCGGTGGACGCAGCGATGGTGAGATCGCAGAGCACATGCAGCACGTGCCCTCCCCCGATGGCCAGCCCGTTCACGGCGGCGATGACGGGCTTGGGGATGTCCCGGACCGTCTTGTGGAGCAGACCGATCTCGAACATCCCGGACTCGGAGGGACCGTAGTCGCCCGTCTCCGCCCGCTGCTTGACGTCCCCGCCGGTGCAGAAAGCCTTCTCACCGGTGCCGGTGAGGATGACGGCCTGCACGCCACGATCCGCCCAGGCCAGCTTGAAGGCCTTGATCAGTTCCTCGACGGTCTGGGCCCGGAAGGAGTTGTAGCGCTCGGGACGGTTGATGGTGATGACGGCGGCTGCGTTGCGGCGCACGTACAGGATGTCTTCGAAGCCGGCTTCGGTGTGGGACTGGGCAATGGTGGTGGTCATGATGGTCCTCTCTGGATCAAGCGGTTTTCGGTATCGGGTGCGGCAGATTACGCCAGGTCGCCGAGCAGGTCGGAATAGTCCTGGCGCCTGTCCGGGTGGAGGGCAGCGGACAAAAGGTGCGCGGTCTGGTTCCGGACGAAGCCCTCGAAGCTCATGAGCGGGGCGAAGTACCAGTTCTTCAGTGCCCAGGAATGCGCCACCATGAGCAGGTCGTAGGAGTAGAGCTGGACGTCGAGGTCACGGAGCAGTCCTCGATCCTTGGCGTCCTGCACGGACTCACGCAGGGGTTGTGCGGTCTGGATCTCCAGCTCCTTGATCATCCGGCGCCCCTCCTTACCCAAGGTGTTCGATTCTCGGTAGGTCAGCAGGACGGCCTGGAGGTTGTCCCTGATGACCGAGCAGTAGGCCGCGAAGGCCGAGGCGACCCGGCGGACCGGGTCCCCGTCCATGCCCACGGCCTCGTCGAGGCTCCGGGACATGTCATCCAGCACCCCGACGATGACCGCCTGGACCAACTCTTCCTTGCTCGCGAAATAGCGGTAGATCAGACCGACGGAGACCCCTGCCTCAGCGGCGACGGACTGCATGGAAACGCTATGCGAGCCACTGCGTTCCATCAGGCGCGCCGCCGCGGCAAGCAGCTGACGGGTCCGGGCATCCGACCGGGCGGCGCGGGCGGCCTCGGCCGGTGCCTTGGCCGGCGCGGAGTCGATGGTCGTTGCCATGGCGTTCTCCTCGTGATGAATTCGAGTTCAGAGTGAATGAATGTTCATTCACTCAGCGAGCGTAGTCATACCCACGGGATGGTGTCAAGAGGTCGACCTCGGTCAGGGCAGCAGGCGCCACCGGCGCGCCGTCACCACGGCCTCAACTCGATTGGTGCAATCAAGCTTGGTGAGTACGGTGCGCATGTAACTCTTCACCGTGCCCGGTTTCAGGGACAGGCGCTGGGCCACCTCCGGATAACTGCAGCCCAGCGCCACCTGTGAGAGCACGTCGAGCTCCCGCGGCGAGAGGCGAGGCGCACTTTCCCCGATCGGCGGTCTCTCGACCAGCGAGGCCGCCACCGCACGGACGGACTCTGCGATCTCACTGCCTGGATGGGCATGCGCCAGGGCGATGAGCTCCGCGTGGGCCACTCGCACGGCGTCCTGGAGGTCCCGTACATCATCCTCGGGAGACGCCGCCGCCACCCGGAGGATCCCCAGTCTGCGGTCCACCTCATCGCGGATCTTGAGCTCCTCCGCGACCTGCTGGGCCTTGAGCATGGAAGTCCGGGCCATGCGGTCGCCGAACTGCACTCGGTCCCTCGTGGCCGCGTAGATGACCGCACGGGGGGTTCCATCAACCACCACAGGGATGGCCAGCATGGACCATAGGCCTTCAACACGGACGACTTGGTCGAACTCGTGGGTGATCTCCGCAGCGGCGAAATAGTCCGAGACGCCCACCGGCCGCTCCTGCCGCATGGCCCACCCGCCGAGTCCCGAACCCAGGGGGACCTGGACACCCACGATGCTCCGGGTCCGACTGCCGAACATCTCCGAGATGTTCAGATGGGTTCTGCCGACCATCCCGCCGAACAACACCTCCCCTGCAGACTGCGTACCGAGATCGCGGAGGGCCGACTTAATGAGATCCCTGTCGCTGGGACGGAACATCTCCGCAGGATTGCCGGTCATCACCGTGGCCTCCAAGCCTCCGCATCCATCGGATCGCAGATTTTCACCAATGTAGCCGCGCCCCGCCGGTCGCCTCAAGGGTCTGACGGGGTACCGCCCGGTCACCTGCCACTGTCGCCGCTGAGATCGGTGCCTCTGGTCTCCCTCAGAAGGAAAGTCATGACGAGGCTCAGAACCGCGATGGCGGCGAGCATGATGCCAACGGCGCCACCCCCGAACATCCCGGCCAGCCCGACCGCCGCGAGGGGCGGCAGGGCCCCACCGAGGATCCCGGCCAGGCTGTAGGCCATGCCGGCCCCGGTGTACCGGTAGCGGGTGTGGAACAGCTCTGGCAGGAAGGAGCCCGCCGGGCCGAACATGAATCCGACGATCATGAGGGTGACGGCCACGCCGGCGGTGAATACGACCATGCCGCCGCCGGCGGAAGCCCCGGCGTCGAGGATCGGGAAGAGGACGAGTGACCAGGGAACCGCGATGCCCCCGGCCATCAGGAGCGCCTTCTTCCGCCCGATACGGTCCGAGAGTCTCCCGGAGAGCACCGTGGCGCCGGCGAAGAACACGGAGGCGAAGACCCCAGCCAACAGGACCTCATTGCGCGGAAGCTCCATGGCGCTCGAACCGTAGCTGGTCAGGAAGGAGGTGCCGATGTAGAAGAAGGCGAACAGCGAGGTGAAAGCCACCCCGCCGAGCACCATTTCCCGCCATTGATGACGGATCGCTTCCAGCACGGGCAGGGGACGCGGAGCGGATTCGCCGCGTGCGGCCCGACCCCGCGCAGCCTCCTGCTCCGCCTGGAACACCGGAGTCTCCTCGATGCTCACCCGGATCCACAGCCCGACGGCGACCAGCGCCGCGCTGAGGATGAACGGGACCCGCCAGCCGATCTCCATGAAGGCATCCGAGGAGTCGCCCAGCGTGATGTTGGTGACGAGGAAGGTGGCGCTGGCCAACCCGAAAGCCAGCGCCGGGCCGAGCATCGGCAGGGAGCTGTAGAAGCCCCGGAGTTTCGGGGGCGCGTATTCGGCCGCCATCAGGGCGGCACCGGCCCATTCACCACCGACGGCGAACCCCTGCACGAACCGCAAGGTCACCAGCAGGATGGGGGCGACCACGGCGAACTCCCCGAGCGCGCCAGGAGC
The DNA here is from genome assembly GCF_051842835.1 of Microbacterium sp. A93. Classification (NCBI taxonomy): domain Bacteria; kingdom Bacillati; phylum Actinomycetota; class Actinomycetes; order Micrococcales; family Microbacteriaceae; genus Microbacterium; species Microbacterium sp. A93. The sequence continues at coordinate 58,683 of NZ_JBPXMT010000002.1, forward strand.
AGGCAGCAGTCCGATCAGAACTGTTGCAACCCCCATGATGAGCAGCGTGACGATCAGGGCGCGCTTGCGTCCGATGCGGTCGCCGTAGTGGCCGAAGATGACGGCCCCGACCGGTCGGGCGAGGAACGCCACGGCGAAGGTGGCAAAGGAGGCAACCGTACCGGCCACCGGCCCCAATGCGGGGAAGAACAGCGCCGGGAAGACCAGCGCTGCCGCCGTGCCGTAGATGAAGAAGTCGTAGTACTCGATCGTCGTGCCGATGGTCGTCGCGAACGCCACCCTGCCCATCGACGTCTTCTTGGCCCCGCCCTCCTCGGCCACGGACGGCGAGACCATCGGAGTCACGTCGGCGCGCCGGGAGGTTTGTCGATCCGCCAAAGGCGGGTCTGACTCAATTGTCTTGTAGTCCACGGGGTCTCTCCTCGAATCATCTGGAACAACATCGATGTGATGTGATTCACAAGTATCGAGGCAAGGTCAAAGAAGGCAGTACCCCCCGAAGGGGGTAGTCCACCACCTCCCCCTGAGACCGGAACGGCCACCCCGCAGCCCCACGCGCGTAGGGACCGTGGGGCCGATGGAGGGCCAGCTGGCGTCAGATACTGTACTCAGGTGCTGCCCAGACCACGACCTCGGGGTGCTCGTAGAAGCGGTAGCCCTGGCCGCGCACGGTCCGGACGGTGCCGGAGAGACGGCCCAGCTTGGAGCGCAGCCGGCGGATGTGGACGTCGATGGTGCGCTCGTTGGGCACCTCGTCGGAGTTCTTCCACAGGGATTCCAGCAGCTCGTCGCGGCCCACCGTGCGGCCGCCGTTCTCCACGAGGTAGTTCAGCAGCTCGAACTCCTTGTAGGTGAGGTTCAACCCCTCGCCGTCCAGCTGGACCTCGCGGCGCGCCAGATCGATCAGGACGCCGGGCTGACGGGTCGAGACGGGTGCGGGTGCCTGCAGCAGGTCGGGGCGGGTGCCCTGCTGGATGGTCGGATCGCCCAGGACCTGGCGGACCACCTCGAGGTCGGAGCCGGGGGCGCCGGCCGGGGCGATGGCCACGGCTGCGGCCGACTGGGCACCGGGCACCAGGGACTCCACGTAGTGGCGCAGCTCGTTGGCCAGCCGTGTCAGGGACGTTCCGGCAGCGGAGGCTGAGGACTCATCCATGCCCACGTAGATCACGAAGCCGCGGGCCTCGGTGTCCGTGGACACCGCCTGCGGGCCGGGGACCCCGGTGGGAGCCAGGACCGGCGTGGGTGCGGTCTGCGGGCCGAGCTGCATCGACTCTGTGTCCTCCACCGACTCGTTCTGGACCGGGTGGAGCTGCCGCTCAGCCGGCCTCCCATAGGTACCGCCCTGCTCGCGGTAACTGCGGACCCGTGCCGCGCGGCGCTGGGCGTTGCGGACCGAGATGTGGACGTATCCCTGGGGGCTGATTGTCATAGTGATGAATCCTTGCGTCAGTGCCGGTCCGGAAGCGAAGGTGGCGGGTCTGGCCGGATCGCGGCCATGCCCGCTACAGACGTCCCGGGCGGGATCGGGCTCGGCTGGACCGTCGGCACCATCGCCGGCCGGTCGCCGTCCCCGTGGGAACAGCCGAGTCGCGGTAGTTCATATGACAACAATCGGCCGTCACATTCGTTCCTCGCAAGTAACAATGGGACGCGCGTCTCACCATGCGAGACAAAGACTGCGTTTAGTGACGAAAATCACGCAGCAAAGGGGGTCTGAAGCATCCATTCCGGCATTTTGGGGCACGTTACTGCCAACTCGACCCCACCGTACTTTTATGACAACGGCACTCAGTGGCGGTCCGTCCGGTCTTAGTCCGCCAGGCCGTACAGCCGGTCGCCGGCATCGCCGAGACCCGGCACGATGTAGGAGTTCTCGTCCAGACGCTCATCGATGGCCGCCAGGTAGATGTCCACCTGCACGTCCGCCAACTCCTCCTCCAGGCGGGCGATGCCCTCCGGGGCGCCGAGCAAGCAGATGCAGGTGACGCGGCGGGCGTTGCGGGCGTACATGAACCGCACGGCCTCCACCAGGGTGCCCCCGGTGGCCAGCATGGGGTCCAGGAGGAACACGTGGCGGTCCGTCAGGTCGGCGGGCAACCGCTCCGCATAGGTGACGATGTCCAGGGTCTCCTCGTTGCGGGCCATGCCCAGGAAGCCGACCTCGGCGCTCGGCGCCATCCGGACCATGCCCTCCAGCATGCCCAGCCCGGCCCGCAGGATGGGGACCACGAGGGGGGTCGGTTTGGCCAGCGCCACACCGGTCATGGGGGCCACCGGGGTCTGGATCTGCACCGGCTCGACCATCACGTCCCGGGTGGCCTCGTAGGCCAGCAGCATGACCAGCTCCTCCGTCAGCTGGCGGAAGATCATCGAGGGCGTCTCCTTCTTGCGGAGCACCGTCAATTTGTGGCTGACGAGTGGGTGTTCAACGAGCTGTACGCGCATGGGGGCAACCCTACCGGCCGGCAGCCCCGGCAACTGGGAGAATGGGCCGTCACCCCCGGTCCGGCCTGCCTTGAAGGAGTCGCATGTCCGAGCATCGCCCCGCCATCAACACCCCGCCCGTGGCCGTCCCCGGAAGCCAGCCGCCCACCGCACTGCTGATCGGCCTCCTGGCCCTGCTCTCCGCCATCTCCCCACTGGCCACGGACATGTACCTGCCCGCCTTCCCGGACGTCGCCGGGGATCTGGGCACCACGGCCTCGGGCGTGCAGCTCACGCTGACCTCCTTCATGCTGGGCCTCGCGGCCGGCCAGCTCGTGATCGGCCCGCTGTCCGATTCCACCGGCCGGCGCGGCCCCCTGCTGCTCGGCACCGTGGCGTGCCTGCTGGCTGGTATCGCCTGCGCGCTGGCGCCCAACGTCACCGTCCTGGTCGTCGCCCGGTTCCTCCAGGGCTTCACCGGAGCCGCCGGTGTGGTGCTCTCCCGCGCCATCATCACGGACACCACGCGGGGCCCGGCCACCGCGCAGCTGATGAGCCTGATGATGGTGATCGGCGGCATCATGCCGGTGCTCGCCCCGCTCGGCGGCGGGCTGATCCTGCAGGTCACGGACTGGCGCGGGGTGTTCTGGGTGATCACCGCGCTCGTGGCCGTCATGGCGATCGGGGTGGCCACCTCGGTCCGCGAGACGCTACCGCCCACCCGCCGGCACGGCGGCGGACTGCGGACCCTGATGGGCCACGCCGGAACCGTGCTGCGCCACCGCGGCTACGTCTCCGCGACCCTGGTCTTCGCCCTCGGCTTCGGCGCCCTGTTCTCCTATATCTCCGCCTCCCCCTTCGTGTTGCAGAACGTGGTGGGCCTGAGCTCCTTGGAGTACTCGATCGTGTTCGGTGTGAACTCGGTGGGCATCATGGCCGCCGGGGCTCTCAACATCCGCCTGGTGGGACGGTTCCCCGTCCGCCGGGTCCTCGCGGTGGGCGTGGCCGTGATGCTCGTCGCCGCGGGTGGCCTGTTCGCCTCCGTCCTGCTGGGCACCCCCGCCGTTCCGACGCTGGTCTCCATGTTCCTGCTGACCTCCTCCATGGGCCTGGTCCTGGGCAACGGCACGGCACTGGCCATGCGGGCCGTCCCGACGTCGGCCGGGACCGCCTCCGCGTTCATGGGCGCCTTCCAATTCCTGCTGGGTGCCGCCGTCGCACCGCTCGTGGGCCTGGGCGGGGACCACGATCCGCTGCCGATGGCGGCCTTCGTGCTCGGTTCTGCCCTGCTGTCCGCGGCCTGCTTCCTCGCCGTCCCGCGCGACGACGCTGCGACTCCTTCCGCCGACGCCGATCCCACTCCCGCCACCCGCTAGGCTCGGCGACCATGACCCCCGAGCAGGATTCCCGGCTGACCTGGATGGGTCTGGCCCTGGACCAGGCCCGCGCGGCACGTGAGACGGACGACGTGCCGATCGGGGCCGTCGTCGTGGGCCCGGACGGGACGGTCCTGGGGGCCGGACGCAACGAGCGGGAGGCCACCGGCGATCCGACGGCCCATGCCGAGGTGCTGGCCTTGCGGCAGGCGGCGGCCACGCGCCGGGAGACCGGGGAGGCGGACGGCTGGCGCCTGGCCGACTGCACCCTGGTGGTGACCCTGGAGCCCTGTGCCATGTGTGCCGGCGCCCTGGTGCTGGCCCGGATCCCGCGGCTGGTCTTCGGCGCCTGGGATCCCAAGGCGGGGGCCTGCGGATCCGTGTTCGACGTGGTGCGGGAGCCCCGGTTGAACCACTGGGTCGAGGTGTTCGGCGGGGTGCGCGAGGCCGACTGCGCCGGGCTGCTGACCGAGTTCTTCCGGGCACACCGGGGCTGAGAAGTACGGGCCAGGACCGGGTTTGGGGTGCGTTCGACGGCTCCGGTACAGTAGTCCAGTCTGGTGACGTGTCCGAGCGGCCGAAGGTGCAACACTCGAAATGTTGTGTAGGGAGACCTACCGTGGGTTCAAATCCCACCGTCACCGCCAGTTGAGAAGGCCCCTACTCCCCCGGAATCACGCGGGAGTAGGGGCCTTCTCGTGGTACCGCGCCCAGGAGGCGGCCTCCGTCATGGCAGCGGTCACCAGTTATGCGTGGTCTTTGAGGACCGCAACCTGCCGCCTCAACTGCCGGTTGCGTTGCTCAAGGGCCAGGACCAAGCGGATTCCTGCCAGGTTCAGGCCCTCGGTCAGCAGTTCTCTGATGCGGCGGAGTACGGCGATGTCTCTGGCGCTGTAGAGGCGGGTACCGCCGGCGGTCCGCTCGGGCTCGAGCAGTCCGCGGCTTTCGTACTGACGCAGGCTGTGCTGCTCCATCCCCACCATGCGAGCCGTCACCGAGATGCTGTAGACGCCTTGCCTGTCCTCGTTTGCCGCCATTCCCTCGCCCTCCTGCTCCTCCGGCCATGTGCGATCTACTCTTGCATACCGTGACTTCGTGAGTTATATAAATATGTACCAGCCAGTCGAGATCCTCAAGGCTGGTGCAAGGAGATCAAAGCGACCATCTGTTGGGAGTGAGCAATCATGCTGATGCGTACCGATCCTTTCCGCGACCTTGACCGTCTCGCCGACCAGGTGCTGGGCACCCGTTCCCGGCCGGCGGCCATGCCCTTGGAGGCCTGGCGGGAGGACGACCAATTCGTCATCGCGTTCGACCTACCCGGAATCGAGGCGGACTCCATCGACCTCGGGATCGAGGGCAACGCACTGACCGTCCGGGCCGAGCGGAGGCCGCGGGCTCCTGAGAGCGCCGAGATGCTCGCCTCCGAGCAGCCGCGGGGCATCTTCAGCCGGCAGGTCATCCTGGGTGAACAGCTCGACACCACTGCGATCAAAGCCGGCTATGAAGCCGGGGTGTTGACCATTCGGATCCCTGTGGCGGAACAAGCCAAGCCGCGGCGCATCCACGTCGAGGCGACCGGAGACCAGAAGCAGCTCGTGGAGTCGGGCGTCTAGGGACATCCGAACCGGTCCCCGGAAACCATTGCGCCGATCCCGCTCGAGGCACCCGTGCTCCGGATCCCCGGAGCGCGGGTGCCACTTTCGCAACCGTTGTCACCGAGGAGGTCAGCATGAGTTCATGGCGTCCGTACAACCACTCGTTGTTGCCCGCGTTCTACGAACGGTTCGAGGAGCGCTGGGGTAAGGACACCGCCCCGTTCCTCGATCCCGAGGTGCTGGAACAACCGATGCCTCGTTCACAGTGGATCAACGTCGATACCGGCGCGGCGGTGGCGGTGGTGCCGATGTGGGCGGACGACTCCGAGCAAAGGTCCTTTGGCGTGTTCTACCTGCCGCCGCACGGAGATATCTGGATCATGCATCCCGGTCCGACACAGTATGTCGAGCCCAAGAGTGGAATTGATCGGGAACGGGTGACGCTGCGGAACCAAGCCTTCACCAAGGCCGTTCGACACGCCGAGGAGATGATCTTCGGCCCTCAGAGGTGACCAGTCTTGGCCCGAAGCAACATTGAGTGGCTCACATTCGAGTCCGAGAGGAGATCACAAGGCCATGTGCGTCAAGAGGCGGTCCGGCACTATGAGTGAGCTCCGCCTGGTCGAACTTTCCCCCGCGACAATCGACGCGGTCAACAACATGTCACTGAAGCCGGGGCAGGAGGACTTCCTCTCTCCGGTGAGCTACGGCATCGCGGCCACGGTGGTGAATCCGCGGACATCATGGCAGCGGGTCGTCCTCGACGACGACGAGGTCGTCGGCTTCCTGAGCGCGAACTTCGACCCCGAAGCTCCCCGCGAGCACTTCCGCTCCGTGTTGTGGCGCATCAATGTCGATGCCGGCGACCAGGGTCGTGGGATCGGCCGCTTCGCTGTGGAGCGGTTGTTGGAGGAAGCACACCAGCGCGGCTTCGACCACGTCAACGTCATGTACGAAGCCGGCGAACCCGGCCCCGAGGCATTCTTCCGCCACATGGGCTTTGAGCCGATCGGCGAGACGGAATACGGCGAGGTCATAGGTCAGGTCACCTCTAGCGTCCTGCATGGTTGAACGCTGACGGTCAGGCAACTGGCCGGTCTTCTGGAGGGCCATCTGACCGTCCGCGTCCAGTGGCTTCCGTGGGGAGTCCCTCACCACCGGGAGATCTTTGTGTGGCCCGTGCTCGTGCCGATCCGAGGTCGGGCATTCAGTGCCTGGTCTGGTACCTGGTCAGGACAACGCCGCCAGGAAACGTCCGGGTCTCCGCCAGGTCCAGGTTCACCCAGTGGTCCAGGGCCGTGAAGAACGGCGTGCCGCCGCCCACCAGGACCGGGTGGGTGACGAGCACGTACTCGTCGATCAGCCCCGCCCGCGTGGCCGCCGCGGCGAGGGTGGCACCGCCGACGTCCAAGTGCCCGCCATCCTCGGCTTTGAGCCGGACCATCTCCGTGACGGCGTCGCCGGAGACCAGGCGGGCGTTGCCCTGGACCGCGCTGGTCGTCGAGGAGAACACCACCTTCGGCATGTCCCGCCAGCGGTGAGCGAACTCTATCTGCGCCGGTGTGGCGCCAGGCTGCCGCTCGGCGGTGGGCCAGTGGGATCTCATCGTCTCCCACAGCCTGCGCCCATATAGCGCCAGGCCCGTCGCCCGCACCCGGTCCGACCACCACTGGAACAGCTCCTCACTCGGCACGCTCCAGCCGAGGTCGTCGCCGGGCGCCGCGATGTAGCCGTCCACGCTTACGTTCATGGCAAAGATCAGTTTCCGCATGGCGGTAGCTTCTCGCGACTCGGTATCCGGCGTACAGACCAGCACGGCGCGGAACATCATCGGTCAAACCTCGCCGGCCCCGTTCACCGGGGTCATGGACACTACGGTTCGGAACTGAACAGAATAGGCCGGGCCCCGTACCGTGACTTCACCAGTCTGCGGGGGCCTGATCGCCTCGGGGCGGCCGGAGCGGAACAAACGGGCCGTCCGCAGTGCTCAAGGTAGTGGTGCATGCGGCAGACCGCTCCCGAAAGCCAGAAAGGCAGTGCAGATGACCGAAGCGTCCGAGACCACACAGACCGAGGCGACCGGGCCGGCGTCGTCCGCCCCCTCCCTTGCCCCCACCACGGCCGAAGTGAACCGGTGGCGTCAGGATTTCCCCCTGCTCTCCGCCGAGGTGAACGGCCGCCCGCTGGCGTACCTCGATTCGGGGGCCACCTCGCAGAAGCCCGTCTCCGTGCTGGAGGCGGAGCGCAACTACTACGAGCATCTCAACGCCGCCGTCCACCGCGGCGCCCACACCCTGGCGGCGGAGGCCACCCTGCTGTTCGAGGACGCCCGGGCCACCGTGGCGGACTTCGTGGGGGCCCAGGAGGACGAGATCGTCTGGACCTCCAACGCCACCGAGGCCTTGAACCTGGTGGCCTACGCCTTCTCGAACGCGACCGTGGGCCGCGGCGGGGCGGAGGCCGAGCGCTTCCGCCTGGACCCGGGCGACGAGATCGTGGTGACCGAGATGGAGCACCACGCCAACCTGATCCCCTGGCAGGAGTTGGTCTCCCGCACCGGGGCCACCCTGCGGTTCATCCCGATGGCCGAGGACGGATCCCTCGATCTGGACGCGGCCGGCTCGGTGATCACGGACCGCACCCGGCTGCTCGCTTTCACCCATGTCTCGAACGTGCTGGGCCTGGTCAACCCGGTGGAGGAGCTGGTGTCCCTGGCCCGTGCCGTCGGCGCCCTCGTGGTGCTGGACGCCTGCCAGTCCGTGCCGCACCTGCCCGTGGACGTGAAGGCCCTGGACGTGGATTTCGCCGCGTTCTCCGGTCACAAGATGCTCGCACCCACCGGCATCGGCGTGCTCTACGGCCGCAGCGAGCTGCTGGCGGCGATGCCCCCGTTCCTCACCGGCGGCTCGATGATCACCACCGTCACCATGGAGGCCGCCGAGTACCTGCCGCCGCCCCAGCGTTTCGAGGCCGGCACCCAGCGCGTCTCCCAGGCGATCGCCCTGGCGGAGGCCGTGAAGTACCTGCAGGGCATCGGCATGGACCGGATCGCGGCCCACGAGGACGAACTCGGCCGGCGCCTGCTGGACGGGCTCGGCCGGATTCCCGGGGTGCGGATCCTGGGCGGCCAGGCCTCCGGCCCGCGCGTGGGTGCGGCCAGCTTCGACCTGCCCGGGGTGCATGCGCACGACGTCGGCCAGTTCCTGGATGATCAGGGCATCGCCGTACGCGTGGGTCACCATTGCGCCCAGCCGTTGCACCGCCGCCTCGGGGTCACGGCCTCCACCCGGGCCAGCACCTACCTGTACAACACCACCGAGGACGTCGACCGGTTCCTGGCCGGGGTGGCGCAGACGGCCGCGTTCTTCGGAGTCACGGTATGAGCTCGTCCGATCTGCAGAACCTGTACCAGCAGGTCATCCTCGACTACTCGAAGAACCCGTACGGCGTGGGCCTGCTGGGCGATGCCGCCGGTCAGTCCCACCAACTCAACCCCACCTGCGGGGACGAGATCACCCTCGAGGTGCATCTGGCCGACGCGGACACGGAGGCCGCGGCGTTACTGGCAGACCGGGTGGTCGAGAGGATCCGCTGGGAAGGCCACGGTTGCGCCATCTCCCAGGCTTCCGCCTCCCTGCTCGTGGAACTGGCCGAGGGCCTGACGGTCGGGGACCTGCGGGTGCGGATCGATGCTTTCCGCACCGCCATGCAGTCCCGCGGCAAGATCGCCCCCGACGAGGACCTCCTCGGCGATGCGGTGGCCCTGGGCGGCGTCTCCCGGTACGTGGCCCGCGTGAAGTGCGCCATGCTCGGCTGGGTCGCCGCGGAGCACGCGCTGACGATGGCCGAGACCCACGCCTGACCCCCCCTGACGTGTTGAGGGCAGAAGTAGAGGGTACGCGCCGTACCGTCTACTTCTGCCCGCAAAGTTGTGGGGGTCAGTTCTTGCGGTAGTTCTCCCGGGCGAAGGACGAGTAGGGCGCCGGCTCCACGGTGGCGCGGATCTGCACCTGACGGTGGTTCTCCACGGAGGGCTTGGCCGAGGGGGTCTCCTCGCCCCACACCACGACGACCTCCGTGCCCGGCCCTGCGACGTCGGCGTCCACGCTCGCCAGCGAGACGAAGGCCTGCTCGTTGGTGAGGTAGCCGACGTCGTGCGAGATGCCGACATCCCGGCCGTCCACCAGCACGCGGTCCACCTGGTACTGGCCGTAGCGGGCCTTGGGAAAGTCGATGTACTTGGCGGGCACCCCGGGCTCGAACTGCGTCTGAATGGCGGCCGCCACGTCCTCCGGCTTCCAGACGAGCGTGACCTTCTGCCGCTGCGGCTCCGCCGCAATTCTCTCCAGGGCAGCCTTCCCGATGAACTCGTGGTCGAAGTTGACGGTGCGGCCATAGCCGAGGTCATAGGGCGTGAGGTAGTAATCCTCGACGACGGCCGCGGTCAGGCTTCCGGCCAGGGAACCGGCGCGGGCGGCCGGCAACCACTCTCGGTAGGCCTCGGTGCCCTCACCGCTGAAGATGGCAGGGAAGGGCGAAGGGACCCACGCCGACTCGAGGTTGGAGGACGAGTAGGCCTTGGATCCGACCTGCACCAGGTCCAGTCCGTCTCCGGCGGCCAGCAGTGCGGCCCGGATGCGCTCGCCCTCGGCCCACGGACCGAACAGTTCGAAGCCGGGCTGCCCGGCCATGCCGTGGCGCAGCGAGCGCACCTGCAGGCCGTCGATCTCAAAGGTGGCCATGCCGAAGAATCGCGTATCCGGGACCGGCGCCCCCGTGGCCTTCTCCATCAGTTCCAGGGCACGCGGGCCCTGGACCTCGAAGCGGTACTGCTTCGGGTCACCCTCGCGGACGGCGGAGCTGGCGTCCCGTTCGAAGGTGACGTCATAGCCGCCGGCCTCCCCGTGGTACTGCACCCAGTCCAGCACCATGTGCCAGCCGACCAGGTCGAAGGAGTCTTCCTCGAGGTAGAACAGGATGGCGTCGCCGATGAGGTAGCCCTCGTGGTTGACGGCGATGAACTGCTTGGCCTTGTCGGGGGCGAACTTCGCGAAGCTGTTGACGCCCACGTCGGAGAGCAGCCTCAACGCGTCCGGACCGGTGATGAAAAGGTCCGTCATGTGGTGGGACTGGTCCAACAGGGCCACCGAGTTCCGCCAGGACTGCTGCTCCGAACGCCAGTTCGTGTACTCCGGCTGGACGGGGAACACGGTAGGACGCGAGGGGGCGTTGCGCAGGTACTGCACGGCCGACCCCGCACGGTCGATGGCGGCGGAGAGGGATTCGGGCTGGTCGGTCATGGGGACGCTCCTGAAGACGGTCTGCGATCTGGTTCATACCCAGCCTACGTATAGTTGGAGCCATCGATCATAAGAATTGCTGATGTCGATCATTCCGAGTACGCCGACGGGAGAGCCCATGGACCTCAATCTGGTGCGGACCTTCGTGGCCGTCTACGAGGCCCGGAACCTGACCCACGCCGCCACGCGGCTCCACGTGACCCAGCCGGCGGTCAGCCAGGCCCTGGCCAAGTTGCGCCGGGTACTGGCCGATCCGCTGTTCGCACGGACCGGACGCACCATGGAGCCCACGCCCCTGGCCCGCTCCGTCTACCCGGGGTTCCGGGACTCCCTCGTGGCGATCGACCGGGCCCTGGACACCGTGCACACCTTCGACCCGCGGACCTCGGACCACCGGTTCCGGGTGGCCATGTCCGAGCTGGGTGAGATCGGCTATTTTCCCGCCCTGTTCTCCGCAACCCGCGCCGAGGCACCCGGGGTGAGCGTCGACGTCGTGCCCCTGGACCTGGACCGACTACCCGACTGGCTCGCGCGCGGGACCGTCGATCTGGCCGTCACCTCACTGCCGCTGACCGGCAGCTTCGAGTACGACGTGCTCAAGTCCGAGGGATACGTGGCCCTGATGGGCCGCGGACACCCACTGGCCGGGACCGACGTCGGCCTGTCCGGATACCTCGACGCCCACCATGCGGTGGTGTCCGGGGATTCCGGCCGGCCCACCCTGGAGGCGGCCCTACGACGCCTGGGCGCCTCGATCTGCCCGGCCGCCACCGTCAACCACTTCGCCTCCCTGCCGCCGCTGCTGGCCACCCGGGATGACCTGATCGCCACGGTGCCGGCGTCGATCGCCACCGGCTGGGCCGCTACCTGGCCGCTGACCCTGCGGGAGCTGCCCTTCGAGCTGGCCGGGGCAGAGGTCTCCCTGCTGAGGCGCACCACCGCCCAGCACGCCGCGGCCCTGGACTGGTTCCACCGCACCGTGCTGCGGGCGCTGCGCGGGGAGCCCGGGGAGTTCACGGCCATCGGCGCGCCGTCCTCGGCCTGGTGAGCCGGATGCGCCGCAATGCCTAGCGCAGCGGGAGGTCCAGGCCTCGCTCGTCCTTGGGCCGGGGCCCGAGGATCCGCCGGTCACCGGCGTCGATCGCCAGGTCGTTGATGCTGGCCTCGCGGCGGCTCATCAGCCCGTTCTCGTCGAACTCCCACAGTTCGTTGCCGTAGCTGCGCCACCATTGGCCGCCTCGGTCCCGGGACTCATACTGGAACCGGACCGCGATCCGGTTCCCGGAGTAGCTCCACAGGCTCTTACGCAGGGCATAGTCCAGCTCGCGCTCCCATTTGGCGGTGAGGAATCCGACGATCTCCTCCCGTCCCTGCACGAACTGGTCCCGGTTGCGCCACTCCGAATCCACCGTGTACGCCAGCGCGACCCGCTGCGGGTCTCTGCTGTTCCAGGCATCCTCGGCACCTTGGACCTTCTGCTGGGCGGTGTCCTCGGTAAAGGGCGGGAAGGGCGGTCGTTGCTCCGTCATGGTGCTCAGCTCACTCTCGTGTCAGTGTCCTGACAGGATGGTCCCATGAGCGTCAAGGTCCTGGCCATCGGCAAGAAGCATGAGTCCTGGGTATCCGAGGGGATCGACCGCTACGCCCAACGCCTGAAGAAGCCCTTCGACCTCACCTGGCAGCTCCTCCCCCACTCCGCCCGCGAGGCAGCTGCCTCCCGCCAGGAGGAGTCCGCCCGCCTCCTCGCCAAGATCGGCGAGCGTGATCACGTGGTGCTGCTGGACGAGCGGGGCCAGAACGTGGACTCCCCCGGACTCGCGCGGCACCTGCAGGCCCGCTTCGACGCCGGGCAGACGGTCACCGTGGTGATCGGCGGGGCCTACGGCGTGGATGAGACCCTGCACGACCGCGCCGACTTCGTGTGGTCACTCTCGAAACTGGTCTTCCCGCACCAGCTCGTCCGCCTCATCCTCGCCGAGCAGCTCTACCGCGCCCAGGAGATCGCCGGCGGTCGGCCCTACCACCACGTGTGATCAGGGCGGACGTTCGGATCAGCGCGGCAGGTCGGGCAGCGCGGATCGGCAGGAGCGGAGGAAGGCGGCGAACTGGCTGCGCTCTGTGGGCGGAATCGTGGCCAGGAGTTTCGACTCGAGTTCGGACACCGGTCCGCGAGCGGATTCTAGAACCCCCCGGCCCTTCGACGTGAGGCAGAGGGGGAACCGCCGCGCATTCTCCGGATCCCGTTCTCGGCGCACATGGCCGGCCTCGATCAGCGGGGTCATCGTCTCGGCCATGGACTGCGCCCTGACGAAGGACCGGCGGGCCAACTCGGAGGAGGTGATGCCGGGCCAGCGGTCCAGCACGGACAGCGCGGTGTATTGGGCCGTGGACAGTCCGGACCCCTGCTGGGTGGCCTGCTCCAGTGGAGCGCGCAGCCCCAATTCCAGCTGCTTGATGGTGTAGATGAACCAGCCTTCCACCGGCTCCGGGCGCGCCGTCGCAGACGGCCGGTCCTCATGCTCCTGCGAAACGTCCATCGTTCTCCCGTGCTCGCCAGGACGGCAACCGCCTGAAGGGGCATCAACCTAACACGGAGCACAGTATATCAGGCAGCCTGAAACATAGTGATGACCACGTCACGACGATGAGGCAGGCACCATGGAAACTCATGGGATGGACTGCGGCCTCGACCAACTGCGCTCGACCATCAAGGCACCGATGGCCCTTGACTATCATTTCAGGATGCCTGAAACTCAATGTGGTGCGCGTCACGGACGGCGCCAGGGCCAACGCAACACAGGAGTCGTGGAATGTACGAGAACTATGCAGTCCTCTGGAACCGCATTGCCGAGCGTGCACCCCACCTGGCGGCGATTCGGTCCGAGCACGGGGACTACACCTACGGCGACCTAGAACACCTCGCCTCCACGCTCGCGGACCGGCTCACCACCCAGGGGGTGGGTCCTGGCAATCGCGTGGCATTCTTCCTCCACAACACCGCCGAGTATCTCGTGCTGTTCTATGCCTGCCTCAAGCTCGAGGCGATTCCGGTGTCCGTGAATTTCCGCTACCAGGGTGCCGAGCTGGCTGAACTGCTCAAGGTCTGCGGGCCGGCGGTGCTGGCTTATGGCTCGGCGTACCGCCCGGCAGTCGAGGATGCCGTCGGCCTCCTGGAAGGCAGTGCTGCGGCGACCTTGAAGCTGCTGGTCGAGGTCGGTTCCGGTGTGGACCTTGCGGGTGACTCCACCGTGGTCCGCTACCGGTTCGAGGATCTGGCCATGCCCGGCGACAGGGACGTCCACTCGGAGTATCTCCCCGATCCAAGCCGTGATGCCGAGCTGTACATCTTCACCGGCGGCACCACGGGTACTCCCAAGGCGGTCGTGTGGGGCATCGGGGACCTGCTGCACATCCAGCAGTCCTCGATCTACAGTCCGATGGGCCTGGAACCGCCGACGGACCTGGAGGCGGCCGTGGCCGTGGCCGTGGCCGTGGACGAGAGCCTCCCGAGGGTTCGAACGCTGCCCTTGGCCCCCTTCATCCATGCCACCGCCCTGTTCAGCGCCATGAACACCTTGGCCGTGGGCGGAACGGTGGTCATCAACCCCAGCTCCAGCCTGGCCCCGGCAGCAACGGCCCGGCTCATCGTGGCTGAGGAGGTGACACGGCTCATCGTGGCCGGCGATGCCGTCGTGATCCCCTTGCTGGATGCTCTCGAGAACCAAGCAGGCGGTGCGGCCTCGGCTCTGACCTCGGTCATCAGTTCCGGCATGCGGTTCAGCGACGACACCAAACGCCGCATCCACGCCTTGGGTCGGGTCACGATCGTGGACATCCTGGCCTCCACAGAGGGCGGACCCTACGCCACGGCCACCACGTCTGCCGCCGACGAGTTGCCGGCCCGCTTCCAGCTGACGGAGGACGCCGTGGTGCTGGACACAGGGCAGCGGGAGGTCCAGGACGAGCCCGGGGCCGTCGGGGTGCTGGCCTACCGCGGTGCCCTGCCTAAGGGCTACCTGAACGACCCGGAGAAGTCCGCGGAGACCTACCCCGTGATCAACGGGGTCCGACACTGCTCCCCCGGCGACTACGTCCGAGTCCAGGAGCACGGCTATATCGAACTGCTCGGCCGCGGGAGCTCCGTGGTGAACACGGGAGGCGAGAAGGTCTTCCCAGGCGAGGTCGAAGAAGTCCTGATGGACTACCCCGGCGTGGTGGACGCGGTGGTCTTCGGAGCCCCGGATCCCGTCTGGGGAGAACGTGTCACCGCCGTGGTCGCGGTCGGTCCCGGCAGCTCGGTCACCGAGCAGGACCTGATCCACCACGTCGGATCACGGTTGGCCGGATACAAGAAGCCACGCTCCCTCATCGTGCGCGACACCCTGGACCGGGGCCCCTCGGGCAAGCTCAACATGCGCTCGCTCAAGGCCCTCGCCGCCCAGAGCGCGCCACGCCAGAGTCCGAACACCGCACGGAGCGGATCAGAACACGACGGGCAGGCATGACCACCGGGTTCCTGGGCACCGCCGACTACTTCGGCTATGCGGATCTACTCTCCGAGGCGGAGAAGGCGGTATTGACCCGACTCCGGACCTTCCTCCGAGAAGAGGCCGAACCGGTGCTGGCGGGCTGCTGAACGCGGGGAGACCCCATTGTTCCTGCGTGATCGGCTAGCCGCACTGAACCTGGTGGACCCCGCCGAGATCCGGACGCCGGTGAGGCGGTGCGGACCCAGTTCATCGGGTTCCGGAACCTGTAGTTCTCCCGGGTGGACAGCTCCATCACCATCCTCTTCGGCGGCCAGGCCGGGATGTTCCCACGGTGGTGGCCACCGGCGGCAGCGACCAGCAACTGACGTTCTGGGACGAGGAGATCGCCACCTTCCGCATGACCGGCTGCTTCGTCCTGACCGAGCCTCCCGCTCATCGCCACGTCACTGCTCGCACAGACCGGGTCGAGCTGGTCCGTTGCCCTGTACGTGGTCGTCGCGGCCCTCGTGATGCTCGCCTGCACCCTGACGCTCACCCGATACCGGACCCACCGCGACTACGCGGACCACGGCTGACCGGTCGGCGCTGCATCCCGGCGTAGCATGGCCGCAATGGCCCCGAACCCCACAGACGACGCCGCGCCGGGCCCCGAGAGGCACCCCTCCACGGATGCCGTCCTGTCCCGCTTCACCCCCGCGACCCGCGAGTGGTTCGCGGGGGCCTTCGCCGCGCCGACCACCGCCCAGATCGGCGCCTGGGATGCCATCTCCACGGGCCAGCACGCGCTCGTAGTGGCACCCACCGGCTCGGGCAAGACGCTGTCCGCGTTCCTGTGGGCGCTGGACGGGTTCCTCCGCACCCCGGCGGCTGCGGATCCGACGGCCGGTGACACCCCCGCGGGAGGCGAGCGGCCGGCGTCGGGCACCTCCCCCGCCGGGAAGAAGCCGAAGAACCTGACCCGCGTCCTGTACATCTCCCCCCTCAAGGCGCTGGGCGTGGACGTGGAGCGCAACCTGCGCACGCCGCTGATCGGCATCACGCAGACGGCCCGGCGGCTCGGTGGGGAACCGCCGGAGGTGCGCGTGGGGGTCCGGTCCGGGGACACCCCCGCCCGCGAGCGCCGGCAGTTGGCCAGCCACCCGCCGGACATCCTGATCACCACCCCCGAATCGCTCTACCTCATGCTGACCTCCCAGGCCCGGGCGACGCTCGCGGGCGTTCAGACGGTGATCGTGGACGAGGTGCACGCGGTGGCCGGCACCAAGCGCGGCGCGCACCTGGCGGTCTCCCTCGAACGCCTGGACGCCCTGCTGGCCCGGCCCGCCCAGCGCATCGGGCTCTCCGCCACGGTCGAGCCCCGCGAGGAGGTGGCACGGTTCCTCGGAGGCATCCAGCCCGTGCGGGTGGTGGCCCCGGCCTCCACCAAGTCCTGGGACGTGCACGTCACGGTCCCGGTGCCGGACATGACGGAGCTGCCCTCCGCCCCGGCCGCCCACGACCTCGGACCGGGGTCCGGCCTGCAGGCCAACGCCTCGATCTGGCCGCATGTGGAGGAGCGGATCGTGGACCTGGTCGCCGCGAACCGCTCCACCATCGTCTTCGCCAATTCCCGCCGCCTAGCCGAGCGCTTGACCGGGCGCCTCAACGAGATCTGGGAGGAACGGCAGCAGCTGCCCGACGACGGCGCCTCCTCCCAGCCCGAGGGCGGCTCCCAGCCGGCCGGCTCCCCCGGCCCCCCGGGTCAGGACGGCTCCACCCCGCGCCACGCCCCCGCGCAGCTGATGGGTGGGGCGGGGCAGTCCGCCGGCCACGCCTCCCAGGGCGGCGACGCCGAGTTCGCCCGCGCCCACCACGGCTCGGTGTCCAAGGAGCAGCGGGCGCTGATCGAGGATGCCCTGAAGTCCGGCACGCTGCGGTGCGTGGTGGCCACCAGCTCGCTGGAGCTCGGGATCGACATGGGCGCGGTGGACCTGGTGGTCCAGGTCGAGTCCCCGCCCTCGGTCGCCTCGGGCCTGCAACGCGTGGGCCGCGCCGGTCACCAGGTCGGGGAGACCTCCACGGGCTGGTTCTTCCCCAAGCACCGCGGCGACCTCGTGGACACCGCCGTGGTGGTGGAACGGATGCTCGCCGGGCGGATCGAGCGGCTGTCCGTCCCGGCCAACCCCCTGGACATCCTGGCCCAGCAGACGGTGGCGGCCTGCGCCCTGGAGGATCTAGACGTGGAGGCCTGGTTCGACCGGCTCCGGCGCAGCGCCCCGTTCGCCACCCTGCCCCATTCCGCCTACCAGTCGGTGCTGGACCTGCTCTCCGGCCGCTACCCCTCGGACGAGTTCGCCGAGCTGCGCCCGCGCGTGGTCTGGGACCGCGAGGCCGGCACCCTCACCGGCCGCACGGGCTCACAGTGGCTCGCCGTCACCTCCGGCGGCACCATCCCGGACCGGGGACTCTTCGGCGTCTTCCTGGCCGGCACGGAGGATGAGAAGGCCGGCACCGCCCGCACGGGCGGGCGCCGGGTGGGTGAGCTGGACGAGGAGATGGTCTACGAGTCCCGCGTGGGGGACGTCATCGTCCTGGGGGCCACCAGTTGGCAGATCCAGGACATCACCCACGACCGCGTGCTCGTGGTCCCCGCCTTCGGTCAGCCCGGCCGGTTGCCGTTCTGGCGGGGTGACGCCCAGGGCCGCCCCGTCGAGCTGGGCGAGGCCGTCGGGGCCTTCCGGCGCGAGGTCGCGGCGGCATCCGAGCATGATGACCGGCTGGCGGCCGCCGGGCTGGATGAGTGGGCCCGGGACAACCTGACCGCGTACCTGTCCGAGCAGCAGGAGGCCACCGGCCAGCTGCCCACCGAGAAGACCCTCGTGGTGGAGCGCTTCCACGACGAACTCGGGGACTGGCGCGTGGTGCTGCACTCCCCCTACGGGATGCCGGTGCACGCCCCGTGGGCGCTGGCCGTGGGGGCGCGGCTGCACGCGAGGTACGGGATGGACGGCTCGGCCATGGCCGCCGATGACGGGATCGTGCTCCGCGTGCCGATGATGGAGGACGAGCCGCCCGGGGCGGAGCTGTTCCTGTTCACGGCCGAGGAACTCGAGGAGATCGTCACCGCCGAGGTGGGCGGCTCGGCCCTGTTCGCCGCCCGGTTCCGGGAGAACGCCGCCCGCGCCCTGTTGCTGCCCCGCCGGGACCCGGGCCAGCGCACCCCGCTGTGGCAACAACGCCAGCGTTCGGCCCAGCTGCTGGAAGTCGCCCGGAAGTACCCGCAGTTCCCGATCATCCTCGAGACCGTCCGCGAATGCCTGCAGGACGTCTACGACCTGCCCGCCCTGAAGGACATCGCCACCCGGATCGAGGCCAAGTCGCTGCGACTGGTCCAGACCACCACGCGCTCCCCCTCCCCCTTCGCGCAGTCGCTGCTGTTCGGCTACGTGGCCCAGTTCATCTACGAGGGCGACTCCCCGCTCGCCGAGCGCCGCGCCGCCGCCCTCTCCCTGGACCCCGGCCTGCTCAACGAGCTGCTCGGCCGCGCCGAGCTGCGGGATCTGCTGGACCCGGACGTGATGGCCACCGTGGAAGCGGACCTGCAACGACTCTCCCCGGATCGGCGGGTCAAAGGTGCCGAGGGACTGGCCGACCTCCTGCGACTGCTCGGCCCCCTGACCGCGGAGGAGGCCGCGGCCCGGTTCGAGTCAGACGATGAGGCCACCGCGCTGCTGGATCAGCTCGTCGCGGCGAACCGCGCCCTGAAGGTCCGCCTGGCCGGTGCCACCCGCTACGCCGCCGTCGAGGATGCCGCACGGTTGCGGGACGCCCTCGGGGTGGCCCTGCCCATGGGCATCCCGGTCGCCTTCATCGAGCCGGTCGCGGACCCCCTCGGGGACCTCGTCTCCCGCTACGCCCGCACCCACGGCCCCTTCACCGCCCACGAGGCCGGGGCCGCGCTGGGACTGGGCGCCGCCGTCGTCCATCAGGTGTTGCAGCGGCTCGCCGCAGAGCACCGGGTGAGCGAGGGACAGTTCCGGCCCGGGGGCGCAGCGCACGGCACCGGCGGGCCGCTGGAGACGGAATGGTGCGAGGTCGAGGTCCTGCGGCGCATCCGCCGCCGCTCCCTGGCCGCCCTGCGGGCCGAGGTCGAGCCCGTGGAGCAGGCCGGCTACGCCCGGTTCCTCGCCGACTGGCAGCACCTGTCCCCGGCCCCCGGCGGCGGCTCGCCGGCCACCCTGCAGGGAGTGGACGGCGTGGCCGCGGTCCTGGACCAACTCTCCGGGGTGCCCGTGCCGGCCAGCGCCTGGGAGTCCCACGTGTTGCCCTCCCGCGTCCGCGACTACGCCCCGGCCCTGCTGGATGAGCTGCTGGCCAGCGGCGAGTTCCTGTTCTCCGGCACGGCGGCGGCCAGCGGCAACGACGGCTGGATCGCCTTCCACAGCGCCGAGACCGCCGATCTCTCCCTGACCCGGGCCGAGGGCTTCGAGCCCGGTCCGGCGCACCGGGCCCTGTTGGAGGTGCTCGGCGGGGGCGGGGCCTGGTTCTTCGGCCAGCTCACCGAACGCGCGCGGGCCGTGATCCAGGGGCACGACGGCGGCGCCCCGGCCTCCGAGGACCCGCCCCCGTCCCGCGCGGTCCGGCTCTCCACCGCCGAGCTGCTGAACGCCCTGTGGGACCTGGTCTGGGCCGGACGCGTGGGCAATGACACCTTCGCCCCGGTGCGCGGACTACTGGGCCAGGGTCGCACCGCGCACAAGGCCCGGTCCCGCTCGCCCCGGGCGCGTCCGGCCCGGCCGGGCCGCGGGGCCCGGCTCTCCCGGTTGCGGCGGCTCGAGGAGGCCACCGGCGGGATCGGGGCCGGCTCGGGACAGGTCGACGGCGCGACCGCCGCCGGCCTGATGGGTGACCTCGGACCGGCCGATGCGGCCCGGGCCGCAGGACGCTGGTCCCTGGTGCCCGCACCGATCCACGACCCGACCGTCCGGGCCCATGCCACGGCCGAGTACCTGCTGGACCGCTACGGCGTGATCACCCGCGGCTCCGTGATGGCCGAGGAGATCCCCGGCGGCTTCGCCACCCAGTACCGGCTGCTGTCCCGGATGGAGGAGGCCGGCCAGGTGCGCCGCGGCTACTACATCGAACACCTCGGCGCCGCCCAGTTCTCCACCGGTGCCACCGTGGACCGGCTGCGGGGATTCGCCCGGCAGGACCTGACGGACAGCTCGCGCACCTCGGATTCCACCGCCGCCTCCTCGTGGCAGGCACCGGCGTCCGCCCCGCCTCCGCCGGCCGTGGCGCTGGCCGCCACCGATCCGGCCAACCCCTACGGGGCCGCCCTGCCGTGGCCGGAAATCCCCGCCGGGGCCGACGGCGTGCGGCCGACGGGGCAACGGCCCGGCCGGAAGGCGGGCGCCGTGGTGGTCCTCGTGGCCGGTGAGCTGGCGCTCTACGTGGAGCGCGGCGGCCGGACCCTGCTGCTGTTCAGTGAACAGCAGTCCGCGCTGGCGCCCCTGGCCTCCGCACTGGGCTGGGCGCTGCAGACGGCACGGGTGGAGAAGATGTCTCTGGAGAAGGTCAACGGGCTGCCCCTGACGGGCACGCCCCTGGCCGCCGCCCTGCTGGAGGCGGGATTCTATTCCTCGCCCTCCGGGCTTAGGTTTAGGTCATGAGCGAAACACCACAGGCCCGCACCCCCGCGTCACCCACCACCCCGAGGGCCACCCCGTTCCTGATGTTCGAGGGCCAGGCCGGTGATGCCGTGGCCTACTACGTGCAGACCCTGGCGCCCTATCTCCCCGGAACCGAGGTGACCTACCTGGAGCGCAGGACCACCGAGTCCCCCGAGACCACGGACCACCCCGACCTGGTCGGCACCGTGGCCGCCGGGGAGTTCACCGTGGCCGGCACGCCGTTCCGCGTCTTCGACTCCCCGCCGGGGCACGATTTCACCTTCACCCCTTCGATCAGCATCTTCGTGGAGCTGCCCTCCGGCGGCCCGGACTCGCAGTCCGAGCTGGATGCGGTCGATGCCCTGGCCGACGCGCTGTCCGCGCAGGGTGGTCATGCCATGATGCCGGCCGACGGCTACGGTTTCTCCCGCCGTTTCGCCTGGGTGGCCGACCGGTGGGGCCTCACATGGCAGCTCAACTGCGCCTGAACCGACTGGCGCGCCACCTCCGGCAGAGCCCAGGCTCTCTAGGACCGTGTCGACCCCGTCGGCCCCGGCCGTCCCGCCGGCCCCGGAACGGGATCCATGCCCGAGGGTGACTCGCTGGTTCGGCTGGCCGACCGCCTGCGCCCCGTGCTGGAGGGGCGGGACCTGGTGCGCACCGATTTCAGGGTGCCCCAGCTGGCCACCCTCGACCTGTCCGGCCGGACGGTACGGGCGGTCCGGCCACGGGCGAAGTACCTGCTGATGGAACTCTGCGGAACCGAGGGGCCCGGAGGCACCGGCGCCGGCACCGACGCCGGGGGCCTGACGGTGCTGTCCCATCTGAAGATGGAGGGCCGGTGGGAGGCCTATCCCCTCGTGGATGCCGCCGGCCAGCGGCTCCGGCCACGCTGGCGTCATCCCGCATGGCAGGCGCGCTGCGTGCTGGACACGCACAGGCACCAGGTCGTCGGGTTCCAACTGGGATTGCTGGAGGTGTTGCCCACCTCGGAGGCAGCCCGGCGCCTGCACTACCTCGGACCCGACCTCCTGGACCCGGTCTGGGTGGATCCGGACCGGGCACCGGTGCTCCGGGACGAGGCCGTACGGCGGCTGCAGTCCGAGCCCGCACGGCCCCTCGGCGTGGCCCTGCTGGACCAGCGGCTGGTCTCCGGGATCGGGAACATCTATCGCTGCGAGGTCCTGTTGCTGGCTGGACTGGACCCGCACCGGCCCGTATCCTCCGTGCCGGACCTGCCCGGGCTGATCGTCCTGGCCCGGGACCTGATGGCCGTCAACACGGTGGCGGCGGAGCCTGGCCTACCGGCCCCGCGGCGCACCACCGGTGTGACCCGGGATCCCGAGGCCCCCTACGGGGTCCGGGTCCTCAGCTCGGTGCCGCCCGCGCGGCGCGGCGCGGGCCGGAGCCGGGAGCCGAGGCACTGGGTCTACGGCCGGCGGCGGGAGGGCTGCCTGCGCTGTGGCGGTCCGGTGACCGTGGAGGACCTGGGCGAGGCGGGCGGCTCGGACCGTATCCTGTACTGGTGCAGGCACTGCCAGCACTGACCGCCGTGGGACCACCTGCGAGAGGACGTTGAGATGGCAGATCCCTTTCCCCAGGACCGGGCCCACTCCACGGTGGCTCTGGTGCTGGCCGGCGGCCGGGGCGGCCGCCTGTCCCCGTTGACCGATGCCCGGTCCAAGCCCGCCGTCCCGGTGGCCGGCCAGTACCGGCTGATCGACGTGGTGCTGTCCAACCTGGCCAACTCCGGGCTCCGCGACGTCTGGATCGTGGAGCAGTACCGGCCGTTCACCCTCAACCAGCACCTGGCCGGGGGCCGTCCCTGGGACCTGGACGGCACCCGCCACGGACTGCGTCTGCTGCCCCCCGCCGAGGGGCGCGCTGAGGAGGGGTTCGCCGCCGGCAACGGCCATGCCCTGTTCCAGCAGATCCCGCTGCTGGAGTCCTTCGGCGCGGAGACGGTGGTGGTGCTCAGCGCGGACCAGCTCTACCAGTTCGACCTGCGGCCGGCCCTCGAGCAGCACCGGTCCGGGCCGGCGGAACTGACCGTGGTGACCACCGAGACGGACGAGGACCCCTCCCGGTTCGGCGTGGTCCAGGTGGCCGGGCAGGGCGTGGTCACCGGCTATGACTACAAGCCGGAGCACCCGCAGGGGAACCTCGTGGCCTCGGAGATCTTCATCTATGACCTGTCCGCCCTGGCCGAGGTGACGCGGCACCTCACGGCGGAGTCGGACGACCCGGAGGGCGACTCGCTGGGCGACTACGGCGAGACGATCGTCCCGCACTTCGTGGAGCACCGGCGGACGGAGTCCTACCGCCTGGACGGCTACTGGCGTGACATCGGCACCACGGACGCCTACTTCAAGGCCCACATGGAGCTGTTGGACGGCACCGGCCTGGACCTGGGCCGGCCCGGCTGGCCCCTGGTCTCCAACCCGGAGCCCGCCCCGCCGGCCTGGATCGACACCCGGGCCTCCGTCTCGGCCTCCTTCGTGGCCCCCGGCTGCCGCATCCTGGGCGAGGTCGAGCACAGCGTCGTGGGACCCGGGGTGGTCATCGAGGCGGGGGCGCGGGTGTCGCGATCCATCCTCCTCGGGGACTGTGTGGTCCCGTCCGGGGCCGTGCTGGAGTCCGTGATCGCCGACGTCGGCGCGCACGTCCCGGACGGACCGTCCGGCCGGACGAGGCCCGGCCCCGGCAACATCACCGTCCTGGTGCCGGCGGACCGCGGACCACAGAGCCCGGATGAGACCACCGGAACCTGACGCCGGCCGGCGTCAGGTCCCGCAACCGGCCGCTACCGGCCGGCCACCTGCCCGGTCAGTTCTCCGGAGAGCTGCCCGGTGACCCGCTCCACGCCCCGTTCCACGGCATCCACCAGGTAGGGGCGGATCCGCTCGGCCGGCACGATGACGTCCACCGAGCCGACCTCACGGGCGCGCTCGATGTTGTGGATGCCGTCGAACTCCTGGCCCACCTCGGTGAGCTTCTCCGAGCGCACGGTGGAGCGCAGCTCGCCCAGCTGGACGCGCAGGCGGTTCCGATCCGCATCCGAGGCCTCGGCGATGGCCGCCTCCAGCTCACTGATCCGGAGATCGGCCTCCGTGCGCCGGTTGACGTCCCGGGTGAAGACCACCGCTGCGGCCGAGGCCCCGCCCAGCACCGAGGCGTAGGCGCCCTCGATCGCGGCGACCTCCATGTTCTCGTTCAGCTGGCCCGAGAACACCACGAAGGCACCACCGTGGTACCGGGTGATCACGCAGAAGACGATCGGGCCGTCGAAGTTGACCACGGCCCTGCCGATCTCGGCACCGAACTCCAGCTGCCACTGACGCATGGACTCCGGCGAGCCGTCGAAGCCGGAGAGGTTGGCCAGCACCACCAGCGGACGGTTGCCGCTGGCCGCGTTGATGGCCCGGGCCGTCTTCTTGGACGAGCGCGGGAACAGCGTGCCGGCGGTCCACTGGTCCGGGCCGTCCGTCGGGTACTGCCCCGTGCGGGGGACCGCGCGGGACTCGATGCCGATCAGGCTCACCGGGAATCCGCCCAGGTGGGCGTCGAAGACCACGGAGGTGTCGGCGTCGGCCATGTCCGCCCAGCGCTCCAGAACCCGGTGGTCCTGGTCCACCACGGCGCGCATCACCGTGCGGATGTCATAGGGCTTCTTCCGGTCCGGGTTCGCCTCGGCGGAGAAGATGTCCCCCACCGTGGTGAAGTCGCTGGACGGGTGGGTGTGCGGGAAGCTGCGCACGTCCCGCTCCACCGGATCGGAGGTCGGCGCCTGGCGTGGGAAGCGCTCCCCCGGGGCCAGGTAGGCATGGTCGTAGTGCGCGAACAGCACGTCCACGGCCGCCGCCAGGTTCGGTGCCCAGTACTGGGCCTGGCCGTTGGGGCCCATCACCCGGTCATAACCGCCGATCCCGAAGTTGTCCTCCGCCGAGACACCGCCGGCGTAGTCCAGCGAGTGCTTTCCGGTGAGCACCATGGCGCTGTCCGGGGTCATCACCAGGATGCCCTTGGTGTGCATCAGCATGGTGGCCTCGGCGTTCCAGTACGGCTGGGCGCCCACGTTGATCCCGGCGACCACGATGTTGATCTCACCGCCGCCCTGGGTGAAGGTGACGATCCGGCGCAGGGCCCGGGAGACCCAGTCCATGTTCTCCGTGCCGCGCTCCATGGAGATCTCCGCACCGGCGGAGAGGGCGAACCACTCCACCGGGACGCTCATCTGTTCGGCCAGGTCGATGGCCGCCACCACGCGGGCGCACTCCGGCTCGGCCAGCGAGCCCAGGGCCCGGGTCGGATCCCCGAACAGCACCACGCGGGTCATCCCCTCCGGGTACAGCGGGGTGGGGGTGGTCACCACCCCGGCGATGATCCCCGCCGTGTTCTGGCCATAGGGCCGGTCCACCGGGACCAGGCGGCCCTCACCATCGAGGTCGTGCTCGGTGAAGGTGCCCTTCTTCCCCGTGAGCACCGGGACCATCTCGTACGGGTAGACGGTGCCGCGGGAGCGGGCCTTGCGGACCTTCTGCTCGTAGTCGTCCATCGGCTCGAGCGGATCCGTGATGGGCTCCGTCAGCTGCGTGGTGATGCCACCGCCGGCCTCGAACACGTACCGCAGGGCCACCTCGCGCGGCTCGGCCTGGGCGGCGGAGCGCACCCGGACGATCAGCGTGATCTCCTCCAGCCCGAGGCCCATCGCCAGGGAGCTCAGGTTCTGGGCCACCACGTCCTTGACGTCCTGCACGTCCAGCTCGAACACCGGCCAGGCATAGAGCACCACGCGGTTCGCGGTGAGGCGCTTGCGGCTGCCGCGCTGGGACTGGGCCCGGCGGATGCCGTTCAGGCAGGCGGCCACGGTGCGCTCGGCCATCGGCAGGCCGAGGACGTTGCCGTCCTCGTCGTATTCCGGGGTGAGGTCCCGGATCTCGGCCAGGGCCACCAGCCGCTCGTCGGCGGGGTTGTCCTTCGCCACCAGGTGCAGCAGGTAGGTGTCGATCTCGGCGGGCAGCCGGGTGCCGTGGAAGTTCTTCAGACGCCACAGCTCCACGCGCTGACCGGTCAGCGGGTGCATGTCCCGCACCACCAGCTCCTCCGCCAGCCCGCCATCGGCCGGCCGGAAGGTGAAGCGGTGGTGCGAGTCCACCGTCTCCCCGCACATCGTGATGGTGACCCGGCGGACACCCAGCAACCACGAGGCCTGCTCGAGCGCCAGCCGCAGCTGCTCGGACATCGCCTCCGGATCCGCCGGGCGCCCGGGCCAGGACAGGTACAGGTCCAGGACGATCTGCCCGGACTTGCCCTCGGCCACCGTCTGCAGGTCCGCCAGGACCGTGGCCAGGGACTCGACGGACCCCACCGAGGAGATCAGGTCCAGCTGGTCACCGCGCAACTCGAAGGTCCCGGTGACCACCGGCCGGGTCCCCGCGGTGAAGGACTCCACCTGCTGCAGGTCGCGGATCTTGTAGTAACGGCGGGAGACCACCTCGAGGAACTCGCGGGCCCCCGTGCCGTCGCCGTTGATGGCGTCTGCCAGCGGATCCAGCAGGGGTTCCGGACCGGCCACCAGCTCGTCGAGGCGCGCCGCGCGGTCCGCGGCGTCCGGGGTGGCGGCCAGGTAGGCCACGGAGCCGCGGGCCCGGTCATAGACCTTCTCGCGGGCGGCCGAGATGCGGGGCTCGTCGAAGAACCGGTAGCGCAGGCTCCGGGCCACATCCCCGATCACCGGGTAGCGCGACTGGGTGGCCACCACGAGCCGGTCCAGGACCTCCTCGAAACCTTCCGGGGTGGGAGCGGACGGCTCCCGGTCCTCGGTCCAGCGGCTCAGCAGCCCGGAGACGACCGGCAGCTGGTTCTCGATCCGCTGCTGGGCCAGGAAGATCCGGAAGACGGCCTGCTCCAGCTCCTCCGTGTGTTCCAGCCCGTCCACGTCGTAGTGCCGCAGCGCATTGGCCAGCCGGTCCTGGAAGGCCTGGGGCAGGCCTTCACGCTCCGGGTCCAGGGAGTGCAGGTACCGGTGGAAGTACTCCCGGGGGCTGTGCACCCTGGTCTCGATCTCGTCTTCGCCCAGGGCCGGCCGGTTGCGGGCCAGCTCGCACAGGTCGGCGAACGTGGTCAGGACCGCCAGCTCCGCATCCACGAGGGATTCTCCGCCCTGGCCCTCCTCGCTGCGGGCACAGGCCTCCTCATAGGAGGACAGCAGGGCCCGGGCGCGCTGGACCGAGACATCGAACCCGGTGATCATGGCGCGGAACGTGTCCAGCAGGGACCGGGCGCCGGCGTGCTGGTCGGCCGGGGCGACCGAGACGTCCTCGCCGAAGGTGACCAACGGTGCCGAGGAGTCGGCGGCCTGTTCGTCGGCCGCCTCCACCCGCACCAGGGAGGCGCCGGCATCGACCTGGGTGTTGACGGTGGCCAGGACCTCCCGGACCTGACCGGCCGCGGTGGCCCGCACCGCGGTCTCCATCTTCATGGACTCCAGCACCACGAGGATGTCCCCGGCCTGGACCTCGTCCCCCACCCTGACCGGCACGGCCATCACCACGGCCGGAGAGGGGGCGCGCACCAGTCCGGCCTCGTCGCGGCTGATGCGGTGGGAGATGCCGTCCACCTCGATCAGGTGCCCGCCGGCCCCGGCGACGGAGACCACCTGGAAGGTGCCCTTGCCGGTCACCACGCGACGCTCGTACTCGGCCAGGCGCTCGATGTCCACCTGGGCGACCACCCGGCCGCCCGCGCCGTCCTGTGCCGTGCCCACCCGGTAGCGGTGCGGGCCGACCTTGCTGACGGTGAAGGAGTAGGGGTTGGACTGGTAGGACAGCTCGACCCGACGCCCCACGGTCTCGTCGGCCCGCGGCCGGCCACCGTAGGCGGCGGCGAGGAAGCGCGTCCGTTCCAGGGACTCCTCGTCCTCATAGACCTCCACGGCGGCCGTCAGCAGGGCCACATCCGCCTGGACACTGGTCACCTTGACGGTGCCGGCACCGGCGCGGTCCAGCCAGCCGGTGTCCGCCGAGGCCGTCACGAGCTCCTCGCGGTCCAGCAGGTCCAGCAGGAAGGACTTGGTGGTGGTACCGCCCTCGATCACCAC
Organism: Microbacterium sp. A93; assembly: GCF_051842835.1. Classification (NCBI taxonomy): domain Bacteria; kingdom Bacillati; phylum Actinomycetota; class Actinomycetes; order Micrococcales; family Microbacteriaceae; genus Microbacterium; species Microbacterium sp. A93. The sequence goes on from NZ_JBPXMT010000002.1 coordinate 86,624, forward strand.
TGTGGTCTCACGCAAGGCGGTGCGCAGCCGGGCCAGGGCCACGGACCGGGTGGGCCCCCAGGCGATGATCTTGGCGACCATCGAGTCGAAGTCCGGCGGGATGACGTCTCCCTGGCCGATGCCGGTGTCCACCCGGATCCCGGGGCCCAGAGGCAGGTCCAGGAGCCGCACGGTCCCCGGGGCGGCGGCGAACTCGTTGTCCGCGTCCTCGGCGTTGAGACGCGCCTCGATGGCATGGCCGAACTCCGCCGGGGAATCGCCGGTCAGCGGCTCGCCGGCCGCCACGAGGATCTGCAGCTTGACCAGGTCCAGGCCGGTGGTGGCCTCGGTGATCGGGTGCTCGACCTGCAGGCGGGTGTTGACCTCCAGGAAGGTGAAGAGCTGCTGATCGGGCTGGTAGAGGTACTCCACCGTGCCGGCGCCCCGGTATCCGGCCGCGAGCACGAGGCTGCCGGATACCTCGCGCAGGTGCTGCGACTGCTCCTCGGTCAGCAGCGGTGAGGACGATTCCTCGATGACCTTCTGGTTGCGCCGCTGGATGGAGCAGTCGCGGACGCCGGGAGCCCAGACATTGCCGTGGTTGTCCGCGATGACCTGGACCTCCACGTGCCGGGCCTCGGTGACCAGACGCTCCATGAACACGATGGGGTCTCCGAAGGCACGCTGTGCCTCGCCCTGGGTGCGCTCGAACGCCGACTCGAGCTCGTCCTCGGAGTAGACCTTGCGGATGCCGCGGCCCCCGCCGCCGCTGCGGGCCTTGATGATCAGCGGGTAGCCGATGTTCTGCGCGTGCCGCCGCGCATCCGCCAGTGATTCCACCGGCCCGCGGCTCCACGCGGCCACCGGCACGCCGACGTCCTCGGCGAGCAGCTTCGCGGTGACCTTGTCACCGAGCCGGCGCATCGACTCGGCGGAGGGGCCGATCAGGGTGATCCCCAGGGAGGCCACCAGTTCGGCGAAGGTGGGATCCTCCGCCACGAAGCCCCAGCCCACCCACACGGCGTCCGCACGGGAGAGCCGCAGCACGCGCTCGAGCTCGGTGTAGTTCAGGTAGGGGGATCCGGTGCCGTCACTGCGCAGGGCGATGGCCTCGTCCGCCTGCCGGACGAACATCGCCCGCCGCTCGGCCTCGGTGTGGAGGGCGATCGTGCGTATGCCGTAGCGGTGTTCGGCGTTCATCTCGCGCACCGCGCGGATGAGGCGCACAGCGGCCTCGCCGCGGTTGACCACTGCAATCCGTTCGAACATCAGGTCTGTCTCCGTACTCTGGGTCGGGCTGTGAAGTCTGGTGAGGTGGGGGCGGGGCGCCGGCTCAGGCGAAGGCCGCGGCCATGTTGTCCACCGTGGTGGCGGCCGAGGGCTCCGCCGGGGCCTCCGGATGATCCGCGTGGGTGGCGGCAGCGCTGTCCACCCGAGGGGCCATCACGGCCGGATCGATCCGCATCACGGCATAACCGGCCACCGCACCGGCCCCGAAACCGGGGGCGAAGACGCGCGTCGGGCGGGTGATGAGGCCGTCCTGGACCGCATCGTAGATCGCCAGGGGGATGCTGGCCGAGGACGTGTTGCCGACCCTGTCGATGTTGAAGTACAGCTGCTCCGGGGTCAGGCCGGCCTTGAGGGCCAGGTCGGTGACCATCGTCTTGTTGGCCTGGTGCGGCACGATCAGCTCGATGCTGTCCAACAGGGTGGCCGCCTCCCCGTCCGGATCCGGCAGGTTCTTGAGGTCATCCAGCATCTGGGCCAGGTAGCGGCCGGCCAGGTCCTTGACCTCCGGCCCGTACACGGTGAGGTTGTTGTCGAACTCCGGGTTCGGCCAGATGATCGAGTTGACCTGGCTCGCGGGACCGCTGGCGTAGGTGTCCAGGTATTCGATGTCCGTGGTGCCGCCGGCCTCCGTGGGGCCGACCAGGATCGCGGCCGCGCCGTCACCGAAGATCATCCGCGAGGGCCGGACGTTGCCGATCTTGTCCGAGAACTTCTCCACGCAGACCACCAGCACCGGCCGCTCCACCTCCTGGAGCAGACGGGTCGCCTCAGCCATGGCATAGGGCATCCCGGCGCACGCCGCGATCAGGTCGAAGGAGGCATGCGACTGGTAGATGCCCAGCTCACCGGAGAGGTACGTGGCGATCGAGGGCATCAGCCGGTCGTTCGTGCAGGTGGCCACGATCACGGCGCCGACGTCGGCCGGCCCCACCCCGGCATGGTCCAGGGCCGAGCGGGCGGCCTTCAGGGCCAGGTCCTCGATCCGGGACATGCTGTACAGACGCTGTTCGATCCCGGTCTTCTGCACGATCGAGGCGGCGCTCATGGGCGACCAGTTGTACGCGGTGTTCCGCACCAGGTCGTCGTTGCTGCAGACCATCTCCCCGGGCTCCACGGACAGGGACAGGATCCTCGGCTGGACCGCCATGGCCCGGACGTCGAGGGGTCGGTAGGGGCGGGAGGGCTGGGCGGACTCGGCGGGCGGCACCGAGGGGGCCACCGGACGGGCACGGCCGGTGGCGACCCGGCGGAGGAAGCGCTGCACCTCGCGGTCGCGGGGGCGGAAGACCACCACGAAGTCGTCATCGCGCAGCTCATCCACCCGGACCAGCTCGGTCTTCGTGCGGTCCCAGGGGTACTGGTTGTGCAACACCATGCCCCAGCGCCGCAGGCTCTCGAGCTCCGCGACCTCCTCGTGGGCGTCGAAGATGTCCTCTTCGCTGTAGACCGGGTAGTTCGGGTCGTAGCCGGTGACCCGGACCATCAGGTTGGCCGGGTCCTGAATCATCTCGGCCACGGTCGGCTTGATCGCCGAGAGCTCCGTGGCGTGGAACTTGCGGTGGGCGAAGACGTCGAAGACCTGATCGTAGATGCTGTCCTCCACGGCGGCATCCCACTGTGCCGGTAGGGCCGGGAAGGCCTCCCGCACGGCAGCCACCTTGCGGTCCCCGTCCTCCCAGGGCGTGAGCAACGGCAGGTAGTGGTCCTCCCGCTGGCGCGGCACGTCGCTCCAGCGCACCAGCACCTTGTCATACATGGTGATGGCATACCGGTTGGTCCAGAACAGGTTCATGGCCATGTCCCGCAGCAGCTCCGCCTTGGTGGCATAGGAGCCCTGCTCGATGCGGGCCAGGATGTCCGTGCCGCTGGGCGACTTGTCCTCGAAATCGCGCCGGATCACCGCCTCCAGGTCGTCCAGGCTGTCCAGCGCGGAAAGATCCAATTCGGGAATGAAATTAGAAGGGAAGATCAATCGTCCGTGGCTATTCAGCATGGCGGGCTGAGACATGTGTGGGCTCCTGTGCATCGGTCCGGATACGGCTGAGCCTAGGGTGCCCCGGCGGGAATTCCGATATGTGACGAACCGCCACTTCCGCGACATCGCGGGGTTCTGGCTCGTGACGTGGGCAGACAGCTGGTTACCGAAGGGTCATTCATGGAAAGGTGAATTCGTCACAAATAATTCACAAACTTCCACCCCCAAGAATCGCAGCATAGTGACCCAAGACACAATACGCACTAGTAGGGGTGCGATGACAGTAGCCTTCACCCCTCACGCGGTCTGGAACACTGGTCCCGTGCCCCAGCTCCCGCCCCTGCCCGTCCGCGACGGCGTCAACGCGACCCGCCTCGCGGTGCCGGCTTCCGGCTGGGACACGGTCCTCGACTACGTGCTGCACCGCTGGGGGCACGTGGACCCGGACGGCATCGTGGCGCGGTTCCGCACCGGCGAGGTACGCGCCGCCGACGGCACGGTGGTCACCGAGTCCACCCCGCTGACCGCGCACGACTTCGTCTGGTACTACCGATCCCTCCCGCACGAGGACCCGATCCCCTTCGAGGTCACGGTGCTGCATCAGGACGAGCACCTCGTCGCGGTGGACAAGCCACACTTCCTGCCCACCACCCCCGGCGGCCGCTTCGTCCAGGAGTCGGCCCTGGTCCGGCTGCGCAACCAGCTCGGGCTGGACCACCTCGTCCCCATCCACCGCCTCGACCGCGCGACCGCCGGCGTCCTGTTGTTCTCCACGAATCCGGACACCCGCGGCCCCTACCAGGTGCTCTTCGAGCGGCGGCAGGTGTGGAAGGTCTACGAGGCCGTCTCTGCCCTGGCCGGCACGGCCGGCCGGTTCCCCCTCACCTACCGCAACCGGATGGACAAGGTGAAGGGCGTGCTCACCGCCCGTCTGCTGGACTACGGGACCCAGGAGTCGGGCCGCTCCCCCGGCGCGCCGGCCCGTCCCGGCCGCAAGACGAACCGTCCCACCACCGGGGCCAACGCGGAGACCCGCATCGAGCTGATCGGCACGGGAGTCTCCGCGGGCACCTGGGCCGGGGCCGGCGTCGGGCACCTCCGCCTGTTCCCGCGCACGGGACGCACCCATCAGCTGCGCGTGCACCTGGCCGCGTTGGGGCTGGGCATCCTCAACGACCCGTTCTATCCGATACTGCAGGACGTGGCCCCGGACGACTACGAGCGCCCGCTGCAGCTGCTGGCCCACACGATCGGCTTCACGGACCCGCTCACGGGGACCGAGCGGCGGTTCTCCTCCCGGCTCCAGCTGCGCGAGAGGCCGGAGGCCGGTGCGTGAGCGGGATGGGCGCGGATGCGGGGCTCGATGTGCTCTGGGTGGAGTCCCTGGGTTGGTGGTTCCACCCGCTGACCGCACTGCTGGTGGCACTGGACGCGCCCATCCCGCCGGTGCCCAGCGAGCTGCTCGTCATCGGCTCAGGCGCCCTGGCCCAACTGGGCACCGTGGGCCTGGTCCCCTCCCTGCTGGCCACCTGGCTGGGATGCTGGGCCGGGGACGCGGGGCTCTACGCCCTGTTCCGGTACCGCCTGACCGGCCTGCTCGACCGCGCCTCCTGGGGGCAGCGGATCCACCGGGGGATCCTGACGTTGCTGGACAAGGCCGGTCCCGCCCCCGGGTATGCCTCCCTGTTCGTGTTGCGCTTCGTGTCGGGTGGCCGGACGGCGTCCATGGCGGCGGCGGGGATCGCGGGAATCCGTTGGCGTCCCTTCCTGGCCCTGTCAGGAACGGGTTCTGCCGTGTGGTCCGTGTACATGGTGGGGCTGGGGTGGTTCACCGGCGGCGCGACAGGCCTGCCGTTCTGGGCGAGCGCCTTGGTGGGCATGGGATTGGGTACCCTTGCAGGGTTGATCATGGCGGCGGTCATCGCCATCCGACGACGTTCCAGGGAGGGGTGAACAGTGCTCGACGACACATCCTCGTCCTCCTCTGCCGCGCTGGAGCGCATGAAGGCCGCCGCGGAGAAGAACCGGACCACCGCACAGCCGGAGCGGGCTGAGAGTGCTGCGCAGCCTGAGCGTGTTGAGCAGACTGAGCGTGTTGAGCAGGCCGAGCGTGTTGAGCGGCCTGAGCGTGTTGAGCAGGCAGAGGGTGCGGCACAGCCCCCGGCCGCACAGCGCCTGCGCCACGCGAACACCCACGAGACCCAGGGCCCGCTGGAATCCTTCAACGACTGGCTCGACGGTCTGGGCGAACCGGACTGGGACCGGGTGTCCCAGTCCATCTACGACTCCCCGGCCACCGTGAAGGCCGCCTACGAACGGCAGAAGGCGCACCGCGAGGCCGAACGGGAGCGCAAGGCCGAGGAGCAGCGCCTCGCCGAGGAACAGGCCGAACGGGACCGGATCGAGGCCGAACGGCTGGCCGAGCTCGAACGGCAGCGGGCCGCCGAGCAGGCCGAGCGGGACCGGGTGGAGGCCGAGCGGCGCGCCGAGCGCGACCGGATCGAGGCCGAGCGGCGTGCCATCGAGGAGGCCGAGCTTGAGGCCCGGCGCCAGGCGGAGGAAGAGGCCCGGCAGGAGCACGAGCGGTTGCTCGAAATCCAGCGCGCCGAGGAAGAGGCCCTGCGCCTGGAGATGGAACGCCAGGAGTACGAGGAGTGGCTGGCCCGCCAGCGTGAGCGCGAGACCTGGGCCCTGCAGACGGCGGCCCGGGAATCGGACGGCACCGACTGGGTCCCGCCCGCAGACCGCCGCGCCCTGCTCGAGGAGCGCGGGGAGAACCTCACGGACACCGAGTTGCTGGACCGCGCCCGGGCCTCCCTGCCGGAGTGGCGTCACCGGGACCGCATCGTGGAGAAGGCCCAGGCCATCGAGGCCGCCACGGTCCGGCGCTCCCGTCCGACCGTGGCCGCCCTGGACCGGGGATGGGAGCCGGCCCCGACCGGTTACATCCCGCCCTACAACCTGCCCTCCCTGGAGCCGGACCCGGCCCCGGTGGCCACGGACCTGCTCCGCCGGCTGGCCGTGACCGCGGCCTACGTGGTGTTCCTGATCGGTGGGGTCTACGGACTCGGCTTCCTGGGCGAGGATGGCACCGGGCCCTGGCTGCAGGAACTGCATGAGGGCCGCTACCGGGGCGGATTCTCCATGCTGTCCATGGCACCCTGGCACCAGTTCGCCTGGCCCCTGCTCTGGGTGGCCTTAGGCATCTACACGGTGCACCAGTGGCGACCCTCCCAGGCCGCCGCGGACCGGCAACGAGCCACCGGCTGGCGCGTGGCGGCCGCCATGGTGGCCGCCGTGGCGTGGTTCGTCATCGCCCGGACGGGGGTGCTGCTCGGCGTGGAGCTGTTCGTCTGGCTGGCCCTGGGCTATCTGCTCGTGGACAGCATCCACCAGCTGAACCTCTACACCGCCCGTAACGGCGTGGAACGGGCCATCACGGACGGGACGATCGGGCTGTTCACCGGCTGGGCGCTGATCTTCGCCGCCACCAACGCCTCGATCTGGCTGCAGTCCCTGGGCATCAACCTGCTCTGGATCCCCGGTCCGGTCTGGGCGGTCCTGACCCTGGTGGTGGTGGTCTGGGGCGCGGCCTTCCTGGCGATGACCGAACGAGGCCGCATCGGCATCGCCCTCGGCCTGTCCTGGGGACTCGCCGCCATCCTGGCCCCGCGCCTGGTGGGGTCCATGACGTCCGTGTGGGTGGCCATCGTGGCCGCCATGGGGCTGTTCATGGTGCTGCTGGCCACCGAGAACCGGCGCTACCGGATCAACCATGCCGAGCACCGGGCGGCGCTGGGCCACGAGGTCGACGAGTTCTAGGCCGGCGCCCGGCCGCGGCCTACCGTGGTCTCATGAAGCGCCAGCAGGCCAGGGTCGAGGTCCGTCCCGGCCTCCACCTCGCCTACGCGACACAGGGTGACCCCTCCGGCCCGACGGTCGTGTTCTTCCCCGGGCCCACGGATTCGTGGCGTTCCTACGCCGACGTCCTGGACCACTTCCCGCCCTCGGTCCACGCCGTGGCCGTCTCGACCCGGGGCCATGGTGACTCGGACAAGCCGGAGACCGGGTACACCGTCCCGGACTACGCCTCAGATGTGGTCCCGTTCCTCACGGCGCTCGGACTGCAGCGGGTGGTCCTGGCGGGACACTCGGCCTCCTGCCTGGTGGTCCGCCGGGTCGCGGCCGAGAGTCCCGAACGGGTGGCCGGGCTCGTCCTCGAGGCCTCCCCGCTGAGCCTGTACCGCAACCCGGAGATGGAGGGCTTCGTGGCCACGGCCGTCTCCAACCTGAGCGACCCCATCAGCCCCGGTTTCATCCGCACCTTCTTGTCCGGCACGGCCCCCCGCACCCTGGATCCCGCCGTGCTCGAGATCCACGTGGAGCAACTCCTGAAGGTCCCGGCCCGGGTGTGGCAGGGGACGTTCGGCGGGCTCGTGGAGTATGACGCCGCCGGAGAACTGGACCGGATCCAGGCGCCGACCCTGCTGCTCTGGGGCGATGCCGACCGGCGGGTGGGCCTGCTGGAACAGGAGGCGCTCACCTCAGCCATCCCGCAGGCCGAGCTGCGCGTCTACCCGGGGGTGGGTCATGTACCCCGGATGGAGGACCCCTCCCGGTTCGCGGCCGACGTCACCGGCTTCGTCACGGCCCTGGCCGCGTAACGTCCGGGCTGCCGCCTGCCGCCTGCCGCCTGCCAGCTGCCGACGGCCGGCTGCAGGCGTCAGACCTCCGGCACCCAGCGTCCGCGGACCCGGCGCAGCACATCGAGGCGACCGGTCTGCGCGACCTGCCGGACGGCGTCGCGCATCTGTCCGGCGGCCGTGACGGCCGCAGCACGCTCCGCATCCCAGGAGGACTCGGGCACGGTGAAGCGCAGCACGATGCGTGGTATCCGCGCGACCACCTCCAGGTCCTTGGCCTCCACCCGGTAGATGGAGCCGAGCACGGCCTCCGCGGTGTCCATGACCTCCTCGGGGGCGTGGCCGGGCAGCAGGTCACCGATGGGCAGGCGGACACGGAAGGAGGGCATCGGCCCATTCTAGGGAGCCCGTTCAGGAATAGGCCGGGGCGGCTGCGGGGTTGTGCCGGACATGAGTGTTCTCTTCGACCCCGTGACCGTATCCGACACCACCCTGCGCAACCGCGTCATCCTTCCCCCGATGTGCCAGTACGTGGTGACCGCCAAGGACGGCGTGCCCGGCCCCTGGCATCTGACCCACCTGGGGGCGCGCGCCGCCGGCGGTTTCGGGATGGTGGTGGCCGAGGCCAGCGCCGTGGTCCCGGAGGGCCGCATCTCGGACCAGGACACGGGCCTGTGGAATGACACCCAGCGTGATGCGTGGGCCCCCATCGCCGCCTTCATCCGCTCCCGGGGCGCCGTCCCGGCCATCCAGCTCGCCCATGCCGGCTCCAAGGCCTCGACCTGGCCCGGCCATCCCGGCTACCCCGCCGCCGGCATCCCGTTCGAGGCCGGCGGCTGGGAGACCCTGTCCCCCTCGGGCGTGCCGGCCGTCAGCGCCGTGGGCCCCACCCGCCAGCTGAGCGCCGCCGAGATCGAGGACACCATCACGGCCTTCGCCGAGGCGGCCCGCCGGGCGGACGAGGCCGGCTTCGACGCCGTCCAGATCCACGGCGCCCACGGCTACCTCATCCACCAGTTCCTCTCCCCCGTCACCAACCAGCGGACCGATGAGTGGGGCGGGTCGTTCGAGAACCGCACGCGGTTCGTCCGCCGCGTCATCGAGGCCGTGCGGGCCGTCTGGCCCGCCGAGAAGGTCCTGGGCATCCGCGTCTCCGGCTCGGACTGGCTCGAGGGCAGCTGGAGCGAGCAGGACACCGTGCACCTCGTGCGTGAACTGTCCGGGCTCGGCCTGGACTGGGTGGACGTGTCCTCCGGCGGCATCGGGGACACCTACCAGGGGCCTGCGGGTCCGGCCTACCAGGTCCCACTGGCCGCAGCGGTGCGCGCCGGGACCGCGGACCTCGTCCTGGACCCCGGCCAGGGGATGCAGGAGGACACCGGGCACGACGCCGGCGCGCGCCGGCTGTTCGTCTCGGCCGTCGGCGCCATCACCGACCCCGAGCTGGCCGAGTCCGTGCTCACCGAGGGCCGGGCGGATGCGGTCGACATCGGCCGGGCTGCCCTCGTGCACCCGAACTGGCCCGTGGAGGCCGCCGAGTCGCTCGGGGACGAGCGGTACCGGGAGCTCACGGCCCCGGCCTACCACCGTGGCTCCTGGGGCCGGACCTCCACGCCCGTGCGCCAGCAGGCCCCCGCCGAGCCCGTGGGCGCCGGCGCCGCACGCTGATCAGTCCGGGCCCGTCCCCAGAGGACTACCATGGTGCCTCCCAACACAAGGGAGGCCCCCGTGGGCACGGTGATCATGTACGGCTCGGTCTCGGTGGACGGCTTCGTCGCGGACGAGAAGGACCAACCCGGACCGCTCTTCGCCTGGTTGACCAGCGGTGACGTCCCCTTGGACGAGAGCGGCGAGCTGATGGTGTCGCGGTCGTCCTACGACTACACCCGAGCGTACTGGGACCAGATCGGGGTGACCATCGTCGGCCGCCACGTCTTCGACCTGACGGACGGCTGGGACGGGGTGCCGCCGAGCGGGGTCGACCACGTGGTCGTCGTGACGCACCGGCCGCCGCCCGAGGGTTGGGACCCCGAGGCGCCCTTCCACTTCGTCGACGGTGTCGAGGCAGCCGTGACCACGGCACAGGGCCTCGCGGGTGACCGCGTCGTCGAGGTCGCCGCCGGAGACGTCGGTGGTCAGGTGCTGGCCGCGGGCCTGGTCGACGAGGTGCGCATGGACGTCGTGCCGGTCGTGTTCGGCTCCGGCAAGCGTTACTTCGGGTCGGTTCACGCCCAGCACCTGATGGAGGACCCGGACGTGGTGATCCAGGGCAACCGGGTGCTTCACCTGCGCTACCGGGTGCGCCGTCGGACGAGCTGAGGGGGTCCAGCGGGCTAATCTGACCGGGTGCTGCCCTTCCTGCTGATCCAGACCCGCGCGGACGACCCCGTCGCCGCCGACGAGCTCCGCTCCACCACCGAGCTCGGCGGCTTCGCTCCCGGGGAACTGACCACCCTGCGGCTGGACCGGGCCCTCGCGGCCGGCGGGCCGGCGCCGGACTGGGCGGCGGTCCTGGCCGGACACTCCGGGGTGATCGTGGGCGGCAGCCCGTTCAACTCCTCCGACCCTGAGGAGTCCAAGTCCGGGCTGCAGCTGGCCGTGGAGGCCGAGCTGGGGCGACTGCTGGACGTGGTGATGGCCCGGGATGTGCCCTTCCTCGGTGCCTGCTACGGGATCGGTACCTTGGGGCTGCACCAGGGCGCCCGGGTGGACTCGACCTACGGGGAGCCGGCGGGGGCCGTCACCCTGCACGTGACCGAGGCGGGCCGGCAGGACCCGCTGCTGGCCGGCGTCGCGCCCTGGTTCACGGCCTTTGTGGGGCACAAGGAGGCCATCCGCACCCTGCCGGAGGACGCCGTGGTGCTGGTGGCGGGCGAGGCGTGCCCGGTGCAGATGTTCCGGATCGGCGCCCACCAGTACGCCACCCAGTTCCACCCCGAGCTCGATGTGGACGGGCTGCTGTACCGGCTGGAGATCTACGCGGACCACGGCTACTACGACCCGGCCGAGGCTGAGGAACTCTTCGCGCGGGTCCGCACCGCCACGGTCAGCGAGCCGCGGAAGGTGCTGGCGAACTTCCGGCGGCGCTACGCCCGCGGCTGAAGACCGCACGGTCTGGCCGCTGTACGGGCCGTCGGCGTGACCGACGGGGCCGACTCGGGTAGAACTGAAGCCATGAGCGTACGTACACCTGATCCGAATCCCGGGTGGCTGTCGGAAGAGGATCTCTACGAGGCCCGCCGCCGCCTGCCCATGGTCTATGTGGAGGCCCTGCCGGTGCGCCTGGACGCTCTGGGGTACGTCTCGGAGATCGGCCTGCTGTACATGGCGGACGCCGAGGGCTACCTGCGCCGCACCCTGGTCTCCGGCCGGGTGATGTACCGCGAGACCGTCCGTGCCGCCCTGATGCGCCATCTGGAGAAGGACCTGGGCCCGCTCGCGCTGCCGCAGCTGCCGCCCTCGGTCATCCCGTTCACCGTGGCCGAGTACTTCCCGAGCCCTTCCGAGACGGGCCTGACGGATGACCGCCAGCACGCCGTGGCCCTGGCGTACCTCGTGCCGGTCACCGGTGAGTGCGAGCCCCGTGGGGACGCGCTGGAGCTGTCCTGGCTGACGCCCGATGAGGCGCTCAGCGAGGAGGTCCAGTCCGAGTTCATCGGCGGACGCGGGAACCTGGTCCGCCAGGCCCTGGCGCACGTGGGCTGGGGGCGCTGACCATGACCACCCCGACTCCCCAGAACATCGGACAGCACGACGCCGGAGGAGACTACCTGCGCTCGGTCAAGGCCCAGCAGGTCGGGGCGGGCGACCGCTTCCTGAAGCGCCAGGGGGATCCCTCGTCCCCGGTGACGCAGGTGCGCACCTCCCGCGACGACTTCGGCACCCCCGCCCTCGTGGTGGCCACGCTGGCGGACGGCCGCGAGGTGCGGATCGCCTTCGGGTCCACCATCCGCGTGCGGACCCGGCGGCCCGCGCCGGCGCTGGATGTCAGGACGGACCTGTACCCCGCGGAGGAGGGCTCGCCGGAGGCCACGGTGGTCCAGGTGGCCCAGTTGCACCCGGACAACCAGCATGTGCTGGCGGTGGCCTCGAAGCTCTCCCGTGGGATCAACCTGCGCTCCGGCTCCCAGCTCGAGGACATCGACACGCTGGCGCACCACCTGTTCATCGACCTGGATGATTCTGACGGTGCCCTGACGCTGACCACCCTGCTGACCCAGTTGCCCTATGACGGGGCCATGGGGCGGTGGAAGTCGATCGAGTCCGCGCTGGCCCTGGCCGCCACCATCCACTTCTACCGTGGCGAGGAGGTCGAGGGCCGGGCCGCCGCGGCCCGGCTGACCGAACCGGACGAGGCCGAGACGGACCCGATCCGCGCCCAGCGGACCGCCGAGATCCGGCAGCGTCAGCTGAACGAGCCGAACCTCTACGACCGGGAGGTGCTGCGGGCCGAGACCGCCGCAGACCTGGCCGGCGAACGTCAGTGGCGCGAGGCGCGGCTGGCCACGCTGATGTACCTGCGGGCCCGAGGTGGCTCGGAGACCTTCGGCGAGGAGGAACTGGACCGCCGCGTACGCCGCGAGGTGGCGGACCTGCGCGCCCTGGCGGACCGGATCGCGGAGGCCGGCGGGAACGACTGAGCCCCGTCCCTGGTGATGAGGTCAGGGGCGCTGGATGCGGGCACGGGCCGGGGTGGCCGAATGCAACACCCAGCGGCGCCAGGCCCAGGGGGTGGCGACGCAGGCCATGCCGACGACCGCGCCGATCACCGTCTCGATGAACCGGTCATAGACCAGTCCTGAGGTGTCGACCTGCGCGGTGGAGGCACTCATCGCCAGCACGGTGGACAGCAGGGCCAGCGGGGTGACGGCGATCTGTGCCAGCACGTACTGCCGGGCGATGAACAGCTCCGCGGTGCACTGCAGCACGGCGATGATCAGCACGATCAACCACAGCGGCGGGTGCGCCCACAGCACCGCGGCCAGCACGAGCAGGCCGATGAAGGTGCCGATGATGCGCTGCAGGCCACGGTTCACGCGGTAGCGGGTGGAGTGGCCCACGAGCGGCACCACGGCGGCCACCATCGCCCAGTAGTTGTGCTCGATCCCCAGCACGGGTCCCAGGGCGGTGGCCAGCGAGCCGGACACCCCGGCCGCCACCACGTACCAGGCGGCCTCGGACCAGACCAGACGGTGACGGGGTCCGGTCAGGGCCTCACCCGCCGGCCGCCGGATCCGGTGCCGGTTCCGGGGCAGCACCCTGGAGGAGATCCCGACCAGCAGCGCGAAGGCGATGACCGACGCCGCCGTCAGCAACGCCTCGCCCAGGGGTGGCTGATAGGGCACGGACGAGACGGCCGCGAAGGCGAAGATGTGGAACAGGGATCCGGAGGGGCGCAGGTTCCAGTAGGCGGCCACCACGGCACAGGCCCCGGCCACCGCCGTGGTCAGCCCCACCAGCGCCCAGGGGTTCTCCGATTCGGACATGCCGTTGCGACCGGCCAGGGTGGCCAGCAGCAGCACCACGAACATCAGGGCACCGGCCCGCGCCTGCATCTGAAGCCGCGGGCCGTGCTGGAGGTTGCGGCCGTAGATCGCCGTGAAGGCACCGAAGGAGGCGAAGATCGCCAGGTCGATCCGGCCGATCAACAGCAGGGTCAGCAGCGGCACCAGCACCGTGATGCCGCAGCGGATGGCCACCTCGTGGTCCCGGTGGGCCGGCGCCATGGTGAAGAGCGCGGGGATGGGGTTGAGGTCCGCGAGCCGGGTCCTCCGTTGGTCCCCTGAAACGCCGCTGCCCACCGCCATCCTCCCCCTCTGTCTCCGCTGAATAAATATGTCCCTGTTGTTACTTACCATTGAAAGTGTGGTGGTCACGGCTTGGTTCCGGCTAGTCGTGACCAAACAGACCACCAACTGTGATGAACACGAAAGAGTGGCATGGCTCGAGCTGACGTGGGTCAACAAGGACACAACGCTCATCCTGGACGGTGAGGTCGACGGTGGACGCCCGCGTATCATAGGGACATGGTTGATCGCACGCTCATGGCCCAGGTACTCCGACTGGACGATTCCGCCCGCCGCGAGTTGCGAGCAGCCATCGACGATTCCCTGGATGACGGCTATGTACATCCGGACGTTGCCGCAGTCATCGATCAACGAATCGCGGAAGCTGATACGGCGCCGGGCGAGAACGTCACCTTGGATGAAGATGAGCGACAGGTTCGCTCTCGCCGTCGCGTCGCGTGACGTACGACGTTCGCCTCACTCCCTCGGCTCGGAGGGATCGCGACCACATTCTTGCGTGGTATGACATCGAAGCGCCGCATCAGATCGAGCGCTTCATCAACGAGTTCTTTGTGACTGCTCGGAGGCTCAGCGAGCTCCCTCACTCGGCACCAACCGTTTACCGAGATACCCGGCGGACTCAACGAAAGCGACCATGACCCAAGACCAATCCTCAGCGCCGCCTATCCAACGAGCCTCTAGGGATGCCGCCACCACGGCACCCACCGCCGCGTCCCCGCGGGACTTCTCCTTCGCCGTCGGACACCGCCTGACCGGACCGGACGGGACGCCGCGCCACGGGCGCACCGGGACCATCACCACCCCGCACGGGACCATCCAGACCCCGGCGTTCATCCCGGTGGCCACGCAGGCCTCCGTCAAGGCGGTGCTGCCGGAGGCGATGGCGGAACTCGGCGCCCAGGCGCTTCTGGCCAACGCCTACCACCTGTACCTGCAGCCGGGGGCGGATCTGCTGGACGAGGCGGGCGGGCTGGGCCGGTTCATGAACTGGCCGGGGCCCACGTTCACGGACTCGGGTGGCTTCCAGGTGATGAGCCTGGGCTCGGGCTTCAAGAAGGTCATCGACATGAACGGGCCCAAGGCCCCCTCCGGCCAGGGCGCCGATGACGCGGTGGCCCCCGGCAAGGAGCGCCTGGCCAATGTGGACGAGGACGGGGTCTGGTTCAAGTCCCACCTCAACGGGGACCGGCACCGCTTCACGCCCGAGGTCTCCGTGGGCATCCAGCACCAGCTCGGCGCGGACATCATGTTCGCCTTCGACGAGCTGACCACCCTGCACAACTCCCGCGGCTACCAGGAGGAGGCCCTCGAGCGCACCCGCCGCTGGGCCCAGCGCTGCCTGGATGAGCACGCGCGCCTGACCGCCGAGCGCGCGGGCAAGCCCTACCAGGCCCTGTTCGGTGTCATCCAGGGCGCCCAGTTCGAGGACCTGCGGCGCAAGGCCTGCGGGGATCTGGCGGCCATGCGCACTGCCTTTCAGATGCCCGACGGCGGCGGGTCAGGTACCGCGGCAGGCGACCCGGCCGGCGTCGTGCCCGGTGCCGTGGTGGAGCACGGATTCGACGGCTATGGGATCGGCGGGGCGCTGGAGAAGGAGAACCTGGGCACGATCGTCGGCTGGTGCGCCGACGTGCTGCCCGAGGACAGACCGCGGCACCTGCTGGGCATCTCCGAGCCGGACGACCTGTTCACCTCGGTGGAGAACGGCGCGGACACCTTCGACTGTGTCTCCCCCACCCGGGTGGCCCGCACGGGTGCCTTCTACACCGCGGACGGGCGGTTCAACCTGCCCGGGGCCCGGTACAAGCGCGACTTCGGCGCCCTGGAGGACGGCTGCGACTGCTACACCTGCGCGCACTACACGCGGGCGTACATCCACCACCTCATCAAGGCCAAGGAGATGGTGGCGCACACCCTGATCTCCATCCACAACGAGCGGTTCACCGTGCGCCTGGTGGACCGGATCCGCGCGTCCATCCAGGACGGGACGTTCTACGAGCTCAAGGACGAGGTGCTGGGCCGCTACTACGCCCCGAGGCCCTGACGTCAGCTGTTCTTCTCGTGCAGGGTCCGCAGGGCGTTCTTGCGGATCTTGCCGGTGGCGGTGCGGGGCAGTTCCTCCACGAACTCGATCCGATCGGGCACCTTGAACCCGGCCAGGTTCTCCTTGCACAGCGCGCGCAACTCCTCGGCGGTCACCCGGCCGGATGCGTCGGCACCGGTTTCAACGACCACATAGGCGATGGGCCGCTCGCCCCACTTGTCGTCCTGGATACCGACCACGGCGGCGTCGGCGACCTGGGGATGGCCGTGCAGCACACCCTCGACCTCGATCGAGGAGATGTTCTCGCCGCCGGAGATGATGATGTCCTTGAGGCGGTCACGCAACTGGATGTAGCCGTCCGGGTGCTTCACCCCCAGATCCCCGGTGTGGTACCAACCGCCGCGGAAGGCCTCCTCGGTGGCCTCGGGGTTCTTGTAGTACTCGGCCATGACACCGTTGCCCCGCAGCACCACCTCCCCCATCGACTCCCCGTCAGCCGGCAGGATGTTCAGCTCCGGGTCCATGATCTCCACGCCGGCCGCGTGGACCATCGCCACGCCCTGCCGGGCCATCAGCCGGGCCCGTTCGCTGCGGGAGAGTTCCTTCCAGGCCTCCTGCGGCTCGCAGATGGTGAACGGCCCGTAGCACTCGGTCAGCCCGTAAACGTGCACCGGGGTGATGTTCAGGGATTCGAGGCCTTCGATGACCGAGGGCGGCGGGGCGGCCCCGGCCGTGGTCATCCGCACCTCCCGGTCCAGCTCGTGCGCGCGTTCGGCCTCCACGAGCATGGAGCAGACGATCGGGGCGCCCGACAGGTGCGTGATGCCCTCGGTGTCCATGGCCTCCCACAACGCGTCCTGCCGCACGGCCCGCAGGCACACGTGGGTGCCGGCCGCCGAGGTCACGGCCCAGGGCATGCACCAGCCGTTGCAGTGGAACATCGGCAGCGTCCACAGGTACCGGGTGGAGCCGGTATACCCGTTGTGGAACACCTGACCCTGGGCGGCGAGGTAGGCGCCGCGGTGCGTGTAGATGACACCCTTGGGCGGCCCCGTGGTCCCGGAGGTGTAGTTCAGGGTGATGGGCGTCTCCTCGTCCTCGACCCGCCACGGCAGGTCGGGGCCCGCCGGCGCCTGGGCCAGGAAGTCCTGATACGTGAGGTCCCCGGCGGTGGCAGGGCCCGTGTGGCCGGCTTCAGCGTCCACGATCTCCACCACCAGCGGCGGGTTCTCCAGCCCGGCGGCAATACCCCGCACGGAATCGGCCACATCCCCGTCGGCGAACACCACGGCCGCCTCCGAATGGCCCAGGATGTACTCCACCTCGCGTGAGGTCAGGCGCGGGTTGAGGGCACTGAGCTTGCCGCCGGCGAGCGGCACCGCGAAGTGCGCCATCAGCGTCTCCGGGATGTTCGGGGCGATCACGGTGACGGTCTGTCCCGGGGTGATGCGCGCGGTGAGCGCCTTGGCCAGCTGCTGGACCTCCTGGGCGAACTCGCGGTAGGTGGACCGGCGGCTGCCGTAGACCACGGCCTCACGTTCGGGGAACACCGCAGCTGAGCGGCCCAGGAACCCCAGTGGAGACAGGGGCTCCGAGGCGGCTGTCAGCTCATGGCTCTCGGTCGAGGTGGTCATTCCTGGCTCCTTGTCGCGGCCACGGGGGCCGGTGGGTGACGGAGGTGATGGCATCACGGGGTGACGCACACCACTATGCCGTGGAACTGAATCGCAGGTCAAGTGAGACGCAGTTCCACCTTGTCCGTGGTGTCTGGGCCTGTTCCCGGTTGCAGCGCCAGCCTGTCACCGCCGGCTGCCGCCTGTCACCGCCTGCCACGGCCCGCCACCAGCGCGTAAAGTACTCCACGGTAGAGGCCCGACCACCGAGGAGCAGCATGACCACCGGCGAGATCCACCCCGCCCCCACGCCCGAACACCACGCCCCCTATGCGGCGGCGGCAGACCGCTACGAGTCCACCGTCTACCGCCGGGTGGGCTCCACCGGGCTCGCCCTGCCGCCCATCAGCTTGGGGATGTGGTGGAACTTCGGGGACAACCGCCCCTTCGACACGCAGCGGGAGATCCTGCGGCATGCCTTCGACCACGGCATCACCCACTTCGACCTGGCCAACAACTACGGCCCGCCCGCCGGCTCCGCCGAGGAGAACTTCGGCCGCGTCCTGGTCAAGGACCTGGGCCGCTACCGGGACGAGCTGATCATCTCCTCGAAGGCCGGCTGGAACATGTGGCCCGGGCCGTACGGCAACCTCGGCTCACGCAAGTACATCCTGGCCTCCGCCGAGGCGTCCCTGCAGCGGATGGGCCTGGACTATGTGGACATCTTCTACTCCCACCGGGCGGACGCGGACACCCCGCTCGAGGAGACCATCGGCGCCCTGCACACCCTCGTCCAGCAGGGCAAGGCCCTCCATGTGGGGCTGTCCTCCTACTCCCCCGAGCGCACCGTCCAAGCCCAGCAGATCGCCCGCGAGCTGGGCACCCCGCTGACCATCCACCAGCCCGCATACTCGATGCTGAACCGCTGGGTGGAGGACGGCCTGTTGCAGACCCTGAACGAGCAGGGGATGGGGTCGATCGCCTTCACCCCGCTGGCCCAGGGCCTGCTGACGGACAAGTACCTGTACGACGACGGCGCCTCCCCCTCCGGCGGCCGCACCTCCCTGTCCGGTCATCTCACGGACGAGAATCTGGCCAAGGCCCGGGCCCTGAACGAGGTGGCCGGCGACCGCGGCCAGACCCTGGCGCAGCTGGCCGTCTCCTGGTTGCTGCGGCCGGGCGGTGTGACGTCCGTGCTGATGGGGGCCTCCTCGACGGCCCAGCTGGACGAGAACCTCGGCGCCTTGGGGTCCGCCCCGTTCAGCGACGAGGAACTGGCCCGGATCGATGAGATCACCGGCAAGAAGTCGGGTGAGGTGTCCTCCATCGACATCTGGAACGTCTCCGCCCGGATCGACTGAGTCCCCGCGGCGTTTCCGGCGCCGTCACAACCCCAGCTGCAGCCACAGTCATCCTGCCCGGCCACCGGGATAATCCTTGTGGCCCGGCAGGATGAGGGTGGGCAGATTTTCCGTGCCCGGGCGCGACGTGACCAGACCACGTCACCACGGTGGGGGTGAGGTCACTGTGCGCCCGGGGGTGAGCTCACTGTGCGCCTGTCGGGGTGGAGTGGGCGTGGAGGGAGGACAGGGAGGCCAGCAGGGTCTTCGTGTACTCGTGCTCCGGGGCCTCGAAGACGCGATCGGCGTCCCCGTACTCCACGGCCGCCCCGTCCTTCATCACCAGGATCTCGTGGCTGAGGTGGTGGATGACGCCGAGGTCGTGGGAGATGAACAGGTAGGTGGTCCCCAGGGTCTCCTGCAGTTCCGCCAGCAGATCCAGCACCTGGGCCTGCACCGAGACGTCCAGGGCCGAGACGGCCTCGTCCAGCACCACCACCTTCGGCTCGGGCGCCAGCGCCCGGGCGATCGAGAGCCGCTGCCGCTGCCCGCCGGACAGGCGCAACGGATGTTTGGCCAGATGCTCCGGCGCCAGCCCGACCACCCGCGCCAGCCCCGCGGCCCGCTCGGTCTGTTCCGCCCGGTGGGCCCGCCACGCCCGCGCCGAGGCGAACAGCCCCGGCACGGTGCCGGCACCGCCGTCCAGGGCGTCCGTGAGGATCCGCTCGCCGGTCCAGCGCGGGTCGAAGGAGCTCAGCGGGTCCTGGTAGACCACGGTGACCTCGCGCCGCCGGTCCCGCCGCCCGGCCACGGACAGCGCGCTCCACGGCGCCCCGTCCAGCAGTACGGTGCCGGCGTCCGGGGCGATGAGACCCAGCGCCATCGACGCCGTGGTCGACTTGCCCGAACCGGACTCCCCCACGATCCCCAGCGTCCGGCCCGCGTACACGTCGAAGGACACCTCCCGCACCACCGCGCGGTCCCGGCCGTCCGGCCCCCGGTAGGACTTCGTCAGCCCGCGCGCGGAGAGCACCGCGGGCCGGTGGACCCGAGGCCCGACGACGGCCGGAACCTGCCGCTGGGACGTCCCGGTCGACGTCGTGCCCGGGGTGTCTGCAGCCCGCGCCGCCGCCCGGGCCCGGCCGTCCTCGGTCAGGTATTCGCCCCGGGTGTGCCCCGACGGCACGGCATCCAAGAGCTGGCGGGTGTAGGGGTGCTGCGGGTCCTGCAGCACGGCTGCAACGGTGCCCGATTCCACGATCCGGCCGCCCTGCATCACGAGCACGCGGTCGGCCAGGCGGCCCACCACGGAGAAGTCGTGGCTGATCAGCAGGATCGCGGTGCCGTCCGCCTTGCGCTGGGCCAGCAGGTCCAGCACCTGGGCCTGCACGGTGACGTCCAAGGCGGTGGTGGGCTCGTCGGCGACCACGAGCGGCGGGTGGTTGGCGATGGCCGAGGCGATCAGGGCGCGCTGTCGCAGCCCGCCGGAGAGCTGGTCGGGCCGCTGGCCGGCCACCAGCCCCGGCTCCGGGACGCCGACCTCCGCCAGCAGCCGCTCCACCCGTGCGGTCCTCTCAGCGCGGTCCCGCACGCCGTGCACCCGCAGGGACTCGCCGATCTCGGCGCCCACCGGACGCAGCGGGTCGAGGGAGACGAGGGCGTCCTGGAGGATGAAGCCGATCTGCGTGCCGCGGATCCGGCTCCACTCGCGGTCCCGCAGCGAGCCGACGTCACGGCCGAAGACGGTGGCGGTGGTGGCCTGAACGTGGGAGTTCGGCCCGGTGAGGCCGATCAGGGTGCGGGCCGTGACTGATTTTCCGGAGCCGGACTCGCCGATCACGGCCACGCACTCGCCCGGGTGGATGTCCAGCGAGACGTCGTGCACCACCTGGCTGCGCCGACCGTGGGCGTCGGAGAACCAGACGTCGAGGTGTTCCAGCCGGGCCAGTGGCTGGGGACCGGAGGCCGGGGCCGGCGTGACGGGCGCCGTGGCGGCAGGGGCTGCAGGGTCGACAGGGGCAGCAGGGGCAACAGTGTCGAGAGTGGTGGTCAGGGTGTTCATCAGCGGTCTCCTTCAAGGGTGGACTCCACGTACTTTCCCAGCGAGGTGGCGGTCAGGGCGGTGGCCAGCACGGCGAGCCCCGGGATGATCTCCAACCACCAAGCGGCGGTGATGTAGGGACGGCCCGCCTCCAGCAGCGCGCCCCATTCCGGGGCGGGCGGGGCCACGCCGAAGCCGAGAAAGGCCAGCCCGGAGGCCCAGACGATCGACTGCCCGATGCCCAGGGCCAGCACCGCCAGCAGCGGCCTCAGGGCGTTGGGCAGCACGTGCCGGGTGAGGATCCGCCCCGGGTGCTGGCCCAGGGCACGGGCCGCCTGCACGTAGCCGGAACGGTGCACGGACATCACCTGGGCCCGGACCATGCGGGCATAGCCGGGGGCGATCCCCAGCCCGACGGCGAACACCAGCGTCGGCACGGACGGCCCGTAGACGGCGATGAACACCATGGCCAGCAGCAGGATCGGGAAGGCGAAGAGCACCTCGATCGCCCGGCCGATCACGGCGTCCGCCCAGCGCCCCCCGAGGGCCGCCCAGGAGCCGAACACCACGGCCAGCCCCACCCCGACGCCGGTGGCCCCGAGGCCGATCAGCAGGGACTGACCGGTGCCGTGCACGATCCGCGAGTACAGGTCCCGGCCGGACTGGTCCGTGCCGAACCAGTGCTGAGGGCTCGGCGGGGCCAGGGGCGCGTCCAGGTTGATGGTCCGCGGGTCGGCGGTGGCCAGCAGGGAGGGGGCGAGGGACGCGATGAGCAGCAGGACCGCGAACACCCCCGCGAGCCAGACCGTGACGGGAACGCCGCGCAACGCTGCGGCACGGCGGGTGGGGCCCGACGGCGGCCCGGCCGGGTCCTCCGGAAAGGTGCCGGTCTCCGGGAGGGGCACGGCCCGGGGGAAGGCGACGCGGCCGGCGTCGTGGGTGGGGGCCGTTGACGTGCTCATGCTGGCTCCTTCAGGCGGGGGTCGACGAGGGTGTAGGCGGTGTCCACCACGAGGTTGGTGATCACGTAGATCACGGCCACGAGCATCACCACCCCGCAGACCACCGGCAGGTCCCGGCCGTTGACGGCGGTGACGAGGACCCGGCCGAGGCCGGGGCGGGCGAAGACGTTCTCGGCGATCACGGCGGCGGAGAACTGGGCGCCCACGGCCCAGCCCGTCAGGGACAGACCCGGTAGCAGCGAGTGGCGCAGCACGTGGCGGATCCGCACCCCGGAATCGGAGAGGCCCCGGGCCCGGGCGGTGAGGACGAAGGGTTCGTCCAGGGCCCGCTCGAACTCGGTACGCATCACCTGGGCCAGGAAGCCGGCCAGCGGGATGCCCAGGGTCAGCGCGGGCAGGACCAGTCCGGCCGGCCCGCTGCCGGAGACTACGGGGAAGATCCCGAGCCACAGGGCGAAGACCACCAGCAGGATGATGCCCAGCCAGTACTGCGGCAGGGCGGCCGCGGCGGCCTCCAGACCCGAGAAGAGCCGGGAGACCCAGGGCGTGCGCCGGGCCGTGAGCACCAGCAGCACCAGGGCCAGGGCCCAGGCGACGGCCAGGGCCGTGAAGGTCAGGATGACGGTGGGGGCGATCTGGTCCCCGATCACCGTGGTCACCGGCTGGTACAGGGTGTAGGAGATCCCCAGGTCCCCGCGCAGCAGCCCGCCGAGGAAGTCCAGGTACTGGATCGCCAGGGGGTCCTCGAAGCCGAACATCGCGTTGATCGGCGCCAGCTCCTCCGGCGTGCGCTCCTGGACCTGGCCGGTCTGCTGGTTCAGCAGGAGCGTGGCGCGGTCCCCGGGCAGCAGGGTCTGGATGAGGAACGTGATGGTGGCGGCGGCCCACACCACGATCACGGCTCCGAGGATGGTCTTGAGCGTTCGTTGCAGCACGGTTCACTCCTCGTTCTCTGTGGGGAAGGTGGGGAAGCCCTCCGAGGCGTCCCGGGCGGCCTCCGAGGTGAAGGCGGCGTCGTGGAAGACCGGTCCACCCTGGGCGGGTTCGAGCCAGATCCCGGTGACGTCCCCGGACACCGCCAGGGTGTTGGTCTGGGCGTAGAGCCCGATCGCCGGGGCCAGCTCGCTGAGCCGGTACTGCGCCGCCGAGAACCGCTCGGTGACCAGCTCGGGGGTCGGCACCTGCAGGGCGGACTGGATGGTCTCGAACACCTGCGGGTCGTTGAGGAAGGTCGTGTTGGCCCCGTTGGGGGATTCGTCGGTGGAGGGCCGGAAGTTGATGTTCAGGATCCCGGCGTGCGGGCTCGTCCAGTAGCCGACCTGGGCGTCATAGCTGTCCGGCGTGGAGAAGGCGCCCCCGAAGAACTCGGAGGGTGTGCCCGGGCGCAGCACGAGGTCGAAGCCGGCGGACCGGGCCTGCTCCTGGAGGTTCTGGATCACGGTGTTGCCGTCCGGGGTGATGATGCTGTTCAGCCCGTAGACCACCTTCGCGGTCAGCCGCTGGCCGTCCCGGGTGCGCGTGCCGTCCGCGTCCCGGCCCGTCCACCCGGCCTCGTCCAGCAGGGCGTTGGCCCGGTCCAGGTCGAAGGGGTACTCGGTGGCGGCGTCCTCGTCATAGTCAGGGGTCGATTGGGACAGGTAGCCGCTGGGCTCGAACGGGACCGTGCCCAGGAACGCCGACTCCACGTTGGCCTGGCGGTCCGTGGCGAGGCTCAGCGCCTGGCGGACCGCCTGGTCCGTGAAGATGCCCTGCTGGGTGTTCAGGTTCACCACCACGGGGCGGCCCGGGGTGATGTACTGCGTGAAGTCGAACTCCTGCCGGGCCTGGGCGATGTTCACGGCGGGCACCTCCCCGATCGCATCCATCTCACCGGAGAGCAGCGAGCCGTAGCGCGAGGTGTTGTCCGGGACGATGTTCCACCGGACGCCGGCCACGTGGGCCGGGCCCTGGTGCCGTGCGTTCTGAGGCGCCCAGTCGTAGTCCTCGTTGCGCTGGAACTCGATGTACTCCCCGCGCCGCCAGTCCTTGACCGTGAAGGGACCGGAGCCGATGGGTTCGGTGCAGTTCTCCTCGGCTGTCCGGGTCTGAAGGGCTGTGGGTGACTGCAGGCCGAAGTAGGACTGGGAGAGGGTCGAGAGGAACGGGGCGAACGGGGCGGAGAGGTGGATCCGGACGGTCTGCCCGTCCACCGCCTCGGAGTGGTCGTAGAACCCGCCCAGGTGAGCCGCCGCCGTGCCGTTGCCGCCGTCCAACCAGTAGTCGAAGTTGTAGGCCACGGCTTCCGCGTCCAGGGGCGTGCCGTCCGTGAACGTGACGTCGTCCCGCAGCTCCAGCGTCCAGACCTTCTGGTCCGCCGAGACCTCCCAGCCGGTCGCGATCCAGGGAACCACCGAGCCGTCCTCCGTGGCGGAGACCAGGTTGTCCAGCACCTGGCGGGCCGTGAAGTTCTCCTGGATCCACCCACCGAAGATGCAGTTGGGCTCCTGCAGGTGGCCGTACTCGATCACCCCGCCCCGGACGGGACCGGCGGAGGACCCGGCTGCGCCGGTCAGGGCGGCGGGTTCTGCTGCGGGGGTGCCCGAGCAGGCGGTCAGGGCCAGTGCCGACGCCGCGGCCAGGGCGAGGCCGGAGACCACGGTGCCGGGCCGGCGTCGTGCCCTGTCTTCGGGCGCGCTCGGGGAGGGTGGGGTGCTCATGGTGGTTCCTTTCACCCCGGGCACAGCGTGACCTCACCCCCGCTGTTGCGAGGCGGCTGGGTCACCCTGTGCCCGGGTGGGGTGGGTTCAGACCCCGGCGGGGACGGATTCCTCGAGGTCGGCGAAGGCCCCGCGGTACTGGGCCGCCGGGTGGGTGTGAGGCAGCCGGTCCCGGCCGAAGAGCTTCTGACGCAGGGTGCCCAGGGTGTATTCGGTCTGGGCCAGGCCGCGCTCACGCAGCACCGGCAGGACCTGGTCCGCGAACTCCTCGAAGGAACCCGGGATGACCCAGTTGATGACGTTGATGCCGTCCACACCGGCCGCCTGCCACTCCTGAAGGTGGTCGGCGATCTGCTCGGGGGTGCCGACGATGCGGTTGTTGCGGTGGCTGCGCCAGGCGATGTCCGCCACCACCGGCTCGCGGTCCGTGATGGCCTTGGACACCCACTCCGAGAAGCCGCGCTGGGTGTTGGTCTCGAGGTCCTTCAACGGGGTCTCCGGCGGGTAGACGCGGCCCTCCGGATCCACCAGCGCGGCATGGGCGAGGTAGCCGTCCACGGAGGCGTACTGCTCGTACTCGGCCAGCTTGCGCTGCGCCTCCTCCTCCGTCTCACCGATGACGAAGCTCAGGCCCTGGAAGAATTTGATGTCCTCCGGGGCGCGGCCGGCCTCCACCGCGCGGCGCCGGGTGTCCTCGATCTGTTGGCGGGCGATCTCCGGATTCGCGGCGATGATGAACACCGCCTCCGCGTTGCGGGCGGCGAAGTCCCGGCCCGAGGCAGAGGACCCGGCCTGGTACAGCAGCGGGGTGCGCTGCGGGGACGGGGGCGGCAGGTGCGGGCCTTCCACCGAGTAGCGCTGGCCCACGTGGTTGATCTTGTGGACCTTGGCCGGGTCCGAGTACCGGGAGCCGTCCCGGTCCTTGACCACCGCGTCCTCGTCCCAGGAGCCCTCCCAGAGCTTGTACGTGACATCCACGTACTCCGCCGCCCAGGCGTAGCGCTCGGCGTGGTCCGTCAGCCGGGGCAGGCCGAAGTTGCGCGAGCCGTTGTCCTGGGTACCGGTCACGATGTTCCAGGCGATGCGGCCGCCCGAGATGTGATCCAGCGTGGACAGCTGCCGGGCGAACTGGAACGGGTGGGACTGGAACACGTTCGAGGTGGTCGCCAGGCCGATGTGCTCGGTGGACACGGCCAGCGCGCCGAGCAACACGGTCGGGTCGTTGGAGGGGATCTGCAGTCCTTCGTTGACGTAGACGGAGTAATCCGCGTCCGCGTCCCCGTAGTGGCCCACCACGTCCGCGAAGAACATGGCGTCGAACTTCGCGGCCTCGAGGGTCTGGGCCAGGTTGATCCACGTGTTGACGTCCGTGAACTCGGTCTGGCCGGCATCCGGGCGGCGCCACTGGCCGTGGTGGATGTGGCTGGTGGTGTTCATGACGAAGGCGTTGAAGTGCAGGGGCTGGGGGCTGTGATGGGTGCTCATGGTCTCTCCTGGAAGTCTTGGTGATTCGGTGATCCGGGCGATCCGGTGATCCGGGTGGTTCTAGGACGCGGCGGGGGCGGAGCCCACACGGTAGGAGCGCTCCGGCCCGGTGCCGTTGACCTCCCAGTCACCGAGCAGCCGGGCCCGGTAGATCAGCGGGTTGTGGTTGGCCAGCACCCGGGCATTGCGCCAGTGCCGGTCCAGCCGTTTCGTCTGGCTCAGGGCGGAGGCCCCGCCCACCTCGAACAGCTGGGTGGCGGCGGCCAGCACGGTCTTCGCGATGACCTGCTGGGCCTGGTAGACGCGGACGTACAGCTCGTCCACGTCCTGCTCCGGCAGCTGTGCGCCCGCCGTCAGCGCGGCCTCCCGCTCGAGGATGCCGCCGAGGGCGGTGACGACGGAGTCGAACGCGGCCCGCGCGCCGAAGGCGGCGGCGGAGAGCTCCCCCACCACCTGCAGCACCTGGGCGTCCTCGCGCGGCAGCTCGGCGGCACCGTGGCTGAAGGAGCGGCGCCGACCGCGCACGTAGTCCGCCCCGTCCCGCACGATCGCCTCGCCGATGCCGGTCAGGGCCGCCAGGTGCAGGAACTGCCAGCTGGCCTGGCCGGTGGCCACGCGGGTGCCGTCATCCAGTCCCCCGGCGTAGACCTCCTCGGCCGCCACCGGGGTGTCCTCGAACACCGTGGTGCCGGAGGCGGTCAGCTGCTGTCCGAAGCCGTCCCAGTCGTCCAGCAGGGTCACCCCCGCCGCGTCCACGGGCACCGTGGCGGCGATCTCCTCGCCCGCGGCGTCCACCGCGGCCACGATGATCCAGTCCGCGTACAGGGTGCCCGTGGAGTAGTACTTGGTCCCGTTCAGCCGCCAGGTCCCGTCCCCATCCTGGACCAGGGTGGTGGTCCCCTGGCCCACGGCGTTGTTGATCTCCGTGACGGCATTCCCGACGACGGCCCCCTCGCCGAGGCGGCGCAGCCACCTCTCCTTCAGGGCCGGGTCCGGGTGACCCAGCACGTTCTCCTGGTTGATCAGGTGCGCCCGCAGCGCCTGGACGAGGTTCGAGTCCGCCGCGGCCAGCTGAAGGATCAGCGGTGCCTGCTCGGCGAAGGTGAGCCCGGCTCCCCCGTACTCCACCGGGACCCGCAGGGCGGTGAACCCGGCCGCTGCCAGGGCCCGGACGGCGCCCCGGTCGATGAGGCGGTCCGCCTCGCGTGGGGCGGCGCTGGCCGCGATCTCGGCGAATACCGGGGCGAGGCGTTCCCGGGCGGCCCGGTAGGCGGCGGAGCCCCAGCCGGTGCCGCGGGAGGTGCCGGCGTCGGTGGTCCGGGTGGTCAGGGTGGTGGCAGTCATCATGCTCCTGGGGTGGTTGCAGTCGAGTTGCGGGCGGTGGAGTGGAACGGCGGGATGGTCCCGTTGAGACGGAAGGCGCCGATGGCCTGGGTGCGGTAGATCAACGGGGTGTGGCTGGCGACGGTGCGGGCGTTGAGCCAGTGCTGGTGCAGCTGCTTCGAGGCGTCCGTGGCCGAGGCCCCGCCGGTCTCGAAGATCTGGTTGGTGGCGTCCAGGATCAGCTCGGACACGACGAGCGAGGCCTCGGACAGGGCGATGTTGGCGCGGGTGTGGGCCTGGACGACCACGGGGTCCTCCAGGTCGGTGTGCCCGCGGACCTGGCGGTAGGACTCCTCCACCACGGCCGCCGCGCCGCGCACGATCTGCCGGGCGGCGGAGACCTTGGCGGAGACGGAGCCGACGACCTGGTGCACCAGCGGGTCCACCGCGGGTGTCTCGGCCGTCGCATGGTCATAGGTCCGACGCCGACCCCTCACGAAGGCGGTGATCTCCCCCACGGCGGTGGTCCCGATGCCGGCCTGGGTGGCTGTCAGCACGATCCACAGCACCGTGTACGCCAGGACGCCGGTGGGCACGTTGAACTCCTGGGTGCGCTGGGCACGTACGGGGACGTGGTCGAACGTGGTGGTGCCGGAGGCGGTGAGCCGTTGACCGAAGCCGTTCCAGTCGTCGATCCGCTGCACGCCGGGATCCCGGGCGTCGACGATCGCGAAGATCGGCCCTGCCTCTTCCTGGTCTGTGTCCTGTCCGGGCCGCACGGAGGAGACCAACAGGTAGTCGGCGAAGATCGCCCCGGTGGAGTAGAACTTGTCCCCGGTGAGCCGGGCGACCTCCGTGGTGCCGGTGGCGGCGGCCGCCTGCACGGTGTCCTGATCGGCGTCGATCCATTGCACGGGGCGCCGGCCCGTGGACGGCGGCAGCTCCACGAGGGCGTTGCCGAAGATCGAGCCCGCGGCCACCTCGGCCAGCCACCACTCGGAGACGGCGCCCTGGGACTCGTTCTCGTGTTGCTCGGTGAACATGAAGTGCCCGTGCAGGGCCTGCGGCAGGTTGGGGTCCGCGGCGGCCAGGTCCACCAGCAGATCGGCGAACTGGGGCAGGCTCGCCCCGATGCCTCCGTACTCGCGGCCCAGCCGGACCCGGGTGAAGCCCGCACCGCGCAGGTACTCGATGGCCGCGAACGCCAGCTCGTGGTCCAACTCGCGCTGGGCGGCCCCCGCCGCGACGGCCGCGAAGACCGGGGCGAAGTGTGCGGCGAGCTGGGCATCGGTGGGTCCGGAGGGTGCGGTGGCCGCGCGCAGCTCCTCGAACGTGGGCAGCTGCCCGGCCGGGCCGGCGTCGGAGCTGGGGTTGGAGGTGGGATTGGTGGTGGGGTGGGTGGTGGTTCCGGTGCTGGTGGTGTCCGGCATGGGGGATCCCTGTCATCCATGGCACACCGGAGACGAGCGGTCCGGAGCATGGCGTCGCCAAGACCCTCAGGTCCGGGAACGCTGTCGCGGTGGTGCCGTACTTGCCCCGCGGCGGTCGCCGGGAGGCCGAATCATCACCTGGAGCACCCCACTACGGGAGAGGGTTGCCGTCCGGCCAGCCAGGGCTTCGCACCGGATCTCGTGATTCCACGGTCAACACTATGGAGGTGGGCGGGGCCGGCCAATCATGACGTCATGAACCGTGGTCCGCCGTCATCTACCCGGCTCGAGGTGCCGGTTCGGCCCCGGCACGGCACCCATTGTCCCTGTATGACGGGGGATGACGCGCCCGATCAGGTCCGGGGCGTCAGGCGTCGAGTGCCCGAACGCAACGGGCAGGGGCCGTGAGCCGGTAGCTGGCCTCGAGCCATTCGGCCACCTCGGCCCACCCCTCCTCCCCGGTCTCGCCCTCCTCCCCCGTCTCGCCCGCCCCGCCCGCGTCCGCTTCCGGGTCCGATTCCGGGTCCAGGAGCGAGAGGTCGAGCGCGAACCACCCCTTCACGCCGAGATAGGCGGGGCGGAAGGCACGGGGGTCCTGCTCCAGGAAGTCGACGTCAGCCGGCTCCGGTTTCACGATCACGGCCCGGGGGTACTGGAGGTAGCCCGCCCAGTCGTCACCGGCCTCCCCGCCGGGCGGAAGTTCCACACCGTCCCGTACGGCCCGCTCCGCCTGAACCGAGGCCCCGTAGTACGCGAAGACCTTGGTGGTGAAGAACGCCGGCCGGCCGTGGGAGACCTTCATCCGGGCCTCGGGGAGGGCCAGCGCCAAGGCGCGGACGCGCTGGAAGTGGAGGTCGCCGTCGTCGTACATCTGGGGGTGGACCATGTCCACCAGTCTCACCGGCCGCGGGACCAGATGTCAGGAGTTGTAGGCGGGTTCTGCCTTCTTGACCCGGCCGATGACCCACATGGTCACCGGGGAGAGGACGATCTCCACGACGGACTTGAAGACGAAGCCCACGAGCACGTAGTTGAGGAAGGTCGGCAGGTCCGTGATGCCGATGACGCCGGCGGCGATGGAGCAGAAGACCAGCGTGTCCAGGAACTCGCCCACCAGGGTGGAGGCGGCGAGCCGGCCGAAGAGCAGCTTCTCCCCGGAGCGCCGCTTCATCCGGACCATCAGCCAGGAGTTGGCGAGCTGGCCGATCAAAAAGCCCAGCAGGGAGGCCAGCACGATCAACGGCACGGGGGTCAGGGTGCGCACGAGTGCGTCCTGGCCGTCGTACCACACGGCACCGGGCAGGGCGATGATGATCCAGAAGCAGGCCGCCGCGAAGATCGAGAGCGCGAAGGTGGTCACGATCGCCCGGCGGGAGGCCTTGAACCCGTAGACCTCGGAGACCACATCCCCCACGATGTAGGCCAGCGGGAAGAGGAAGAAGCCGCCGTCCGTGACGATCGGTCCGAACATGACGCCCTTGGAAGCACCGAGGTTGGACAGGATGAGCACCGCGGCCATGACGGCCGTGAAGATCGCGTACAGGCCGGTGCCGGTGGGGGCGAAACGGGGGGCGGACGGGGCAGGGGCAGCGTGGTTCACGTCAAGTCCTCGGGTGGTGGTTCGCGGGGTTCACGCGCGCCTGCTGCCCCAGGTGGCGTCCGAACAACCCCCTATTCTTCCATACCCCCGGCGGAACTACTGGACGATCATGTCCTTGAGGTCGGGCTCGGCATCGATGAAGTCGTACCTGACGGCGAGCTGGCCGATCGCGTGGAGCTGGTCTTCGCGGATCTCACCACCGAGCTGGTCCAGCTTGAGGGCCATGGCGGCCTCCTCGGGCAGGTTCAGGAACTCCGGC
Organism: Microbacterium sp. A93; assembly: GCF_051842835.1. Taxonomy (NCBI): domain Bacteria; kingdom Bacillati; phylum Actinomycetota; class Actinomycetes; order Micrococcales; family Microbacteriaceae; genus Microbacterium; species Microbacterium sp. A93. The sequence continues at coordinate 117,111 of NZ_JBPXMT010000002.1, forward strand.
AGCAGCTTCTTGGCCTCGTCGTTGTTCTCCTCCGCGGCCGCCAGCGCCTCCGTGATGGCCTCCTGGAACTGTTCGACCGTCTCGGGGTTCTCCTCGGCGAAGGCGCCGGAGGTGAAGGTGACCATGGTGGGCATGCCCTCGATGGAGTCGCGGAACGAGTAGCCGAGCAGTTCGTTGTCTGAGTCCTCCAGCGCCTTGGTCAGGAAGGGCTCCGGGATCCAGATCGCGTCCGTGTTGCCCTGCTCCAGCTGGGCGGGCATGTCCTGGAAGGGCATCTCGGCGAACTTCACGTCTGCCGGGTCCGAGCCACCCTGTTCCGCCAGATCCATCAGCGTGAGGTCTCCGAGGGTCCGCAGCGCGTTGATGGAGGTGGTCTTGCCGGCCAGGTCACCGTAGTCCTTGATCCCGGCGTCCACGCGGGTGACCACCCCGGAGGTGTCCTCCCCCTCGTCCGCGGAGTTGCAGTACCCGGCCACGATCTTCATGTCCAGGCCTTGGTCCACGGCGGTGAGGACGGACAGGGGATTGCCTACCCCGAAGTCCATCTGCCCGTTGGACACGGCCGGCAGCATGGCGGCGCCAGCATTGGCCAGGGCGATCTCCACCTCGAGGCCGTGCTTCTCGAAGATGCCCTCCTGGATCCCGTATTCCACGGCGATCGACGCCGCCAGGGGAACCAGGCCGACAGTCACCTGCGTCAGCCCACCCTCCGCTGCGGCAGGGCCGCCTGATACCGAGGTGTCCCCGGTGCCGGAGGGCGCTCCCGAGGAGCAGGCGGTCAGGGCCAGGCCGGCAGCGGCGAGAACAGACACGGCGGTGAGATGACGAGGTCTCATGACGACTCCTGCGATTGTGAAATGGGTCACTCATCGAATGAATACCTATGACCGTAGCCATAGCGCGCCAAACTGTCTATAATTTTGTTGACAATCTTGTTCAACATCCGTCCCACCGCATCCCGTTCCATCCTCCGTTCCCTCACCATCCGAGCAGCACCGCGTCTGACAGGAGCACATCCATGACCGAGCGCATCCGCGACATCGCCCACCTCTCCACGGTGGAGCTGTACACCCCGAAGTTCGAGGAGTCCCTCTGGTTCTTCAAGGACCTGCTCGCCATGCGCGAGGTGGGCCGCACCACGGAGAACGGGGCGGAGTCCGCCTACCTGCACTGCTGGGATGACTACGAGTCGTACTCCATCAAGCTCACCTCCAAGGAGCATGCCGGCGTCGGCCGCGTCGCCTGGCGCGCCCAGAGCCCCGAGGCCCTCGAGCGCGTGGTGGCCCGGATCGAGGCCACCGGCCTGGGCGAGGGCTGGGTGGACGGGGAGATGGGTCGCGGCCGCACCTTCCGGTACCGCAACCCGGACCAGCACCTGATGGAGGTCTACTTCGACACCGCCTGGTACGAGGCGGACGACTCGGACCGCCCGGCCCTGAAGAACCAGGCCGCGAAGTTCCCCGGTTTCGGCGCCAACGCCCGCCGCCTGGACCACATCAACTACCTGACCTCGGACATGGCCGCCGTCTGCGAGTTCACCGAGAACGTGATGGGCGGCTACACCACCGAGTTCATCCAGCTCGATGACGGCGACGTGGGCGGCCACTGGTTCACCTTCGGCCAGAAGTCCTATGACATGGTCTACTCCGACGACTGGACGGGCACCCCCGGGCGCCTGCACCACCTCGCCTTCGCCTCGGACACCCGCGAGGACATCCTCAAGGCCGCGGACATCTTCCTGGAGAACGGCGTCTTCATCGAGTACGGCCCCTACAAGCACGCCATCCAGCAGGGCTTCTTCCTCTATGTCTGGGAGCCGGGCGGCAACCGGATCGAGCTGGCCAACCAGGGCTCCCGCCTGATCCTGGCACCGGACTGGAAGCCGATCCCGTGGTCCCAGGGCGAACGCTCCAAGGGCCAGGCCTGGGGCATGAAGACCATCCCGACCTTCCATACCCACGGCACCCCGGTCGTCGAGGACTCGGACGCCACCGCGAACCCGCACGGCTGACCCCTCCCACCCCTCCCCCATCACGGCCGCGCCAGTCGTCGAGAATCGCCGAGCGAATCGACAGGTGGCGCGGCCGTGTTGACTGGTGACGTCCGCGTAGGCTCGGCGCATGCCCCAGAACTTCGGATGGTCCGCCGACGCTCCCCCGCCCCTCGCGGCCTCCCCGTGGTTCGCCGCCGCCTCGGCCGCGGCCATCGGCGGGCTGAGCCTCATCGAGCCCCGCGGCCTGGGCTCCGGTGCCAAGGCCGCCTACCGGATCACGACGGCGGCGCTCACCGGCGCGTACACCGCCGCCACCCTGCCCCCTGGGACGACGGCGGGCATGCCCGCGCGCTACACGGACGGGCCACGTGGGCAGTTCATCCCCCTGGCGACCATCGGGCGCGGCTCCGCCGCGCTGGCTACCGGTGGCCTCGCCCTCGGCCTGGCCGAGCCGCTCGAGGCACTGGACGCCCGTCTCACGGACTGGCTCACCGAGCGCGGGGTGAGCCGACCGCGGTGGTGGCTGGCCGGCGTCGGGGTGGCGATGGTGGCGGCGGGCTGGGCCTCCGATCGGGCTGAGGCCCGCGGCCTGCAGCGCACCGTCTTGCAGCACGCGGGGGCGCCCGGCGAGGACGGCGGCCACGGCCCCGTTGACCCCGCCATCGCGGCCATCCTGGACGCGCTGCTGAAGCCCGGCATCCCCGGGGCCGAGGCCCTGCGGATCCAGCTGGAGACGGTGGAGCAGCAGGATGTGGACGCCGGGTTCATGACGGACGCCTACCTGGTCGTCCACCCTGATACCCCGCGCGTCACCCCGCGCACGCAGGTTTGGCCCGTCAAAGCCCGATTCCAGCGCGGCAATGCGCTGTTCGAGATCGAGCTGCAGATCCATGAGGGCCGGGTGGAATCGCTGTCCCTCATGCTGGCCGACGAGATGTACGGGCCGGACAGCGAGGTCGACCACGTCGCGGCGATCAGCGCCCTCACCGCCTGGCCGGAGACTGAAGAGCTCGAGTTCGTCGCCGAGTCGGCCGATCCCCTGTCCTGACGCCCTGAGCCTCGCGAAACCCATCACGGCCGGGCCAACTGTCGATTCGCTCGGCGATTCTCGACGACTGGCGCGGCCGTGATGCGGGTGGAAGGGAGTCAGAAACCGATCTCGGCGCGCTGCCTCGTCTCGTCGGCGTGCTTCGCCTCGGCCTTGACCAGCACCTCGGCCGCACGCCCCCACGGGACCACCGCGACGCCGTCGTCATCTCCCAGCACCAGGTCACCGGGGTGCACCACCACGGTCCCGACGGCGGCGGCGAGGCCGGCCTGGAACGGTCCGTTGCGATAGGGTCCGGCCGGCGTGGTCCCGCGGGCGAAGACGGGAAAGCGCATCTCCTCGAGGTCCCCGGCGTCCCGGACACTGGCGTCCAGCACGAAGCCGACGCAGCCGCGGGCCATGGCCCGGCCGGCGATCAGCTCGCCGATCAGCGCGCGGTGGGTGGCTGCCTGGCCATTGACCACCAGCACGTCGCCGGATGTCAGGGTGGGGATGACCTCGTGGATGCCGAGGTTGTCCCCACCGGCCACGGTCACCGGCACAGCTCGGCCGGCCATGCGAATCCCGGCGGAGGGCCAGACGGACTGGATGGCGGTGTCCACCACGTTCAGCCGGTCCATGGCGTCGCCGACGTTGGCCACCGGCAGGGCGGCGAAACGCTCGATCAGCTCCGCCTCGGACAGTTCCTTCGGTTCGCTCGGCTCACTCACAGGGTGCCGACCACGTTCGGGACGATGCGCATGAAGGCCTCGGCCTGGCGGATCTCCTTGTTGCCGGTGACCTTGCGGGCGTGGTTGCCGCGGTGCTCGGCGCGCTCGGCGTAGTAACTCTGCAGGTAGGCCTGCGCCTTCATCTCCGCCATGGCGGCCTTCTTCTGCTCGAAGACCGGGGTGATGTCCACGAAGACGGAGGGGATGAAGCCGCACAGCTCGGGCTGGTGGGGCTCGAAGACCAAGAACTCGCTCGGCGGGGCCGTCTTGAACCCGGACTCCACGCCGGCGCCGGAGGTCATCAGGCGGGCCTTCTGGGTCATCTCGTAGGCTACCGGGTGGTCAGGGTTGAAGGGGTCCTTATCCGGGTGGGTCAGCACCACCGTCGGGGCGAAGTCCCGCATCAGCTCGGCCAGACGCTCGATGTCCGAGTGGTCGTTGACCAGCGGGTAGTCGCCCAGGTCGAAGGCCTCGAAGGAGGCGCCCAGGTGCTGCGAGGCGCGCTCGGCCTCACCGTGGCGGATCTTCTTGACGTTCTCCTCGGTCTGGCCCTCTTCCTGCCACAGCACGCCGGACTCGCCGCGCTCACCGTAGGTTAGCGCGACGACCTTAGCCTCGCCCCCAGCCTTCACGAAGGTGGCGATGATGCCGGCCGCACGCCAGACGAAGTCGGCGGAGTGGGCGCCGACCACCAGCAGGCGGCCGGAGGAACGGTCAAGGGCGGGGATGGAGCTCATCGGTGGGGTCCTTTCGGGACAGGGGTGGGGGAAAATCTCTCAGCGCAGGTGCGCCGGGGCATCCGGCAGGGGTTCCGCCCCGGCCAGGTGCCGCGAGTTGTGCACGGTCATCAGCCGGATCTCGGCCTCGGTGTACCCCGCGGCCAGCATCAGGTCGGCCACGATGCCGAGGCCGTCCTCCACGGGCGGGTTGAAGGGCTGGCCCAAGTCGGTGGAGATCACGGAGTGTTCCACGCCGGCCCCGCGGATGTTCGCATGCCAGGTCTCCCAGGAGACCTTTCCGGTCAGGGGCGTGGTCAGGCAGCGTTCCAGGAAGACCCCCTGCTCGGCGAGCGCGCGCTGGGAGTCGAGCCCCATCCGCTGGGAGGTGAACTCGGGGTGGGTGACGATGATCTTCTCCACCCCGGCCGCCCGCGCCGCCGGGATGAGCGCCGAGGACTCGTCCGTGTGCAGGTGGCCGGTGGCCAGGATCATCGAGTGCTTCGCCATCACCTGCAGCACCTGGGCGGTGGCCCGGGTGGGCGTGCCGTCGGGCTGCAGGACCTGCACCGACTCGGCCTTCATGCCGGCATCCTCCAGGTCCTGCTGCAGCCGGGCCCACATCGGCGGGGTGGCCCCCTCGGGTTCCTCGGCCAGGCAGGAGCGCTGGTTCTCCGAGTCCACGGTGGGGAACCAGACGATCTTCGCCCCGCCGCGGCCGGCGATCTCCACGGCCACGGGGTTCATGCCTCCCACGGAGGCGTTCAGGGTGATGGCCCCCAGGGCCGCCACCTCGGGAACCACCGCGCGGACGTGTTCGGCGCGCTCCGCCGTCGGGACATAGTGGGATTTGATGACGAACCCGGCCAGGCCCAGGTCCCGGAAGCGGACCGCCAGATCGAGGTCGCTGATCCGCCGTTTCATCACGTCCGGGGCCACGTGCACGTGGAGGTCGTAGGCGCCTTTCACGAGGTCCCGGGCGCGGGCGGAGGGCACCGGGTGGACCTGCTGCTCAGTCATACCTCCAGCGTAGACAATGGCGCGCACGATTGCCACCAAAATTGTTGACAATCTAACTCCCTATCGACAGAGTGGTCACCCGTGAACCAGTTCACACCCCTGTGCACCCCCGTGACCAGATCCTGAGAGAGGCTGTGTTCCTTGTCCTCGACCCTTTCCTCCACCCCCTCCACCCCCGCCAGCGCCGCACCACCGAGCGGCCCCGTGGCCCCGACCCCCGCGGAGCAGCGCAAGGTCCTCGGTGCCAGCTTCATGGGTACCGCCATCGAGTGGTACGACTTCTTCATCTACGGCTCCGCCGCCGCCCTGATCTTCGGGCCCCAGTTCTTCCCCAGCGAGGATCCGATCTCCGGCACCCTGGCGGCCTTCGCCACCTTCGCCGTGGGCTTCATCGCCCGTCCCATCGGTGGTCTGGCGGCCGGCCACTTCGGTGACCAGATCGGCCGGAAGAAGATGCTGCTGATCACCATGGTCGTGATGGGCGGTGCCACGGTGGGCATCGGCCTGCTGCCGAACTTCGCCACCATCGGCGTCTGGGCGCCGATCCTGCTGGTGGTCCTGCGCTTCGTCCAGGGCCTGGGCGTGGGTGGCGAATGGGGCGGTGCCGTCCTGATGGCCGTCGAATACGCGCCGCGCAACCGCCGGGCGCTGTTCGGCGCGTTCCCGCAGATGGGCCTGCCGGTCGGCATCATCGTCTCCAACCTGGTGTTCATCGTGGTGACGGCCACCCTGGCCCCCGAGGCGTTCCAGGCCTGGGGATGGCGGGTGCCGTTCCTGCTCTCGGCGCTGCTGATCGTCGTGGCCCTCTACCTGCGGTTCAAGGTCGAGGACTCCCCGGTCTTCCAGCAGACCCAGGAGCAGGACGAGGTGCACCGCTTCCCGCTCGGTGAGCTGCTGCGCCACCACGGCGGGACCACGGTGCTGGCCGGCCTGGCCTCTGCCGCCTCGCCGGCCATCGGCTACCTGTACTCGGTGTACATGCTGGCCTACGGCACGGAGGCGCTCGGGTTGCCCCAGCCGACCATGCTGTGGCTGATCGTCGGCGGAGCCGTGATCCACCTGGTCACCGTGCTGCTGGGGGCGCTCCTGGCAGATCGATTCCAACAGAAGTCCGTCTTCGTGGCCGGTGCGGCCCTGGTGGTGGTGGGCGCGTTCCCCTTCTTCTGGCTGGTGGACACGGCCCAGCCGGTGCTCATCCTGCTCGGGTTCGCCGTGGTGCTGCTGGCTCAGTCCCTGATGGCCGGCCCGCAGGCTGCCCTCGTGGCGGAGCTCTTCCCGGCCAACATCCGGTACTCGGGTGCCTCCACGGCCTACCAGATCGGTTCGATCGTGGGCGGCGGCTTCGCCCCGCTCATCGCCACCAGCCTGTACGCGAGCTTCGGCGCGTCCTGGCCGATCTCGCTGTACGTGCTGGCCCTGGGCGTACTGGCCCTGGTGACCATCCTGCCGTTGCGGACCGGCCGCTTCGATGCCTCCTGGGAGAGCTCGCGGTAGTGGAGGACCCGCGTTCCATGCAGCGGAAAGGCACCGCGGCAGCCCTCCGGTTGGGGGCGACAATTGACCGGAGCAGTACCAGCGATCCCCACCCGACCGGAGAAACCATGAGCACCCAACCCCTCGACGATCTACGCCAGACCCTCGCCGCGGACGGCTACATCCTGACCATCGATGAGTCCGGTGACAGGATGGACGCCCGGATCAGCGCCGAGGACGGAGTCTGCGGCGACTGCCTCGTGCCGAAGAACCTCATGGCGCTGATGATCTCCAACGCCACCGGCGCCACCGCCGACTCCATCGACCTCACCTACCCCACGGAGATCGGCGACGACGGCCAGCTCCTCTGAGCGCGTACGACACCGACCGCGTACGTCACCAGCACAGCCCCAGAGCAACAGGGCAACAGACAGGGCCCCGGAACCATGATGGTTCCGGGGCCCTGTCCGTCTCGCACCCTCCGGCCCGGGAGCACCCGCGGGCCGGAGGAGATCTTCACGGCGTCGTTCTCACAGCGCTCACTGCTCCATCCAGACCCGGTCGTACAGCACTCCCGAGTTGACCACGAGGGCCGGGATCGGGCGCACGGTGCAAGGGTGCGTCTCGGAGACCTTGGCTCCGAGACGCACCGCCCACACCACGCGTAGGGTGGCGCAGAATGCCTGATCAGTCCAGTTCGGTGTACCCGAGGCCCTGAGTCAACAGCAGGTTCTGGGCGTCATTGACCGGGTAGACGCCTGCCAGGTCTTCGTCGAAGAGGAAGTACTGACGGTTCTCCATGTACCCCCAGGTGGGGACGTCTTCAGCCCAGAGCCGCGCCACCTCCTGCCAGGCCGCAACCCGTTCGGTCTCAACTGGAGTGGTCTGAGCCGTCTCGATGAGCGAATCCATCTCCTCACTGGCGTAGCCGGTGATGTTGGTGGCACCCTCCGAATGGAACCAATCCACGAACAACGGTGCGGGATCGTAGAACCGCTGACCGCCCGGGTAGGCATTGATGTTGAAGTCCCGGTTCTGGAAGATCGTCGTGTAAGCCTCTTCGTAGGTGATCACGTCAACCGTGACGTCGAACCCTTCCACCTCATTCAGCCGGGAGGCCAGGTACTCCGCAGTGGTCTGGTCGTTACCGGGGCTGGCCGTGATCGAGAAGGTCAACGGGTTGTCCTGATCCTCACACTCCTTGACTTCCTCAGCCGCCGCCTCAAGGTCATAACCAGGGAAAGCGATGGTCTCATCGTAGAACTCCGAGTCCTCGGTGAAGATGGTCTCGAGCGGCACTGACATGAGTTCAGACTGGCTAAGAGCCTCGGAAATGGCCACCGGGTCAAGGGCATGGGAGAACGCCCTGCGAGCACAGACCTTGTCGAAGGGTGCCTTCTGCTGATTGAACTGGAGCGAGAACCCTCCGCTAGGGCGCCGCAACTGCACGCCAAGTCCACCGGCCAGGGCATCATCCACGGCGGTTGAGGTCCAACCGTTGTCAGTCAGCTGGTATTCGCCGGCAATCAAGGAGTCGACCACGGTTGCCGTGTTGGAGGCGGTAATAAATGAGATCTTGTCCAAGTGAGGCTGCCCCTCGGTGTGGAAGGTCTCATTTTTGACCAGATGAAGCTCGTTGGCCGAGCGGTTCCAGGAGTCGACCGTGAACGGGCCGGCCCCGACTGGATCGTCGCCGTATTCCTCCCCCGCTTCTTCCACCGCGGTCGGCGAGGGCACGAAGCCAAGACCAGTCGCCACAGTTCGATCGAAGTCACAGTTGTTTTGATCCAGCGTGATGGTCATCGTCTGATCGTCGACCACCTCGAAGGTAACTCCTTCGAGTTTCGTTGCCTGCGGAGACGCAGTGTCAGGATCCTGTACTCGCAACCAGTGCGCCTCGACCGCCGCTGCGTCCAGCGGTGTTCCGTCCGCGAAATCGACACCGTCCTTGAGCGTCATGTCCCAGACCCCGCAAGTGTCGTCCTTCGGCTCTAGAGCCTCGCCGATGGACCCCATCACGGTGTTGGTGTCCGAGTCGACGTAGAACAGGGTGTCGTAAATGGCCTGGAGAAATCCTCCCTGTGAACCGAAGTTCGGAGTCTGCATACGGGCCGGATCCAATGAGAAGATGCCCTGCGTGATGAGGACCTTAACCTCCCCGCCGTCAATGATCCCCTCTTCGCTCATACCAGCGGTGGCCAGCTCCGCATCGGGTTCACCGTTTGCCGCGCCATCGTCGACGCCGCCTCCTGAGCCACCGCAGGCCGAGAGCGTCAAGGCTCCCGCCGTCAGCGCGGCCATGAGGCCAACCCAACGACCTCTCTGTGTGGAACGCATGATCATTGCCCCTTTCAAGGGATTGGCAGGTGCCCGAGGGTGGGCCATTCGAATGTATGAGTATGTGTGACCCAGATCACCGCGACTTCCGAGTCGCGGAAGCCCTTCGGGTCGAGAGCAATGAAACCCGCTCCGCGTCAGGCCTAGAACTGCTGAACGCCCATGCGCTCACGCAACGTCGAACCGGTGTAGTCGTGCTGAAAGTACCCCCGCTCCTGCAGTTCGGGGACTAGTAGTTCAAGCATGGCGTTCATGCCCACTGGAACACTCGGCGGATTCAGGTTGAAACCGTCACAAGCCCGCCCGTCGAACCATTCAATGAGGTTCTCGGCGATCGCGCCCGGGGTACCGACCATCCAGCGGTGCCCCATGGCCCTGCTCAACTCAGTGATGAGCTCTCCGAGCGTGTGCTCCAGCGCGTAGTCGCGATACACCCTCCACCTGTCCATACGGCGAGGACCATCCACCATGCGCTCTGGCGGTATACGATCCGTCAGCTCGAGGTCGTCGATCTGTACATCCATCATCTTCTCGACCGTCCGCCGCCCGGAGTCGATACGGATGTAGGACGCCAGCTCATCAGAGAGCTCCTGTGCTTCCTTGTCAGTGCGTCCAACGATCGGCATGATGCCGGGCAGGAGCTTCACGTGCTCGGCACTTCGCCCCTTGGCCTCCACCCGTCGCTTGTAGTCCCGATAGAAGACCTTCGAGCGCTCCTGATCCGACTGCATGGTGTAGATGACATCCGCCACCGAGGACCCCAGGTCGATACCTGCCTCAGACTGGCCGGCCTGGACTAGCAGGGGGCGCCCCTGAGCAGGACGGGGGATATTAAGCGGCCCTTCGACCTGGAAGTGCTCACCACGGTGGTTGATCCGATGGATCCGCTCCGGATCCGCCCAGAGTCCACGCTCGCGATCCGAGATGATGGCGTCCCGATCCCAGCTGTCCCACAGTTTGGTGGCGACTTCCACGAATTCGCCGGCCCGGCGATAGCGCGCTTCCGGGTCCGGCATCTCCTCAAGACCATAATTCCGCGCACCAGTGAAGGAGGTGACGATGTTCCAACCGATCCGCCCCTTCGACAGGTTGTCCAGGGTGGCGAACTGGCGGGCCACGGTGTAAGGCTCGCTGAAGGTCGTAGATGCCGTACCAATCAATCCAATATGACTTGTCCTCGCAGCCAAGGCACCGAGAGTGGCCACTGGTTCATAAACGGTGACCCCTCGGTTGTCCCCGCCCAGCAGTGGCCCACCATCAGCACTGTCGGCAAAGAACACCGCGTGGAGCTTGGAACGCTCGGCGGCCAGCGTCATATCTGTGATCATATCCAGGCCACCGACCTCGTCAGCGCGGCTGTCCGGTGAGCGCCAGGCATCGTTCTGATAGCCAAACGCCAGCATGAACATTGTCAGGACCATCTGTCCGCGTGATTCCATGCAGTATCTTCTCCTGGTCAGGATGCCGGCGGACCGCGTGCGCGCCCGCAGCAAATGAATGAGCTCAAACGTTGACTAACGGGATGCAGGACGCTCCAAGCCCATGCTTTCCCGCAGGGTGTCTCCGGAATACTCGGTGCGGAAATAGCCACGTTCTTGGAGGTATGGAACCAGCAGATTGAGCATGGCGTGCATTCCCTCAGGCACGGACGGGGGATCCAAATTGAATCCATCCGAGATTCCGGCGTCGAACCAGGAGATCATCTCCTCAGCGACTTCTTCGACAGATCCCACGAGGATTCGATGACCTCCGGAGCGGGCAAAGCCAATGATGAGCTCGCGAAGCGTCATCTTCTCCTCGACGGCCATTCTGCGCATGATGGCCGCGCGGGAGCTGTTGCCTCGGCTGTTGTCAAAGCGCTCGGCCGGGATCACGTCGTCCAAGTCCAATCCACTGGTGTCGACTCCGCTGGCACTCTCGTAGCGGCGACGGCCGGCTTCCATATCAATGTATGAAGCGAGTTCGCGAGACATCTCCTCGGCTTCCGCGCGGGTAGAAGCCACGATGGGGACCACACCAGGCAAAACCTTGACGGCTTCTCTGCGCCGACCTGCCCGCTGGGCCGCGTCCCGCACGCGGCGAGTGAACGACTCCGCCTCCTGCCGGTTCGACTGGGCCGTATAGATGACATCGGCCGTCTCGCCACCGAGTTTCACACCCGGATCTGACTGCCCTGCTTGGAACAGCACCGGATGCCCCTGGGGCGGGCGTGGCATATTGAGGGCTCCGGCGACTTTGAAGAACTCCCCGGAGTGGTTGATGTCATGGATGCTCTCGACCTTGGCCCATTGCCCTGACTCTCGGTCGTTGAGGATCGTGTCGTCCGTCCAGCTATCCCACAAAGCACGAACTACTTCTACGAATTCGGTAGCCTTCCGATACCGATCCCGGGGGTCGGGCATGGCCTCCAACCCATAGTTCTGGAACCCTCCGAAGAGTGACGTGACGATATTCCACCCGACCCGACCATCGCTGAGCAGGTCAAGGCCGGCAAACTGACGGGCTGCGTTATACGGCTCAGTGAAACTGGTCGAGAGGGAACCGACCAGACCGATCCGTTGGGTATGGCCGATGAGTGCCCCCATAGAGGAAATCGGTTCGTAGAGCCCTGTGTTCCGGATGTTATTGTCCCGGATCGTCACCACGTCCACGCTGTCTCCGAAGAAGACAGCATGGAGCTTTGCAGCCTCAGCAGCTTGGGCCATATCTCGCATGAGTGGCAGACGAGCCAGTTCCTCCGAGCGGCTTCCCGGCGCGCGCCAGCTGTCAATCTGAAACCCTGACGCCAACATGAACATTGTCAGAATCATCTTCTCTGGCCGTTCTGACATCTTTCCTCCACGTTCTTGCCGACGGTGCAGTGTTGCATTCAAGTGTCGGACCGTCTCATCAGACTAGTACCACATGTGATGATTTATCAAGCCTTGGGGGCGTTAAATCGCGTGATTTCGGGTCTGCACTGAATTATCCTTGATTCGATCCATATCAGCCGTGACTAACTGGCTCGACGTCCCTTGGGAAATGACACGCCACCTGTCGCCCATCTCCGTGGTCTTGGAGGGGAGGCTCCACTTGGGCGCACAACTCCTGAGCCATCGGACACCTGGTTCTGAATCGACAACCCGAAGGCGGATCCAAAGGTGAGGGGAGCTGACCACTTAGGCGAGGCTTCGCTGTCACATCCACCTGCGGATCGGCCACCGGGACAGCGTCGATCAGCGCCTTGGTGTAATGGTGCCGGGGCGAGTCGTAGATGAGGTCAGCGTCCCCAATCTCCACGATCTTGCCCAGATACATCACGGCGATCCGATCGCTGATGCTTCGGACGACGGTCAGGTCATGGGAGACGAACAGCACCGTCAGCTGGCGTTCAATCTTCAGGCGTTCCAACAGGTTGATGACCTGTGCCTGGACGGAGACGTCGAGGGCCGAGACTGGCTCGTCACATACCAAGATCTTGGGTTCCAGGACCATAGCCCGGGCGATGGCCACACGTTGCGCCTGGCCGCCGGACAGCTGGAATGCCTGCTTGTTCCCGTGAACGGCGGGGTCCACGCCGACATCCCGCAGGGCACGGTCCACACGATCAGAGATCTCATTCTTGGGGTATCGGTGGACCTCCAGACCAGCCGCTACGGATTCCCACACCGTGCGCCGCGGGTTGAGCGACGCGATCGGGTCCTGCAGGATGATCTGTACCCTCTGACGAATCGAGCCCATCTGTCTCGGGCGAAGGCTGGTGACGTCTGTGCCGTCGATGGTGACGGTTCCGCTCCGGCTGTCAATCAACCGCGTCACTGCCTTAGCAGTGGTGGATTTACCGCATCCAGACTCGCCGACAAGGCCAAGCGTCTCCCCTTCCTTGATCCCGAAGGAGATACCGCTGACGGCATGCACTGTGCCGCCCCTGACCTTGAAGGAACACACCAGGTCCTCAACGGAAACCAAGTCGTCCTGGCCGAACTCCGAAGCCTCGAACACCGGGTTCGTCGGCGGCTCTTGGGCATTGAATCCTTCCACCGGGACAAAGCAGGAAAACTTGTGGCCCTGACCGGGCCCCTCGGTCATCTGTGGCCTTTCCTGCGTGCACAGGTCGATCTCAGCCGGACAGCGGCCGGCAAACCGGCAGGCGTTTGGACTGCCCAGTGGGTCCGGGGGTGTACCGACCAAGGTTGGAAGCTGCGAGTGCCGCGGCTGGTCGGCCCGCGGGAGGGATTCCAACAAGGCCTTGGAGTATTGGTGCTTCGGTTGCTCGAAGAGGTCTTTGGTAGAGGCCAATTCGACCAGCCGGCCGGCGTACATCACGGCAATACGATCCGTGCGGCCGGCCACGACTCCCAAGTCGTGGCTGACGATGATCAGGGACATGCCTCGCTTGCGCTGGATCTCCTGAAGAAGGTCCAGGATCTGCTGCTGGATCGTCACATCCAGTGCCGTGGTGGCTTCATCGGCAATGAGGATGTCCGGCTCACAGGCCAGCGCCATAGCGATGGCCACACGCTGCCTCATCCCGCCCGAGAGTTGGTGGGGGAAGGCCTCGATACGGCTGGCCGGCTCCGGGATTCCGACCAGATCCAACAGGTCCAGGACCCGCTCTCTAGTCTCCTTGTGGCTCAGCCCCAGGTGCTTTCGCGCATGCTCGCCGACCTGACGCCCGATCTTCACTACCGGGTTCAGTGATGTCAACGAGTCTTGAAAGACCATGGCAATCCGCTTGCCCCACACATCCACGTGGCGCCCTTCGGCCAGCTGTACCCCGTCGAAATCGATGCTGCCAGCCAGACGGGCGCTATCGGGCGAGATGCCCATAATGGTCCGCACCAGCATGGACTTGCCCGATCCGGACTCTCCCACCAGACCCAGGGTCTGCCCGCCCTCCAAATCGAGGTCGATACCGTCCAAGGGCCAGATGGTCCCCCGAGGCGTATCGATCTGGACTGAGAGGCCTCTGATAGACAGACTCCCGGGACGTTTCGGTGCCTCCATGGTCGCTCCTGGTGCGGTGCTTGTAACGGTCACAGCTGTCCACTCCGTCCTTCTGCTTTGTTTCTTAAGTGGTCACCGATTTGGTTCAGGGAGAACACCGTCACAACGAGGAAAATGGATGGAACCAACACCAGATAGGCACGCGTGCGGATACTGGCGAACCCCGTGGCGATGTCTCCCCCCCAGCTCGGACGGGGCGGGGGCATGCCTACCCCAAGAAAATCAAGGGCAGCCAGGGCCACCATGAAAGTACCGACCATGATGAACCCGAACGCCGCCAGGGAGAACAGGATGTTCGGCAGGATCTCGCGCAAGATGATACGACCGCCCGACATGCCCAGAGCTCGGGCCGCGGACACATAGTCGCGAGCCAGATGGGAGTTGGTGTTCGAGTAGGCGATCCTCATGCTGGCGGGGAGAGTGAGCACACCGAGGATGATGGACAGACTCATCACGGATGGGGGAATGATGGTGGCCGTGGCCAGAAGCAGGACCAGACCGGGGAAGGCCAGAATCGAGTCGCTGACCAAGTTGATGACTCTGGCGCTCCACCCCTTGTAGTAGGCCGCGGCCATGCCGAGCAGGGCGCCAATCACCAAGCCGATAGTGGTTCCCATAAAGGCCACCAGCAGCGAGAGCTGGGCGCCGTAGATCATTCGCGACAGGATTGACCGGCCAATGGTGTCAGTACCGAGGATGGCAGCGCCTCCGTCGACGAAGGGGGCCTGCGCCGATCCGGCAATAGCCTGCTCATAGCCGGGCATGGGAAGCAGTGGCGCAAGGAGGGCCCCCCCAACGATCAGAACGGCCCAGACGGCGCACAAGGCTGTGAGGATCGGGATCTTCTTGCCACGGCGCCGGGTTTCTGCTTTCCGACCGGCTTTCACCAGCCGCGGGGCGATTCCCGCTTTCACTTCGATGTCTGTCATGATGCCTGAATCCTCGGATCAATAAGAGTCTGAATGAAGTCCACGGCGGCGTTCGTCAGGATGTAGATCAGGGCGATGACCAGCACCAGCCCCTGCACGACCGGAAGGTCCCCCTTGGTGACGGCGTTGACCATGGAGGACCCCAGACCGGGGAGCCGGAAGATTGATTCCGCGAGCACAGCGCCGGTGATGAGCATGCCCACGGACAGCCCGAGCATGGTCACGACGGTCGTAAGAGACGGACGAAGGGCATGTCGGACCAGGATGTACCGAGTGCTCAACCCTTTGGATTTTGCGGTAAGGATAAAGTCCTGCTGCAGCGTGGTGATCATGTCACTGCGCAGCAGGCGGTAGAAGGTTGCCATAGGCGTCAAAGCAATGGCGAGGGCCGGCAGGAAGAACGACCGTACGGAGGCTAGGACGTCTTCCGTGAGTGGAACCCACCCGCTGACGGGGAACCATCCGAGACCCACAGAGAAGACGAGCAGCAACAACAGGGCCAAGACGAACGACGGTATCGCGATGAAGAACGACGACGCAGCGTTGCAGATGGTATCCAACAGTTTGCCCGGATGACGTGCTGCGTAGGCCGCCAACGGGACTGCGACGATCATCGCCATGAAGAGCGACAAGAAGATGAGCGTGAACGTCACTTCCATGCCGTTGGAGATGGTCTGTGTCACGGGTGCCCGGTTCAGTAGCGACTGACCAAGGTCGCCCTGCAGTGCGTTTCCGACCCAGGTGGCGTACTGGATGATCGCCGGTTGGTCCAGGCCGAGTTGTGCCTCCATGGTGGCGATCTGCTCGGCCGTGGCGTTCGGCCCGAGGACCTGGGAGGCCGCATTGCTGCTCCGGGAGAGCAGTACTGTCACACTGAAGGTCACGATCATGAGCACCAGCAACAAGTGCCCGACCTTCCTCGACACCGCCCCAAGCCGCCACCTCCACGCGGAACGGGCACTCTTTGGCGATGTCTTATTCGCCGCGGAATCACCTGCGGGCGGCGCCACCTGAGACGGCGCTAGATTCAAGATTTCTGCCAAGGTATCTCAGCCTCCTCAAGAGACAACTTCCAGCTGGTCTCCCCGGTGGCCACCCGATCTCGGTATGGCCTGCTTGAGACATCCATGAAGAGTCCTGCGAGGGGATTTTTAGGACAAATAGACGACGGTGGACGTCCAACCATGACTCGACCAATGGTGGTCTGAGTCACATGCTAGGCAGGGGATTCTGGCGCCTAGGCTGACTTCCACGAGATGGAACCGTTAGTCCCGGCCCAACCACCGCAAGGCGTTGCGCGAGCTGATATCAGCCCACTGGTCTGCGGGCAGATCCATGTCCTTCAGGGTCTTCGCCACCGGGTCCTCCCGCAGCATGGCGGGGAAATCAGAGCCCACCAGCAGCCGGTCGGCCCCCAGCAGATCGATGAGGTAACGGATGGTCCGATGGTCGAAGACCATGGAGTCGTAGTAGAACCGCCGCGCGATCTCCAGGGGTGAGGGGCCGTCGTCGGGCATCACCGCCCGTTCCAGGTCCACCGGACCCTCGTTCCAGGCCCCGCCCCAGAAGTAGTTGGCGCGGGGCAGCATCATGGCGAACCCGCCGGCGGCGTGCGAGAAGGACAGGCGCAGGTCCGGGCAGGCGGCGGCCGTTCCGCCCAGCACCATGGAGGCGGCCGCGAACATGCCCTCGACCCCCACCACGTAGGTGCCCATGGCGGCGGCGGGCAGCCGGGACATGGGTGAGGGCATGGCGTGGACGAACACGGACAGGCCCAGACGCTCGGCCTCCTGGAAGAATCCGAGGAACCTCTCGTGGCCGATCGAGTCGCCCAGGATGTTGGAGGCGATCTCGACGCCGGCCAGGCCGCGTTTCTGGATGGCCGCCAGTTCCGCGGTGGCCGCGTCCGGGTCCTGCAGCGGCACCATACCCAGGCCGGCGAACCGGTCGGGGGCGTGCTCACAGAGTTCGGCCGTGACGTCGTTGACGTGCTGCGCCAGGGCGAGGCCGTCCGCGGGCGGGAGGTCGTACTTCAGCAGCGGCGGCATGGGGCTGATCACCTCGAGGTCCACGCCGGAGGCATCCTGCGCCTCGATCCGCCGTTCCGCGGTGAAGAACACGTCCTTGGCCCGGAACCGCATCTCGCCGAAGACCAGCGTGCGGTCGGTGGAACCGGTCACCGCCTCCATGGAGGGGAAGCAGTCGGGGGCGTGGTCCGGGTAGTGGCCCGGCAGCAGGTGGGCGTGGGCATCGATGAGCATGGGTGTCCTTGTCTGAGGGCGGTGGTTCCAGCGGGTGAGGCCGGTTCAGGCGGTGCGGCCGAGGTGGGGCTGGACGGTGATGTGGATGGCGCTGCGGTCTTCCCGTTCGCCGGCCAGCGTCTCGATCGCCTCGGCGACCTGATCCAGTCCGAAAGTGTGCGTGTGGAGCCTCTGAAGCGGGAAGCGCCCGGACTCCAGCAGCGCGATGGCCTTCTCGTTGGCCGCCGCGTCCACGCCGAAGGCCCCGCGGACGGTGAGTCCGCGGTTGATCAGCAGGTCGGTCTTCAGGGGGATCTCGCGGCCGCCCTTGAGTCCGGCCAGCACGACCCGGCCCCCGTGGCGGACCACGGTGAGGGCCTCGGTGACGGGGCCGGCGGCCATGGGCGTCAGGTCCAGGGAGACATCGGCCATCCGGCCACCGGTGATCTCGGTGACCGCCTCGACGATGTCCCGGCCCTCCGGCCCGTCCACCACCACCGTGTGGTCGGCGCCGAGTTCCGCCGCGATGGCCAGCTTGTGCCGGTCCGCCTCCAGGCCGGTGATGATGATGGTCCGGGCGCCGGCGGCCTTCGCCGCCATCACGGCGGCCAGGCCGCGCTGGCCCGCGCCGAGGATCACGATGGTGTCCCCCAGCCCGACCTCCCCGAGGTCCACGGCCCACCGGACGCCGGCCCCCAGAGGGTTGTACATGGCCGCGATGTCGATCGGCAGGGACGGGTCGATCTTGTGCATCACCGCATTGGGTGCCAGATACAGGTACTCGGCAAAGCCGCCGTAGAGGGACGGCTCCGTGTCCACGGGCGTCACGCCGTGGCCGTTCTGCTTGTTGCGGCAGGCCTGATAACGGCCCACGAGGCAGTCGGCGCAGGAACGGCAGGGCACGATCACCTCCAGGGCCACGCGGTCCCCCACCGTCACCCCCCAGCGCTCGGCGGCGCGTTCACCGATCTCCACGATGATGCCCAGGGGCTCGTGCCCCGGGATGAAGGGGGCGGCCGCCTTGCCGTGGAGGTGACCACGGTAGATCTCCACGTCCGAGCCGCAGATGCCGTTGGCCTCCACCCGCAGCAGGCCGTCGTCCGGACCGATGACGGGCCGCGGGAACTCGCGGACCTCCATGGTGCGGGGGCCGGTCTGGACGGCCGCCCGGACGGTGTCCGGGAGGTTCTCGTGCAGACGCCGGGTCCCCGCAGTGGTGGTGGTCGCGGTCTCAGTGGCTGTCGTCGTGGTCGTCATTCATCGTCCTTTGGTGGTGATGGCCACGGGCTGTCCGGACCAGTCGGCGAAGTACCGCACCACCATGGAGATCCCCGCATTGCGGGACCCGGCCACCGCCACGATCATGGAGGCGGGGTCGGCGATGGTGCGTTGGAAGTGTTCGGGCTCGGCGTTGTCCCCGGGGAACCGCACGCCCTCGGCGGAGTGGTCCTTGCCCACCGCGGCCAGCTGGCCGGTGGTGCGCCCGGAGTGTTCGGCCAGCCAGGCCGCCACATCCGCCCGGGAGAATCCCGCCCGGGCCAGCAGGTTGGCGTGCTCGGGGCAGAGCACCACCCCGGCCATGGCGTTCTTGAAGATCCACGGGCCGGAGCGGCCGATCGTGTCGGCGAAGTCGGCGAGCAGCTGCTCCGGGTCCGCGGTGTGCCGGTTGTCCACGAACTCACTGGTGCGCAGCAGGGTGGAGGTCACGGCGTTGCCGGCCACCCCCAGGTCTTCGGCGAGCGGCGCCCAAGGGCTCTCCTCCTCGTTCTCGGCCAGGCAGATGGACCAGCGTCCGGGCAGGCCCTGGGTGGCCTGCTCCAGTTCGTGCGGGCGGATCCCGTAGGCGTTGCGGACGGTGAGGCCGATGGCCCGGGCCACGGTGGCGTTGGCCCGGAATCCCGGGCCGAACACCCCGCCCGTACTGTTGAATCCCAGTTCCTCACGGATCGGCCCGTTGACGATGATCAGGGGTGCAGGGCCCGAGGTGGACTGCCAGCCACCGCCGGCCGTGGTCCGCTCGGCGGCGAGTGCCGCCCAGGCGGCCAGGACCACCGGGAAGTACTCCGGCCGGCAGCCGGCCATGGCCGCGTTGATGGCCAGCAGCTCCACGGTGACCGTGCGGTCCACCTGTTTGAGGTGGCTGAGGGCCTCATCTGCCGGGCGGCCGCCAGCCGCCAGGAACCGGTCCAGCAGGTCCTGGGTGGCGGGCACCAGCGGCAGCCCGTCCGACCAGCCTTGCTCATAGGCGTATTCGATGGCCTGCTGGGCCGCCACGGGATCCAGTACGCGGGCGTCTGCCTCTGTCCGGGCCGCGGTCATGCGCCGGATCCCGTCAGCGTGGCTACGATCTGCGGCAGCAGCTTCCGGGCCCGGGCCTGGACCTCGTCCTCGGTCAGCACGGCCATGGGGTGCTCCGTGCGGATCCACTCGTAGTCCGGAGCACCCTGCACCCCGGCCATGGTCCGCCCGGTGACGTCGAAGGCATCCGTCAGCACCACGGCGGCCGGCAGCCCGGCGCGTTCGAAGTTGATCCCGTCCGCCACGGCGGCCGCGCTGCACGAGCCGCAGTCCCCCACCCCGGTGACCACCACGTCACTGGCCTGCCGGTACCGGGAGATGATCTCCTCGTCCACGGGGATGGAGAAGTTCTTCTTCGTCTCCACGATCCCCACGGAGGCCGCTCCGTGCTCGGCCACGAGCAGCTCACCCACGGCCCGCAGGAACAGCAGGGCATTGTGCTTGGTGTTGTCCAGCAACCCGATCCGGGCCCCGGACAACGACGTCGGCCGGCCAGCGAGCGCGGTGGCCGCCTCGGCCTGTGGTCCCCGGCCGGTCGGGTCCAGGATCATCTGCGTCATGATGTCTCTCCTCTTCTCGTCCCGGACTCAGTGCTCGTGGACGATGATGCCGCGGATGTTGCGGCCGGCGAGCAGGTCCTCGTAGGCCGTGTTCACCTCGTCCAGGGTGTACTTGCGGGTGATGAGCTCCTCCAGCTTGAGATCCCCGGAGCGGTACAGCCCGAGCAGCTTCGGGATGTCGTACAGCGGGTTGCAGTCGCCGAAGAGCGCACCACGGATCTGGCGCTGGTAGCTGATGAGCATCCCGGCGTGGATGGTCACGGCCTGCTCGTTGAGGTGACCCACCGAGGTGATCGTGAGCTTGCCGCCCTTGCCGACCATCGCGATACCGGCGTTGGCCATCTCCTGGGTCACCACGTCGGCGGTGATGATCACCTTGTCCGCCAGCTGGCCCCAGGTGGTCTCCACCACGAAGTCGTGGGCCTCCTGGGCGGTGGCGAAGGCGTGGGTCGCCCCGAACAGCTCGAGCGCCGAGTCCCGCTTGAAGGCCACGGGGTCCACGACCACCACGTTCTTGGCCCCGGCGTAGCGGGCACCCTGCACGGCGTTGGAGCCCACTCCCCCGGCGCCGAAGATCACCACGGTGTCCCCGGCCCGGACCTCGGCGGCGTAGACGGCGGAGCCCCACCCGGTGGGGACCCCGCAGCCCACGAGGGAGCCGAGCTCGAACGGGATGTCGTCCGGCAGCGGAATGGCCGCGTACTCGGAGATCACGGTGTATTGGGAGAAGGTGCCGAGGGTGCAGAAGCCACCCACGTCCTCGCCCGTCTCATCGTGGAACCGGAAGGTGTCATCCAGGAACATGCCGGTGCCGGCGTTCAGGCCCTTGACGCACATGTTCTGATGCCCGGTGGAGCAGGGTCGGCAATAGCCGCAGGCCGGGATGTAGGCACAGATCACGCGGTCTCCGGCCTTGACGCGGGTGACGCTCGGTCCCACCGACTCCACCACGCCGGCGCCCTCATGGCCGCCGACGATGGGGAACCGGACCGGGGCGTCCCCGGCGGTGATGTGGTGGTCCGAGTGGCACAGGCCGGAGGCGTAGAGCTTGACGCGGACCTCGTGGTCTTTGGGCGGGTCCACCGTCAGGTCGGTGAGCTGCCAGCCCTCGTGGGGGCCCCGGGCGACGGCGGCCCGCGTGGTGAGGGTCTGGAGCGCGGCTGGATCGGTGGGTCGGGCTGCTGCGCTGGGGGTGGTGATGGCCATGGTGATGGTCTGCCTTTCGGTTCAGTTGCCCGGGCGCGTGGCGCCCCGCATCGAGACGGTCTTGGTCTGTGTCCAGTTCAGGACGGAGTCAGCGCCCATGGTCCGGCCGAAGCCGCTGGACTTGTAGCCGCCGAAGGGTCCGCCGATGACGCCGGCGCCCAGGGCGTTGTTCACACCGACCTGTCCGGCCTGCAGGGCCCGGGACATCCGCACCGCGGTGCCCACATCCTCAGTCCACACGGAGGCGACCAGGCCGTAGTCCACGCCGTTGGCCACCGCGATGGCCTCCTGCTCGTCATCCACGGGGATGACGGAGAGGACGGGGCCGAAGATCTCCTCCTGGGCGATCGTCATGTCCGGAGACACGTTGTCGAAGAGGGTCGGGTTCACGAAGAACCCGTCCTCATAGTCGCTGCCGGAGGGGGCGTCCCCGCCGATGACGAGGTCTGCCCCGCCGGCACGGCCGGCCTCGATATAGCCCATCACCCGTTCGTGCTGCTTGCCGTTGATCAGCGGGCCCATGTTCACCTGCTGGTGCCAGGGACCCACCGTGACCTTCTGCATGGCGGCGGCCAGGCGTTCCACCACCTCCTGATGCACACTGCGGTGGACCACCACGCGGGAGCCGGCCGCACAGATCTGCCCGGTGTTCAGGGTGATGCCGGTGGCGATGGCCTGCGCGGCCGTGGCGAGGTCCGCATCCGGGAAGATCACCTGCGGCGATTTGCCGCCGAGTTCCAGGTGGAGCGGGATGAGGTTCTTGGCGCAGGCCTCCATCACGGTGGATCCGGTGGCCGGTGAGCCGGTGAAACCGATGCGGCGGATGCCGGGGTGGCTCGGGATGGCGGCGCCGGCCTCGGCACCGAGGCCGGTGACCACGTTGATCACGCCGGCCGGGATCCCGGCGTCCATGGCCAGCCGGGCGATCGCCAGGGGCGCCAGCGGGGCGTCCTCGGCCGGCTTGATGACGATCGTGTTCCCGGCGGCGATGGCGGCGGCCACCTCGTTGGTGAACATCGGCCCGGGGGCGTTCCAGGGGATGATGGCGCCGACCACGCCGTAGGGCTCACGCAGGGTGAAGCCGAGGACGTCCGGCGAGTACGTCGGCAGGGACAGGCCGTGGACCTTGTCGGCCTGGCCGGCGATGAACCGGATCATCCCGGCCAGCGGCGAAGGGCCCCAGTGGGGGCGCCCGACGTCCCGGGATTCCAGCTGGTCCAGGACCTGGGCGTGCTCCTCCACGAGGGCGGCCCAGCGGAACAGCAGTCCGGCACGGGCCGTGGCATTGGTGTCCCGCCACCCCGGCAGGGCCTTCTCGGCGGCCTGCACGGCGGCGTCCACGTCCGCGGCACCGCCTCGGGGGATGCGGCTGAGGAGTTGGCGGTTGGCGGGGTTGATGACCTCGAGGGTCTCGCCGGAGGCGGCGGGGACCCACTCGCCACCGATCAGCTGGACGTTCTCCGTCAGTAGGGGCGTGTCCAGGGTGGCCTGGGGGTCGATCACTGCAGTCATGGTGTTCTCTTCCGTCAGTTGGTGGCGCGGCCTGGCTCAGTGTTCGATGGTGATGATGCCGCGGATGTTCTTGCCGTCGAGCATGTCCTGGTAGCCCTGGTTGACCGTCTCCATGGTGTAGCGGTTGGTGATCAGCTCATCGAGCTTGAGCTTGCCGGCCTGGTACATGCCGATCAGCCGGGGGACGTCATGCAGCGGGTTGCAGCCGCCGAAGATGGCACCCTGGATGCGGCGCTGGTAGCCGATCAGCATGCCGGGGTGTTCCCGGATGGTGCCGTTGCCCACGGCCGTGATGGTGACCTGACCGGATTTGCCGACGATGCTGATGGCGTCGTGGATGACCTCGTCATGCAGGGTGCCGACCGTGATGATGGCGTGGTTGGCCAGTTCGCCCCAGGTGGCCTCGGTGACGAACTCCGTGGCCTCCTGGGCGGTGGCGAAGACGTGGGTGGCGCCGAACTCCAAGGCCTTGTCCCGCTTGAACTGCACCGGGTCCACCACCACCACGCGGGTGGCGCCAGCGAGGGCGGCGCCCTGCACGGCGTTCATGCCGACGCCGCCGGCCCCGAAGATGACCGCGGTCTGGCCCACCTCGACGCCGGCGGCGTGCACGGCCGAGCCCCAGCCGGTGGGCACCCCGCAGCCGACCAGGCAGGCCACGTCGAAGGGCAGGTCCTTCGGGATCGGGATCACGGAGTACTCGGAGACCACCGTGTACTGGGAGAAGGTCCCCAGCACGCAGAGTCCGCCGAAGTCCACGCCGTCCTGGTGGAACCGGAAGGTCCCGTCCGGGAACTCGCCGGTGGCGGCGTTCTTCCCGGAATCGCACAGGTTCTGCTGCCCGGTGGAGCAGTAGCGGCAGGAGCCGCAGGCGGGGATGAAGGAGCAGACCACGTGGTCACCCACCTGCACCCGGGTCACGCCGTCTCCCACGGCGTCGATGATGCCGGCGCCCTCGTGTCCGCCGACCACGGGCATCCGCATGGGTGCGTCACCCTTCTGGATGTGGTCATCGGAATGGCACATGCCGGCGGCCATCATCTTGATGCGGACCTCGTTGGCCTTCGGCTCGTCCAAGTCGAGCTCGGTGACTTCCCAAGGCTGTCCGGGCTCACGGCAGACGACCGCTTGAGTCTTCATGCTCATGGGGACCCCTTTCTGGCAGGTGGTGCCATGGATCAGGCACCGGTGGCGGGTTGGGCGCATCACCGGTTCAGGACCCGGTGGTGCAGCTGACTCCACCGTGCTCCGTCCGCTCCGCCGTGGCCATGGGCTTTCCATGGCACGGAAGCATTCGACGTGATCGGGCTCACTTTCCAGCCGGCGTGACGGTCATCACGATCAGGTCTTCTACGGTGCGGAAACCGGGGCGCCCCGGCCTGCGCCCCGGGATTGACTACTGGGTGACCGCAGCACCCGAGATCAAGGACGCACCGTGATGAACAAGTTCCGCACCGACCTCCTGGAGGAGTTGGACGCAGTCTGGGACGGCGCTTCGATCGCCGTGGGCGGCTTCGGCAGCTCCGGCCGCCCCGACGCGCTGCTCAACGGGCTCTGCGAGCTGGGCAAGTCGGACCTGCACCTCTACGTGAACAACGTGGGGGATGACTTCACCGGCATCGGCCGCCTCGTCATGGAGGGCCGGGTCCGGCGCCTGACCGCGTCCTTCCCGGTGCTGCCCGAGTTCTACGACGAGTACTTCGCCGGCCGGGTGGAACTCGAACTGATCCCGCAGGGCACCCTGGCGGAACGCATGCGGGCCGGCGGCGCCGGCATCGCCGCCTTCTTCACCCCCTCGGGAGGCGGGACGATGCTCGCGGACGGGACCTTTCCGGCGTCGTACTCCGACGGGGCCCCGGACCAGCTGCTGCCCGCCAAGGAGGAGCGTGACTTCGGTGGCCGCACCCACGTCCTCGAGTACGGCATCACGGCGGACTTCGGTCTCGTCAAGGCCCAGCAGGCCGATCCGAAGGGCAACCTCCGCTTCCACCTCTCGGCCCGGAACTTCAATCCCGCAGCCGCCATGTCCGGCCGCACCACCTTCGTGGAGGTCGAGCGGCTGGTCGAGGCCGGGGACCTGGATCCGGATGACATCCACCTGCCCGCGGTCTTCGTGGACCACGTGGTGATGACCGCTGAACCCATCCCGGCCGACCTGCCCCGGCGGGCCGCCGCTCTGACGAAGGGCTGACCCATGTCCACCACCGAAACCGAACTTCCCCGGCTGGCCGGGCGCACCCGGGACGAGATCGCCCAGAGGCTCGCCGCCGACCTCGTGGACGGCTACACCGTCAACCTCGGGGTGGGTATCCCCCTGGCCGTCCCGCAGCACATCCCCGAAGGCCTGGAGGTCTTCCTCCACTCGGAGAACGGCATCCTCGGTTTGGGGCCGGCCCCCGAACCCGGGACCGAGGACCCCGATCTGACGAATGCCGGAAAGGTCCCCGCCAGCATCCTTCCCGGCGGGGCGATCGTGGATTCCGCCCTGTCCTTCGCCATCATCCGCGGCGGGCATCTGGACGTGACCATCCTCGGAGCACTCCAGGTCTCCGAGACCGGGGATCTGGCCAATTGGTATGTCCCCGGGCGCAACCCGGCCGTGGGCGGTGCCATGGATCTCGTGGCCGGGACCCCCCAGGTGTGGATCTGCATGGAGCACGTGGACCGCCGCGGACAGCCCAAGCTGGTGCCCGAGTGCACCTTCCCCCTGACCGGCCGTGGGGTGGTGACCCGGGTCTACACCGATCTGGCGGTCTTCCACGTCCTGGACGGCCGGCTCACGCTGGTCGAGTGCGCGCCCGGGATCACGCCGGAGGACGTCCGGGCGCGCACAGCGGCGGACTACCTCGACGCAGTGCCGGCATGAGCCCCAGAACGACGCCGGCCACCTCCCCCGCGTCCGGCTCGCCTTCCCTGCGTCGTTGGCAGGACCTGGCGGCGATCGACGTCCACGTGCACGTGCACCGCTCGGTGCATGACACGGCCGGACCCGTGGAGTCCGGCGAACAGATGGGCGAGTACTTCGGCATCGGCACCATGCACGGCTACACGGTCCCGGAGCTGGCTGCGCACTACCGTCAACGCCAGATGGCCGCCGTGGTCTTCACGGTGGACTCGGTCTCGGCCACGGGAGAGGAACCGGTCCCCGGTAATCGCGAGATCGCCGAACAGGCCGCAGAACACCCGGACGTCCTGGTGCCGTTCGCCAGCATCGACCCGGCCCGCGGCGCCGCGGGGGTCCGCGAGGCGCGGGTCCTGGCGCGGGACTACGGGGTGCGCGGGTTCAAGTTCCACCCCGGGGTGCAGGGCTTCCATCCGGATGACCGCCGCGCCTACCCGCTCTACGAGGTGATCCAGGAGTTCGGGTTGATCGCGTTGTTCCACACCGGCCAGACCGGGGTGGGAGCCGGCTCCCGGGGCGGCGGCGGGGTACGTCTGAAATACTCCAATCCGCTGCCGATCGACGACGTGGCCGCGGACTTCCCGGACCTGGACATCATCATGGCCCACCCCTCCTTCCCGTGGCAGGACGAGGCGCTGTCCATCGCCCTGCACAAGCCCCGGGTCTACATCGACCTCTCCGGGTGGTCACCGAAGTACTTCCCGGCGCAGCTGGTGCAGTACGCGGACACCCTGCTCAAGCACAAGATGCTCTTCGGCTCCGACTTCCCCGTCATCTCGCCGGAGAAGTGGATGGAGGAGTTCGCCAAGTTGCCCCTCCGGGATGCCGTGCGCCCGCTCATCCTGCGCGAGAACGCGGCCCGGCTGCTCGGGCTGCCCACTGACACCGACACTGATACCGACACCGACACCGACACCGAGGAGAACTGACCATGAGGGATCTGGCCGGACGCGTCGCCGTCATCACCGGAGGCAGCAGTGGGATCGGCCGGGGCATCGCCCTGGCCTGTGCCCGAGCAGGGATGATCGTCTATGTCACGGGCCGCAGTGCGGACCATCTGGCCGAGACCCAGGAGGAGTTCGCCGCCCACGGCCTGGAGGTCGCCACCCTGCCGGTGGACGTGACGGACCTGACGGCCATGCGGGAGGCAGCAGCGCGGATCGAGGCGGAGCAGGGGCGCGTGGACCTGCTCGTGAACAACGCCGGGATCGGTCTGACCGGCCCCGTGGCCGCGGCCAGTGACGCCGACTGGAACTGGGTGATCGACGTCAACATCAAGGGCGTCGCCCACGGGATCCAGGCGTTCCTGCCCGCCCTGCGGCGGCACGGGGCGGGAGCCCACATCGTCAACACCTCGTCCATGGCCGGGCTGATGCCCGTGGTGGCAGGGCTGTACTCCATGTCCAAGGCCGCCGTGATCGCCCTCTCCGAGGCGTTGCACATCGAGTTGCTCCCAGAGAACATCGGGGTCTCGGCGTACTGCCCCGGCCCCACCCACTCGAATATCGCCTCCTCGGTGGCCAAGCGCCCCCAGGAATACGGTCCTTCCGGTTACACGGCACCCGGCCCCGAGGCCACCGCCTTCCAGCGCACACAGCCCTACATGAGTGCCGAGGAGGCCGGCGAGCGCGTCCTGGAGGGGGTGCGGCGCGGGGACATGTTCATCCTGACCCATCCGGAGTTCAAGGACGGCCTGGTGCAGCGGCACCGGGCCATCGAGGAGTCCTTCCCCGAGGAGCCCCTCAACGAGGAGCGGCGGGACGCCATCCCCTTCCTGCTCTCATCCGGCGTCTACGAACAGGCCAACCGGCCGCCGTCGCCGGTCTTCTCGCCGACGAGCTGACGAACTGACGAACAGGGAGGCCGGCCCCGGGCCGGCCTCCCTCTCAGTACCCATCCGGACCCTTCAGTGCGATCAGTCCCGGGCGGGGGGCTGACGCAGCGGGAAGGCGCTCAGCCCACCACCGTCGATGGGGACCGCCTGTCCGGTCACATAGCCGGCGTCCGGGGAGGTCAGGTAGGACACCAGGGAGGCGATGTCCGCGGGCCGGCCGACGCGTCCCACCGGGATGTTACGGCCACGCTGCGCCAACGTCTCGTCCACGTCCAGATCCGCGGACGGGTCCAGGATGGCCCGACTGGTGGCCACCAGCCCCGGGCACACGGCGTTGACCGTGATGCCCCACGGGCCCACGTCCATGGACAGCGCCCGGGTCAGTCCGATCACCGCGGCCTTGGAGGCCGAGTAGGCCACCGAGAACGGCGCGGCCGTCAGTCCGGCCATGGAGGAGATGTTGACGATCCGTCCGTACCGTGAGTCCCGCATCAGGGGCACGGCCGCACGGCACATGGCGTAGGTGCCGCGCACGTTGACGTCGATCAGCAGGTCGAAGGCCTCATCCGGGACGTCCTCCACGTCTCGCCGGTCAGCACCCTGGGGCGCGGCGGCGTTGTTGACCAGGATGTCCAGCCGGCCGAAGCGTTCCCGGACGGTGTCCATGACGGCGGCCACGTCCTCGCGGCGCGAGATGTCGCACAGGACGGCGATCGCCTCGGCCCCCTCCCGGCGCAGCTCCTCGGCGAACTCCTCCAACCCGCTGGTCGGCACCTGGCCGAGGGCGCGCTGGCGGTCATTGGCCACTCCGCGCGGCTCCCGGTCGGCGACCACCAGGGTGGCGCCCCGCGCAGCCAGCGCCCGCGCGATCCCCTGTCCCATGCCATCCGGCTTGCCGCAGCCGGTGACCACGGCCACCTGTCCGGCCAACGGCGCTGGTGCCCCATGAGTGCGGTTCTCTGTCATGGCGGGTCTTCCTCCTGCAGTATGCGGTCGATGTCATCAGAGAGGAATCTAGGCAGCCGGGTGGAGGCGGCGCAGCCGGATTCCCCCGGATGGAAGGCTGGTGCACCCCCCGCGGGTTCGGCCAAGCAGCCTTCCACGGGACGGAAATCCCCCGCTCCGCCCGGAGTACGCTTCCACGATGGAGGTCCAACAGAACCGACAGAGGAGTCCCGATGACCGAGGACACGGTCCCTTCCGTCCTGCTCCCGGTTCAACCACGGCCCGATAGAGGGCAACGCACCGCCGCCGGCCGGGTCCTGTCCGTCCTGGACGCCTTCGACGCGGAGCACCTCGAACTGACCCTCAGCGAGATCGGCCGCCGTTCCGGCCTCACCCTGAGTACCGCGCACCGACTGGTGGGGGAACTCCACGACTGGGGCGCCCTCGAGCGTCTTCCGGACGGGCGGTACACGGTGGGCCTGCGGGTCCTGGAACTGGGAACCCTGGAGCCGCAGATGCTGCAGCTGCGGGACGTCGCCCCGGCGTACCTCGCCGATCTCCAGTCCGCGGTGAACGCCAACGTGCACCTCTCCATCCGGGCCGGCCATGACGTGGTCTATCTGGAGTCCCTGCAGCGTCCCTCCGGGGCGCCGGTCCTGAGCCGGCTGGGGGGGCGCTGGCCCCTGCACGCCACCGCCACCGGCCTGGTGTTGCTGGCCTTCGCTCCCCCCGAGCTGGTGGACGAGGTCCTGGCGTCTCCGCTGAAGCGCTTCACCACGCGGACCATCACCGACCCCGAGGTCCTGCGCCGGCTCCTGGCGGAGGTACGCCGGACGGGGCGGTCCGAACTGCACGAAGCCATCACCCGGGGCGCCTTCGCCGTCGGTGTCCCCGTGCGCGGCCCCCTGGACCGGACGATCGCCGCCCTGAGCCTGACCCTCAAAGAGGATGGGCCGGTCACCGCGCACCAGGCGCTCCCCGCCCTGCACGCGACCGCCCAGGCCCTCTCCCGCGCGCTGGGCTCCACCTCCGCCGCGGGCCCACCACCCGGTCCGCGATCGGACTCATCCCAGGCCGCCGTCCGGACGTACCTCAGATGAGCCCCCACCCGGACGTGATCGTGGTGGGTGCCGGCGGCGCCGGCGCCCCGTTTGCCGCGCGGATCAGTGAGGATCCGGACTGCTCGGTCCTGGTGCTGGAGGCGGGCCCCGTCCCCACCGCCCCGGACGGTTTCCCGGCCGAGGTCCTGGACGCCACCGCCCTGCCCACGGTCAGCGGGCCCGGCCCGCATTCCTGGTGGTACCGCTCCCAGGTGGCCCCAGGACAGGATTACGACGTCGGCCGGGGCCAGGGTGCCGGCGGCTCCACCGCCGTGAACGGCGCCTACTTCGTCCGCCCCCGGATCACGGACCTGCGGCGCTGGGCTGCCGCCGGGAACCCCGAGTGGTCACCGGAGCGGGTGCTGCCGGTGCTGGCGCGACTGGAGCGGGACGTGCAGTTCGCGGGAACCCACGGCCACGGGGGCAGCGGCCCCGTCCCGGTCGATCGGAGGGCCTTCGCCCCCTCCTCCCTGGCCGCGGCCTTCGCAGCCGCCGCCACCGCCCAGGGCCACCAGGCCCTGCCCGATCTGAACGATGTGCACGCCCTGTCCGGACATGGGGAGCTGCCGCTGAACGTGCAGGAGGGCGTGCGCATGAACACCGGCCTGACCTACCTGCTCCCGGCCCTGAGCCGGCCCAACCTCACGGTCCGGGGGCAGTCCCTGGTCCGGCGGGTCCTCATCAGTGCCGGTCGGGCCACCGGGGTCGAGGTCGAGACCGAGGGCCGCCTCCACCGGATCCATGCCGGGGAGGTGGTCCTGGCCGCCGGAGCAGTCCGCTCCCCGCACCTGCTGATGCTCTCCGGCATCGGGCCGGCCGAGGACCTCTCTGCGGCCGGGGTCCGCCCCACGGTGGATTCCCCCGGTGTGGGGACCAACTTCTCCGACCACCCGGACCTCACCGTGATGGCCCCGCTGCGCCACCCCCTGCGTCCGGGAGTCCGGGATCCGCTGTTCTCCTGGGCCTTGAACTGGACGGCCCGCGGGCGTGAGGAGCCCACCACCTCCGAGGAGGGAGCCGGCGCGCTCGAGGTCTTGCCGATGCTGCGGCCCTTCTCCGTCCTGGCCGGCGGCCAGGAGGGCTCGGAGCTGCCGGTCATGGTGGCCCTGCAACGACCCATCGGTCGGGGACGGCTCTCCCTGGATCCCTCCGACCCTCAGGCCACACCGCAGGTCCACTATCGACATCTGGACCACGCCGTGGACCGGCGCCGGATGCGCGAAGGGCTCCGCACCGCTGTGGACCTGCTGGCCTCGGACCAGCTCGGCGAGTGGGTGGACACGGCGGGCTGGGAGCGTTCGGTGCTCGAGGAGGATCACCGCCTGGACGCGTGGATGCTCCGGCATCTGGGAACCGCGGTGCACCTGTCCGGCACCGCTCCGATGGGACCGTCGTCCGTCCCGGGAACGGTGACGGACCAATACGGCCGGGTCCACGGGGCGCGGGGACTGCGGGTCGTCGACACCTCGATCCTGCCGGACGTGCCCAGCCGAGGCCCGGCCGCCACCGCTGTCCTGTTGGGAGAGCACCTGGCCGCCCTCTGGCGGGAGAACAACGAAGCGGAGGAGTGAAGCCGAATTGTGGGGGCGAGGGCGAGAACGGCGAAGTCAGCCGGCAGTCCTACCTATGGACATAGTGCGAAACTGCGCTAATCTGGTGTGACCCCCGTCACTCAGAAGGAGTCCCTTGTGACATCACCGTCGAAGCCCACCGCCGCCGGTCGCGTTTTGGCCATCCTGGACACGTTCACCGACCGCCACGACAGCCTGACCCTCAGTTCGATCGCCCGCCGCGCCGGGCTCACCCTGCCCACCGCCCACCGCCTCGTCGGCGAGCTCACTGAATGGGGCGCCCTGCACCGCCAGCCGGACGGCGAATACACCATCGGCCTGAAGGTCCTCGAATTGGGCTCTCTGGCCGGCCATCGCCTGAGGCTCAAGCAGTTGGCACACCCCTACCTCCACGGCCTCCACCACGCCACGAACACGAACATCCACCTCTCAGTGTCGATCCAGCAGGACGTCCTGTACCTGGAGTCCATGCTGACCCCCGGCGGCGCCCCGGTGACGAGCCGCTTCGGCGGGCGATGGCCCATGCACGCCACCGCCACCGGCCGCGTCCTGCTCGCCGCCGCCACCCCGGCGGAGCTGGAGGCCTCCCTGCGCCAGCCGCTGATGGCCTATTCGCCGCACACGGTCACCGATCCGGAGGAGTTGCGTCTGTTGCTGGCCGAGGTCCGCCAGCATGGCGTGGCCGTGGCCTATGACCAGATCGCCACCGGCGTCGTCGCCTTGGCCGCCCCGATCACCGGACCTCATGGTCGTGCCGTGGCCGCGGTGGGCGTCACCGCCCCGAAGGACCGCTTCACCGCACAGCAGCTGATCCCGCCCCTGCTGACCACTGCGCGCCGAATCTCCGCCGCCCTCAACGGACCGGACGACGAAAGCAACACCCTCCAAGATCTTCGCATCGCCTAAAGTGCGAGATAGAGTGACCATGGCAATTTAGAGTCTGGGATACCCAACGTCAGGCCAGTCCACAGAATGATCACCGCAGGGAGTTTGAGCCAGACGATATGTCCGAAGAATCCGGCCCGCTGGCACCCTCCTCAGAAGACGACAGCACGAGCAGGCCTCCGGTGTTCATGAGTACGGAACTCCGCTTGGCCGGCCGAATCAATAGGCTGGCTCAGATTCTAGAAAGGCCATTCCAGCAGCAAGTATCCGCCCAGTTCGAGATCACCCTCTCTGACTGGAGGGTCCTCGTTCAAATCGTTCAAAGACCGGGAGTAACCGGCTCCGAAATCGCGGCCACTACAGCGTTGCCCGCCATGAGCGTTAGCCGCTCCGTACAGACACTGCGCTCTGCCGAGCGCGTGACATCTCAGATCGACCCGAACGACTCACGGCGAAGGCGACTATTCCCGACAGACGCAGGCCAGATGCTGTATAACCACATCGCGCCACAAGCACTGGAAGACATCGTCCACGTCATGGACGTCCTCAACGCCGACGAGAAGACCTTCTTCCTTGCGTTGATTGAGCGACTCAACAACCGAAGCGACGAGTTCTTGTCCTGACGCGGCACGACGTAAAACCCTAAGTTGCGTCGTACAGTCCCACTGATTCCATCCCGCTTGTGACAAAATTATCACCTACTACTCCGCGAAAATAACGACTGTTCACCATTGACGACCAAGTCGCGGTCGTGAATACTATCAGTTGTTACTATTTTTCCGATGCTTGCCCTGGCCCGGAATTTCCAGATTCGAGGAGCGCACAGACGATGAAGACACTGACACGTGACACCGACACGAATCTCACGAGCGTGACCGGGCACGTTTCCCCTGACGCTTTCAAGTCCCTTTTCAGGTCTCACCCGGGGCCAGTAGCAGTCGTGACAGCAAAAGGCACCACCAAGCCAGTGGGCTTCACCGCCACGTCCGTCATTTCGCTGTCTGCCGAGCCGCCACTCTTGGTCTTCTCGGTATCCTCCACGTCCTCCAGCCTAGAAGCCATGAAGGTCATGGAACATGCCACCGTCCACCTTCTCGATACGAACCATCAAGACCTTGCCCAACACTTCGCTACTTCAGGCATCGATCGATTCGCCGACCTCGCATGGACGCCGATGCCCGATGGTGCGCCCCTCATCACGGATGTACAATCCTGGGCCTGGGGGACCATCGCCCATCGTTTTGAGGCGAGCGGATCCCTCCTCATCACCTTGAGAGTAGACAAAAGCTCATCCTCGGAATCCAGAACCCCACTGCTGTACAAGAACCGCCTATATTGCCACCTTGACGAGGGGTGACCTTGGGTTATAGGACGTCGAGAAACCTCCCTCAACACCAAGGGGCGCCCGCCACTATGCGGGCACCCCTTGGTGCTACAGGGTCAGGTACAACCGCCCGAGAGGATGGCTCAGACCTGGCCGGCCCGGCGCCAGGAGCCCTCGTAGTTGTCCCGCACCTCGGAGGAGTAAGGCACCGGGGAGACCGTCACGTTGACCTCGATCTGGCGGTGACGCTCCACGGTGGTCTTGCCGGAGCCGCCGTCAGGCTCGCCCCAGATGACCTTGAGGCGGTCTCCGACCTTCACGGACGGGTCCACCACGGCCAGGGAGAGCGCCGTGCGCTCATTGGCCGAATAGCCGGTGAACATGGACAACCCCACGACCTTGCCGGACTCGTCCACCACGGAATCGAAGTTAGAGGAGCCGTAGTTGGCGTTCGGCAGGTCGAAGAACTTGTAGCCGATCTCGCCCTTGCCGTACATGGAGGCGTGGATGGTGGCCATGTCCGCGTCGTCCCAGGCCAGCGTCACCTTGTGGCGCTGTGCGGAGGCGTCGACCTGCTCCAGGGCCTCGCGGCCGATGAAGTCGTGGTCGAACTTGATGAAGTTGCCGTAGCCCAGCTCCCACGGGGTCGTGTAGTAGTCCTCGATGTTGTTCGAGACGAAGGAGCCGGCGATCGCGTTGTTCGCCTCATAGGAGTCCGCCCCGAGCCAGGCCCGGTAGTCGGCGAGCATGCCGTCGCCCGAGTAGATGGCGGGCAGCGGTGAGGGGATCCACCCGGATTCCAGGGTGTTCGAGGAGTACGCACGGGCGCCCACGGCGGCCAGGCCGAACTCGGCGCCGGCCTCCATGATGGCCTCGCGGACCTTGTCGTAGTCCTTGTAGTCGCCCCACAGCTCGAGCCCGGGGGCGCCGGCCATGCCGTGGCGCAGGGTGCGCACGCGGGTACCGGCCACGTTCATGGTGTCCATGTGGAAGAACTTCAGCTGCTCCACGGGGCCGCCGTTGACCTTCTCGATGACGTCCCAGGCCTTAGGGCCCTGGATCTGCAGCCGCCAGTACTCGCGGGACACGGACTTGCCCATGGGGCGGGACGGCGAGCGCCGGTCCTCGATGAGCTCGACGTCATAGCCGCCGGTCTCGGCGTGGAACTTCAGCCAGTTGGTGGCGGGTGCGCGGCCCACGTAGGTGAACTGGTCCTGCTCCTCGTGGAACAGGATGCCGTCGCCGATGACGTGGCCGGCCGGGGTGACCGGGACATACTGCTTGGCGCGGTTGACGGGGAAGTTCTCCAGCGAGTTGATCGCGGTGTAGGAGACGAGCTTCTTGGCGTCCGGGCCTTTGATGATCAGGTTGTCCATGTGGTGGGTCTGGTCGAACATCACGGCGGACTCGCGCCAGGCGATGACCTCGTCCCGCCAGTTGGTGAACTCAGGGGCCACCACGGGGTAGACGTAGGCGCCCACCTTCGAGTTCCGCATCATCTCCACGGGGCTCCCCGCGGCTTCCATGGCCTGCTGCAACGACTTCTGGTCCGGCATGACTGATTCTCCTGAGGTTTGGGGGTGTGACGGCGCTTACTACCTATGAGCATAGGTATAGACCTGTGATCTCGGCAACACCTGCGGCGCAGGAGGTTACTTCGAGCCAGCCGCGCCGACGTTGCGCATCGCAAAACCACCGCCATCCACGGCCAACACCTGGCCGGAGATCCACCGGGCCTGGTCCGTGGACAGGAACACCGCGGCCGAGGCGATGTCCCAGGGGGACCCCTCGGTCTGCAGCGCCACGTTCTTCCGTCGCGTCTCCCGTTGCTCCTCGCTCATGCCGCGGGCCGCGAAGGCACCCCAGATCATGCCGACACGGATGCAGTTGACGCGGACACCCTGCGGGGCCAGCGAGGCGGCGGCCCCCACGGAGAGTTTCTCGATCCCCGTCTTGGCGATGGAGTAGGGCATGGCGGGGCCGCGGCCCTCGGCGGCCCCCGAGGAGACGGTGACGATCGATCCGCCGGGTTTCAGGTGGGGTTTCGCGGCGACCATCAGCCGCCAGGCGGCCTTGAGGTTGAGGTCGAAGGTGCGGTCCCACTCCTCTTCGCTGACCTCGAAGACACTGACGGCACCGCCGCCGCCGATGGTGGTGGCCACCACGTCCAGCCGGCCGAAGTGCTCCTGCGCGGCGTTCACCGCAGTCCTGGTCGACTCCTGATCGAGCAGGTCCACGGCGAAGGCCTCGGCCTCTCCCCCCGCATCCCGGATCGCCTGCACGGTCCGGGCCGCGGCCTGCTCGTCTCGGTCCAGGACGGCCACGCGAGCCCCGGCAAGATGGTAGAGCCAGGACATCGCGAAGCCCACGTTGCCCAGCGGGCCGGACAGGCCGCCACCGGCCACCACCGCCGTCCGGCCCTGGAGCCACCGGTCCGGGGGGCTGGCCAGGGCGTCGGTGAGGGGCGCGGGGAATTCGGTGTCTGACACGGGGATCTCCATCCGGAAGCAAAGGTGTGGTCAGCACCCATCGTCGCCGGTGCGGCCCCACCCGTCCGTTCCCCTTTCACCGGACGGAAAACCGCCTCAGCACTCCGGGATGTTCACCGCCACGTTCACGGCGAGTCCGCCGCGGGAGGTCTCCTTGTACTTGGACATCATGTCCCGGCCGGTATCCCGCATGGTGGTGATGCACTCGTCGAGGGACACCCGGTGGGTGCCGTCCCCGGCCAGGGACAGCCGGGCGGCGTTGATGGCCTTGACGGAGCCGATCGCGTTGCGCTCGATGCAGGGGATCTGCACCAGGCCGGCGATCGGGTCGCAGGTCAGTCCGAGGTTGTGCTCCAGGCCGATCTCGGCGGCGTTCTCCACCTGTTCGGGGGTCCCGCCCAGCACGGCGCACAGCGCACCGGCGGCCATGGAACAGGCCGAGCCCACCTCGCCCTGGCAGCCGACCTCGGCGCCGGAGATGGAGGCATTGCGCTTGAACAGGGTGCCGATGGCGCCGGCCGTCAGCAAGAACTCCTCCACCTTGTCGTCATTGCACTCGCGGAACATGTCGAAGTAGTGCAGCACGGCCGGGATGATCCCCGCGGCCCCGTTGGTCGGGGCGGTGACCACGCGGCCGCCAGAGGCGTTCTCCTCATTGACAGCCAGGGCGAAGAGGTTGACCCACTCCATGGCCCACAGGGCGTCCTTCGTATCTCCCTTCGCCTCTTGCTCGCGCAGCCGGCGCCGCAGTCCGGGTGCGCGCCGCTTGGCCAGCAGGACGCCCGGCAACACCTCCTCGGTGCGGGTGCAGCCATTCTCCACGCACTCCTGCATGACGGCCCACACCTGCAGCAGTGAGCTGCGGATCTCCTCGGCCGTGTGCCGGGTGAGTTCATTGGCGTGCATGACCTGCGCGATGGACAGCCCTGACTCGCGGCAGCGTTGCAGCAGCTCGTCCCCGCTGACGAACGGGTACGGCTCGGGGACGTCGGGCTCGGCATCCGCCGGATTCGTCATGTCCTCCGCCGTGACCACGAATCCGCCGCCCACGGAGTAGTACTCCTGGGTGGACACGACGCCGGCCCCCTCGGCACGGTCTTCGACTCCGGTCCCAGCTGCTGCAGCAGCCTCCTCGGTGGAGTAGGCGGTCAGGCGCATCCCATTGGGGTGGCCGGGTAAGGACTCCCAGCCGTTGAGCACCACGTCATCCTGCGCGGAGAAGGCCACCTCGTGCGTGCCGTCCAGCCTCAACCGTCCG
Organism: Microbacterium sp. A93; assembly: GCF_051842835.1. Taxonomy (NCBI): domain Bacteria; kingdom Bacillati; phylum Actinomycetota; class Actinomycetes; order Micrococcales; family Microbacteriaceae; genus Microbacterium; species Microbacterium sp. A93. Next base: position 154,447 of record NZ_JBPXMT010000002.1, read on the forward strand.
GAGTCCGCGGCCTCCGCCACCACCACGGGGGCCTCATCAGCACCGATCGTCTCCGGGTCCAACCCGGCCAGGCCGAGGATCACGGCGTCGTCCGAGCCGTGGCCCCGACCTGTGGCGCCGAGGGAGCCGAACAGCACGGCCTTGATCCCCACCACCTCTCCCAGTCGGCCGGATTCGGCCAGGGATCGGGAGAAGAGGCGGGCGGCCCGCATGGGGCCCACGGTGTGGGATGACGAAGGTCCCAGGCCGATCGAGAACAGGTCCAGCACACTCAAGGTCACAGTACGTCCTCCTGACGGAACTCCGACATGGCGTCCACCAACCAGCGTACGAGGAACTCGGCGAAGGATGCACGGGGGTAGACGCGGTATTCCTGTTCCCCGGAGCGGTGCAGCAGCACCGGGACCACTCCCACTGCCGTCACGATCGCCTGACCGACGGGGAAGGAGCGCGGGTGCAGGTCCGCCTGGCACCCCTTCTCCAGGACCTCCCGGGCCGAGGGGCCGGCCAGCTCGAGGATGGTGCGGTTGGCGGAGAGGTCCAGCACCTGGCCCGGCAGCCCCTCGAGGGCCGCCTCGAGGCCGTCTGCGTCTCCCGTGGACTGCTCCCGGGAGACGTCCACGGCCAGGAACTCGTCCGGGGCCAGCCACAGTACGTGCTGTCCGGAGGCGTTCCCGGTGCTCTGGCCGTGACCGGTCGGCAACGGCACGCCCAGTGTGGCTTCCAGGGCCCGGGCGGACGCGCTGCCCGGGGTGGCCCGCAAGCCGACCTGGACGGTGAAGGGCAGCTCACGCAGGGACACGGCGCGGGCGCCGGTCACCTCGGCCGCCTCCATGAGCTCGGCCAGGTGGGCCGCCGGGGAGGTGCGGAGTGGTCGGGTGGTCAGGTTCTCAGCCATCACGGCGGGTCCCTTCGGGGTCGTAGAGGTTGGACGAGGTGATCTCCACCTCGACGTATTCATCGCCGTTCGGGCCACCGGCGCCCAGCGGTGAATGCACGATCTCGCCGATGCGGTTCCGGCCGTTGTCCACGAGGGCCAGACCGAAGGTCCGGCCCAGGGCGGGCGAGTTGTAGGAGGAGGTGACGTGGCCGATCATCGGGACCGGGCCGGCGTCGGGAGTCAGGGGGGTCCCGGCCATCACCAGCTGGGCACCCTCCGCGAGCCGCGTGGTGCGGTCCACGGGGAGCACGCCGACCAGATGACGGCGGTCCGGCCGGGCGGTGTGCGCCCGGGAGAAGGAGCGGTTGCCCACGAAGTCCTTCTTCTTCGACACGGCCCAGTCCATCCCGGCGTCCTGCGGGGTCACGGTGCCATCCGTGTCCTGGCCGATGATGATGAGGCCCTTCTCGGCGCGCAGCACGTGCATGGTCTCGGTGCCGTACGGGGTGATCCCGAACTCGGCACCGGCCTCCGCCGCGGCCTCCCAGGTGGACAGCCCGGAGAAGGCCTCGACGTTGATCTCGAACGCGAGCTCTCCGGAGAAGGAGATCCGGCAGATCCGGGCGCGGGTCCCGTTGGCCAGGGTGGTCTCACGGAAGGCCATGAACGGGAAGGCCTCGTTGGAGACATCCAGGTCCGGGGCCAGCTTCGCCACCACCGCGCGGGACTTCGGCCCGACGACGGCGATCGTGTTCCACTGCTCGGTCACCGAGGTGAACACCACGTCCAGCTCCGGCCACTCGGTCTGATGCCACTCCTCCAGCCAGTCCAGGACCTTGGCGGCCCCGCCGGTGGTGGTGGTCATGAAGAACCGGTCCTCGGCCAGGCGCATGGTCACGCCGTCGTCGAAGAGCATGCCGTCCGCGGAGCACATCAGCCCGTAGCGGCCCATCCCCACCTTCAGCTTGAGGAACGCGTTGGTGTAGATGCGGTTGAGGAACTCGGCCGAATCGGCTCCGCGGATCTCGATCTTGCCGAGGGTGGAGGCGTCCATGAAACCCACGGAGTCACGCACGGCGGCACACTCGCGGTAGACGGCGGCGTCCAGGTCCTCCCCCGCCTGCGGGTAGTACCAGGGGCGCTTCCACTGGCCCACGTCCTCGAACTCGGCCCCGGCCGCCTCGTGCCAGGGGTGGATCGAGGTGACGCGCGCCGGATCGAACAGCGTCCCGCGGCGGCGGCCGGCCACGGCGGCGAAGGCCACCGGGGTGAACGGCGCGCGGAAGGTGGTGGTGCCGATCTCGCCGAGGTCGCCCTCATTCAGCGCCGCGGCGATCACGCCGATCGCGTTGACCCCGGAGGTCTTGCCCTGGTCGTTGGCGGTGGAGATCGAGGTGTAGCGCTTGACGTGCTCCACCGAGCGCATCCCGGCCCCGGTGGCCCGCAGGACATCGGCCACGGTCTGGTCCCGCTGGAAGTCCACGAAATGGGTGTCCCAGTCCACCGGCTCGCCGGCCAGGGCCGGCACCAGCCACAGCGGGCGGATGGCACCCGGTGCGGCGGCGGGGGCCGGCGCGTCCGGGATCAGCAGCGGTGCGGCGGAGCCGGTGGACTGCGCCGCCCAATGGCCCGCCTCGGCGCCCTGCGCCAAGGCTTCGCGCAGGGTTCCGGCGCCGGTCATGGCACCCACCGTCTGCTGGTTCTTCACGGCGGCGGACGGCACGAACGCGGCGATCGCCTCATCCCAGCGCAGGGCGCCCTGGCGCTGGCTGTGCAGGTGGACCACCGGGGAGTGCCCGCCGGAGACGGCGAGCAGGTCCACGTCCAACCGCTCCGGATCCCCCGTCAGAGCGCCGGTCTCATCCACCGCGGAGACGGTGATGCCGCTGATCCGCCCGGCGGGTCCGTCACCGGCGGTGTCCGCCACGGCGGCACCGAAGATGCCGCGCACGTCCGTGGACTCGAGCACCTGACGCGCGGTGGCGGAGGCCTCCGGCCGGGAGTCGACGACGGCCACCACGGTGGCGCCGGCGGCGTGCAGGTCCGCCACGAGTGAGTAGGCGGAGTCGTTGGTGGTGGCCACCGCGATCCGCTCGCCGGCGAGCGCGGCGTACCGGTTCAGGTAGGTACGCACGGCCCCGGCCAGCATGATGCCGGGGCGGTCGTTGTTGGCGAACACGATCGGGCGCTCGTGGCTGCCGGTGGCCAGTACCACCTGGCTGGCGCGCACGTGCCAGATCCGCTGGCGGGACACCCCGGGCCGCTCGCGCGGCGGCAGATGGTCGGTACGGTGCTGTACGGCCACCACGAAGTTCTCGTCGTAGCTGCCGAAGGCGGTGGTGCGGGGCAGGTAGGTGAAGTCCTCGGCGGCGGCGAGGCGGTCGAGGGTCGCGGCGGCCCAGTCCCGGGCGTCCATCTCGTCGATGGTGTCCTCGCCGTCACCGGCACGGCCGGAGAGCAGTGAACCACCCGGGGCGGGCTGGTCGTCCATCAGGATGGTGCGGGCACCGGATTTCGCGGCCTCGCGGGCCGCGGCCAGTCCGGCCGGTCCCGCCCCGACCACGAGCACGTCGGCATGGACGAACTTGTGGTCGTAGACCGCCTCGTCCTTCGTCGGGTCCATCACGCCGAGTCCGGAGAGGTACCCGGCGCGCATCCCCTCGGTCAGGCCGACCGTGGTGGCCGGCAGCATGGACTCGTCCACGTGGCCGGTGAAGCGGGCGGCCACGGTCACCAGGGCGTTGGCCTCCTCCACCCCGGCGGACAGGATGCCGCGGGGACGGCGCAGGTACAGGGAGGGCCCACAGTCCACACGCCCGGCGGCCACGAGGGCGCTGGCCAGCGTGTCACCGGGGTGGCCGGCGTAGTCGGTGCCGTCCACCGTGAAGGCGATCTCACGGCTGCGGTCGATCCCGTGTCCGGGGGCGCGTCCGGCCTCAAGACGGGAGGTGTTGGCGGTGCTCACTGGTGGCCTCCGTGATCGGTGGAAGGGTTGACGGGGCTGGAGGGGGTGGTCCGGGTGGAGTTGCTATGACCCGGGTCCTTCAGCTCATCGGTGTCGGGGCGGGGCGTCCCGGCCGGATAGGTGGCCGTGAACTCATAGGTCCGGGTGTCCCGCAGGGCGTTGAACCACTTGCGGCAACCGGCACCGTGTTGCCAGCGTTCGGCGAACATCCCCTTGGGGTTGTCCCGGTAGAACAGGTACTCGGCCCAGCCGCGGTCGTCCACGGAGTGCGGGTCTTCGGGATAGGCGATGTGGGCCTGGCCCCCGTAGTGGAATTCGGTCTCGTTGCGCGGCCCGCAGTGCGGGCAGTCGATCAGTAGCATGGTTCTCTCCTGCCTGTACCTTCCTAGTGGGCCACGGCGGCGGCGCCGTGCTCGTCGATGAGGTGTCCGGTCTCGAAGCGGTCCAGCGCGAACGGGGCGTTCAGCGGGTGGGCCTCGCCGGTGGCGATGGTGTGCGCGAAGGTGTAGCCCGAGGCCGGGGTGCCCTTGAAGCCGCCCGTGCCCCAGCCGCAGTTGACGTAGAGCTCGTCGATCGGCGTGGTGGAGATGATGGGTGAGGCGTCGAAGGTGGTGTCCACGATCCCTCCCCACGTCCGCAGCAGATGCGCCCGGGAGAAGATGGGGAACAGCTCGCACGCCGCGGCCAGCTGCTCCTCCACCACGTGGAAGGCGCCGCGCTGGCCGTAGCCGTTGTAGGCGTCGAGCCCCGCCCCCATGACCAGCTCGCCCTTGTGCGCCTGGGAGACATAGACGTGGATGTGGTTGGACATCACCACGGTGGGGTGTACCGGCTCGAACAGTTCCGAGACCAGGGCCTGCAGGGGATGGGACTGGATCGGCAGCCGGAACCCGGCCAGGTCGGCCAGCACCGAGGAGTGTCCGGCGGCCGCCAGTGCCACCTTGCCGGCGTTGATCCGGCCGCGGGACGTCTCCACGCCCACCACCCGGTTGCCGTCCTTGACGAAGCCGGTGACCTCGCAGTTCTGGATGATGTCCACGCCCATCTCGTCGCACTTGCGGGCGAAGGCCCAGGCCACGTGGTCGTGCTTGGCGATCCCGGCGCGCGGCTGGTACGTGGCCCCCATGACCGGGTAGCGGATGTCGTCACCGGTGTTGATGATCGGGCAGAGTTCCTTGACCTGCTGCGGGTCCAGCCACTCGGCGTCCACGCCGTTGAGCACGTTGGCGTTCACGCGGCGCTTGGACTCGCGCACGTCCTGCAGGGTGTGGGCCAGGTTCATCACGCCACGCTGGGAGAACAGGAAGTCGTACTCCAGCTCCTCCGGCAGGCCCTCCCACAGTTTGAGGGAGTGCTCGTAGATCGCGGCCGACTCGTCCCACAGGTAGTTCGAGCGGATGATCGTGGTGTTGCGGGCCATGTTGCCGCCGGCCAGCCAGCCTCGCTCGAGGATGGCGATGTTGGTCATCCCGTGCTGTGAGGCCAGGTAGTAGGCGGTGGCCAGGCCGTGGCCGCCGCCGCCGACGATCACGGCGTCATAGCTCGGCTTGGGGTCCGGGTTGCGCCACAGGAAATCTGGGTGCTCGGGTAGCAGATCGGCCATGTCAGGCTCCCATCGGTGTCAGGTTGGGGTAGAGCGGGTGGGCGGCGGCCAGCGCGCGGGCGCGCTCGCGCAGGCCGGAGAGCACCTCGGCGGGTACCTCGGCGGGCACCCCGGGGACGACGCCGGCCGCGGCACCTTCCGGGCCGGCGTCGCCTCCTGCCTCGGTGCGGGCAGCGGCACCGGCGGCGCCGGCCTTGAGGGTCTCCGCGATGATGTCCGCGACCTCGCGGAAGGCGTCCTCTCCGAAGCCGCGGGTGGCCAGCGCCGGGGTGCCGATGCGCAGGCCGGAGGTGGTCATCGGCGGACGCGGGTCGAACGGCACGGCGTTGCGGTTGATGGTGATGTCCACGGCGGCGAGCAGGTCCTCGCCCTGCTGGCCGTCCAGCGGGGAGTCCCGCAGGTCCACGAGGACCAAGTGCACGTCCGTGCCACCGGTCAGCACGGTGATCCCGTGCTCGGCCACGTCCGGGCGGGTGAGCCGCTCGGCGAGCAGGCGCGCGCCGGTCAGGGTCCGCTCCTGACGGTCCTTGAAGCCGTCAGAGGCGGCGATCTTGAAGGCCACGGCCTTGCCGGCGATCACGTGCTCGAGCGGTCCGCCCTGCTGGCCCGGGAAGACGGCGGAGTTGACCTTCTTGGCGATGTCAGCGTCATTGGTCAGGATGATGCCGCCGCGCGGGCCGGCCAGGGTCTTGTGGGTGGTGGAGGTGACCACGTGGGCGTGCGGCACCGGGGAGGGATGCAGCCCGGTGGCCACGAGCCCGGCGAAGTGGGCCATGTCCACCATCAGGTAGGCACCCACCTCGTCCGCGATCTCGCGGAAGCGGGCGAAGTCGAGCTGGCGGGGGTAGGCGGACCAGCCGGCGATGATGAGCTTCGGGTTGCTCTCACGGGCCAGGCGGGCGACCTCGTCCATGTCCACCTGGTGGGTGGATTCGTCCACGCCGTAGGCCACGATGTTGTACAGCCGGCCGGAGAAGTTGATCTTCATCCCGTGGGTGAGGTGGCCGCCGTGCGCCAGGTTCAGGCCGAGCACGGTGTCCCCGGGGCGGATCAGCGCATGCATGACGGAGGCGTTGGCCTGGGCACCGGAGTGGGGCTGGACATTGGCGTAGGCCGAGCCGAACAGCTTCTTGACCCGCTCGATGGCCAGTGTCTCCACGGCGTCCACGTGCTCGCAGCCACCGTAGTAGCGGCGCCCGGGATAGCCTTCCGCGTACTTGTTGGTCAGCACTGAGCCCTGGGCCTGCATGACGGCGGCGGCGGTGTGGTTCTCTGAGGCGATCATCTCGAGGCCTTCGCGCTGGCGGTGCAACTCGGCGTCGATGTGACCGGCGATCTCCGGATCCAGGTCCGCCAGGGTCGCGGTCAGTTCGGCGGGTACGGTCTGGGCTGACTCTTGGGTCTGGGTCACGGTGCCTCCTGTGGCGACGCTGAAAGACAATTGATATATCAAGCTGCGACCAAGAGTATGATGGGGATCACAGCTCGTCAAGACCCCGGCCCACGCCGCATCGGCAGCACACCCGAAGGAACCCCATGACCACCGCAACGGACCTCGGCCACCAGGACCTCGATCAGCAGGCCCCTCAGGGACTCTCCCTCGCCGAGCAGGCCTACCGCGCCCTCCGTGACCGACTGATCATGCTGGACATCGCCCCGGGAGAACCCCTGCACGAGGGGCAACTGGTGACCGAGCTCGGCTACGGACGCACCCCCCTGCGCGAGGCCATGAAACGCCTGGAGACGGATCACCTGGTGGTCTCCTACCCGCGCCGGGGGACCTTCGCCACCCGCGTGGACATCACCGAACTGGCCACCGTCTCCGAGGTGCGCCAGCTCCTCGAACCCCTCGCCGCACGCAAGGCGGCCGGCAACGTGGACCCGGACACCCGTGCCGCACTGATCCGGGCCCGGGAGGACATCGCCCGACTCTCGCAGGACTCCCCCTGGCGGGACGTCATGGCTGTGGACCTGGCCGTCCACCGGCTGGTCTACCGCACGGCCGGGAACCAGCACCTCGAGGAGTCCTTGATCCGCCTGGACAACCTGGCCACCCGGATCTGGTGCGTCGTGGTGGACCGCCTCCCGGAGGTGGCCGGCCACATCCGGGAGCACCTCGGCCTGCTGGACGCGATCCTGGGCGGCGACCAGGACCGGGCGGAGTCGATTGCCGCCGAGCATGTGCGCCACTTCGACGCGGCGGTCCGCAGCGCCATCTGAACCCGCCAGGCACCCTGGAGCTTTCGGACCTTCCGGACCCGGCATGTCCGACCAGGGGTTGACCGTGACCTGAGCCACTGTCACTATTTAGCGCAACAGTGTTGCCTTTACTGCAACATCCAGACCCTTCCGATCCGCGAACCGTCATCACCCCCCGGTTCCGGCCCTGCCCCGAAGGGCCGCCCCGCGACTGCACCCCTTGGAGGAAGTCGACATGTCCACCCCTGAGAACCACGATCCGGATCCCGGAGGCGTGTCCGCCACGGCCACCGAGGACAGCCCCGCGGCCGCCGACACCCGGACCGTCACCCTGCCGCGATTCCGCGGCCGCATCATCCCGACCCTGGACCGGGCCATCATCATGGTCCTGCCCCCGCTGCTGATCATCGCCGCCGTGGTGGCCGTGACGGTCAACCCCGAAGGCGCCGCCGCCCTGATCGGCCGGCTGCGGACCTTCGTCACCGGCGGCTTCACCTGGTGGTTCGTGCTCTACTCGCTCCTCGCCGTCGGCGTCTGCGCCTGGTTGTGCATCAGCCGGATCGGCAGGGTCCGCCTCGGCGGGCCCACAGCACGTCCCGAGCACAGCAACTTCTCCTGGTACTCCATGCTCTTCGCCTGCGGGCAGGGCATCGGCCTGATCTTCTGGTCCGTGGCGGAGCCCATCATGCTGCGGGAGGAGACCCCCGTCATCCCCACCGGTGCGAACCCGGGCGAGGGCGGCATCGTGTGGACCTACTTCCACTGGGGACTGACCGCCTGGGCCATGTACTGCGTCGTCGCCATCTGCCTGGCGTACTCGCACCACAACCTGGGCAAGACGCTCACGTTCCGCGAGGCGACCGTGGACATCCTGCCGGAGCGCGCCCAGCGGCCGGCCGGCGTCGTGATCGAACTGCTGGCCATCATCGCCACCGTGCTCGGCCTCGCCACCTCCTTCGGCTTCGCCGCCATGCAGTTCACCTCCGGCGCCACCAAGGTGCTGCCGATCGAGAGCAGCACCCTGGTGTGGATCATCGTCATCCTGGCCTTCGGCATCCTGACCGCCATCTCGGCCTTCCTGGGCGTCAACAAGGGGATGAAGCGCATCAGCGAGACGAACTCGATCCTGTCCATCGTGCTGGTCGTGGCCGTGTTCGTCTTCGGCCCCACCGTCTACCTGCTCTCCAACCTGTCCCAGACGTTCGGCTCCTTCTTCCAGCACTTCATCCCCATGAGCTTCTTCGCCGGGGCCGAGACCAGCGGGGCACCGCTGGCGGACTGGACCGACAGCTGGAACGGCTGGTGGACCGTGTTCATCTGGTGCTGGGTCATCGCCTTCTCCCCCTTCGTGGCCGGCTTCATCGCCCGCATCTCCCGCGGCCGCACCATCCGCCAGTTCGTGTTGGGCGTGACGATCATCCCGTCGTTGATCGTCATGGTCTGGGTGGGCGTCATCGGCTCCGCCGGCATCCACTACGACAACGAGACGGGTCAGATCTCGGCCGACGCGGCCGAAGACACCTCCTCCGCCCTGTTCTCCATGCTGGAGATGGTGCCGTGGATCGGCACGGCGCTGATCATGGTGGCGACCATCCTGGTGGCCACCTACTACGTCACCTCGCTGGACTCCGGCACCTACGCCCTGGCGGAGTTCGTCTCCGCCCCGAAGAAGTCCGGCCCCTGGTTCCGGGTGATCCTGGTGGCCTCCATCGCCACCGTGGCCCTGGTGCTGCTGTCCATCGGCGGGGTGGACGCTGTGGACACGGTCCAGACCGGCACCATCATCGGCGGCTTCCCGTTCTCCTTCGTGATCGTGCTGATGATCATCAACCTCATCCGGCGGCTGCGGTCCCGCACCGCCGCCACCCGTCAGCTCGAGAAGGACATCAACGATCCGGGCCACCGTGCGGAGGACGAGCTGTGTGACGAGGACGGCATCCCGCGGCACGACCCCCGCCGCGGGGTGGGCGCCGGCACCTACGTCGATCCGCAGGACATCTCATGACCGGGCCAGGCATCCACCCCGAGGTCCGGCTCTCCCACACGGACGCCTTCACCTTCCGGGACTGGCTGGCCACCGGCCAGGCCACGGCGCTGGTCCCGGTGGGCGCCTTCGAGCAGCACGGCCCCCATCTACCCCTGGGCACGGATGGCCTGCTGTCCACCGCCATCGCCGAGGCCGTGGCACGGCAGACCGGAGCCCGGGTGGCCCAACCCCTCACCTACGGTTACAAGTCCCAGCAGAAGTCGGGCGGCGGCAACCACCTGCCCGGCACGGTCAGCCTGGACGCCGTCACCCTCATCGGGGTCACCCGGTGCCTGGTGTCCAGCCTGCTGGCGCAGGGCGTCCGGCATGTGGTGCTGCTCAACGGGCATTACGAGAACTACCAGTTCCTCTATGAGGGGGTGGACCTGGCGCTCGGAGACCTCGGGCTGTCCGCCGAGGACGGGCCGTCCGTGGTGCTGCTCTCCTATTGGGACTACGTCTCCGAGCAGACCCTCGGGGCCGTGTACCCGGACGGCTTCCCCGGCTGGGACATCGAGCACGGCGGCGTCCTGGAGACCTCGCTGATGCTCCACCTGGAACCCGGGCTGGTGCAGCTGGAGCGCGCCGTGGACCACCCGCCGGCCCAGCTGCCGCGCTTCGACCGGCTCCCCGTGGTGGCGGGCCGCACCCCCGAGACCGGCTGCCTGTCAGCTCCGACCGGCTCGGATGCCGGCAAGGGCCGGCTCATGTTCGAGCAGGTCGTGGCCGACCTCTCGGCAGACCTCGTGGCGGAACTTGGCCTAGCGGCCGGCCCCGCCTGACATCCGCCCCGTGGATTCGCCCGAGCTCTTGACGTGACGCGGACCACAGGTGCACAATCAATGCAACGCCGTTGCACCTAATGCAACTCACCCACGGCCTATCAAGGAGAACCCCATGTCCACTGCGAACGCCATCTCGGACCTCGAGCGCCTGAAGACCCTGCACAACGGCTCCAAGCAGCAGCTGACCTTCTCGGACGCCGAGTTCGAGCGCCGCCTGTCCGGACTGCGCCAGATCATGGCCCAGAAGTCCCTGGACGCGGTCATCCTGACCAGCTACCACGGCATCAAGTACTACTCGGACTTCCTCTACACCACCTTCGGGCGCAACTACGCGCTGGTGGTCACCGCCACCAACTCGACCACGGTGACGGCGAACATCGACGCCGGCATGCCCTGGCGCACCAGTTACGGCGAGAACATCGTGTACACGGACTGGAGGCGGGACAACTTCTTCTACGGCCTGCAGGAGGCCCTGAAGCGGGACGGCGTGAAGGCCTCCCGCCTGGGCGTCGAGGACGACTTCCTGCCGGGGCTGACCCGCCAGCGCATCCAGGACACCTTCGAAGGTGCCGAGCTGCTGGACGTCTCCCAGGACGCCATGCGCCAGCGCATGATCAAGTCCCCCGAGGAGATCGAGGTCATCAAGCACGGCGCCCGCATCGGCGATATCGGCGGTGAGGCCATCAAGGCCGCCATCCGTGAGGGCATCACCGAGTACGAGGTCGCCCTGATTGGCACCGAGGCCATGGTCCACGAGATCGCCAAGACCTTCCCGCACCGCGAGGTCCGGGACACCTGGGTCTGGTTCCAGTCCGGCATCAACACGGACGGCGCCCACAACTGGGCCACCACCCGCCGACTGCAGCGCGGGGACATCCTGTCCCTGAACTGCTTCCCCATGACCTCGGGCTACTACACCGCCCTGGAGCGCACCCTGTTCCTCGGCCAGCCGGACGAGCGCAGCCTTCAGGTGTGGAACGCCAACGTGGAGGTGCACCGTGCCGGCCTCGAGCTGATCAAGCCCGGCGCGGTCTGCAAGGACATCGCCCACGAGCTGAACGAGATCTTCATCGGCCACGGCCTGCTGCCCAACCGCACCTTCGGCTACGGCCACTCCTTCGGCGTGCTCTCCCACTACTACGGGCGTGAAGCCGGCCTGGAGCTGCGTGAGGACATCGACACCGTGCTCGAGCCGGGCATGGTGGTCTCCATGGAACCGATGATCACCATCATGGACGGGGAGCCGGGCGCCGGCGGCTACCGCGAGCACGACATCCTCGTGATCGGCGAGGACGGCGGGGTCGAGAACATCACCAAGTTCGGCTTCGGCCCGGAGAACAACATCATCGACGCCTGACGGGCGCCGCTTCCAGCCATGGCCTGAGGTCCCCTGCCGGGGCCTCAGGCCATGGCATTCTGAAGCCAGGTTGCGCATCAGCGCCGAGTTCCGGGAGGACCACCATGAGCACCACCAGCACCGAGCACGACGCCGGCCGCACCGGTTCCGGCGCGGCCTCCGGTCCCGCCGTGGCCGGGAGGGGCACCGGCGGGGCGCGCGGCGCCTCCGTGATCGTCAACGTCCTGCAGGTCATCCGCTGCTTCACGGTGGAGGAGCCCCTCGTGGGCGTCACCGAGATCGCCGCCCAGGTGGGCCTGCACAAGTCCAGCGTGTCTCGGATCCTCGCCACCCTCGAACAGGAGCAGGTCGTGGAACGGGACGAGACCTCCCGTAAGTACCGGCTGGGTCTGGGACTGATTGTCGTGGCCGGTCCGCTGCTGGCCAACCTGGACGTGCGCCGCGTGGCCATGGACGACCTGCGGGAGCTCTCCGAGTCCACCGGGGAGACCGCCGCGCTGAACATCTGGGACGGCGCCGCCGCCGTCACGGTCGAGCAGGTCCCCAGCCGCCAGCAGGTCAAGCACACCTCCGTGCTGGGCAGCCGCTATGCCACCGGATACAGCGCGAGTGTGCAGGTCTATCTCGCCCACGAACACCCTGATGCCGTCCGGCAGCTCCTGCAGGACGGGACGCTCCAGTTCACGGACCCCCCGGGGCCCGAGGACTACCTCCGGCGGGTGGCCGAGGTCCGCCGCCTCGGCTACGCGGTCAACTACACCGAGACCTCGCAGGACGAGGTCGGCATCGCCGCACCGGTCTACGACCATCGGGGACAGGTGGTAGCCAGCGTGTTGGTGGCGGCCCCCTTCTACCGCGTCCCGCAGGAGGCGGTCGAGCAGCTGTCCGCCGCCTGCGGTGGCGCCGCCCAGCGCATCTCCCTGCGCCTCGGGGCCATCCTTCCATAGGCCTGCAGCCACCCGCGCCAGATGGGCCCGAGCGCGAGACCCCTCACCTCCGTGGTGCCTCAAGTCAACGTCCCCGGGAAATCTAGCTGGCCTGTCGGTGGTGGATTTTGATGCCCGAGGGGTCGGGTGGGGCGGTGGCGGCATGGGCCTCCCTTTCGAGCTCGCGGGCCGTCGCGGCGGCCAAGCGGATCAGTTTCTGTTGACTCCGGTCGATCTCGGTGGCGATGGCCACCGGGTCCAGACTGTCGTGGCGGGCTTTCAGCTCGGCCCGCTGGGCGTCGCTGAGGATTCCGGCGGCCCGCAACCGACGGTACGGGGGCTTCGGGGCGGTGCTTGCGCCGCCCCACTGCATCGGTGATCCAGCCGGTGGGCTTCTTCGTCGGGGTGAGGTCGTTCAGCCGGTCGTTGACCAGGGGCCAGAGCCAGTTCAGCAACACCAGCTCTTCCGGGGTGTCGTACCGGTAGTAGAACCCGTAGCGGCGCACCAGGTGCCCGTTCTTGGACTCGATGGTGGCCTGGTTGTTCTTCTTGTAGGGCCTCCCCGGGTGAAGGAGATGTCCCTGTCAGCGGCCCAGCCGATCACGTCCTAGTCGATGAACTCGGATCCGTTGTCGAAGTCCAGGCCGCTGACGAGGTACGGGGTCGCCTCGACACCGGACTGCAGGGCAGCGAGCACGTGCACGCTGGCGGTGTTGCGGATCGCGCGGGTGAACACCGAGCCGTTGTGCACGGTCCTTGGCCCGGGTCGGCGCCATGTACCGGTCGATCATGGCCGGACTCGTCGCCAGCAACTCGGCCCGCACCTGTCGGCAGTACCGGTCTTCCCCTCCTCGACCAGTGCGCCGTGGCTCTCCATCGCTTCGATCCACTCTGACATCGAGGCGGCCAGGTACTTCCCGCAGAACCCGCCGGAGGCGGCCCAGATCCGCCGTAGCACCACCATGGCGCCGTAAGAGTACTTGCGGGGCTTGGTCTTGCGCCGATCCAGCACCGCGACCGTCGCAGTGGCCCGCCCCGGCGGCTGGGCGGCGCGGCGGCGCAGCTTCTGGAGGGCGTGGTCTCGGTTCCAGCCGGTGATCGGCACGACCGTGTCGAGGATCGCGGTTTTCTGCTTCTTCGTCGCCGTCAGATAGGCCTTGGCGTACTACTGGGCCACTTCGATGCGGGTCGTCATCAACACGTCCCTGTCAGCATCTGAGTCTCGTCGCCCCCTTGACGTGACGTGTGCCACAGTCCAGACTGATCTGGACATCTTTTCATGCAACTCGATTGCACTCACTGCAACTCACAAGATGAGGTCCCCATGATCCCCGACCACACTCGCGCCACGGCGCCGCCCGCCACCCGACCCACCCTGAGCGGACAGACCCACACCCCCGTGGATGCCGCGACGCGTCGCCGCGTCATCGGGGCCAGCTTCATCGGCAACTTCGTGGAGTGGTTCGACTACGCCATGTACGGATACCTGGCGGTGACCATCTCCGCGGTGTTCTTCCCGGACTCCGACCCGGCCACCGGGCTCATGTTGACGTTTTCGCTCTTCGCGGTCTCCTTCCTCGTACGCCCCCTGGGCGGCTTCTTCTGGGGCCATATCGGGGACCGCTTCGGCCGACGCATCGCCCTGTCCTGGTCCATCCTCATCATGTCCCTGGCCACCTTCCTGATCGCCCTGATCCCGGGCTACGCCACGATCGGCATCTGGGCCCCCCTCGCGCTGCTGGCCATGCGCCTCGTCCAAGGTTTCTCGGCCTCCGGCGAGTACGCCGGGGCCTCCGCCTTCCTGGTGGAGTACGCCCCGCCGCGCAAGCGGGGGATCTACGCCGCCGTGGTCCCGGCCAGCACCGCCACCGGGCTGCTGCTCGGCTCGCTCATCGCCACCGTGCTGACGGCCACCCTCGACGACCAGCAGATGATCGACTGGGGTTGGCGCCTGCCCTTCCTGCTGGCCGCGCCCATGGGCCTGATCGGCCGGTACATCCGCTCCAAGCTGGAGGACACCCCGGCCTTCCGGGAGATGGCCACCAAGGACGAAGCCGTCAAGGCACCGGTCAGCGAGCTGTTCCGCCAGCACTGGGGCCGGCTCCTGCAGGCCTCCGGGGCCGTACTGCTGAACGCCGTGGGCTTCTACGTCATCCTGTCCTACATGCCGACCTACCTCTCCGAGGAGCTCGGTCTCGACAGCACCTCGTCCTATCTCGCTACCACGGTCGCCCTGCTCACCTATATCGGCTTCATCTTCGTCACCGGGTCCCTGTCCGATCGCTTCGGGCGCAAACGGCTGCTGATGAGTGCCTCGGTGGCATTCATCCTGTTCACCGTGCCGGCGTTCTACCTGCTGGGCACGGACAGCTTCGTGGTCGTCCTGCTGCTGCAGATCCTGCTCGGCGGCATGCTCGCCCTCAATGACGGGACCCTGCCGAGCTTCCTGGCCGAGATGTTCCCCACCAAGGTGCGGTACACGGGCTTCGCCGTCAGCTTCAACCTCTCCAACGCCCTGTTCGGTGGCACGGCGCCGCTGGTGGCCACCTGGCTGATCGCCACGAGCGGCAATGACGTGGCCCCGGGCTGGTACCTGATGGCCGCCGCGGCGGTGTCCCTCGTGGCAGTGGCCCTGTCCCGAGAGACCAGCAAGGACCCCTTGCAGACCGAGTGAGCGGGTGTCAGCCGGCGGAGCCGGCCGACTCCTCGATCGCCTGGCCCACAGACATCAGGTGTTCGCGCATGGCCCGGGCGGCGGCCTGCGGCTCTCGGGCGCAGACGGCCTCGATGATGGCCAGGTGCTCGGGCAGGGACTCCTGCGAGCGCCCCGGCTTCGCGAACAGCCGGTACTGGAACCGGACGGCCTGGGCCCGGAGCCGGTCGATGGTGGCGGCCGCCGTCTTCTGCCCGGACAGCCGGATGAGCGTGGAGTGCAGCTCCGTGTTGCCCTGGGCATAGGCGGCCTGGTCACCGGCCTCCACGGCGGCCTCCATGTCACTGCCGATCCGCCGGAGCACCAGGGCTTCCTCGTCCGTGAGGCGGCGGGCCGCGCGGGCGGCGCACAAGGCCTCGAGGGCGGCACGGACCTCCACGATCTCGAGGGCCTCCTCGAGGGGTACGGATCGCACGCGGGCGCCACGGTTCTGGATCCGCTCCACCACGCCCTCGACGGTCAGCTCGGACAGGGCCGTGCGCACATGTCCACGGCTAGCCCCGTACATCTCGGCCAGGTCCGCCTCCACGAGCCGCTGGTTCGGCACCAGCTCGCCGGCGAAGATGGCGGACCGGATCTGGTCCGCCACCGCGGTCGCCTTCACCGCGGCACCGGCACGTGTTGCTGTAGGCACTGGAATCTCCCCCGCTCGTCCGCCATGATGGATGTGATTGTGAACAATATTGTCACAGAAGTAGCCCAGCCGGGAGTCCCGGAGAAGAGAGGCCCCATGTGCGCTGCAGCCGCCGTACCCACCACGGAGATCCGGTGCATGCTGATGCGCGGTGGCACCTCGAAGGGTCTGTACTTCCTCGCCGAGGACCTGCCGGCCGATCCCGCCGCGCGGGACGCCCTGCTGCTGCGACTCATGGGCTCCCCTGATCCGCGGCAGATCGACGGGCTCGGCGGCGCCCACCCGCTCACCAGCAAGGTCGCGGTGGTCTCAGTCCGCCCCGACGGCGGGGTCGACTACCTCTTCCTCCAGGTGTCCGTGGACCGAGCCGTGGTCTCCGACCAGCAGAACTGCGGCAATATCCTGGTCGGGGTGGGCCCGTTCGCCATCGAACGCGGACTCGTCCCCGCCCGGGACGGCACCACCGAGGTGGTCATCCACATGGTCAACACCGGTTCGGTGGCCCGGGCCATCGTCACGACGCCGGCCGGCCGCGTCTCGTACGCCGGTGACACGGAGATCGCCGGCGTCCCCGGAACCGCGGCGCCGGTGGTGCTGGACTACCGCGGCACGGCCGGCTCCAGCTGCGGCGCCCTCTTCCCCACGGGGAATCGCAGCGATACCCTCGCCGGCGTCGAGGTGACCTGTGTGGACAACGGGATGCCCGTCGTCGTGGTCCGCGCCGTTGACCTGGGGGTGGACGGAACCGAGGACCCGGCCGCGCTGGAGGCCGATGCCCAGCTGTGTGCCGCGGTGGAGTCCCTCCGCCTCGAGGCCGGTGCCGCCATGGGGCTCGGGGATGTCACGGATGCCACCGTCCCCAAGGTGTGCCTGGTCTCCCCGGCCCGGCACGGCGGCATGTTCAACACCCGCTGTTTCATCCCGAAGCGCGTGCATGAGGCGATCGGGGTCTTCGCAGCGGCGTCGGCCGCAGTGGCCTGGCAGGTCCCGGGCACGGTCGTGGCGGACCTCGACGGCGATCACGCCTCCCGCGAGGTCCGGGTGGAGCACCCCACGGGGCACACCGACCTGGTCCTCGAGGTCGAGGACGGCACCGTGCTCCTCACCGGAAGCGTCCGCACCGCCCGCAAGCTGATGGACGGCACGGCCTTCACCTCATAGCGTCTAGGCGGAGAAGTAGCGGTCCTCGCTGCTCATCAGCCGGTCCCTGCGGCGGCCGAAGACCCGGCGGGCGAGCCACCACCGGTAGACTGGCACGGCCCTCGAGCCACCGCCACTTCTGGAGCCCACCCATGACCACGCCCATCCCGGTCAAGCCCAGCCGCCGCACGCGGCCGGCTTCCGGACCCCGCCCCCGGCTGAAGATGTCCCTATACGGGTTCCTGGTGGCCTGGCTGGTCCCGAACCTGATCATGGCGGGGCTCGTGCTGGTCCTCAACCTCATCCCCGCGCTGCAGTCCTACGGCTCGCTCGCCCCCCTGTTGACGGTGGTCGGTGTGGCCGGCATGGTGATCGGCCTGCCCCTGTGCCTGCTGGTGAACTGGCTCTTCCGGCACCAGATGAACCAGTGGATCCACATCCTGGGCTACGCCCTCGTCGGGATGCTCTACGGCCTGGCCGTGCTGTTCTCCGGGGCCGGCGGACTGGTGCCCATGCTCATCCCCGTGGTCGGCTTCCCGGCAGCCATCCTGATGGCCCTGGGCCGTACCCTCGCCCGGCCGCTGGTCACCGTGGTGCGCCCCGGGGTTTAACATGGTGGGCATGTCTTCCACCGCTCCCAACACCCCCGCCCTCGCCCTGACCATCGCCGGATCCGAGGCGACCGGCGGCGCCGGCGCCCAGGCCGATCTGAAGACCTTCCAGGAGCTCGGCGCCTTCGGCATGGTGGCCCTGACCTGCATCGTCTCCTTCGACCCGAAGGACCATTGGAACCACCGCTTCGTGCCGATCCAGCAGGAGGTCATCGCGAACCAGCTCGAGGCCATCCAGGCCGACTATGCCGGCGCCCTGAAGACCACCAAGCTGGGCATGATGGGCTCTCCGGAGACCATCTCCACGGTGGCCACCGCCCTGAAGAGTCAGGACTGGGACCACGTGGTCCTGGACCCGGTGCTCATCTGCAAGGGTCAGGAGCCCGGCCACGCCCTGGACACGGACCGGGCACTGAAGGCGGACCTACTACCGCTGGCCACCTTCACCACCCCCAACCACTTCGAGTCCGAGCAACTCTCCGGCCTGCAGATCCGCAACCTGGAGGACCTGAAGGAGGCCGCGAAGCGCATCCATGAGGTCTCCGGCGCCGCCGTCCTGGCCAAGGGCGGCATCCGGCTTGACGGCCCGGACGCCCAGGACGTGTTCTACGACGGTGAGGTCCTCGAGGTGCTCTCCGCGCCGAAGGTCGGCGAGCACGCGGTCTCCGGGGCAGGCTGTTCCCTGGCGGCCGCGGTCACCGCGGAGCTGGCCCAGGGCGCCACCCCGCTTCAGGCCGCCCGCCGTGCCAAGGAGTTCGTCACCGAGGGCATCAAGCAGCGCGTCACCGGCAACACCCCCTTCGACGCCCTGTGGCAGGGCGGCCTGCGCCGCGCCTGAGGCGCGGTGCCTCCGCACGGTGCGGGGCCGGCGCCGTGGCTTTGATTCCCGACGCCGGCCCCGGGCTCGGGTGCGCCCCACACCTCCCGGAATACCCGGCCGGGAGACGGGGTTGTGGCTGATATGAAGATCGAGATTTTCTCTGACGTGGCCTGCCCGTGGTGCTACATCGGCAAGCGCCGCTTCGAGACGGCCCTGGCCTCCTTCGAGCATCGGGACCAGGTGGAGGTCGAGTGGAAGAGCTTCCAACTGGACCCGAGCCTGCCCGAGCATGACCACCGCAACGAGATCGACTACCTCGTCCAGACCAAGGGCATGCCCCGCGAGCAGGTGACCCAGATGCTGGGTCATGTGACCGAACAGGCCACCGGCGAGGGGCTGCACTATGACTTCGAGGCCCTGGTGGTGGCCAACTCATGGAAGGCCCACCGGGTGATCCAGCGCGCCAAGGCGGTCTCGCTGAAGACAGCCGAACGCCTTGAGGAACAGCTGTTCCAGGCCCACTTCGAGGACGGGAAGGACATCGGCAGCGAGGACGTGCTCGTGGAACTCGGCACCGCCGCCGGGCTGACCGCCGAGCAGGTCCGCGAGGCCCTGGACGATGATCGGTGGGAGACCGCCGTGAAGCAGGACCTGGCCACCGCCCGGGCGCTGGGTGTCTCCGGCGTCCCGTTCTTCGTGCTGGAGCGCAAGTACGGCATCTCCGGGGCTCAGCCCGTGGAGGTCTTCACCCAGGCCCTGGAACAGTCCTGGGCCGAGTCCCAGCCCCTGCAGATGGTGCAGCCCACCGGCGCGGCTGGTGCGGACGGGTATCCCGACGGCCTCAACGGCCAAGCCTGCGGCCCCAACGGCTGCGACTGACGCCACCCACCCTGGCTGGACAACTGGGTCACACGAATTGCCCCTTCGCGGACGAGGGATCGGGGTCATTCGTGTGACCTCGTTGGGTCGCGCGGCGGCCTGCGGTGACTAGCCGCGGTGCTGGAAGTCGATGCCCAGGCGGCGGGCTGACAGGAACCGCCAGGCCAGCAGGATGCCGAGCAGGCTGGCACCGAAGGTCATGGTCCAGGAGAAGTGCCAGCCACCCGTGGCGGTGGCGATGGCGGCGATGATGATGGGCCCCACGAAGTTGGCGCCGTTGTAGATCTGCACCATGAGCCCCATGGCCGCCGCGCCCGATCCGTTCGGCGGGGCGATGTCCACGGCGATCCGGTTCAGGGTGGCGGGGACCAGCGCACCGACGGCGGAGAACAGCGCGACCGCCAGGATCTGAACGGCTAGTCCACCCGGGATGCCGGACCAGTCCGGTGCGAACGTGATGACTGAGGTGACGCCCATGGTGGCCAGGCCGATCAAGATGAGCCGTCGCATGGGCACACCGCGTTGATGCAACCGGCCGGTGATGATGTTCCCCACCCCGTTCACACCGCCCACCACGGCAGTGACGATCCCGGGCCAGAGCCCGCCGACACCGGCCTCGTCGAAGATGGTGGGCAGGAAGCCGATCACGGAACCCCACTGCAGGGAGTAACAGGCGAAGACCAGACCGGCGATCCACGGCGTCAGGGTCCTGACCGTGGCCCCCACCCGCCGCACCGCCAGCTGGACGTTGGAGTCGCGGTCGGAGGGTGGCGGCGGCACGAAGGTCAGGATCAACGGGATGGTCGCGGCGGTGACCACGGCCATCAGGATCCACCACACCTGCCAGCTGACACTGGTGAGCAGCAGGGTGGAGAGCAGGACCGCCACAAAGGTCGCCAGCCCCTGAAAGGAACCCCACCAGCCCATGGCGATGTTCGTCCGGGCCCGGGGCGTGATGAGGCGGATGAGCGGCGGGCACACCACCGTGGCCATGAGGAAGCCCACGCCCTCCACGGCCCGGGTGGCCATCAGGAAGCCCGTGGTCTCGGCGAAAGCCCCGGTCAGGGACGCCGCGGACAACAGCGTGAGCCCGATCAGCAGGGTGCGGCGTAGGCCCATCACCTCGGAGAAGAGGGAGACACCCAGGCCGAGGAGCATCGAGCCGACCTGGACGATGCCCAGCAGGACACCCGATTCGATCAGGGTCATGCCCAGGTCCTCCTGGACGAAGGACAAGGCCTCGGGAAGTTTCCAGATGTGCATGGCCGCGGCGACGCCGGCGATGACGATGGGGATCCAAGCGGTGCGCGCGTGTGCTGGGTGTCCAGCGACCGCGCCAGACGGGGCGTTCATTCTTGACACCCTAATACTCGTTCAGACCGCAAGGTGACCTGCGTCTTAAACACCTGAGAGGCGGTGGCTAGGCCACCGCCTCTCAGCGGATATTGGATTGGTGGGCCCGTATCCCCCCGGGCTAGTTCCACCGTTCCGATCCGTGTGCACCGTCTCATGGGGCCCTTCTAGGTTAACCAGCGCGAGGCACTTGCCGCCATTGGACCATTGGCCAGTGTTCGCACCTGAATGTGACGTACATCACACCCGGGCTCTTTCAGACCGTTGCCCCGCGGAGCGGGACGCTCGCGCGGACCCGCCACCAGCGGCCGTCGCGGGCGGAGGACATGGTCCCACCGAAGGCATCCACGCGATCCTGCATCCCGATCAGTCCGCTGGCGGAGGAGTTCCAGCCGGCCCGGCTGGCGGTGCCGCGCGGAGGAAGCGTGTTGTCCACGGCGAGTTCAAGATT
Organism: Microbacterium sp. A93; assembly: GCF_051842835.1. Lineage (NCBI taxonomy): Bacteria > Bacillati > Actinomycetota > Actinomycetes > Micrococcales > Microbacteriaceae > Microbacterium > Microbacterium sp. A93. The sequence goes on from NZ_JBPXMT010000002.1 coordinate 175,789, forward strand.
TCCCTCACGGGCGCTGACCACCAGGTGGCACTGGCCACCCTCGGCCGAGTGCTTGGCCACGTTGGTGATGGCCTCCTGGAGGACGCGGTACAGGGCAGTCTCCACGCTCTGGGGGATGTCCTGGTCCAACCCGGAGGTCTCCACGGTGGTCTCGATGCCGAGGCCTTCCAGCATGCGACCGAACTTCACCGCCCCGTATTCGAGGTCCAGCGCTGAGGCACCCTCCCCGAGGTCCCGCTGCGCGCCCTCCTCGTCGCCGGCGACGAGGCCTTCGGCCTGGAGCAGTGACAGCATACGGCGCAGGTCCCCCAGGGCCTCTCCGGCAGAGTCACCGATCACGGCGATCGCATCATGGGCGGAGGCGTCGGTGCCGGCGTACTCGGCGGCGCGGGCCTGCATCGAGATGATCGTCAGGTTGTGCGCCACGATGTCATGCAGGTCCCGGGCCAGCGAGCGGCGCTCGTCCTGAGCGGCTGCAGCGGCCCTACGGGTGGCCTCAGCGACCCGCAACCGATCGTGCTCTCTCCGCTCCAGCAGCCATGACACGAAATAGCCCACACCCCAAGCCAAGGTGATGAACAGCAAGGAGGCCCAAACGATCCCAGGGTTCCCCGGGAATGACCAGTAGAAGAACACGGCCCAGAAGACTGAGATTGTCAGGGCGACGTAGCTGTATAGACGTGTTGTCGTGGCAGCCACGATGCCCAACATAAAGGGCAACGCGAAAACCAGAATAGAAAAGGAGCCCAGCATATGGCTGACGACCATGGCTGGAATCATCGCCATAAAAGCGATGGTCGTCCTGGTCCATAACAGGTAATAGGAGATGGCGACTAGCAAGGTGACTAGGGAGTCAGCCTCATTAGTCCACCCGTTGCCTGCAGCAACCGATGCAAAATCTGAGATGACTGAGGCTGAGACGAATAGCGTCACAACCACCAAAATCACCCGCCCTAATCTGCGGGCAGACCAGAAGGCGGCCAGCCCCTTCGAGGGGCCGGCCGCAATCTCAAGACTCACGAATGGCCTATCAGCAGAGACCCCACCAGCCACAAACGATGATCTTGGCGCCTTCCCCGAAGCCCATGGTGGAGGCCCCACCAGAGGACTTGGATACAGGCTGGGTCTGGAACGTGGAGGGGAGTACGGAACCGGTAGAGGCGTCCGCGGCGGCAGCCGGGGCAGCGAAGAGGGCGGAGGAGACGAGCACGGCGGCCGCAACGGCCTTGAGGGGATATTTCATACCCTCATTATCACTGGCCAGCGTCACGTTCTCCACATTCAGTGCAAGCTGCCAGGATATTCAAAGGTTCAGGTCCACCAGCTTCTCCCGCAGCGCCGCCTTTTCCTCCGCGCTGGTCAGACGCGGGTTCCCCAGCCAGCGACTAGTCTGAGCCCATGCCCGATTTCAGCACGTCCCCCCTGAAGGTTCTCATCGTGGACGACCAGCCCCTGATGAGCGGAGCACTCAAGATGCTCGTGGAGTCGTCCTCCGATATGGAGTGCGTGGGCATCGCCGCCAACGGCGAGGAGGGCCTGGAGTCCTCCCTGGCCATCCGCCCTGACGTGGTGCTGATGGACATGCAGATGCCCGTCATGGGAGGGGTGGAGGCCACCGAGCGGATCACGGCCGAACTACCCAATACCAAGGTTCTGGCCATCACGACGTTCACCTCTGAGCCCTACCTGGTGCCCGCATTGCGCGCAGGCGCTGCCGGCTACCTCCTCAAGGACGCCGATCCGGAGACCATCATCGGCGCCATCTGGAGTGTGCACCGCGGGGAGTCCGTCCTCTCCCCCGCCGTGACGCGCAAGCTGCTCTCCTCCATCGAAGGTGACGGGTCCGGCATCGGTACGACCACCGTGTCCGAAGGAGACCCGGACGGCTCTGACCTGACGCCGCGCGAGCTCGACGTACTCCGCCTGCTCGCCCGCGGCCGGTCCAATCCCGAGATGGCCGAGGAGCTGCACCTCTCCGAGTCCACCGTCAAGGCGAACCTCACCAAGATCATGGACAAGCTCGAGGTCCGGGACCGCGTCCAGGTGATCATCCGCGCCGCGCAGCTGGGGCTCGTCACCCTGGCCCTGGACTGACCCCGACACTGCGGCCGGAAGCACCTCGGACTGCTGACTTGAAGGTCGGGGCTCAGTCGGAAGCGGCATCCGTTTCAGTCGGAGTCGGAGTCGGAGTCGGAGTCGGAGTCGGCGTCGGCGAGGCTGATGCCGATGCCTCGGCTTCCTTCTTCTTCTTCTCTTCCTCGGCCTTCTTCTCTTCGGCTTCCTTCTTCTTCTGTTCTTCTTCGGCCTTCTGCTGGTCCGCGTCCGCCTTGGCGTCTGCTGCTGCGGACTGGCGGGCGGCCTCCTGGCGTGCAGCTTCCTGACGTGCAGCCTCTTTTCGCGCGGCCGCCTGACGGGCGGCTTCGGCCTGGCGGGCCTCCGCCTCCAGGCGGGCCTTCTCCTCGCGTTCCCGGGTCAGCAGGACGTTGCGGGTGGACTTCAGCGAGTCGAGCTCGGACTGAGCCGAGGACAGCGCTCCGCTGAGCCGCTCCTGCAGCCGCGGGAGGTCCTCGCCCCAGGCGAGCGAGGCGAGGGACCCGCCCTCCGGGTCGATGGTGGCGAAGACCTTCTCGGCGGTGATGCCCTGTTCCACGGCGGCCTCGACCGTCTCGATCTGGGCGACTGCCGCCTCGGAGGTGGTGGGCCGATCCTCCTGCAGGTCCTGGAGGACGTTCACGGCGGGGGCGATCTGCCCGGCCAGGGTGCAGGTCTCCGCCGGGGAGTACAGGCCGGACTCCTCCGTGCGAGCGGTCTTCTGCGCCTCCCGCAGATCGCTGCCGAGCTGCTCCACCGGCTGTTCGCGCAGCGGAACGGCCAGCCCTGCCTCGACCTGCTGGGTGTTGGTGATCTGGCCGTCATGATGGACCATGGCCAGCCGGGTGCCGTTGGGCCCGTCGGACCCGTCCGGATACTCCAGCCGCACGGAGTCCCCCGGTTCGAGGATTGCCGCCAGGTTCGTCATGGACTCGTCGGCGAGGCAATTCTCCACCGTGGGGTCCTGCCCCTCGGCTGCCGGCAACGGCGCCAGCACCCCGGCAAGCGTCACGGTCTCCTCGGTACCGTCATGGTTCACCACGAGGGTCTGGCCATCCTGGACCCGCACCACGCTGCCCACGGCGGCAGCGGTGCGGACCCCCTTGATGGTGCTCAGGACGGCCAGCGTCAGCAAGAGTGCGGCCACCACAACGAACGCGATGATGGCCAGGACGGGGAACCGTCGGGCAGTCTGCTGTTCTGTCATGGTCTTCCTGCAGTGGAGTGAGGCCGGTGCGGCGAGGGATCAGGCGGGCCCGCAGGCTCCGGAAAGTCTAGCAAGCGGACCCGGGGGCCCTTGCTATTCCGCCCGGCGGTAGAAGGGGCTCCGCACCACGGTGAACGGCTCGGCCTTGCCGCGCAGGTCAACCGTCAGTTCGGTGCCGATCTCCCGGAAGCCGACGTCCACCCGGGCCAGGGCGATCGGATAGCCCAGGGTCGGGCTGGGGATGCCGGAGGTGACCTCGCCGATCCGCTGCCCCTCGGCGTCGAGCACGGGGTAGCCGGCACGGGCCGCCCGGCGTCCACCGCCCTGCAGTGCCACGATCCGCTGGCCGGTGGTGACACCGGTTCCGGCCTCGCGGGCGGCGAGCAGGGCGTCCCGGCCCACGAAGTCCGCCTCCTTGGACTTCAGCGGGACGGCCATCCCGGCCCCGGACTCACTGGGCAGGTGACCCAGGCCCAGTTCATTGCCGTAGAGCGGCATCCCGGCCTCCAGCCGCAGCGAGTCCCGGCAGGCCAGCCCGCACGGCAGCAGCTCCGCGCCCACCGAGTCAGCGGCTCCGCGCAGTGCGTTCCAGACGGCCTCGGCCTCCGTGGACAGCACGCCGCGGTCTGCCACGGGGCCGATGATCAGCTCAAAGCCGTCCTCCCCCGTGTAACCGGTGCGAGCCAGCAGGACGGTGACGTCACCACCGTGGCCGGCCTCGGCACCGGTCTGGACGGTGGCCGGGCGCGCGGCGTAGTACGCCAGCCCCTCCAGTTCGGCCGCCTCCCCCTCGGGCAGCACCGCGGAGAGGATGCGTGCGGCCTCCGGGCCCTGCAGGGCGATCAGGGCGGTCTGCGAGGACTCGTTGCGCACGGTGGCCGCGAAGTCCGCCGCACGCTCGGTCAGCGCGGAGGCCACCGCGGAGGCGTTGCCGGCGTTGGGAACCACCAGGTACTCACGCCCTGCATCGCCTGATTCGGCCTCACGGCCGTCATCCAGCCGGTAGACGATCAGGTCATCCAGGACGGTCCCGGCCTCGGTGCAGATCAGGGAGTACTTGGCCTGCCCCGGTTCCACCGCGGAGATCCGGGCGGTGAGGGCGTAGTCCAGTGCCTCGGCGGCCTGAGCGCCCGTCACCCGGATCTCCCCCATGTGGGAGAGGTCGAAGAGCCCGGCGGAGGTGCGCACGGCTTGGTGCTCCGCCAGCTCCGAGCCGTACTTCAGGGGCATCTGCCAGCCGCCGAAGTCCGTGAAGGAGGCGCCGGCCTCCACATGGACCCCGTGCAGCGGGGTGGTGTTCGGATTGTTGTTCTCAGGCATGTGCTGCATCCTCAGTTCGGGCTTAGTTCTCGAAGGACTCGATCGGCGGGCAGGAGCAGAACAGGTTGCGGTCCCCCCACGCGCCGTCGATGCGTCCCACCGGGGCGAAGTACTTGTCCCGGCGCAGCGAGTCCACCGGGTACGCCGCCTGCGAGCGCGGGTACTGACGGTCCCACTCGTCCGCAGTGAGCACCTCGGCCGTGTGGGGGGCGTTGCGCAGCACGGAGGCATCCAGGGTGTCGGGCGTGGTGGCCTCCATCTCGGCGTGGATGGAGACCATGGCGTCGATGAAGCGCTCGATCTCGGCCAGGTCCTCGGACTCGGTCGGCTCCACCATGAGCGTTCCCGCCACCGGGAACGCCAGCGTCGGGGCGTGAAAGCCGTAGTCGATCAACCTTTTGCAGACGTCCTCCGCGGTGACACCGGACGTCGCGGTGAGCTCGCGCAGGTCCAGGATGCACTCGTGGGCCACGAGCCCGGTCTCGCCCGTGTAGAGGATGGGGAACTTGTCCCCGAGCCGCTTGGCCACGTAGTTGGCGCTCAGCAGCGCGTGGCGGGTGGCGTCCGTGAGCCCCTCGGCGCCCATCAGGTACAGGTACGCCCAGGAGATCGGCATGACGCCGGCCGAGCCGTAGGGAGCTGAGGTGATCGGCCGCTCGGCGCTGGGCAGGTAGGGCGCCAGGTGCTCGGCCACGGCCACGGGGCCCACCCCCGGGCCGCCGCCGCCGTGGGGGATGCAGAAGGTCTTGTGCAGGTTCAGGTGGGAGACGTCCCCGCCGAACTGGCCCGGCTGCGCGAGGCCGACGAGGGCGTTGAGGTTCGCGCCGTCGATGTAGACCTGGCCGCCGGCCTCGTGGACCGTGCGGCAGACCTCCCGCACGTCCGCGTCATAGACGCCGTGCGTGGAGGGGTAGGTGATCATGATGGCCGCGACCCGGCCGTCGTTCGCCTCGATCTTGGCGGCGAGGTCCTCCGAGTCGATGGTGCCGTCCGATGCGGTGGCCACCACCACGACCTTCAGTCCGGCGAGCACCGCCGAGGCGGCGTTGGTGCCGTGGGCGGAGGCGGGGATCAGGCAGACGTCCCGCTCGCCCTCACCCTGGTCCAGGTGATAGCGGCGGATCGCGAGCAGGCCCGCATATTCACCCTGCGAACCGGCGTTGGGTTGGACGGAGACCGCCGCGTATCCGGTGATCTCGGCCAGCTTCTCCTCGAGGTCGCCCAGCAGGAAGCGCCATCCCTCGGTCTGGTGGTCCGGTGCGAAGGGGTGGATGGAGCAGAACTCGGGCCAGGAGATGGACTCCATCTCCGCGGTGGCGTTGAGCTTCATGGTGCACGAACCCAGCGGGATCATGGTGCGGTCCAGAGCCAGGTCGTAGCCGGAGAGGCGCTTGAGGTAGCGCAGCATCTGGGTCTCGGACTTGTAGGTGTTGAACACCGGGTGGGTCATGAACGCGCTGCTGCGCCGCTGGGAGGCGGGGATACGCGCCGAGGCCGACCGGCCGGCGTCGTCCTTCTGGGGGTGACTGCCGGCCTGCGCGCCGCCGGCGTCCAAGGACTGGCTCGGGGCGCCGAAGGCCGAGAGCACGGCCACGAGGTCCTCGTCCGTGGTGGTCTCGTCACAGGAGATGCCAACGGTCCCGACGTCCACGAGGCGCAGGTTGACCCCGGCCGCCTCCGCGGCGGTGACCACGGTGCGGGCCAGGGACGGCACGGAGACCTGGACCGTGTCGAAGAACGCGTCCTGGGTGAGCGTGAACCCGGAGGACTCCAGGGCGGCGGCCAGGCGGGAGGCCTGGCGGTGGGCGTGCTCGGCGATCGCTCTCACGCCCTCCGGGCCGTGATAGACGGCGAACATGGAGGCCGTGATGGCCAGCAGTGCCTGGGCGGTGCAGATGTTGGACGTGGCCTTCTCACGGCGGATGTGCTGCTCGCGGGTCTGCAGGGCCAGGCGGTAGGCCGGGCGGCCGGCGGCATCTTGGGAGACACCCACCAGGCGGCCGGGCAGCTGACGTTCGAGGCCTTTGGGCACGGCCATGTAGGCGGCGTGGGGCCCGCCGAAGAACAGCGGGACGCCGAAGCGCTGGGTGGTGCCGACGGCGATGTCCGCGCCCTGCTCGCCCGGAGGGGTGATGAGGGCCAGGGAGAGCAGGTCGGCGGCGATCGTCACCATCGCGCCATGCTCCTTGGCCTGCGCGATGACCGCCGTGTGGTCGTGGATCCGCCCGGAGTCTCCGGGCTGTTGCAGCACGATGCCGCACAGGCCCCTCTCCTCCAGCTCAGCGGAGAGTTCGGCGGGCAGGCCGGAGGTGAGGTCGGCGGTGCGCACGTCCAGGTCCAGAGCCCGGGCCCTGCCCTCGATGACCGCGCGGGTCTGCGGGTAGAGGTCGGCGTCCAGCAGGGTGATGCCGCCTGACGCCGTCCTGGCGGACTTCTTGTTGGCGCGGTGCATCAGCAGTACGGCCTCGGCCGTGGCGGAGGCCTCGTCCAGCATGGAGGCGTTGGCGATCTCCAGCCCCGTGAGGTCGGAGACCATGGTCTGGAAGTTCAGCAGGGCCTCCAGACGGCCCTGGGAGATCTCCGGCTGGTAGGGGGTGTAGGCGGTGTACCAGGCCGGGTTCTCGAGCACCTTGCGCAGCACCACGGGCGGGGTCACCGTGTCGAAGAAGCCCTGCCCGATCATCTGGGTCTTGACGATGTTGCGGTTCGCGATCGCCCGCAGGTCCTCCAGGACGGCGGCCTCGGTCAGGGCCGGGGGCAGGTTCAGCGGGGTGTCCTGGCGGATGTCCGCCGGGACGGCGGCGTCCACCAGATCCGCGAGGGAGTCGAAGCCCAGCACGGAGAGCATGTGCTCGGCGTCCGAGGGGCGGGGGCCGATGTGACGGCTGGTGAACGGTGCTGAGGCCGTGTCCCGCGGCTCGTGGCGCTGGCTCATGGCCGGCGGGACGGTCTGCGTGGGCGTCGGCGTGGTGGCGTCGGGGGCGTAGCTGGCGTTCATGGGGTCTCCTCCAGGGCGCGGTGGGCACGGATCGGTACCTCCCCGCTCTGTCATGGACCTGAGAGATTCCGCCCGTATCTGGAGGATACGTGCTTGCACCGTCGGTGTCCGGGGGCCGCTGGCCCCGCGGAGCTTTCCAGAGTCGCCATGCCCTGCGCGGTACCGGGGCCTGAGAGATTCTCGGGGAGAAATTGCTCCTTCGGCGGCTGTGATCCCGTACCGCGGCGGACCTTCCGGCCGACCGACGACGGGTCACGGCGCTCTCCCGCGCGGGGTGCCTGACGTGCGCCCAGTCTGGCACAACCGGACAGATCCCGCCGCCGGGCAGGGGTTTCGATGACGGCCGGGGTGCCGGGGGCCCGTCCCAGAATCCGGCGCTGGACACCAGAAGGCCGGCTGACGTGGGCGTGGGGTGGTGACTGGCGCTGTCCTGGGGCTGGCCCGGACTGGTCCTCTGGTTGACCGGCCTCGTCATGAGACGACACCGAGCGGCCCGGATCCTCATCGGGCTCGACTGAGCCAGAGCGGGATCCCCGCGAGCAGGATCAGGCCGGCCACCCCGGCGAAGGTGATCCCGGACCCGAGGTAGGTGAACCCCACCCCGCCGAACACCCCCGCCAGGCCCAGGCCGGTGTCGAAGCTCATGTTCCAACCGACGCTGGCCTGACCGTGGCTGCCGGCCCGGGCGAAGGCCATGACCAGGCTGGCCGATTGCACGGTGCCGATCCCCACACCCATCAGCACCAGGCAGGCGGCCAACAGCCACGGCGGCTCCGTCAGGGCCACGGCCACCAGGCCAGCCGCCGTCATCGCGATCCCGGCCGTGTAGACCGCCGTGGGATCGAGCCGGTCCGTCAGTGATCCGGAGACCCAGCGCCCCGCCACGGAGGCCGCCTGCATGGTCGCGATGAACACGGCCGGGTGTGCGGTGTCTCCGCCCGGTCCGAAGGCAATCACCAGGCCGTAGGCGGCCATGCTGACCAGGAACGGCAGCAGCACCGGTCCCAGTGCGGCCCACCACCCCGTGGCCGCCGGTTCGGAACCCGTGCCCGACGCGCGGGCCGCACCCCCCTGCCCCGCTTCGCCTTCCGCGGTGCTGGCGCTGGGGGCGGTGGCGCCCGCGACCCGGTCCGGGATCCCCCGCAGGGTGACGAACGCGAGCAGCACGCAGACGGCGGCCGCGAGACGGAAGTTCTCCAACGGCACCACCCCGCTGAACCACAGGCCCAACGGGGCGCCCACGGCGGCGGCACCGGAGGTCGCCGCACCGAACTGCCCCAGGGCCCGGCCCGCCCGGCCGGGCTGCGAGACCAGGGGGACGGCCGCCGTCGCCACCACCACGAGGATCCCGAAACCGCATCCGACGGCCAGTCCGGTCACCAGCAGTGCCGCCACGGGATGGGGGATGACCAGGCTCGCCCCGTGCCCGGCGGCCATCAGCAGCAGGGACGTCCCGACGGTCCGGCGCGGACCCCAGCGTTGCCGCAGGACGGGCGCCGCCGGCTGCACCACGATCACGCTGAGCATCATGACCGTCAACAGGGTGCCGCCGGTCACGGCACTCAGACCACGGGCGAGGCCGATCGGCACCATGGTCGAGTAGCTGAGGAAGAATCCGGAGAAGCCCCACACTGCGATCCACAACAGGCCCATCAGTCCCGTGGGGCCCCGGGAGGACGTCGTCTCGGTAGTCACCCCCTCACCCTAGGCACTCCGCGCCCCTCAGCCCTCAGCCCTTAGCCCTCAGCCCTCAGGCGCAAAGTGACGGCACCCCCACCGTCGTGACCTGGCGTCGTCACCTTGCGCCCGGCGGCCGCCTGCCGGACACCCGGCGGCCACCCTCTCGTCGCCTGTGGACGAGACACTGGCGTGGTCACCCGCCCGCCCGCACCACCGCAGAGGAACCCATGCATCTCCGCGCCCACCCTCCCCACCGTCCGGTCCGCCGTGTCGGCCTCGGCCTCCTGGCCGCCGCCGTGCTGGTCGGCACCGTGGCCGTCACCCCGGCCGGCGCCACCACCCCGGTTGCCACAGCGCAGGATGCCACGGCTGTCACCGCCACGCAGTCCACGCAGTCATCGGGAAGCGGATTCCGTGTACTGCCGTACATCATGGAGCCCTCAGACGAGTCCGCGGACCTGGTCTGGTTCTCGGAGACCGAGGAGCCGGGCACCGTGGTGGTGCGCTACCCCGGCGAGGACTCCCCCGATATGACGCTGACCTCGGAGCCGGAGCATCAGCCGTTGCTCGGCTACACCGAGGCGGAACTGGCCCAGGATATCGACGGGCTGGAGCAGGGCTCCTGGCTCAAGGGCGCGGACAACTACAAGCACCGGGTGACCATCCCGAACCTGGAGCCCGGCCTCACCGTGGACTATGCGGTCACACAGGGCTCTCAGACCCACGAGTCCACCGTCACCACGGGCCCCGGGGCGGACTGGGACGAGCTGCGCATCGTGGCCTTCTCCGACACCGAGACCGAGCCCTACGGCCGGACGGAGCACCGGGAGTGGGAGCAGTCCCCCGTCAACGGCTACACCGAGGACTCCCTGGATCGGCCCGGAGAAGGTTCCGCCTGGGATGAGAAGTTCGGCCACGCCACCCGCTACGGCGCCTTCACCCTGAACTACCCGCTGGACCAGGACACCGCGCTGCAGGAGAACCTCAAGCACATCGAGGCCGCCGAGCCGGACCTCATGCTGGTAGCCGGGGACCTGGCCCAGGGCGGCGGGTACCAGCCGGGGTGGGACGAGTTCTTCGGCTACTTCGCCGGCGAGCACGGTGATCTGGCCTCCCGCGTCCCGCTGCTGACCGCCCTGGGCAACTGGGAGACCTTCGCCTCCATCAACGGGGGCTACGGCACGGCCGAGGACCAGTCCCCCGCCGTGATCTCCCGCAACAAGTACCACTCCTACTTCGAACGGACCGGTGCCGGAGCGGATCCGGAGAACGCGCAGTACCGCGGCTCCTACTACCGGACCGACTACGGACCGGTGACGATCCTGTCCCTCGATTCCACCAACGGCCTCCCGGATGAGGACACCCGCACCGGCGAGCTATCCGGCGAGGTGTTCTCCGGCGACGACTCGAACCTGACCGATGAGAACCTCTCCACGGACACCCAGGGCATGTTCACCATGGAGACCTACACAGAGGCGTTCAAAGACGTCTTCCCGGGCAGCAACGACGAGGACGTGGACCTGCCCAACTTCAATGAGGGCACGGAGCAGTGGGCTTGGGCCGAGGAGCAGCTGGCGGACGCCCGGGAGAGGGACCAGGTGGTCCTGGTCCAGTTCCACCACGCCGCCTACTCCAACGGGGTCCATGGCACCCCGCCGAACCACGAGCACCCGGACAACCAGTCTGGCACCGCCATGCGCGCCTACACCCCGATGTTCGAGGACTACGGCGTCTCCGCCGTGATCTCCGGCCATGACGAGATGTTCGAGCGGTCCTGGGTGGACGCCGACGGAGACGGGCAGGGCTTCCACTCCTTCGACGTGGGTGTGGCCGCCGACGGCCTGCGCGGCGAGCAGCTCGCGCAGAACGAGGACGGCGTCTACGAGCCACTGCGCTTCAACAGCTCCTCCGAGTGGACGGCCGCCGCCGATGAACCCGAGACGTGGGTGGAGCGCGACGGTGTGCTCCAGCTCGAGGACGGGGGCCTGCACTACGGCCACCTGCAGATCGACCTGAAGCACGTGGCCGAAGGCACCGAGGTCACCCTGACCCCGGTCTATGTCTTCCCGGAGCTGGACAGCGAGTACAACCTGGTGGGCACCGAACGCCGGGTCTATGACGACGTGGTCACCTTCACCACGGATCGGGACGGTGCCGACGCCCCCGCCCCCGCCCCGGAGGACTTCTCGGACAACCTGCCGGGGTCCGTGTACTACGCCCCGGTGCGGTGGATGCAGACCGAGGGCGTGACGACCGGTTACGCCGACGGCACCTACCGCAAGGGCCAGGAGATCACCCGCGGTGAGTCGGTGGCCTTCCTGCAGCGGTACCTGGCCCCGGACTACACCGCGGACCCGGCGGTGGCAGTCTTCCCGGACGTGCCGGTCGGTGCCCCGCACTTCACCCCGATCGCCTGGGCCGCCGACGACGCCCACGAGGTCACGACCGGTTACACGGACGGCACCTTCCGCCCGGGCCGGGACGTGACCCGCTCGGAGTTCGTGACGTTCCTCTACCGGGCGGCGGGCCCAGAGGACTTCACGGCCCCGAAAGAGTCGGCGTTCGAAGACGTGCCGACCTCCAGCACCCACTACGAGGCGATCGCCTGGGCCGCCTCCGAGGGACTGGTCAACGGCTACACCGACGGGGACTACCGCCCGTTCACCCCCATCAACCGCGGGGAGGTCGCCAAGGTCATGTACCAGTACGACCTCACCACCACCGACTGACCACCGATTGATCACCGACTGACCACCAGGCACAGAGTGACCCCACCCCGTCACCACGGCGGGGGCGGGGTCACTCTGTGCCTGAAGGGGAAGTCCGTGTGGGGCAGTGGAAGCGTGTGGAAGAGTGGTCACATGCCCGTCTTCGAACGCCGTACGCTGGTCCCCCACGACCGTTCCACCGTGTTTCGCTGGCATTCCAGGCCGGGTGCTCTGGTCCGCCTGACGCCGCCGTTCGCCGGTTCCGTCCGCCGGGAACCGGAGGGGCTCGACGTCGGCTCCGTCGCCCGATTGGGCGTGGGCGCCCCGGGCTCTTTGGGCCTGGGCCTGGAGTCCGCGGCCGGCCTGGCCAAGACCGTGTTGCCCTTCCGACTGCCCCAGTGGTTCGCCCCCGAGGCCCCGTGGACCTCACTCCACACGGCCCTGGATCCGGGACACATGTTCCGCGACGAAATGTCCTCCGGTCCCCTGAAGTCCTGGGTCCACACGCACACCTTCGAGGATGCCGCGCCCGGTGAGGCGGACACGGCCGAGGGCGCGCCGGGCTGCGTGGTGGTGGACCACATCGAGTACGAGCTGCCCGCCGGCGCCGTGCTGCGCCGCAAAGGTGCCGCCTGGTCCCGGGCCGGCCGGTGGACGGAGGAACGCCTCGAGGACGAACTGGAGCGGCAGTTCGACTTCCGGGCCGCGCAACTGATCGGTGACCTGGACTTCCACACCGGCTACCACGGGCAGGTCGCCGGCGGCCCGTTGACGATCGCCGTCTCCGGGGCCAGCGGGCTGATCGGCACCCAGTTGTGCGCGCTGTTGACCGGCGGCGGCCACCGGGTGATCCGGCTGGTCCGCGGCGGGTCCCGGGCCGCCGCTGCGACGGCGGTGGACACCGTGTCCTGGGATCCGGCAGCCGGTCGCCTGGATACCGAGGCCCTCCGGGAGGTCGACGCCGTGGTCAACCTCTCCGGGGAGACCATCGGGGGGCGACTGACCGAAACTCACCGGGCGGAGATGCTGCAGTCCCGGCTGACCGCCACCGGGCTGCTCGCCCGGACCCTCGCGGAGCTGGCCGAGGACGGCCGGGAGCGCTCGCTCGTCAACGCCTCGGCGATCGGCTACTACGGCGCCGAGGCCGGCGCCGGCCCGGACGGACAGGGGCTGCGCGAGACCGATCAGCCCGGTGACGACTTCCTGGCCGAGATGTGCCAGCAGTGGGAGCGGGCCACGGCACCGGCCACGCGAGCCGGGGTCCGGACCGCCATGATCCGCACCGGTCTGGTCCTGACGCCTGCCGGCGGCATCCTCCAGCAGGTGCTGCCGCTGTTCCTGCTCGGGGCCGGCGGCCCGCTCGGCACGGGCAGGGACCGCAACCCGTGGCAGAGCTGGATCTCCATCGAGGACATCGTGGGGCTCTTCGCCCATGCCGCCCTGGGCCGCGAGGTCCAGGGGCCCCTCAACGGAGTGGCGCCGCATCCGGTGCAGTCACGCGACTTCGCCGCCACCCTCGGCACCGTGCTCCGCCGCCCCTCGGCCGTGCCCCTGCCGGCGGCCGCCCCCACCGCGGTCCTCGGCTCTGAGGGCAACCGCCTGCTCGTGGAGGCTGACCAGAAGGCCCGCGCGGACCGTGCCGTCGACTCCGGGTACACCTTCCGCCACACTGAACTGACCGCGGCGCTGAAGCACCTGCTCGGCCGCTGATAGTACTGATACCGACGGCTCAGAGCGCCCACGGCTTAGAAGACCGGCAGACCGCCGGTCACGCCGAGCACCGATCCGGAGACGAAGCTGGCCTCCGCCGGGCTTGCCAGGAACACGTAGGCCCCTGCGAGTTCAGCCGGTTGGCCGATGCGACCCAACGGCGTGTCTGCGCCCATGTGGGACACCGCCTCCGGTTCCTTGGTGGCCGGCTGCAGCGGCGTCCACACCGGCCCCGGGGCCACCGCGTTCACCCGGATTCCCTGTGGTCCCAGCTCACCGGCCAGGTTCGCCGTCACGTTGTTCAGGGCCGCCTTGGTGGCGGCGTAGTCGATCATCGTCTCGGAGGGCTGGTAGGCCTGGACCGACGTCGTGATGATGATGCTGTCCCCCGCGCCCAGGTGGGGCAGGCAGGCCCGGCTCAGCCACAGGGTCCCGTAGAGATTCGTCTTCACCGCGCGGTCCAGGTCCTCGGTGCGCAGCCCGCCGAGCCCGGATTCGCCGCGCGCCCAGTGATATCCGGCGTTGTTGACCAGGATGTTCAGTCCGCCCAGGCCCGCCACCGCCTCCTCCGCGATGCGCCGGCAGGCGTCCTCGTCCCGCAGGTCCCCGGGCACGGCCACGGCGTTCCGGCCGGCCTTGTCGATCCAGCCGATGGTGTCCGAGGCGTCCTCGGCCTCCTCCGGCAGATAGTTGATGGCCACGTCCGCGCCCTCCCGGGCGAAGGCGATCGCCACGGCCCGGCCGATGCCCGAGTCCCCGCCCGTGATGAGCGCCTTGAGACCCTCCAGCCGGCCCCGGCCCACCCAGCTGGACTCCCCGTGGTCCGGCACCGGGTCCATCGGCGCCGTCAGCCCGGGCGGCTCCTGCTGTTGAGCCGGCATGGTGCCGTCGGATCCCGCCATGGACTGTGCGTGCCGCCCGGCCTGGGTCATGTCCTCGTGGTTCATGGTGTCCTCTGTCCGTGGGATCGTGTCGGTCTCCTGCTGCCACCCTAGGGGCAGCGGCGGACCGCCGACAGGGGCCCGCGGCCCACGTACGCTGGGTTGGAACAGCACCCCTCAGATCGGGAGAACAAATGACCGGCACCGAACCGCTGCTCGCCCCGCTACCCGACGCCGGCTGGTCCCGCGTGCTCTGCGTGGTCGCCCATCCGGATGACATGGAGTACGGCACCTCGGCGGCCGTGGCGGCCTGGACCGCCCGGGGCGTGGAGGTCACCTACCTGCAGCTGACCGCGGGAGAGGCCGGCATGGCCGAGCCGCCGGACGTCGTCGGGCCGCTGCGGGCCACCGAACAGCGCAACGCCTGTGACGAGGTGGGCGTGGGGGACCTGCTGATCCTGGACCATCCGGACGGGATGCTCGAGTACGGGCTGAGCCTGCGCCGGGACATCGCCCGCGTGGTCCGCACCGTCCGGCCCGATGCGGTGGTCACGGCCAACTTCGACTTCGAGGCCTATGGCGGGCTGAACCAGGCCGACCACCGGGCCGCGGGGATGGCCGTGGTGGACGCCGTCCGGGACGCCGACAACCCGTGGGTCTTCCGCGAGCTGGCCGAGGAGGAAGGCCTTCCGGCGTGGCACACCGACGCCCTGCTGGTGGCCGGCCACGAGCGCCCGACCCACGCGGCAGCCGTGGACGACGCGGCGGTGGGCGCCGCCGTCGCCTCTCTGGAATGCCACGAGGCCTATCTGAAACACGTGACCGGTCATCCGAAGCCGGAGGAGTTCATCCCCGAGATCCTGCGGGAGGGCGGCGTGCGCGCGGGCGTGGACCACGCGGTGGTGTTCCGGGTCTTCGACCTGGGCGGGCTGGGCGGCTCCGGAGACTGACCGAGGCCCCGGTCGGGCGGAGACTACTGCCCGACGAGGCCGTCCGTGTCCTCCAGCCGCCGGGAGATACCGTGCGCGGCATGCAGAAGAGCTTCGCTGAAGCGCTCAAGGCCCGCATCCATGCGGTAATTGACGATTCCGACGGCGGCCAGGACCACCCCGTGGACCATCACCGGCGCGGCAATGGAGGTCGAGCCGGCCACGTATTCCCCGGCGCTCGTGGAGTACCCGCGTTCCCGGATGGCGAGCAGTTCGCGGCGCAAGGCATCCGGGTCCACCAGGGTCTCAGGCGTGTGTGCGATCAGGGGCTGGCCCAGGACCTCATCACGGGTGGCGTCGTCACCGAACGCCAGCATCACCTTGCCGACCCCGGTTCCGTGCCACGGCATGGGCGATCCGATGCGGCTCTGCTGGGGCACGGCCTCCTCATGCGTCAGCTTCTCGATGTACAGGGCGGCATCCCCATTGGGGATGGCGAACTGGACCGTCTCCCGGGTCTTGTACTGGAGGTTGAGGAGGAAGGGCAGGGCCGTCTCCCGAAGCCGGCCGTGCAATGGGGTCAGCAGACCCATCTCCCACAATCGGTTGCCCAGTCGGAACTGGCCATGGCCTGCCCGTTGGACGAACTGACCGGTCTCGAGTTCCCCCAACAGCCGGAACACCGTGGCCACCGGCAGACCAGTGGCGCGCGACAGCTGGCTGATGGTCATGGACGGCGTGGTCGCGCTGAACTGGCCAAGGATCAGCAGGGCCCGTGCGACCACGGACTTCGGCGCCGGAGGCAGTCCCTCGGCGCTGACTCGTGGGGTCATGGCCGGGGCCTTTCGTTGAGGATGGTGGTCAGGGAGCGAGCCGCCTCCCGCAGGAGCGGCAGCCTCTGGACGGAGCGGCGTTCCGTTCCGGGCGCCATGGGAAAGCTGATCTGCAGCGCCATGGGCGGGCGGTCCGTGACCTCCAGTACCACGGCCAGCTCGGTGGTGGCCGGTCGGTGCACCTCCACGTGCAGCTGCCTCCCGGCGAGGGCGACCGAGCGCTCGAGGTCCTCGTAGACGGGCCGGGTCAACCGCAGCCGCTGCCGGACCTCCGAGGTCAATTGAGCTGCCACGGCGATGCCCCCAGCGCTGGCGTGCAGCGGGTGCATCTCCCCGAGGCCGGAGTCTGCGGACAAGGAAGCCTGGTGGATCTCATCCACGCACATGGCGGCCTCGTCGAAATAGCTGAGCACCCTCACGTCCGCAGCGCTCCGGGCACTGAGGGACATCAGTAAGGGACGCCCGCCCCGCCCGATGACGTCGTGGGTGGGAGCCAGAATGCCCATTCGCCACATCAAGGGCCCGATCCCGTAGCGCCCCTCGGCGTTCCGTTCGACGGCACCCATGTCCTCCAGCTTGTGCAGCATCCGATGCACCGTGGCCACCGGCAGATCAATGCGCCGAGCGATCTCGGACTGCGTCATCAGACGGTGCCGGGGCCCGAAGGCCAGCAGCACCATGAAGACACGCTCCGCCACGGAGCTGCCCCCGGCGGGGACGGTGGTCTTCCCGACCTCCGGCATCGGCGTTCCGGCAGCGCTCATGAGTATCCCTCCGTGGGCTCGACCCATGATCCCTTTTTCACTCAGTGGAAAGCAAGCTCGTGATCCCCATCACCTTCGCCCATGCTCGTGGAGACACGAGAAGTCCCATCCGTTCTCAGGAGCAACCATGGCCATCGATCCGGCGGCACCCGCCAGCGCACGCACCTTCCCCGATCCCTACGGCATCGAGACGCCGGCGGGTGCCGAGGGTTGGGAGGAGATGTACTCCTATCACAACCTGTTCCTCGAGGCCCGCCGTGAGGAGGACTCTCAGAAGACCTGGTTCCGGAACTCGCTGCACTTCCCCGAGGTCTCCTACCCCTTCGATCACGCGGTGATCGACGGGTCCTTCACCGGCACGGGCGTCACCAACACCCGAGTCTTCGCCCTGCCGCCGGCCTTGGGCCTGGACGTGCGGGTCATCAACGGCTATACCTACATGTCCGCACTTCCCGCGCCGGACGAGCAGACCCAGGCCCGCCGCGCCGAGGAGTTCGCCCGGCGCGCCGGTCACTACTTCCAGAACTGGGACAGCCTCTACGCGGAGTGGGAGACCCGGGTGACCGACGCCATCAAGAGCGTCTACGAGATCGAGGTGCCCGAACTCAGCGAATTCGAACCCGTCGAGAGGGTGTTGGAGGACCGCGGACCCACTCAGGGCAATCTGCTGCTGTCCGGATACCACCGTCTGCTGGAGGCCGGGGACCAGATCTGGACGCTGCATTCAGAGTTCCTCAACCTCGGCTATGCCGCATATCTGCAGTTCCTCACCCTCTGCAAGGAACACTTCCCCGAGATCGACGACCAGACGGTGTCCCGGATGGTCTCCGGGATCGACGTGCTCCTGTTCCGGCCCGACGACGAGCTGCGTGCCCTGGCCCGCCGGGCCGAGGAGCTCGGGGTCTCAGAGGCCGTCATGGCCTCGTCCTCGGAGGATCAACTGCGCTCGAACCTGGTGGACGAGGCCGGGAAGACCTGGCTGGCAGCCCTGGACCAGGCCAAGGACCCCTGGTTCAACTTCTCGTACGGCTCGGGCATGTACCACTCACATCGCAGTTGGGTGGACGACCTGTCCATGCCCCTGCAGGCGATCGGCGACTACATCGGGCAGCTGCGCGCCGGACACGACCTGACCCGCCCCCTGGAGCGGCTTCAGGTCGAGCGGGACAAGATCACGGCGAACTACCGTGAGCTGCTGGACGCGGACGACCTGTCCGGCTTCGACGAGGCACTCGGCCTGGCCCGCACGGTCTTCCCCTACGTGGAGAACCACAACTTCTACGTGGAGCACTGGTTCCTCACCGGCTTCTGGAACAAGGTCCGCGAGTTCAGCGCGAAGTTCGTCGAGTGGGGCTTCTGGGACGACGTCGAGGACCTCTTCTACCTGCGCCGGGCCGAGGTCGAGGAGGCCGTCTACGACCTGCAGATGGCCTGGGGCGCCGGGGGCACGCCGCAGGGCGGCTTCCACTGGCCCGCGATCATCGCCCGCCGCCGCGAGATCTACAAGGCCCTCGATGCCTGGTCCCCGCCGCCGGCCCTGGGCCCCGTTCCGGGCGAGGTCAACGAACCGCTGACGATCATGCTGTGGGGCATCACCCCCGAGACCGTGGACCGCTGGCTTGACGCCCAGGACGGGGGCTCCGGTTCGAATGTGCTCACCGGATTCGCCGGGTCCCCCGGCGTGGCCGAGGGCCGCGCCCGTGTGGTGATGCGCCCGGATGAGCTGGACACGGTCCAGGACGGCGAGATCCTCGTCGCCCCCGTGACCAGCCCGAGCTGGACCACCGTGTTCGGCCGCATCCGCGGCGCCGTGTCGGACATCGGCGGGATCATGTGCCACGCCGCCATCGTCTCCCGCGAGTACGAGCTGCCGGCCGTCGTCGGTGTCGGATTCGGCACCTCCAACATCACCACCGGCCAGCTGATCCGCGTGGACGGCAACGCCGGAACCGTGACGCTCCTCGATGACCCGTCAGCACCCGAGGACCAGGAAGTAGTGGAGGCAGCGCGATGACCACCTATGTACGCCCCTTCGGCGAACTGCGCGCCACCGACCGCGACACAGTGGGCGGCAAGTGCGCCAGCCTCGGTGAGATGGTCGGCGCCGGACTGCCCGTTCCGGACGGCTTCGCCATCACCGTGGCGGCCTTCGAGGACTTCCGCGATGCCTCGAGCCTGCGCCAAGACCTGCAGGACCTCGTCCAGGGCACCCGGGATGCCGGCCCACAGCAGCTGCAGCAGGCCCACGACCGGGCCGTGGAGCTCATCCTGCACCGGCCGCTGCCGGAGTCCCTCGAGCGCGAGATCACCAACGCCTACCGTGCGCTCGCCGCCGAAACCGCTGAGCTGCGCGGCCTCACCGACACCGAGTCGGAGCGCATCCCCGTCGCCGTCCGGTCCTCCGCCACGGACGAGGACGGCGATGCGGCAAGCTTCGCCGGCCAGCAGGAGACCTTTCTCTGGGTCAGCGGCGCCGAGGACGTGGTGGCGAAGGTCCGCGAGTGCTGGGCCAGCCTGTACACGCCCCAGGCGATCTCCTACCGCGCGGGCATGGAAGACACCGAGGGCGCCGAGGCCTCCCGCATCTCCGTGGCCGTACAGCTGATGGCAGATGCCGATGTCGCCGGCGTGACCTTCACCGTCAGCCCGACCACCGGCGACCGCTCCGTGATCGCCATCAATGCCAGCTATGGCCTCGGCCAGGCAGTGGTCTCCGGCGAGGTCACCCCGGATGAGTACTGGCTCTCCAAGATCGGGCCGACCCTCCGGGACACCCGCGTCGCAGACAAGGCCCATGAGTATGTCCCCAATGCCGCTGCCACCGGCATCGAGTTGCGCGACGTCGACCCGGAGCGGCGCAGCCGGGCCTGCCTGACCGAGCAAGAGGTGCTGCAGCTGGCCGAGATCGCCATCCGGGTGGAGAAGCACTACGGCCAGCCCCAGGACATCGAATGGGCCCTGGAACGCCGCCCGGACGGCAGCAGTCAGGTCATGCTCCTTCAGTCACGCCCGGAGACGAACTGGAAGAAGCGCAAGGAAGAACAGAACGCCCGCACGAAGGACAAGGGCGCCACCGCCGGCCTGCTCGGCATGATCTCGTCCGCCTCGAAAGGATCCTGAACAATGACCGAGAACTCACGCCCCTCCTGGGACGACCTGGTCCAACTGATCACCGAGCTCGACGGCTCCGACTTCGACAACGTCGCGGTCGAGTACGACGACATCTCGGTGCGGATGTCCCGGGGTGCGCTCCCCGAGCCGACAATCGCCCCGGTGACCCCCGCAGCAGTTCCGCAGCCCACGACGCCGGCCCCCCCGCCCGCCGCTGCCGCCGCACCGGCCGCTGAACCCGCCGCTGAGTCCGCCACGATGGCCTCCCGCGGCACTCCGGTGACATCCCCGATGGTCGGCTTCTTCTACCGCAGCCCCTCCCCCGGCGCCCTGCCGTTCGTCACCGAGGGGGACAGCGTCACGGCGGAGACCACCATCGGCATCATCGAGGTCATGAAGCTGATGAACCCTGTTCAGGCCGGGGTCGCCGGCACCGTCTCCGGCTTCGCCGCCGAGGACGGCCAGGCCGTGGAGTTCGGTGAGGACCTGCTGTACATCACCCCGGAGGACTCATGAGCCCCGCGCCGGAGGCCGAGGTGCCCACGGTCCTCGTGGCCAACCGCGGTGAGATCGCCGTCCGCGTCATCGAGGCCGCCCACCGGATCGGAGCCCGCGCCGTCCTGGCCGTCAGTGCCGCAGACCGGGACTCCCTCGGGGCGAAGCTGGCCGATGAGACCGTGGTCATCGGCCCGGCCCAAGCCGGCCAATCCTATCTCCGGCCAGAGCTCATCGCCCAGGCCGCCGTCCAGACCGGCGCCAACGTGGTCCACCCCGGCTACGGATTCCTCAGCGAACAGCCCGAACTGACGGAGATGCTGGAGTCCGAGGGCATCGCCTTCGCCGGGCCGCGCGCCGAGACGCTGCGGGCCGTGGGCGACAAGTCCAGCGCCCGCCGGGTCGCCGTCGAGGCGGGTGCCCCGGTGGCCGTGGCCGCCGCGATCGACGATCCGCACGATGCCGACCATCTGCGGGCCCTCGGCGAGGAGGTCGGCTACCCCCTGCTCGTCAAGGCCGTCCACGGCGGCGGCGGACGTGGCATCCGGCTGGCCCCCGATGTCGACTCCCTACTGACGCTCGCCCCGCAGGCCGCCGCCGAGGCCACTGCCGCCTTCGGCAACGGTGAGCTCTACATGGAGCGCTACTACGGCGCGGCCCGCCACGTGGAGGTGCAGGTCTTCGGCGACGGTGAGGGCAACGCCCTCATCTTCGGTGACCGCGACTGCTCGGTGCAGCGGCGCCACCAGAAGCTCGTCGAGGAGTGTCCAGCACCCGGCCTGTCGGAGGGCCGGCGCCGGATCCTCCATGACGCCTCCCGGGCCCTGGTCCGCCAGTTGCGGTACCGCGGTGCCGGGACCGTGGAGTTCATGGTGGACACGCGCTCGGAGGATGTGATCTTCCTCGAGGTGAACGCCCGCATCCAGGTGGAGCACCCGGTCACCGAGGAGGCCTTCGGCGTGGATCTCGTGGCGGCACAGCTGCTGCTGGCCCTCGGCCGAGACCCCGGCCTGCCCGAGGTCCCCCCGGTGCCGCCCGCCACCGCGATCGAGGTGCGGATCAACGCCGAGGACCCGCTGCAGGACTTCCGTCCGGCCCCGGGACGCATCAGCACCATCAGGTGGCCTCGGGGCCCCGGGATCCGGGTGGACACCCACCTGCAGGAGGACTATTCGTTCCCACCCTTCTATGACAGCCTCATGGCCAAGCTGATCGTCCGCGCCCATGACCGGGACTCCGCGGTGGCGGCCTTGAGCTCGGCAGTGGGCCGGACCCACATCGAGGGAGTCTCCACCACGTTGGCCTTGCACCACTTCATCCTGAACCATCCTGATTTCCGGGCCGGAGGCATTCCCACCACCTGGTTCGGCCCCGTCTGGGAGGAGCACATCGCCGGCGCTCAGGAGCCCGCAGCGCCCGCCACGCCAGGAAAGGAGGCGGACCGATGACCGCCACCCCCGAGACCAGCCCCGAGATCGGCCGCACACCCGCCGCCACCCGGCCGCCCGTGCGCTTCGTGGACACCTCCCTGCGGGACGGCAATCAGTCCCTGTGGGGCGCCACGGGCCTGACCACCGGCATGGTGGAGGCGCTGGGACCAGACCTGGCCCAGATCGGACTCGAGGGCATCGACTTCACCAGCTCCACCAATCTGCTGATGGGTTCCAAGACGCACCGGGAGGACCCCTGGGAACGGATCTCGCGCATGCATGCCGTCGCCGGCGGCGTACCCCTGTCCGCCATCACCACGGGCATGCGGTTCATGTCCTGGGACCGGGCCTCCGAGACGGTCATGCGCCTGTCCCTGCGGCTCATGGCCCGTCATGGCCTGGGACGACTGCAGATCGCCGACCCCCTGAACGATGTCGCGGCCAACCAGACCATCGCCGCCTGGGCCAAGGACGAGGGCATCGGGTACATCGTGGCCGCCACGACGTTCACCGAATCCCCGGTCCACACCGACGACGCCTACGTCCAGGCGGCCCGCGCCTACGCCGAGGACCCGAACATCGATGCCGTCTACCTCAAGGACCCCGGTGGGCTGCTGACCTACGACCGCATCGGCCACCTCGTCCCGGCCCTGCGCGAAGCAGTGGGGGACAAGCCCTTGGAGCTGCACAGCCACTGCACCACGGGGGAGGCCCCACAGGTCTACATGCGGGCCGCGCAGCTCGGCGTCGATGTCCTGCACACGGGCATCGGTGCACTCGGCAACGGCACCGCCCAGCCGGAGATGCTGTCCGTCCTGGACAACCTCGACGCCTTGGGCATCCCCTACCGGGCCGACCGGGCCGCCGTCGAGCGGGCCGCGGCGACCATCCGGCGCATCTCCGAGGAGAACGACCTGCCGGCTGGCCAGACCATGCCGTTCGACCTGGCCCCGCACGCGCACCAGGTCCCCGGGGGGATGATGGGCACGCTCAAACGCCAGCTGAGGGAGCTGAAGATTGAGGACGACCTTCCGGCCGTCATCGCCGAGACCGGCCGGGTCCGGGCGGAGCTCGGGTACCCGATCATGGTCACCCCGTTCAGCCAGTTCGTCGGCAGCCAGGCGCTGATGAACGTCCTGGCCGCCAAGTCCGGCCGGGAACGGTACAGCAACATCCCGGACGAGGTGGTCCGCTTCGTGCTGGGCCACTACGGCGAACCGGTCGGCGAGATCAGCCCCTCGGTCCGCGAGCGCGTCGCCGCCCTTCCCCGTGCCCGAGAACTCAGCATGGACCCCGTCCATGACAAGCCGCTCGAGGAGCTCCGGGCGGAGCAACAGGCCCGGCTGGGTCGGACGGTGGAGGACGAGGAGCTGCTGCTGCGCCTCGTGATGGCCCCGGACGTCCTGGAAGCCGTCCTCGCTGCCGGGCCGGCCCCGGCGTGGGGTGGTGCGGGGTCCTCCGTCACGGGCGGTGCCACCGGTCCGGTGCACAGCCTCGGGGACGCCATCCGTGCGGTCAACGCGCTGCCGAATTGGCGCTCCGTGCAGATCCGCCGCGGCCACCAGCACCTCCGACTGACACGGCGGGACCACGTCCATCGGGAGGATTCGTGATGGCCTCGCCCGAAACCACCTCTCCAACGACAGGAACCGACATGACCGCGACCGCCGCGACCTCCTCAGCGACTCTGGACCGGCCGCTGGCCGAGCGCATCGCCGCCACCCGCGGGGTGATGTTCGACATCGACGGCTGCCTGCTGCTGGCCGACCAACCGAGCGGCTACGGCGGCACCGTCCTGCCGGGCGCCCGCCGAGCCCTGGAGACGGCCCGTTCCACCGGCCGGGACGTCGTGTGTTTCACCAACGGCTCGTTCCAGACCCCCTCCGCCATCGCCACGACCCTGCGCGAGCTCGGCCTGGACGTGGCCAACGACCAGGTCATGACCCCCGCCGTCGTGGCGGCCGAGACCATGGCCAGCCGGTACCCGGGCCGTCAGGTCCTCGTCTTCGGCGGCGAGGGCGTCACCGAGCCGTTCGCGGCCCGCGGGGTGCCGATGGTGGACGTGGACGAGGCGATCGCCGGACGCGCCGGTGACGTGGCCGCCGTCGTGGTCGGCTGGGACACGGAGTTCGGCCGGTCCAAGATCGTGGCGGCCGCCGAGGCCGTCCTGGCTGGCGCCGAGCTGTACACCACCTCCGCGGCCCCGACCTTCGCCTCGCACGAACGCCTCAACGTGGGGGTCTCCGGATTCATCGCCGCCGGGCTGACCCACGTGACCGGACGCCCGTACAAGGTCCTCGGCAAGCCCTCCACCGAGGCCTTCCAGGCCATCTGCCGGAAGACCGGCGCCAGTGCCGGACAATTGCTCATCGTCGGCGACGACCTGCGCATGGAGGCGGGCATGGCCCGGCAGAACGGCGCCGTGGGCGTCCTGATGACCACGGGGACGAACTCCCGCGAGGACGCCCGCAGCGCGGCCGCGGAGAACACCCCGGACCTCGTCCTGGATTCGCTGGAGGAGCTGTCCGAGCTGTTGCGGGAACCGGCGGGGGCCGCGGAGGCCACCGCTGCACCGAGCGGAACGGAGGGACCGTGAGCACCGCAGCCGACCGTCCCCCCGTCACGTGGCGTCCGACCCCCGAACAGGCTGCCGGATCCCGGCTCAGTGATTTCATGCGCTGGGCCGAGGACCGGCATGGAGTGAGCCTCGCGGACTACCGGGAGGTCTGGACCTGGTCCGTCACCGACTTGTCGGACTTCTGGGACTCGGTGCGCCAGTACTTCGGGATCCTCGGTGATGGTTTCGACGGCCCGGCCCTCGCGGAGGAGCGGATGCCCGGAGCCGTCTGGTACCCGCGGGCCCGGCTGAACTTCGCCGAGAACGTCCTGCGCCACGCCCAGGACCCGGACCTGGCGGACATCCCCGCGATTGTCGACGTGGACGAGGACGGCTTCCGCCGGGACATCACCTGGACTCAGCTCGCCGGGCGGGTGGGTGCCCTGGCCCGGCACCTGCGCGACGTCGGCGTCCAGCCGGGCGACCGCGTCGCCGCGGTGCTGCCCAACATCCCGGAGGCCATCGTCGGGCTGCTCGCCTCGGCCTCCATCGGGGCGGTGTGGACCATCAACTCCCCGGACCTCTCCGTCCAGGCCACCTTGGATCGGTTGGTCCAGCTGGAACCGACCGTGCTGATCGGCACCGACGGCTACCGCTTCAACGGCAAGAAGTACCCGCGGCTGGACCATCTCGCCCAGATCCGTGCCGGACTGTCCACGCTGAAGCACACCATCCTGGTGAAGAAGCTCGATCCGGAGCTGCCCTCCGAGCGGGTCGGCTTCGCGCACCAGGACTCGACGGCGATCACCGCGCACGCGGTGGATCCGGTCTTCACGCGGCTGCCCTTCGACCACCCCCTGTGGGTCCTGTTCTCCTCGGGGACGACCGGTGCCCCCAAGGGGATTGTGCACGGCCACGGCGGTATGGCCCTGGAGGCCACGAAGGGCTGCGGGCTGAACCAGGACATGGGTCCGGGAGACCTGTACTATGTGGCCGCCAACACCTCCTGGATGGTGTGGAACACGTTGGTCAACAATCTCATGGTCGGCGCCTCCGTGGTGACCTATCCCGGGTCCCCCACCTACGGGCGAAAGGACCACCAGTTCGAGATCCTGGCCGGCACCGGGGCCACCATGTTCGCCACCGGTGCCGCCTACCTGACCCTGGCGCAGAACGCCGGGGTCCACCCCGGCCGGGACTGGGACCTCTCAGCCCTGCGGTCCATCCTGTCCACCGGGTCCCCGCTACCGGAGTCGACCTGGCAGTGGGTGCACGATGAGGTCAAGCCGGACGTCCACCTCGGTTCCGACACCGGCGGCACAGACATCTGCTCTGGCTTCATCGGTTCCAACCCGCTGGAGCCCGTATACCTCGGCCACCTCCAGGGTCCCCTGCTCGGGGTGGCCGTGAGCGCCCGCAATGAGGCCGGCGAGGCTGTCGTCGGCGAGGTTGGCGAGCTCGTGGTCTCCCGGCCGATGCCGTCCATGCCCGTGTCCTTCTGGGGCGATGCGGACGGTTCCCGGTATCGCGGCTCCTACTTCGAGACGTTCCCCGGGGAATGGACCCAGGGCGACTGGATCACCGAGACCCTCGGGGGCGGCTTCGTGGTGCACGGCCGGTCTGATGCCACCCTCAACCGGCAGGGCGTCCGGCTGGGCAGCGCGGACATCTACGCGGCCGTCCAGCGCGTGCCCGAGGTGGTGGACTCCCTGGTCATCGGCGTCGAGGAGGCCGGCGGCGGCTACTACATGCCGCTGTTCGTGGTGTTGCAGGAGGGACAGCAGCTGACGGACGACCTGACGGAACGCATCACGGACACCATCCGCGCCCGCACCAGTGCCCGTCACGTGCCGGACGCGGTCATCCAGACCCCGGAGATGCCGGTGACCCACGCCGGGAAGAAGATCGAGATCCCCATCAAGCGGCTGTTCCTGGGGCATGCACCGGAGGACGTCCTCAATCGGGGCTCCTTGGCCAATCCCGGCTCCGTCGACTGGTTCGTCGCCGCGGCCCGCGCCCATCGGAACCGGTCCTGATGGCCGGGGGCAACCGCGAGGCGGGGCGGTCGGTCACGGACAAACTGCTATCCGTGCTGACCGCCTTCGAGTCGGAGAAACGACCACTGGCCCTGACGGAGATCGCCACGATCGCCGACGTCCCGGTCAGCACGGCCCACCGGCTGGTGGGCGAGCTGACCGAGTGGCAGTTCATCTCCCGCACCACCAACGGCCGTTACCAGCTCGGCCTACGCGTGTGGGAGATGGCCCAGAACGTCGGACGCCAGTTGAGGGACACGGCCAAGCCGTTCGTCCAGGACGTCTTCTCGCTGACCCGGGAGACCTCGCACATCGCCATCCGGGATGGCCGTGAGGTGGTGTACATCGAGCGGGTCTTCGACACCCGGCGGGTCCCGCAGTCCGCCCAGGTCGGCGGCCGGCTCCCGCTGCACACCACGGCGGTCGGCAAGGTGATCCTCGCCTTCGAGGAACCCTGGGTCCGCAGCGCCTACCTCGACCTGGAGCTGCCGCCCTCCACGCCGCGGTCCATCACCAGCCCCCGCGCACTCGCCGCCGACCTGGACCGCACCAGGGCACGGGGCTTCGCCGTCACCCAGGGTGAGCAGAACCCGGACACCTGCTCGATCGCCGTCCCCGTCTTCCACACAGGTCGGATCGGGGCCGCCCTGGGGATCGTCCTCCCGCTGGAGCGCTCGGGCACCCTGGCCAAGCACGTGCCGGTGCTGAAAGCCGTCAGCGCGCGGATCGAGGAGGCCACCAGGTCCATCCCCCTGGAGACCCTGCTCAAGGCACACCGGGACCCGGGCCTGGACCCGGACCGCGGATCGTAACCGACCCGAGCCGTCTTTTCCCCGCCTCCTCGCCCACGCCTCCTCGTCTGTCCACCGCGTACCCCACCAAGTCGTTTCCACTCAGTGAAAAGAATCATGACACCCCCTCGGCGGGCGACCAATGATGGTGTGCAAGCCCTAAGCGTGACCCACGTCACAGCCCCACAGGTGGCCCGCCGGAGATAGGTTCCCATACAGGCCACGGACAGGAGACGACATGACCACCGAGTCGACCAGCAGCACCGAGGCACCCGCCGGCACCTGCCCCTTAGGACACGGCGGCAAAGACCGGAGCGGGGAGGCAGCCGAATACCACGGCTACCGGCCCTTCGACCAGAAGGATCCCTTCCCCGCCTACGCCAACCTCCGCGAGGAGGCCCCGATCTTCTACGACGCCCGGACCGACCTCTGGGTGGTGTCCCGCTACGACGACATCAAGGCCGTCTTCGACGACTGGGAGACCTTCTCCTCGCAGAACGCCCAGGCCCCCGTCCGTCCCCGTGGCCCGCAGGCCACGAAGGTCATGGCCGACGGCGGATTCACCGCCTACTCAGGCCTGTCCGCCCGCATCCCCCCGGAGCACACTCGCATCCGGGCGATCGCCCAGAAGGCCTTCACGCCGCGCCGATTCAAGGTGATGGAGCCGGAGATCCGCGCCAACGTGGTGTCCCGGCTCGAGGGGATGCTGGCCCGTGAGAGCGCCACCGGGGACATGTTCCGGGACCTCGCCTATGAGATCCCGACGATCACCATCCTCACCCTGATCGGGGCGGATCTGGCGAAGATCGACGACTACAAGCGCTGGAGCGACTCCCGCGCCGCTATGACCTGGGGCAACCTCTCCAATGAGGAACAGGTGCCGCATGCCCACAACCTCGTGGAGTACTGGCAGGAATGCCAGTCCCTGGTGACCCAGGCCAAGGAACAGGGCGGGGACAGCCTCACCGCTGACATCGTCAGTGCCCAGGCGGAGGGTGCCGAAATCTCGGATCACGAGATCGCCTCGCTGCTCTATTCACTGCTGTTCGCCGGCCACGAGACCACGACCACGCTGATCGCGAATTGCTTCCGGTTGCTGCCGACCTATCGGGACCAGTGGAAGGCTCTCATCGAGGACCCGAAGACGATCCCCGGTGCCATCGAGGAGGTCCTGCGCTACGCCGGGTCCATCGTCGCCTGGCGCCGCAAGGCGACCCGGGACGCCGTAGTCGCCGGGCAGGATATCAAGGAGGGCGAGGGCCTGCTGCTGGTGGTGGGATCGGCCAATCGGGACCTGGGCCACTTCGAGGAGCCCGAGGAGTTCGATATCACCCGCGCCAATGCCCGTGAGCACCTGTCCTTCGGGTTCGGCATCCACTACTGCCTCGGCAACAAGCTGGCCAAGCTGCAGGCGAAGATCTGCCTGGAGGAGGCCACCCGCCTCATCCCCTCACTCCGTGTCGCCGACAACGCCGACATCCCCTTCCGCGAAAACCTGTCCTTCCGCGTTCCCGAGACCGTTCCGGTCACCTGGACCGCCTGACCCGTCAGGATTACCATGACTCCCGATCTCACCCAATACATCCAGACCTTCGACGACGGCCGCGAACCCGTGCTTGAGAACCTCGGTGGCAAGGGGGCGTCCCTGGTGTCCATGACCGCCGCCGGCATGCCCGTGCCGCCCGGCTTCGTGGTCACCACCGCCAGCTATGACGCCTTCGTGGCGGAGGCCGGCATCGCCCGGCAGATCACCACGCTGCTGGACGGCCTTGACGCGGACAACGTGGACGAGGTGGACCGCGTCTCCGCAGCCATCCGCAAGGACCTGTGCAGCCGCCCGGTTCCGGACGCGACCCGCCAGGCCGTCGTCGAGGCGTACACCGCCCTGATGCAGGTCTGCGGGGACGAGGTCCCGGTTGCCGTGCGTTCCTCCGCCACCGCAGAGGATCTGCCGGATGCCTCTTTCGCGGGCCAGCAGGACACCTACCTGTGGTTGACCGGGCTGCCAGCCGTGACCGAGCACATCCGCCAGTGCTGGGCCTCCCTCTACACCTCCCGGGCCATCATCTACCGACTGAAGAACAACATCGCCAACGAGGGGCTCTCCATGGCCGTGGTGGTCCAGAAGATGGTGAATGCCCGGGTGGCCGGTGTGGCCATCACCATGAACCCGGCCAACGGCGACCGCTCCAAGCTCACCATCGACTCCTCCTGGGGCGTCGGCGAGATGGTCGTCTCCGGACAGGTCACCCCCGACAACATCGTCATGGACAAGATCACCCTGCAGGTCGTCTCCGAGCACATCGGGGACAAGCACGCAGAGCTGGTTCCCGACGCGGCAGCCGCCACGCTGGTCGAACGCGAGGTACCCGCCGACCGGGCCGCGATCCGGTCCTTGACGGATGCGGAGCTGATGCAGGTGGCGAAGATGGCGAAAAAGGCCGAGAAACACTACAAGTGCCCGCAGGACATCGAGTGGGCCATCGATGCCGATCTGCCGGACGGCGAGAACCTGTTGCTGCTGCAGTCCCGGCCGGAGACCGTGCACTCGAACGGCACCGCCGGGCAGCAGCCGACAGCTTCGTCCCAGCCGACGAACCCGGCCCCCGGGGCCTTCGACCTCAGTTCCATCACCCAGTCCCTCATGGGCACGGGCCGGTAGGGCCGCTACGCCCCCACCGCCCGAGCCACTTCTCCGCTTCACTCCACACCCCCGGAACCGTTCCGGGTGGCCAACGCATTGGAGACACCATGTCCGCGAAGTCGTTCCCCAAGCCGTCCGAGCTGCCGGTGCCCGAAGGCGCCGAGGGCTGGGAGAAGCTGTACCCCTACTATCTCGTCTTCCAGGACAAGCTGAAGGCCGTCGAGGACGAGAAGTTCTGGTTCTGCGATTCCCAGCACTGGCCCACCGTGTTCAAGCCGTTCGAGACCGTGGGCACCGAGTTCGCCTCCAAGTGCCTGGGCCAGTACAACGCCCGGCACCTGATGATCCCCACGGCCAAGGGCATCGACTTCCGCATCCACCTGGGCTACCTGTATTTCTCCCCCCTGCCGGTGCCCGAGGAGGAGATCGCCGCCCGCGTGCCTGAGTTCCAGGCCCGCGTGGGCCACTACTTCCAGAACTGGGACACCCTGCTTCAGCAGTGGAAGACCAAGGTCCTGGGCACCATCGACGAGATGGAGACGCTGGAGTTCAAACCACTTCCGGACATGGTGCCCATGGAGGACATCATCTCCGGCAAGGGCACGGACGGATCCGAGGTGCTGCTGGAGAACTACGACCGCCTGATCCAGCTGGCCTACCAGAACTGGCAGTACCACTTCGAGTTCCTCAACCTCGGCTACATCGCCTACCTGGATTTCTTCAACTACTGCAAGGAGATCTTCCCGGACATCCCGGACCAGTCGATCGCGACCATGGTCCAGGGCGTGGACATGGAACTGTTCCGCCCGGACGACGAGCTCAAGCACCTCGCCACCCTCGCGGTCGAGCTCGGCCTGCAGGGCAGCTTCGCAAAGCCCGACGACGTCGACCTCACCCTGGCATCGATCGGTGCAGCCGACGGCGGCCAGAGGTGGCTGGACCGCTGGGCCGAGGCCCAGGACCCTTGGTTCAACTTCACCGTGGGCAATGGCTTCTATGGCCATGACAAGTACTGGAACGAATATCTGGAGATCCCGCTCGGCTACATCGCCGACTACATCCGCCGCCTGGATGAGGGACAGGACATCATGCGCCCCAAGGAGGCGCTCATCGCGGAGAAGGATCGGATCGTGGAGGAATACCGCGACCTGCTGGACGGGGACCAGCTAACCACCTTCGACGCCAAGCGCGGTCTGGCGGCCACCGCCTACCCCTACGTGGAGAACCACAACTTCTATATCGAACACTGGACCATGGGCGTCTTCTGGCGCAAGGTCCGGGAGCTGTCCCGGACCATGCACGGCTACGGCTTCTGGGAGCACGAGGACGACCTGCTCTACCTGGGCCGCAACGAGGTCCGCGACGCGTTGTTCGACCTGGTCGCCTCCTGGGGCGTCGGGAACCCAGAGGGGCCCATCGGCCCCCACGTCTGGCCCGAGATCATCGCCGAACGCGCCCGGCTGGTCACGGCCCTCAAGAGCGCCCGGCCGGCCCCGGCGCTGAACACCCCGCCGGAGGCCATCACCGAACCGTTCACCCGCATGCTGTGGGGCATCACCACCGAGCAGGTGGAGTCCTGGCTCGATGCCGGTGAGGAGGGTTCTGAGGGCGTGCTCAAGGGCATGGCCGCCTCCCCCGGGATCGTGGAGGGCGTGGCCCGAGTCATCATGGACGCGGACGACCTCTCCCAGATCCAGCAGGACGAGATCCTCGTCGCCCCGGTGACAGCACCGTCCTGGGGCCCGATCTTCGGCAAGATCAAGGCCACCGTCACGGACATCGGTGGCATGATGAGCCACGCTGCCATCGTCTGCCGCGAGTATGCCCTGCCCGCTGTCACCGGCACCGGCAGTGCCTCCACGACGATCAAGACCGGCCAGTTGCTGCGCGTGGACGGCAACAAGGGCACCGTCCTGATCCTTGACGGAGACCACGCCGCGACCGTGGTCGAGGGCCCGGGCGCCCACAGCCATCAGCATGCTGTGACCGCCGAGGAGGGGGCCGCCACCCATGTCTGAGCGCACCGTACTCGTCACCGGCGCCGCCGGCGGTCTCGGGCGGTCCTTCGCCGAGGGCTTCGCGGCGGAGGGCGAGCGCATCGCCGTCGCGGACATCAACCTCGAGGGGGCGGAGGCGACGGCCGAGGCCATCCGCTCCTCCGGCACCGATGCCCGTGCTTTCCGGGTCAACGTCACCGATCTGTCCTCCGTCACCGAGCTCGCCGCCCAGGTGGCCGACTTCGGGAACGGGGCCATCGATGTGGTCGTCAACAACGCCGCCATCTACGCCACCATCAAGCGGTCACCGTTCGAGGACATCGACCCGGCCGAATGGGACCAGGTCATGGGAGTCAACCTCAAGGGACCCTGGCTCGTCACCCGCGCCGCGAGCCCCTACCTACCGGACGGCGGACGCGTGGTGAACCTCGCCAGCGCCACCATCTTCTCCGGTTCCGCCGAATGGGCGCACTATGTGGCCTCCAAGGGAGGTGTGGTGGCCCTGACCCGGGTCCTGGCCAAGGAGCTCGGCACCCGGAACATCACCGTCAACGCCCTGGCCCCGGGGTTCACGCTCACGGAGGCCAGCTACGGCCACATGGAAAACGCCGAGACGTATGGCGTGGACCGAGGCTCCATCAAGCGGGCCAGCCAACCCGGAGACATGGTGGGCGCCGCCCTGTTCCTGGCCTCCCCCGGTGCCGGCTACATCACCGGCCAGACCCTTGTGGTCGACGGCGGACGACAGTTCATCTGACCAGATTCCAGGAGGACCACATGCCTACCATCCACTACACCGACCACGAGGGCACCACCCTTGACATCAATGCCAACCAGGGCGATTCCGTCATGGAGACTGCGGTACGCAACGGCGTGCCGGGCATCGTCGCCGAATGTGGCGGTTCGCTGTCCTGCGCCACCTGCCACGTCTTCGTCCGCGAAGAAGACGCCGAGTCCCTGCCGGAGATGTCCGAGATGGAGGACGAGATGCTCTACGGCACCACCGTGGACCGCGAGGACTGCTCGCGCCTGTCCTGCCAGATCAAGGTCACCGAGGACATGGACCTCCATGTGACCACCCCCGAGAC
The DNA here is from genome assembly GCF_051842835.1 of Microbacterium sp. A93. Lineage (NCBI taxonomy): Bacteria > Bacillati > Actinomycetota > Actinomycetes > Micrococcales > Microbacteriaceae > Microbacterium > Microbacterium sp. A93. The sequence continues at coordinate 209,059 of NZ_JBPXMT010000002.1, forward strand.
CCAGGTCTGAACCCAGGCCGATTCGAGGAGCACCATGACCACCGAGAACATTGTGGCCCGAACCGACAGCCCCGAAACGGGGTTGCTGATCATCGGCGCCAGCCAGGCCGGCGTGCAATTGGCCGTCTCCCTGCGCGGCACCGGCTTCGCCGAGCACATCACGCTGCTGGGCGAGGAGAACCACCGGCCTTACCAGCGTCCCGCCCTGTCCAAGGAATTCCTCCAGGGCGCCGTGGACAAGGAGAACCTGATCTTCCGTTCCCAGGAGTACTGGGACGATCACGACATCGAGCTCGTCAAGGGGGCGAGGATCGAATCCGTCACCAAGAACGCCGACGGTTCCGGCGTGGCCACGGCCACCGATGGCACCGAGTACCCGTTCCGCCGGCTGGCCCTGGCTGTCGGCGCCCGCGCCCGACGGCTGGAGCTGCCCGGCGCGGACCTCGACGGCGTGGTGTACTTGCGCAGCGCGGACGACGCCCTGGACCTGAAAGCACGCCTTGGCGACTTCGAGGACGTGGTCGTGGTCGGTGGCGGGTTCATCGGTCTGGAGGCCGCCTGCTCCCTGCACGGCATGGGCAAGTCCACTACGGTCCTGGAGCACGGATCCCGCCTGGTCGGCCGCGCCGTGGGCGAGGACACGTCCGAGTACTTCCTTCAGTCCCACCGGTCCCGGGGTATCGACATCCGACTGGATGCCAGGATGTCCCGCTTCGTGGATGACGGTTCCGGCCGCGTCTCCGGCGTGGAGCTCGAAGACGGCTCCGTGGTCAAGGCCCAACTCGTCCTGATCGGCATCGGCGTCATCCCGAACACCGAGCTCGCCGAGTCCATGGGCCTGGAGGTGGACAACGGGATCGTGGTGGACCGCTACGCGCTAGCCTCTGACGGCACCACCGTGGCGGTCGGAGACGTGGCCAACATGCCGAACCCGCTGCCCGGCGCCCCGGACGGCGAGCGCATCCGGCTGGAGTCCGTCAACAACGCGATCGAGCACGCCAAGATCGCCGCCTACTCGCTGACGGGCCAACGCGAGGAATACGCGGGCATCCCGTGGTTCTGGTCCAATCAGGCGGACCTCAAGCTCCAGATCGCCGGGCTGACCCTCGGCTATGACTCCACCGTGGTGCGCCGGGACGACGAGAAGGGCAAGTTCTCGGTCCTCTACTACCGGGAGGGCCAGATCATCGCCGCCGACTGCGTCAACGCGCCGCTGGACTTCATGGCCGTCCGCACCGCCCTCGGGAAGAACCAGAACATCCCGGCCCAGCAGGCCGGGGACATGTCCGTCCCGTTGAAGGGCCTCGCCGTGGACCGGGAGGTGGCCGCATGACCAGCGCCGCAGACACCACGGCCCACGCCGACCTGCCGGAGGAGATCACCTCACGCATGGCAGTCGATCAGACGGCGCACGCCGCGGATCCACGGGCGGTGGCCTTCACCCGGGGCCAACCGGGATTTCCCATCCCGGCCGTGGGGCCGGTGGACACCTCTCCCATCGCGCTCACTCCGTCGAGTGGCCATGACGCCCTGTGGTCTGCCATCGTGCCGGAGACCCGTTCCCGGGCGAACGACCTGCACCTGCCGATCGTGGCCGCCTACGCCGCGAGGCTGTGCGATGCCTACCCAGAGGCGGACCGGGAGCTGGTGATGGTGGCCATCATCCTGCATGACACCGGTTGGGCCCACGTGGACCAGTCCCGAATCGTCTCCGAGGGATTCCGTGGCGCCGGGGACTGGCGCCAGGCCGTCATCCGCTTCGAGCACGAGGTCGAGGGCATGAAGGTGGCCCGCCGCGTCCTGCCGGACCTCGGCTACGACGCCGGCTTCGTCGAGCGGGTCTGCGAGATCATCGACGGCCACGACACCCGGAAGGCGGCCTTCTCCCTGGAGGACGCCCTGGTGCGGGATTCCGACCGCCTCTGGCGGTTCGACCTGGCCGGGATCGCGATGTCCTGCGAGTGGTTCGGCCAGGACGTCGCCTTCTACATGACGCGACTCGCCGAGGAGATCGTTCCTGAGCTCAAGACGGAGGCAGCGGTCCGCATGGCGCAGGCAGATCTCGACCGCAACAACGCCCTGCTGCGCACCGAGGTGATCCGATGACCCCGGCCTCCCCCACCCCCCAAGCGCACAGTGACATCGCCCCCGCCGTTGTGACGTCGCCCCGTCACTCTGTGCCTGATGCCCGCGCCCGCCGCGCGGCGTTGGAACTGCCGTACACCCACGTCGACGACTTCTACATCAACGGTGACTGGCGGAAGGCCACAGACGAGACCCGTAACCCGGTCACGGACCCGGCCACCGGGGAGCGGTGGGGCTCAGTCCCCGCCGCCACCGCCGAGGATCTGGACGTCGCCGTCGGCTCGGCCCGCCGGGCGCTGGCTGGCTGGGGTGCGCTCACCGCCGCGCAGCGTGCCGGGTACCTGTTGCGGATCGCCGAGGCGATCGAGGCGCAGTCCGAGATTCTGGCACTGACGAACACCCGCGAGAACGGGTCGCCGATCACCGAGACCCGCGGCGCGGCAGCCAACGCGGCGGGCATCTTCCGTTACTTCGCCTCGCTCGCGCCCTGGCTGGACCGCGAGGACCTCCGTCCGTTCCCGGCCGGCGGTGCCGAATCCCTCGTGGACCGGGACCCGGTCGGCGTCTGCGGGCTGATCGCCCCGTGGAACTTCCCGATCAACCTGGTCGTCATCAAGCTGGCCCCGGCCCTGCTGGCCGGCTGCACCGTGGTGATCAAGCCGGCCTCCCCCACTCCCCTGTCCCTGCGCTTCATCATCGACGCGGTGCACGCGGCGGGTGTCCCGGCCGGCGTCGTGAATTTCCTGACCGGGCCCGGCCGCTTCGGTGACGCGCTGGTGAAGCACCCGGGTGTGGACAAGGTCGCCTTCACCGGATCCACCCCGGTGGGCCGGAAGATCGCGGCGGCCTGCGGCGAGCTGCTGCGGCCGGTGACCCTGGAGCTGGGCGGCAAGTCCTCGGCGATCGTGCTCCCGGATGCCGACCTGGATGCCATGTCCTCCGTGCTGATCCGTTCCTGCCTGCGCAACACCGGCCAGACCTGCTACGTCTCCAGCCGGATCATCGCCCCGGCCTCCCGCTACGAGGAGGTCGTGCGGATGGTGGCGGAGACCGTGTCCGCGGCGCCGCAGGGAGATCCACTGGATGAGGCCACGGTCTTCGGCCCGGTCGCTCACCGCGCCCAGTACGAGACCGTGATGGAGTACGTGGACTCCGCCCACGCCGAGGGTGCGCGCGCGGTGGCCGGTGGCGCCGCCGTGGACGGGACCGCGCTGGGGCCGGGACTGGAGGATGGCGTGTTCATCCAGCCGACGGTGTTCGCCGATGTCACCGCAGGGATGCGGGTCTCCGCCGAGGAGATCTTCGGTCCGGTCATCTCGATCCTGAGGTACGACGACGGCCTCTCACCGTCCAGCTCCGGCTCACCGGACGCCGTGGGCGCCTCGAGCGATGATTGGAACGCCGACGCAGCGATCGCGCTGGCCAACAACACCGAGTTCGGCCTGGGCGGGATCGTGTTCGGCGGCGATGAGTCCCGGGCCCTGGAAGTGGCCCGGCGGGTGGACTCGGGCTCCGTGGGGATCAACTTCTTCGGCTCCAACCACGCCGCACCCTTCGGCGGCCGGCACGATTCCGGGATGGGCGTCGAGTACGGGATCGAAGGGCTCAGCGCCTACCTGAGCTACAAGTCGATCCACCGGAAGGTCCGCTGACCGCCTGGCGGCCGTCAGAGACAACTGAGTCCCACGAATTGGCCCCTGTCTCCAGGGACAGGTGTCAATTCGTGGGACTCAGTTGCCTCCGTGAACCGGGCGCGTCAGGCCATCGCGGGCTCGGCACCCGCTGCGGAACCGTCCGCGGCGAAGCCCAGCTCATCCAGTGAGGCGCCGTTGGCCACGGCGTCGATGACCTCCACGGCCTCCTCGTCAGAGACGTCCAGGGCCAGGGCGACCTCGGCGGCCAACGGGGTCTGCGCGCTGCGGAAGAGGTCCTTCTCCGCCATAGACAAACCGTTGGTGTCCCGGCGGCGGCCCAGGTCCCGGACCACCTCGGCGATCTGCTCGAGCAGCCCGGATGCCACCTTCTCCTGGTTCGCCTTCATGCGGCGGGACCACTGCTTCTCCTCCACGCCGCTGGGCTCCTGCACCACCTCGAGCAGGGTGCGCAGGTGGGCTAGGCCGTAGACCTCGCGCACACCGATGTCCTCCACCTTGGACTCTGGGATGGACACCACCAGGTTGTTGCTCCGGATGGTGAGCTCGATGTAGGTCACCTCCGTCCCCTTCACGGTGCGCTGCGTACGGTTCGTGACCGCCGCGGGACCATGGTGGGGGTGAACAACCAGCTTGCCGGGACTCAACTGCATGTATACGTCACTTTCCTTCGGCGCGAAGGCCTCCCCCACCACCTGACCCGTCCACGGGCCGGGTGCCTTCCGTGAGTTTGGCTGACCTCCATTTTCTCACAGAGACGGGACATGTGACGTCGAGTGGCCTAGTCTTCTCCCCCGGCCGGCCGACGGGTCCGCCAGCAGGTGCCGGGGCAGGGAGTCATCCTTCCTGGGCCCGGAGGAATTCGAAGACCTCGACCTCGTCCACGCCGGGGAAGGCACCCGACGGCAGGGCCGCCAGCAGGTGCGCGTTGGCGCGGGCGGCGGGCCAGGCGTGCCCGCCCCAGTCCGCCTCCAGATCCGGCGAGGGCACGCGGCAACACGCGGGATCCGGGCACTTGGACACGGACCGCGAGGTGGTGTCCGCGCCACGGAACCAGCGCGCCTGGTCGAAGGGCACCCCGATGGACAGGGAGTAGAACCCGGAGGAGTGGCCCTCCACCACGGCGGTGCACCAGTACGTCCCCGCGGGGGTGTCCGTGTACTGGTTGAAGGCACGGAAACGGTCGCCCACGCTGAAGACCTCGCGCGAGGTCCAGTTCCGGCAGACCTGCTGGCCCTCGATCGCCCCGGTGTGATCGGCGGGGAAGGACACCCCGTCGTTCTCATAGGCCTTGTGGATGACCCCTGACTCGTGGACCTTCTGGAAGTGACAGGTGATGCCGAGGTGTTCGGTGGCCAGGTTGGTGAAGCGGTGGGCCGCGGATTCATAGGAGACGCCGAAGGCATCCCGTACGTCCTCGATCGCCAGGTCACGCTGCGCCTTGGCGTTCTTGAGGAACTTCACGGTCTCCTTCTGCGGCATCATCAGCGCGGCCGCGAAGTAGTTGGTGTAGACCCGCTGGCGCAGGAAGTCCGAGTAGTCCACCGGCTCCCCGTGACCCAGCACGTAGGAGGCGATCGCCTGCAGCAGCACGGAGCGCAGGTCATGGTCCGGGTTCCGCGCCCGGGCCAGGTAGAAGCGCTTGTTCTTCAGGTCCGTCACGGAGCGGGTGGAGTGGGGCAGGTTGGAGACCGAATGCACGGAGAACCCGAGGTGGTCCGCCAGGTCGGCGGTCGCATGGTGGCTCAACGGGCCCCCCGCATGCCCGACGGCGTCCAGCAGGCTTTGCGCTTGACGCTCCAGTTCCGGGTAGTGGTTGTTGCGCGCCTTCATCTCCTGGCGCAGCTCGGAGTTGGCCCGCCGGGCCTCCTCCGGGGTGGCGGCCTGCTCCTCCATGCGCCGGTTCAGCTCCGACTCCAGCCCGGCGATCACCTCGAGCACCTCGGTGGGCGTGCGCGGGGAGATCTTGATCTGGGGCAACCCCAGGCTCGCGTAGTGCTCGGTGCGCTGGGCCTTCTCCACGGCGATTTCCAGGGCCGCCCTCCGGCTGGGCGCCTCCGTGGCCAGCAGCTCCTCCACCGTGGCCCCGTGGAGTGTGGCCAACTTGGAGACCAGGGACAACCGGGGTTCGCGCTTGCCGTTCTCCACGAGGGAGAGGTGGGAGCCGGTGGCCCCCACGGCTTCAGCGGTCTGGTCCAGGGTCAGTCCGGCCTCCTTGCGCAGGTGGCGCAGGCGGCGGCCGAGCACCACCGGGTCGAGGCCGGGGGTCGCGGCCCGAGCCGCGCCCTTGCCGGGACCGGCAGTGCGTGGAGGCGTGGTGATGGTCATCACCAAAGCATAGTCAAAAACAGCAGACCTTTGCTCGATGTCCCGAGATCATCTGTGCTTTATCACGAGGGATCACGTCGTTTGACTACCAAAAATTCTGTCTGCGGGCTCACACCTCCAGGTGAAGTTGGCTACAAGGCCCGCCATTCCGGGGATCCAAGCCCACTATGACGCCTATGGTCAAATCATGAGGAGTCCTGAATCTTCCCGCCACGCGCCCGAGGGCCACGCGAGCCCCGTCCGCCCGGTGCGACGCCCCAGCGCCCGGCCTTTCGCCGGCGCCTCCGCCGGGAGCCTCGGTGAGGACATCCTGCTCGCCCGGCACGGCCATCAGATCCTGCGGTTACGCCAAGACCACCGCACCGGCCAGACGGTGGCCACCCTGCGAGACGGCACCACGGATGCCGCCCCCAACCGGATCGAGGGCGGCGTCCTGGCACCTCGTCCCGGCGAGAGCGCCCGCTTGGCCTGGGACTCGCTGACCCACGGCGGCAACCCCGAGTCGGTCCGCGAGTTGCGTTTCCTCGGACGGCTATCCGCGATCTGGATCGCCGTCAGCCTGCTGCTGGGCGCGTTGATGGTGTGGGGCATGGCCACCGTGATGGACCCGGCGGCCGCAGAGCAGCTGATGTCCGCCTACTTCGGGGCGGCGCCACTGGCCGAAACAGGCGCCCAGACACCGTAAGGCTGGGCCGTCACCGTTTCGCCGGAACACCCCCTCCTGGCACCTACAGGTCCGCCAACACCCCACCCGGGTTCTCGAAGCAGTCGGCCACATAGCGCAGGAACCCGCCGGCCGTGCCGCCGTCACAGATGCGGTGGTCGAACACCAGGGACAGCTGCATGACCTTGCGCACGGCCAGCTCGCCGTCCACCACCCAGGGCCGGTCGATGATCCGACCCATCCCGAGGATCGCGGCCTCGGGGTAGTTGATGATCGCCGCCGAGCCGTCGGTGCCGAACACCCCGTAGTTGTTGATGGTGAAGGTGCCCCCGCCCAGATCGTGCGGGGTCGCCTTGCCGGAACGCGCGAGCTCGGTGAGCCGCCGCAGCTCCGCGTCCAGCTGGCGGGCGCTCATCTCATGCGCGCGGCGGACCGAGGGCACCACGAGTCCGCGCTCGGCCTGCACTGCGAAGCCGAGGTTGACCCCGTCGAAGGACACGATCCGGTGTCCGCCCGCACCGTCCTGTTCGAAGCGGTGGGTCAGCGCGGGGTACCGTGCCAGGCCCGCGAGCGCGAAGCGGGAGGCGAAGGCGAGCATTCCGGGCACGGCCTGGTCACCGCCCGCCTTCATCGCCGCCCGCAGCTGGACCAGCGGGGTGACGTCCACGTCCACCCACACGGTGGCCTCGGGGATCTCCTGGCGCGAGCGGGTCATCGCCGCGGCCGTCACCTTGCGCACCCCGGAGACCTTCTCGACGCCGGCCACGGTCAGTCCCGTGCGCGGGTCCAGTGCCTCGGTGGGCTCCGGGGCCCACGACGCCCCTCCGGACGCGGCCGGGTTGGCAGAGGTTCCCGGCGCGCCTGCCGTGGTGCCGGCCGAGGAGAGCACATCGGCGCGCAGGATCAGCCCACCGGGCCCGGTCCCCCGCACGGCGGTGAGGTCCACCCCGTGCTCGCGGGCGAGCCGGCGCACGAGTGGATTCACCACGCGGGGCGCCTGCCGCTCCTCGGCGGCCGGAGGTGCGGTCGAGGCGGCCGGAACGGCGGTCGAGGCAGCAGCCGGGACCGGACGCCTGGGTCTCCGGGTGCGGCCCTTCGCGGCTCCGCCCGGAGTGCCGTAGCCGATCAGGACGTTGCCGGAGCCGCCGTCGTCCTCTTCCTCCTCACCATAGGGTTGGGCGCCCTCCGCCGGCGGCCCAGCGCTGGTCCCCTCGGCCGGGGCGGCGCCGTCCTCCACGGACAGCAGCGGTTTCCCGACCTCCAGGGTGGTGCCCGCCTCGGCGTGCAGGGTCGCCACCGTCCCCGCGAAGGGAGACGGCACCTCCACGAGCGACTTGGCGGTCTCGACCTCGGCGATCGGCTGGTCCACGGCCACGGTGTCCCCGGCGGCGACCAGCCAGCGGACGATGTCCGCCTCCGTCAGCCCCTCCCCCAGGTCCGGCAGCAGAAACGTGCGCACGGTCATCTCAGTCCTCCCATTGCAGGTCGTCGACGGCGTCGAGGATGCGGTCCACCGACGGCAGGAAATACTGCTCGAGCTTCGGCGCGGGATACGGCACGTCGAATCCGGTCACCCGCAGCACCGGGGCGGCCAGCGAGTGGAAGCACCGCTCCTGGATGCGGGCGGCGATCTCCCCGGCCACCGAGCCGAAGCCGGTCTCCTCGGAGATGACCACCACGCGCCCGGTCTTCCGCACCGAGGCGGTCACGGTGGCGTCGTCGAACGGCACGATGGTCCGCACGTCCACGACCTCCAGGGACCGGCCCTCGGCCTGCGACGCCTCGGCCGCGGCCAGGGCGGTGGGCACGGAAGGACCGTAGGCCACCAGCGTGGCGTCGGTGCCCTGGCGCGCGACGGCGGCCCCGCCGGATTCCAGCGCTGCGCGCGGATCCGCACCGGCACCGGGACCGGACCGGCCGGCGTCGTACTGCTCGCGCAGCGCGTCCAGGTCCACCGGGTCCTTGGCGAAGTACAGCTTCTTCGGCTCCATGAACACCACGGGGTCATCGGAGTCGATCGCGGCCCGCAGCAGCAGGTAGGCGTCCGCCACGGTGGCCGGGGTGACGACCTTCAGCCCGGGGGTGTGGGCGTAGTACGCCTCGGAGGAGTCACAGTGGTGCTCCACCCCTCCGATGCCACCGGCGTACGGGATGCGGATGACGATCGGCAGGGCCATCCGCCCGCTGGTGCGGTTGCGCATCTTGGCGATGTGCGAGGCGATCTGCTCGAAGGCCGGGTACGCGAAGGCGTCGAACTGCATCTCGATGACCGGGCGAATCCCGTTGATCGCCATGCCCACGGCCATCCCGGCGATGCCGGACTCGGCCAGCGGGGTGTCGAAGCAGCGGCCGGTGCCGAAGCGATCGGCCAGCCCGTCGGTGATGCGGAAGACCCCGCCCAGGGTGCCCACGTCCTCGCCGAACATCACCACCCCGGCCTCGGCCGTCATCGCATCGGCCAGGGCCGCGTTGAGCGCCTTGGCCATGGTGACCGGGCCGGTCCGCACCGGCGCCTTCGGGGACTCCGGGCGTTCCCGTGGGATCCCGGCGCCCCCGGCCCGGGTGGCGGACTCACGGGCGGCGTCGACGGCCACCTCCACGGCGCCGGTGTCCGTGCCGGTGAATTCAATGCTGCTCATGATGCCTCCTCACGGGCCAGTTCCTCCGCCAGCCGCTCCGCCTGTTCGGCCAGCTGGGGCGTGGGAACGGTGTAGACGTGCCGGAACAACTCCTGTGGGTCCGGGGCGGACTCCTGGTTCATGCCGTCCCGTAGTGCCTGGGCCACCTCTTCTGCCTCCTGCTCGAACTGCGACTGCAGGTCGCCGGTGAGCAGGCCGCGGCCGCTCAGGTAGGTCCGCATCCGCGTGACCGGGTCCTTGGCCAGCCACTCGCGGACCTCCGCATCATCGCGGTAGCGGGTGGCGTCGTCGGCATTGGTGTGGGCCTGGATGCGGTAGGTGTGGGCCTCCACCAGCAGCGGGCCGGCCCCGGCGCGGACCAGCCGGACACCGCGCTCCAGCACGGACAGCAGCGCCACCAGGTCGTTGCCGTCCACGCGCTCCCCGGCCATCCCGTAGCCCACGGCCTTGTGTGCCAGGGAGGGCGCGACGGTCTGGCGGGCCAGCGGCACGGAGATCGCATACTGGTTGTTCTGCACGAAGAAGATCACCGGCAGCTGGAAGACGGCGGCGAAGTTCAGAGCCTCGTGGAAGTCCCCCTCACTGGTGGCGCCGTCCCCGCACAGGGCCACCACCACGGTGTCCTCGCCGCGCAACCGGGCGGCGTGGGCCACCCCGACGCCGTGCAGCAGCTGGGTGGTCAGCGGGGTGGACTGGATGCCGACCTTCTCCCGCTGCGGGTCGTAACCGCCGTGCCAGTCGCCACGGAAGATGGTCATCACCTCCATCGGGTCCACGCCGCGGGAGATCACGGCCACGGTGTCCCGGTAGGTGGGGAACAGCCAGTCACCCTCGGACAGGCAGGCGGCCGCCGCCACCTGGCAGGCCTCCTGGCCGTGGCTGGAGGGATAGACCGCCATCCGGCCCTGGCGGACCAGGGCCGAGTTCTGGTCATTGATGCGCCGGCCCGCCACGAGCTTGCGGTAGGCCTGCACCAGGACCTCGTCGTCCGGGATCGGGTATTCGTGTCCCGGCTCGGTGCCCTGCTCCGCGGTCGGCAGCAGGGCCCCGTTCGGATCCACCATCCGGATCAGGTGCCGCGAGGGGAGCATGTAGTCCTCGGGAGAGATGCCGAAGCTCCGGGCGGTGTCGGTGATCTCCATGGTTCCTCCTGGGTTCGGCCGGGTGCCACAGTGGGCTCCGTCACCTTTGACGACACTTTGCTACCCCCAGTGTGACTCTGGCACGGCATCCGTCGCCACAAGTCCCGAATATCGTGGACGGACTGGCTGAGGCAGGCTACTTTGGTGGATGTTCTGATACTGAAATGCCGAAGGGGATCCGATGGAGAACACACCGACCCGGCTCGACGACGTGGACCATCGCATCCTCGCCGAACTCACCCGGGACGCCCGGCAGTCCGTGACGGCCCTGGCCCAGCGGGTCCACGTCTCCCGGGCCCACGCCTACGCCCGGATCAACCGGCTTCAGGATGACGGGGTCATCACCCGGTACAGCGCGGTGGTTGAGCCCGTGCGCGCCGGGCTGCGATCCTCGGCGTACGTGACGCTCAAGCTGCGCCAGCACGGCTGGCGGGAGATGCGGGATGCCCTGTCCGCGATCCCCGAGGTCCACCATGTCAGTCTGGTGGGTGGGAACTTCGACGTGATCATGCTGGTCCGGGCGCGGGACAACCAGGACCTGCGGCGCGTGGTCTTCGATCTGATCCAGTCGATGCCCGGAGTGCTCGACACCCAGACGTTCCTCATCTTCGAGGACGTGGACGCCCGCTGAGCCGGAGGCCAACCAAGATCACGAGAGCGACAACTGTCGACCGGCTCGGTGTGTCCCGACCTCTGGCGCGGCCGTGATCATGGTTCGAGAGCAGTCCAGGGGCGGTCAGCTCCAGTCGAAGAAGCCCTGCCCGGACTTGCGGCCGAGCTCGCCTCGAGTGAAGACCAGGTATTCGGCGATGCCCAGGCGCACATCCAGGCCCACGATGTCCGTGGTGCGCAGCGGCCCAGTGGGGCGCTTGTAGCCGAGCACCATGGCGTTGTCGAATTCCTCGGCACTGGCCACGCCCGCCTCGACCATCCGCATCGCCTCGAGCGCGATGGCCACGCCGAGGCCACCACCACGTCCGCAGCGCCGGGGGCCACGTCAACCAGACGCTGACCTTGACCGGGTGCTCATGTGATCCTGAGGACATGAAGCCCACAGCCACCCCCACCCCGCTGCCCACCGGACCCGCCCCTCGACCCCACGTCGAGGCCTACCGCGCCGCGTCGACGGCCCTGGCCACGGTCTGTGCGAACATCATCGATTGGGAGGCTCCTGGCCTCGGCGAATGGACCGTGCGGGACCTGGCCGGCCACGTGAACCGTGCCATCGTCAACGTCACCGCCTATCTGGAGGCCGGGACGGAACCGGGCGCCCCGTTCGTCGACGGGCCGGTCGCGTACTACCGGGCCTTCTGGGGCCGTCACGACGACGAGGGCGTGGCCGAACGCGGCCGGCTCGCCGGCCAGGCGCTGGGGGACGAACCCGCCCAGGCCATCGACCGGGACCGCGTCCTGACCATGGCCGTGGTGGACCGCACCCCGGACGACGCCGTGTTGCGCACGCCCGTCGGCACCATGACTCTGGCAGGTTATCTGCCCAGCCGCACCTTCGAGTTGGCCGTCCACACGGCGGACCTGGCCCGCGCCACGGGGCAGGACGTCCCGTCGGGCCTCTCGGCGGCGTGGCCCGAGGTCATCAGCCTGGCGGCCGAACTCGCGGTCGAGAACGGCCAGGCGGTCGATCTGGTCATGGCCATCACGGGCCGCGGGGACCTGCCGGAGGGCTTCACGGTCCTGTAGCCGGTCTCGGTCCTAGACAGCGCCCCGGAACACCGGCTTGCGCTTCTGTTGGAAGGCAGCGAAGCCCTCGGCGTAGTCTGCGGTGTCGCACAGGTCGGCCTGGGCCCGGTTCTCGTTCATCATGGAGGCCCAGAGCCCCAGCCGCTCGTCGCGGATCTGCGCCACCAGTTCCTTGGACGCCACGAAGGCCCCGGTGGCGCCGGAGGCCACTTTCGCCACGATCGCCCGGGTGTCCTCCAGCAGCGTCTCGGCCGGCATGGACCGGGAGAACAGCCCGGAGGACACGGCCTCTGCACCACTGATCAGCTCGGCCGTGTAGATCAGGTCCAGGGTGCGGTGGGTGCCCAGGCGCTCCGTGAACAACCAGTGACCGCCCGAGTCGAGGGTGGCACCGAGGTTGGCGAACGGCGAGCCGATCTTGGCGTTCTCGGCCACGTAGACCACGTCCGTGGCGATCGCCAGCCCGAGGCCCACGCCGAGACAGGCGCCCTGGACGGCCGCGAACGTCGGTGCGGGGAAGGACGCCATCCTCTGCAGCAGCGGAGTGACGGCGTCGCCGAGGTAGCCCATCACATCGTCGTCGGCGGGGACCACGCCGGAGATGTCCCGGCCCGCGGAGAAGCCGCGGCCCTCGCCGCGCAACAGCAGGGCCCGCACCTCACCGCGGGAGGCAGCGGCAGCGGCGTCGTCGTACGCCTTCTGCAGTTCTGCGAGCGCCGTGAGGCCCAACGCGTTCATCTTCTCCGGGGCGTTCAGGACGACCTCGGCGATGCCGTCGGCGATGGTCAGCTGGATCACGAGATGCCTCCTGGGCGTGGGGACGGATGTGGGTGCGGGCGTCGGGCCGGTGTGGACATCAGGCGTGGGGATCAGGCGTCGGGATCAGGCGTCGTAGTTGACGACGAGCGTGTCCGAGGTCGGGTGCGACTGGCAGGTCAGGACGTAGCCCTTCTCGATCTCGTCCGGTTCCAGCGCGTAGTTCTCGTCCATCTCCACGGATCCCTCGACCACCTGGGCGCGGCAGGTCCCGCACACGCCGCCGGCGCACGCGAACGGCACGTCCGGGCGCACGCGCAGGGCGGCGTTGAGCACGGTCTCCCGCTGGCCCTTCGGGGACTTCACCTCTCCCTGCAGCCCATCCAGGGTGAAGGAGATCTGGATGTTGTCCCCCTGATCGTCGACCACGATCGGGCGGCCGATGTTGCCCTCCGGGCGCCCCTTCTGCGGGTCTCCCGTGGTGAACAGCTCGAACCGCACCCTGTCCGGGTCCACCTCGAGGCTCGCGAGCTCGTCCCGCACCATCTGGACCAACTCGAACGGCCCACACAGGAACCATTCGTCCACGGCCTCCGGCTGGATCACGGTGGACAGCAGGGTGGAGAGCTTCTCGTGGTCGATCCGGCCGGACAGCAGCGGTGAGATCCGCTGCTCCCGGGTCAGCACGTGGTGCAGTGCGAACCGGGACGGGTAACGGTCCTTCAGGTCCGCCAGTTCCTCCAGGAACATCACGTCCATGGCGGCCCTGTTGGAATAGATGAGGTTGAAGTGGACCTTCTCGCTGGCGGCCAGCACGGTGCGGGCGATCGCGATCACCGGGGTGATCCCGGAACCGGCGGCCACGGCCACGAAGGTGTCCTCGGCATCCGTGTCGATGGACTCCGGATCGTTCAGTGCCGTCATCTGGTGCTTGGAGATGAAGGCACCGGTCGGACTCATCACCTCGATGGTGTCCCCGGCGACAAGGTTCTCGTTCGCCCAGGAGGAGAAGAAGCCGCCCAGGTCCCGCTTGATGGCCACGCGCACCTCACCCGGCTGCGGCTCGGCGCAGATGGAGTAGCTGCGGCGTACCTCGTGCAGGGCCCCCTCAGCATCCGGCAACTGCTTGCGCAGGGCCACGTACTGGCCGGGGGCGTAGTCGTAGTCGTCCACCAGCTCCTCTGGGACGGCGAACGTCACCTCCACGGCGTCGGCCGTCAGGCGGCGGACCCCGGCGACCTCGAGTTCGTGGAACGTGGCACGGCGGCGCGAGGGGGCGGTTTCGGTTGCACTTGCGTTCATGAGAGCACCTTGAAGTAGTCGAAGGGTTCCAGGCAGTCCTTGCAGGAGTACAGCGCCTTGCAGGCCGTGGAACCGAAGCGGGAGATTTCACGCGTGTTCAGCGAATGGCAGCGGGGACACTTCACGATCATGCCCAGGGTCACCGTGCCGCGATGGCCCTTGCCGGTGGGCGGGGCGATGCCGTACTCCTGCAGCTTGGTCTTGCCCTCGTCCGTCATCCAGTCGGTCGACCACGCCGGGGAGAGGACCCGGTCCACCATCACCTTCTCGTACCCTTCGGCAGCGAACACGGCCTTCAGGTCCTGTTCGATCACGTCCATCGCCGGGCACCCGGAGTACGTCGGCGTGATGGTCACGACGACGGCCCCCTCCGGTCCCGCGGTCACGTCCCGCAGGATGCCGAGGTCGGCGATGGTCAGCACCGGGATCTCCGGGTCGGTCACCCGCGAGGCGATCTGGTGGAGTCTGCTGGTGGTGGAAACGGTCATGGTGGTCCTCCGTGGGGTCGCGGTGATTACCAGGTGGCGCCGGGATGCTTGCGCGCCAGGACCTGCATTTCGGCCAGGATGAACCCCAGGTACTCGGAGTGCTCACCCCGACGGCCGAAGCACATCGCGGCGGGGACCTCGGGGACGGCCAGGCCGGAGCGGTCCAGGATGTCGGTGAGGCGGGCATGCCACTCATCGCGCAGCGTGGACGGGCGCGGGGCCACGCCCTCGAGCTCGCTGTTCAGCGCCTCGTCCTGGAACATCTCCTCCACGTACGGCCAGAGCTTGTCCAGGGCCCGGCGCATCCGGCGGGCGGATTCCTCGGTGCCCTGACCCAGGCGCAGGGTCCACAGCTCGGCGTGCTCGAGGTGGTAGTCGACCTCCTTGACCGCCTTGGCGCAGATGGCCGCCAGGGTCTGGTCCGAGGACTCGAGCAGCCGGCTGTACAGCAGGTGCTGGTAGATCGCCAGGAACAGGCCGCGGACCGTGGACTGGGCGAAGTCGCCGTTGGGCTGCTCCACGAGGTGCAGCGAGGTGAACTCCTCCTCTTCGCGGAAGTAGGCCAGCTCGTCCTCCGTCTTGCCCCACTTCTTGCCCGCATAGGTCAAGAACGACCGGGCGTGCCCCAACTGGTCCAGGGTGATGTTGCCGAGGGCGACATCCTCCTCGAGCTCCGGGCCGCGGGAGACCCAGTGTGCGTTGCGCTGGGCGTAGATGAGCGCGTCGTCTCCGAGCCACAGCGCGTACTGGGCGATCGCCTCGGTGGCCGGGGCCGTGTCGCGCAGGGCGATGTCCTCGGGACGGAGG
This sequence comes from Microbacterium sp. A93, assembly GCF_051842835.1. Lineage (NCBI taxonomy): Bacteria > Bacillati > Actinomycetota > Actinomycetes > Micrococcales > Microbacteriaceae > Microbacterium > Microbacterium sp. A93. The sequence continues at coordinate 224,620 of NZ_JBPXMT010000002.1, forward strand.
GCATTGCCAGGTGTGACGCGGGTGGCTGAGGCCGCGGCGTCGCCGAAGCTGTCCAGGCTACGGTCTGTGCTGGTCGAGGCGCTCACAGGTGCTTCACCCCCTCACTCTTGGTGTAGTACGTGGCGTGCCGGTAGTCCTTGCCCTGGGGGGATTCGAACATGGCGTCCTTGGAATCCGGATCCGAGGTCAGGATGTCCGTTGAGCGAACCACCCAGAGGGAGACGCCCTCGTTGCGGCGGGTGTAGAGGTCCCGCCCGTTGCGCACGGCCATCTCCGCGTCCGGCGCGTGCAGGGACCCGGCGTGGACGTGGGAGAGCCCGCGCGAGGATCGCACGAAGACCTCCCAGAGGGGCCAGCTGGCGGATGAGGCGTTCTGCCGCTTGTCCTGGGGAGTGCTCATCGTCATGCCACCTGTTCCTTCTGCTCCTGCTGCTTGCGTGCATAGGCGGCTGCGGCCTCACGGACCCAGGCGCCTTCCTCATGGGCCTCGCGGCGGCGCGCCAACCGTTGGGAGTTGCACGGGCCACCGCCCTTGACGACCCGGTTGAACTCGTCCCAGTCCAGATCCATGTGGATCCACTGGCCGGTCCCCTCGTCGTAACGAAGCTCCGGGTCCGGCAGGGTCAGGCCCAGGACCTTGACCTGCTCGGCGATCATGCCGACGAAGCGCTGGCGCAGATCGTCATTGGAGAACCTCTTGACGTTCCAGGCCATGGACTGCTTGGAGTTCGGTGAATCATTGTCCGAGGGTCCGAACATCATCAGGGACGGTGCATAGAACCGGTTGATGGCATCCTGGGCCATCTTCTTCTGGCTCTCGGAGCCGTTGGCCAGCTCGAGCAGGATCTCGAAGCCCTGCCGCTGGTGGAAGGACTCCTCCTTGCAGATCCGCACCATGGCCCGTCCATAGGGACCGTAGGAGGCGCGGCACAGGGGGACCTGGTTGGCGATCGCGGCGCCGTCGACGAGCCAGCCGATCGCGCCCATGTCGGCCCACGTGCGAGCCGGGTAGTTGAAGATCGAGGAGTACTTCGCCCGGCCGGAGATCAGCTGGTCGTTCATCGTGTCACGGTCCGTGCCGAGGGTCTCGGTGGCCGAGTACAGGTACAGGCCGTGGCCAGCCTCATCCTGCACCTTGGCGATGAGGATGGACTTGCGCTTCAGGCTCGGGGCGCGGGTGATCCAGTTCGCCTCCGGCTGCATGCCGATGATCTCGGAGTGCGCATGCTGGCCCATCTGTCGGGTCAGGGCCTTCCGGTACGCCTCCGGCATCCAGTCACGGGGCTCGATCCGCGAGTCGTCGGCGATGATCGCGTCGAACCGGCTCTGGCCCTCGGCATCCTCGGTTGACTGCACAGCGGTCAGATGACTGCCGGTTTGCTGGTGATCGGCCATGGTGCCCACCTCATTCTCTGGGAGTTCGTCACAGCGGGACCAGACGTCAGCCCGGCCACGCCGCCCGTTCATGGTCAGCGTCGCTGAGGTCGCATTTACCGACCGTTCGTTCAGTATATATCCATTCGGCGGCCCCGAGTCAACCGTCCGCCCGCAACGGCCATGCCATGGAATTTGACCCACGTCACACAGTACGATTACCTAATGATCGTTCAGTCAAGAAATTGGGAGTGCGCATGACCACATCCAGTACCAGGTCTGAGGCTGAGGCTGGCACCGCTGCCGTGGCGGGCCAGGATGCCAGTGCACCTCTCACCTCCGAGCTCGGGGAACACCATGCCATCCTGGCCGGGGACCGAGCCAGCGCATGGATGGGGATCGCCGTGGAGTCCGTCTCCGACGGGCATGCCACCATCACCATGAGCCTCCGTCAGGAGATGCTCAACGGCTTCGGGATCGCCCACGGCGGCATGGTCTTCGCCTTCGCGGACTCCGCCTTCGCCTTGGCCTGCAATCCGCCGGAGGGTTCCGAGGACACCATCACCGTGGCCACGGGCGTCGACATCAACTTCCTCAAACCCGGGATCCCGGGGCGGTTGCTGACCGCCGTGGCCGACCGCCGCCAGCAGTCCGGCCGGAGCGGCATCTATGACGTCCGGGTGCTCCAGTCCCTCCTCGAGGGCGGCACCGAGGTCATCGCCGAGTTCCGCGGCCGGAGCCGCACGATTCCCGCCCGCTGACCCCACCGCTCACCTCACCACCGACCACCGCCAGTACGAATGAGGCACCAGATGACCGAGACCCTCCACCCCACCGCGTCAACCCCGGGCCTGGACCCGGAGGAGACGATGAGCCGCGACCAGATCGAGTCCTTGCAGCTGGAACGGCTGCAGCAGACGGTCGCCTACGCCTACGATCGCGTCCCGATGTACCGCGAGAAGTACGACGCCACAGGAGTCCACCCCTCCGACCTCAAGGAGCTCTCCGACCTGGCCAAGTTCCCCTTCACGGACAAGGAGGACCTGCGCAAGACCTACCCGTTCGGCGCGTTCGCCGTGCCCCAGGAGGAGGTCGCCCGGATCCATGCCTCCTCGGGCACCACGGGCCTGCCCACCGTGGTGGGCTACACGCGGCAGGACCTGACCGACTGGGCCAAGCTCGGCGCCCGTTGCCTGCGCCTGTCCGGCGTCCAGAAGGGCTGGAAGGTCCACAACGCCTACGGCTACGGCCTGTTCACCGGCGGTCTGGGTGCCCACGGTGCGGCCGAGTACCTGGGCACCACGGTGATCCCCATGTCCGGGGGCCAGACCGAGAAGCAGATCACCCTGCTCCAGGACTTCCAGCCGGACGCCATCCTGTGCACCCCCACGTATCTGCTCACGATCGGGGACGCCATGCAGCGCATGGGCCTGGACCCGCGAGCGTCCTCCCTCAAGGTCGGCGTACTCGGGGCCGAGCCCTGGACCGAGGAGATGCGGCATGAGCTGGAGGAGATGTTCGATATCCATGCCTGTGACATCTACGGCCTCTCCGAGGTCATGGGCCCGGGCGTAGCAGGAGAGTCCTACCGCACCAAGGACGGCTGCCACATCTGGGAGGACCATTTCCGGCCGGAGATCCTCGACCCCTTCGACGAGACGAAGGTGCTCGGCGACGGCGAGCCCGGCGAGCTGGTCTTCACGGCGCTGACCAAGCAGGCGCTGCCGATCATCCGGTACCGCACCCACGATCTGAGCCGCCTGCTGCCCGGCAGCGAGCGCCCCGGCCACCGCCGCATGGGCCGCATCACCGGCCGCTCGGACGACATGATCATCCTGCGCGGCGTCAACGTGTTCCCGAGCCAGATCGAGGAGTTGGCGTTGAAGGTGCAGGGACTCTCGCCGCACTTCCAGCTGGAGATCACCCGCCCCGACCGGATGGACCAGCTGGCCGTGAAGATCGAGCGTCGCGTCGACTGCACCTCAGAGCGGGCCACCGCGGCGGCGTCGGAACTGCAGAAGCTCATCAAGATCCACATCGGGTCCTCGTGCCGGATCGAGGTCGCGGAACCCGAATCGCTGGCCCGTTCGATCGGTAAGCTGAAGCGGATCCACGACCTTCGCAATCTCTGACCCCTCACCGCGCCTTCCCTGGGCTCCACCCACCCCCAGGGAAGGCCTGTCACTCCAGGAGCAACCTGTGCCCACCGCGCCCAAGGCCCCCTCGGCCCCCCGAAGGGGCCGGCCCGGTTACGACCAGGAGTCCGTCCTGACCGTGGCCGTGGCCGTGTTCAACCGGCACGGCTATGACGCCACCTCGATGGGCATGCTGGCCGAGGAGCTCGGTGTCAGCAAGTCCGCCATCTACCATCATGTCCCCTCCAAGGGCGATCTTCTGCGCCTGGCCCTGGACGAGGCGCTGATCCCCCTGGAAGCCATCGGTGAGGACCAACGCGCCACCACCGGCACCTCGATCCAGCGGCTGGAGTTCATGCTGCGCTCCACCATCCGCGTCCTGCTGGAGCGCCAGCCCTCCGTGACCCTGCTGCTGCGCCTGCGGGGCAACACCGAGATCGAGCGTCAGGCGCTGGAGCGTCGCCGTGCAGTGGACCGCAGGGTCACCCACCTGATGATCACGGCGCAGCAGGACGGGAAGGTGCGTGCCGACGTCGAGCCCCGCACCACCACGCGCCTGATGTTCGGCATGATCAACTCCCTCGTGGAGTGGTATCGGCCTGACGGTCCGGCCACACCCCAGGAGGTGGAGGAGAACGCGATCGCGATGATCGTCGACGGATTGCGCGCCCGCGACTGAACCACGTCCACCCTCCACTGTGTGTTCCTCGGGAACGACGGCGGCCGGTCACCTTCCGCGCGGAAGGTGACCGGCCGCCGTCGTTCCCTGCAGGTGTAGGCTCAGCCCGGAAGCCCGGGTCTCAGTCCTGCCAGTCCTTGTAGGTGGCGTCTTCCTTCTCCACCAGGGTCAGCACGTCATAGGTGGCCACGATCTCATCCTCCTGGTTGTGGATGATGGCGTCCCAGGCCACCTCGCCGTACTCATCGGTCACCCGTGGGGTGATCTTCTTGGCGGTCAGCGTGATCCGGATGGAGTCGTCGGCGGCCACCGGGGTGATGAACCGCAGGTTCTCCAGGCCGTAGTTGGCCAGCACCGGGCCCGGGGCCGGCTCCACGAAGAGTCCGGCGCCCCAAGCGACCAGCAGGTAGCCATGGGCCACGGTGCCCGGGAAGAACGGATTGGCCTCGGCCGCCCTCTGGTTCACGTGGGCGTAGAAGGTGTCCCCCGTGGTGTTCGCGAAGGCGGTGATGTCCTCCTGGGTGACCTGGCGCAGGTCGGAGGCCAGAGCGTCGCCGATGCGCAGCTCGGCCAGGGACTTGCGGAACGGGTGCACGTTGCCCGGCTGGGCACCGAACTTCTCCGAACCGGCGATGGACCGGTCCGCCCCGGTCTGCCACACGCCCGTGACGGCGGTGAGCAGGTTCGGGGAGCCCTGTAGCGCTGTGCGTTGCATGTGGTGCTTGACGGAGCGGATGCCGCCGAGTTCCTCGCCACCGCCGGCGCGGCCCGGTCCGCCGTGGACCAGGTGCGGGACGGGTGAGCCGTGGCCCGTAGAGGTCTTGGCGGTCTCGCGGTTGAGCAGGTGCACGCGTCCGTGGTGGCCGGCGATACCCACGGTCAGCTCGCGGGCGGTGTCCGGGTCATTGGTGCACACGGTGGCGACCAGGGAACCGGAGCCGCGGGCAGCCAGCCGGATCGCATCCTCGAGGTCGGTGTACCCGATCAAGGAGGCGACCGGGCCGAAGGCCTCGCGGGAGTGGACGATCTCGTTCTCCGCGTCCGACCAGCTCAGCAGGATCGGGGACATGAAGGCCCCGTCCTCCACGACCTTTTCCTGGCCCCCGGCGGTGCGCACCGTCGGGGCGTCCAGGGTGCCGTAGGCGATCTCGCCGCCGGCGGCGATCATGTCCTCCACGGCACCGCGGACCTCCTGGAGCTGGGCCAGCGAGGACAGCGCGCCCATGGTCACGCCCTCGGCGCGGGGGTCGCCCACGACCACGCGCTGCTCGATCCGGGCCGCGATGGCCCGCGCGACGGCCTCACGCTGGACCTCCGGGACGATGGTGCGGCGGATGGCCGTGCACTTCTGACCGGCCTTGACCGTCATCTCGGTGACCACGGCCTTGACGAAAGCGTCGAACTCGGGGGTGCCCTCCACGGCGTCGGGGCCCAGGATGGCGGCATTGAGCGAGTCGGTCTCGGCCGAGAACCGGACACCACCGGAGATGACGTTCGGATGGGACTTGAGGGATTGGGCCGTGGACGCCGAGCCAGTGAAGAGCATCATGTCCCGGTAGTCCATGACGTCCAGCAGGCCGCGGGCCGAACCGGAGATCAGCTGCAGGGAGCCGTCGGGCAGGATGCCGGAGTCGACCATGAGGCGCACGGCGGCCTCGGACACGAAGCCGGTGGGGGTGGCGGGCTTGACCACGGTCGGCACGCCGGCGATGAACGCCGGGGCGAACTTCTCGAGCATGCCCCAGACCGGGAAGTTGAAGGCGTTGACCTGCACGGCCACGCCGGGGATCCGGGTGTAGACGTGGGTGCCGATGAAGGAGCCGTCCTTGGACAGCGGTTCGATCCCACCATCCAGGATGACGTTGGAGTTCGGCAGTTCGCGGCGGCCCTTGGAGGAGAAGGTGAAGAGCACGCCGATGCCGCCGTCGATGTCCACCATATTGTCCACCTTGGTGGCGCCGGTGCGGTGGGACAGGTCGTAGATGTCCTGGCGGCGCTCATTGAGGTAGGCGGCCAGTTCCTTGAGCTTCAGCGCACGCTCGTGCAGGGATAGCTTCCCCAATTCGCGCTGGCCCACGGTCCGGGCGTGCTCGAGCACGGAGCCGAGGTCGAGGCCGTCGGCCCCGTAGCGCGCCAGTGCCTCGCCGGTGCTGGCGTCCAGGACCTCCGTGGTGCGGGAACCCTCCTCTGGACTCCACCACTGGTCGAGGACATAACTGGGGACGGTGGGCGCGGCGGTCTGCGTAGTCATCCGGGCTTACCTTTCTGAACGGTCGGTCAGTATTGTTGACCAGCCTAACAGGGCCATGGCTTGGATCACAGGGCGCAGCAGGATCGGCATGGAGGCGGGGCGGCGGCGGTCCGGGCCTGCGAGGGTGGGGCCGCCCGCCGCTCAGCTCCAGTCGAAGAAGCCCTGCCCGGACTTGCGGCCGAGCTCGCCCCGGGCGACCTTCTCGCGCAGGATCGCCGGCGGCTCGAAACGCTCGCCCAGGGTGGAGGCCAGGTACTCGGCGATGCCCAGGCGCACGTCCAGGCCCACGATGTCCGTGGTGCGCAGCGGCCCGGTGGGGTGCTTATAGCCGAGCACCATGGCGTTGTCGATGTCCTCGGCACTGGCCACGCCTTCCTCGACCATCCGCATGGCCTCGAGCGCGATGGCCACGCCGAGGCGGGATGAGGCGAAGCCCGGGGCGTCGTTGACCACCACCGGGGTCTTGCCCAGCCCGACGGTCCACCTCCGGGCCGCCTCGACCAGTTCGGGGGCGGTCTGCGCGCCGACCACGATCTCCACGAGCGTGGAGGCGGGCACCGGGTTGAAGAAGTGCAGGCCGATGAAGTTCGCCGGGCGCTCGAGCTCCACCGAGAGCCCGGTCACGGACAGGCTCGAGGTGTTCGAGGCCAGCACGGCGTCATGGCGCATGTCCCGTTCAACGGCCAGCAGCGACTGCACCTTCAGGTCCCAGTCCTCGGGCACCGCCTCGATGACGAGGTCACGGTCGGCGAAGCGATGGTGGTTCACGGAGACGACGAAGCGCTCGAGGATGGCGTCCAGGTTGCCGTCCAGCACACCGCGCTCGAGCGACTTCGCGGTCGAGGACTCCACCCGCTCCCGAGCCGCGGCCGCCGCGGCCTCGTCCCGCTCGACGATGACCACGTCGGAGCCCATGATGAGGAAGGCGTGGGCTATACCCGCGCCCATCCGACCGCCGCCGAGCACGCCGACAGCAGCCGGGACGGAGGCGGTCAACTCGGGCGCGGACGCCCCGGTGGTCTCGGTCATGTCTCTACTTCCTCTTCTTCTCGAGAAACGCCTGCATACGGTCGAACTTGGCCTCGGACTCGAAAAGTATGCCCTGAGCCAGGTTGTCGATCACGGGATGGGCCTCCCGCGGGGTGTGGAACACGGACTTGGTGATGCGCACCGCCAGTGGGTCCTGGGCGGTGATCCGGTCGGCCAACGCGTGGGCGGCGGCCATCAGCTGCTCGCCGGCCACGAGCTCGGTGATGAGCCCGGCCGCGAGGCACTCGACCCCCTTCAGGACCTTGCCGGCCAGCAGGATCTCCTTGGCCAGTGGCTCCCCCACCAACTCCTTCAGCCGCCAGGTGGCACCGGCTGCCGCCATGATCCCGAGGTTCGTCTCGGGGTTGCCCATCCGCAGCGCCTCGGTGCCGATCCGGAAGTCCGCGGCATAGGCCAGCTCGGCTCCGCCGCCGAGGGCGTAGCCGTCCAGGGCGGCGATGACAGGCATCGGCAGCGTGGCGATCCGGTCGAAGATGGAGGAGTTGATCCCCGCCAGGGCGTCATCCCGACGCCGCTCACGCAGCTGGGCGATATCCGCGCCGGAGGCGAAGATCCCCTGGGTCCCGGCCTCGGCGTCCGCGGGCGTTCCGGTGAGGATGAGCACCTTCGGCGCCCGCTCCAGCTGCGCGCAAATCGCGTGCAGCTCGTCCACCATCGCCTGGTCGATCGCGTTGCGGGCCTCGGGCCGGTCCAACCGGGCCACCAGCCGGTCCGCACGCTCCTCCACCCACACGGCGGTGAAGGACTCCGACTCCAGGCCGACTCCCCCGCCGCTGCTGGTGCCGGCCATCAGACGGCCTCCACCAGCAGGGCCGAGCCCTGGCCGACGCCCACGCACATCGTCGCCAGCCCGCGGGCCCCTGCGGAGGCCTCCCGCTCCAGGCGCCCCAGCAGGGTGATGACAAGACGGGACCCCGAGGAGCCGAGCGGATGTCCGAGGGAGATCGCGCCGCCGTCGTTGTTCACCGTCCCGGCATCCAGGCCGAGCTCGCGCATGCTGGCCAGGGACTGCGAGGCGAAGGCCTCGTTGAGCTCGACGGCGGCCAGGTCACCGACCGCGGTACCGGTGCGTTCCAGCACCTTGCGGGAGGAGGGAACCGGGCCCATGCCCATGATCTCGGGCGCCAGGCCGGCGGAGGCGCCGGCCAGGATGCGGGCGCGCGGGACCAGGCCGTACTTCTCGACGGCCGCCGCGGAGGCCACGATGATCGCCGAGGCGCCGTCATTCAGGGTCGAGGCGTTGCCCGCCGTCACCACGGAGCCGCCCTTCACGACCGGTCGCAGGCCGGCCAGGACCTCGGCGGTGGTACCGGCACGCGGACCCTCGTCCGTGTCCACGATCGTCTCGGCGCCCTTGCGGCCTTGGACGGTGACGGGCACGATCTCCTCGGCGAAGCGGCCGGCCTCGATGGCAGCGAGGGCACGCTGGTGGGACTGGACGGCGAAGGCGTCACAGTCCTCGCGAGAGGTGCCGTAGACGCGGGCCACCTCCTCAGCGGTCTCCGGCATCGAGTAGGTGGCCTTGCCACCGCGGGAGTACTCGCCCGAGAGGAACGCGGGGTTGGGGAAGCGCCAACCGATCGAGGTGTCATAGACCCCACCGGGCTTGGCGAAGGGCTGGGCCGGCTTCTCCATCACCCAGGGGGCGCGGGACATGGACTCCACACCACCGGCCACCACCACGTCCGCGGCGCCGGCCTGGATCATGTGCGAGGCCATCTGGATGGCACTCATGCCGGAGGCGCACAGGCGGTTGACCGTGATGCCGGGAACGTGGTCCGGGAAGCCGTTCAGCAGCCACGCCATCCGGGCCACATTGCGGTTCTCCTCACCGGCGCCGTTGGCGTTGCCGTAGATCACCTCGTCAACCACGTCCGGGTCGATTCCGGCCCGTTCGACGGCGGAACGGACCGCCAGGGCGGCCAGGTCGTCCGGGCGGACCGAGGACAGGGCGCCCCCGTACCGGCCAACCGGGGTACGGGCACCACCGATCAGGAATGCTTCGCTCATTGGGGCTCCATTCGTCGTGACGACAATCCGCCCCCGGGAGTGCGGGCGGGCAGGGCACAGGCGGTCATGAATTACCGACCAACCGTTCACTATTAGATTCGCACCACCCGTCGGTGAGGTCAACCGCGCGCCCCGATGTGGCGCGACTCACAGCCGTGTCCTATGCTGATGTGGTGACCGAACGTTCGGTCACCTATTAGTGCCGTCCTCCATAATTCCCACACCTCACCTGGAGCCTCCATGGCAGATCAACCAGCCCCAGCGATATCCCGCCCCCGCAGAACCCGGGAAGAACGCAGGGTCCTCGCCGGCACCCTCGTCGGCACCACCATCGAGTGGTACGACTTCTTCATCTACGCCCAGGCTGCGGCCTTCGTCCTGGCACCCCTGTTCTTTGCCCCGGTCTCGGCCGACAATCCCGGACTGGCCCAGGTCATCTCCTGGGCCACCCTGGGCATCAGCTTCCTGTTCCGCCCCCTCGGTGCCATCGTGGCCGGGCACATCGGTGACAAATACGGCCGCAAGCTGGTCCTGGTCATCACCCTGATCGGCATGGGCGGGGCCACGGCCCTCATCGGGGCACTGCCCACCTACGCCCAGATCGGCCTCTGGGCGCCGATCCTGCTCATGCTCCTGCGCATCATCCAGGGCTTCTCCGCTGGAGGTGAGTGGGGTGGTGCCGCCCTGATGGCCGTGGAACACGCGCCGAAGAACAAGCGCAGCGCCTTCGGGTCCTACCCGCAGATCGGAGTCCCGCTGGGGATGCTGCTGGCCACCGCTTTCATGTGGGCCCTGACGAGCTCGTTGAGCCCGGAGGCCTTCCTCGAGTGGGGCTGGCGCATCCCGTTCCTGTCCTCCGTGGTGCTGATCGTCGTCGGCTACATCATCCGCAAGGCCGTGGACGAGTCCCCGGTGTTCAAGGAGATGCAGCTGCGCAAGAAGGAGTCTTCCGCTCCCCTGAGCGTGCTGATGAAGTCGCACAAGAAAAGTGTCATCCTCGCTGCCCTGATCTTCGCCGCGAACAACGCCGCGGGCTACCTGGTGATCGCTTTCTTCGCCTCCTACGGCTCCAATGTGCTGGGCATGAGCCGGGCGTCCACCCTCGTGGCGTCCTTCGTCGGAGGCCTGGGGTGGCTGGTGTTCACCATGTACGGCGGTTGGCTCGGGGATAAGATCGGCAAGATCCGCACCTTCCAGATCGGGTACGGCATCATCATCCTGTGGGCGATCCCCATGTGGTTCCTGCTGGACACCGCTTCGCTGCCCCTGTTTGCCCTCGCGATCGTCATCCTGACCATGGGCCTGGGCCCGTCCTACGGCCCGCAGTCCGCGCTCTATGCCGAGATGTTCCCGGCCCACGTGCGGTACTCGGGAGTCTCCATCGGCTATGCCTTCGGTTCCATCATCGGCGGCGCCTTCGCCCCGATGATCGCCCAGCTGCTGCTCAACGAGTTCAAGATGAGCTGGGTCATCGGCGTCTACATCGCGGGACTCGCGATCGTGTCCTTCATCGCCGTGTCCATGGTTCCGAAGTCCGTGGAGGGCTCCGACCTGCATGTGGACGAGACCCATGAGCAGTACTTGGCCGAACACCCGGAGGACGCCGTCCTGATCGAGAACGCGGTCCGTCCGGCCGAGTCCCCGTAGGGCATCCCCTCCATGTCCGGCCAGCGCCAGTGAGTGGCCCTGGGCCGGACCGTGAGAGCACGACGGCGGCGCGTCACCTTCTGCAGGTGACGCGCCGCCGTCGTGGGTGTGGGTTCAGATCAGGCCATCAGACCATCACGCCATCGATTCGGTCTCCACGTTGGCCTTCTTCGGCACCTTGCGGTCCGAGCCCTCCTCGAGCACCAGCTGGTAGATGCCGTTCTCGTCGTGGGTCTCGCGGCCGGTCACCGGAGGGTTGAACACGCAGGCCATGCGCAGCTCCGTGGTGGCCCGCACGGTGTGCTTCTCGTGGCCGTCCAGCAGGTACATGGTGCCGTCCTTGAGCTCGTGCACCTCGCCGGTCACCTCGTTGGTCAGGGTGCCCTCACCCTGCACGCAGTACACGGCCTCGATGTGGTTCGCGTAGTGGAACGTGGAGGTGGTGCCGGCGTAGATCACGGTGTCGTGGAAGGAGAAGCCGACGCCCTCGCGGGCCAGCACCATGCGGCGTGAGCGCCAGGTCTCGGACTTGATGTCGCGCTCGGTGTCGTTCAGGTCGTTCAGGTTGGTCACCAGCATGAGTGGTTCCTTTCGAGGGGGACGTCTTGTGAGGATTGATCATGAGAGCGGTGACTGTCGAGACACGCCGTGCGGTTCGACAGTCACCGCTCTCGTGATGGGTCGTGGGGTGGCGCTCAGGCGGCGCCGGCCAGCTTCGTCTCGCCTGGCTTGTAGCCGACGGAGGCACCGGTCACGGTGGCGACGGCCGCGGCCACGATGCCCAGGCCACGCTCCAGCTGCTCCCTCGGGATGTTCAGCGGAGCGAGGAACTTCAGGACCTCGTCGTCGGGGCCGGAGGTCTCCACCAGCAGTCCGTTGGCGAAGCACTCGGCGGCCACCTTGCCGGCCACCTCGAGATCCGGGAAGTGCAGGCCGCCGAACATGCCACGGCCGCGGACGCTGGCGCCCTCCACGGCCCCGGCGATCTGCGCGAGTCCGCCACTCAGCACCTCGATGTTCTCGGCCAGCTGGCCCTTCTGGAACGAGTCGTCGGCCCAGAATTCCTTCAGGGACGTGGTCGCTGCCACGAACGCCAAGTTGTTGCCGCGGAAGGTGCCGTTGTGCTCGCCCGGCTCCCACACATCGAGCTCGGGACGGAACAGGGTCAGCGCCATCGGCTGCCCGAAGCCGGAGATGGACTTGGACAGGCAGACGATGTCCGGGGTGAAACCGGCGTCCTCGAAGCTGAAGAAGGTGCCGGTCCGGCCGCAGCCGGCCTGGACGTCGTCGACGATCAGCAGGATCTCGTGCTTCTGGCACAGATCCGCCAAGGCCTTGAGCCACTCCCGGCGTGCGGCGTTCACGCCGCCCTCACCCTGGACCGTCTCCACGATGATGGCGGCCGGCTTGTCCACGCCGGAGCCCGAATCGTCCAGGACCCGCTCGAGCCACAGGAAGTCCTCGGTGGCCCCGCCGAAGTAGTCGTCATAGGGGATCTTCGAGCTGTTGGTCAGCGGGATGCCGGCGCCCTTGCGCTTCATGGAGTTGCCCGTCACGGACAGGGCGCCCAGCGTCATGCCGTGGAAGGCATTGGTGAAGGACAGGATGTGCTGCCGGCCGGTGACCTTGCGGGCCAGCTTCAGGGCGGCCTCCACGGTGTTGGTGCCCGTCGGGCCGGGGAACATGACCTTGTAGTCCAGTCCGCGCGGCTGCAGGATGACGTCCCGGAAGGTCTCCAGGAACTCCCGTTTGGCCGGGGTCATCATGTCCAATGAATGAATGGGTGCATCGGTGGTGATGTAGTCGGCAACGGCCTGCTGCACCTTCGGGTAGTTGTGGCCGTAGTTCAGCGAGCCCGCGCCGGCGAAGAAGTCCAAATACTCCTTGCCGTCCTCGGCGGTCTGGACGGCGCCCTTGGCCTTGACGAAGACGGTGGGCCATCCGCGGCTGTAGCTGCGGACCTCTGATTCGACGGTGGTGAAGACGGTGGTGTCCATGGTGTAGATCCCTTTCGTGGACGGTGGTGGCCGGCGCGCGAGGCGTGCGGCCAGTCAGGTGCGGTGGGGCTGGCGAGTGACCAGTGGCTGAAGGCATGCGGCGGTCCGTGGTGCGGGCCGCGATGTGCCGGATGGGCTCCTACGGTGCCAACGGAGCGATGCGGTGCAGGAATTCGGTGTCGTGGCCGTCAGGGTACATCTCCGCGGTGATCAGCGGGGTGATCTCATGACCCGCCCCGAAGCGTTCCGCGAAGCTGGCGAACAGCCGCTGGGAGGCCGCGTTGTCCTCGGTGATGGTGGTCTCCAGCGCCTCGGCGGAGGTACGCTCCACGAGTTCGTCCAGCATGCGCGAGGCCAGCCCGTAGCCACGGGCCGCCTCGGTCACGGCCACCTGCCACACCATCAGCGTGGTGGGGGCCTCGGGCCGGAGGTATCCGGTGACGAATCCGGCAGGACGGCCCTCGATCTCGGCGATCACGGTGGTGTCTGCGAAGTCCCTGCACCACAACAGGTAGTAGTAGGACGAGTTGACGTCCAGGACCTTCGAGTCCTTCGTGATCTGCCACAACGCGGCTCCGTCCTCGATTCTCGGAGGACGCAGCACGGGGGCTGTCGGTCGGTGGGTCAGTGCTGTGCCTGCATCATCTGCCATCCCCACTAACCTAACGAGATGAAATCTGATTTCAAGCCCGGTTCGGCGGTTTCCCGGGCTTGAAGGGTCTGAAAGCGGTCCCCGGGGACCCCTGCGACACGCCACTGGATCCCACCGTTGGCGCGGTTGCCCGCGCAAATCATTCGCGCATGAATGCCTGACCCGAGATCTTTATCATTCCGTTATATTTGGGGATCGGGGTGATGCCTGATATGAGGGTCACATGGCGTAGGGGCGGCGCCCAGCCCGTCTCACTGCGATACCTTCGTGGAATGACCCCTAGCGCTCCGGGCCCCGGCGAAACGACCACCGCCGACCAGCCCATCACGACCCGATCACTCCACGGCGCGCTCAGCCTGCCGCTGGGGCGCGTCGAACAGCTCATGCGGATCGAACTCCACGGCGCGTTCCACGGGCAGAGCCCGGAACTGACCGGGTCCATGGCCAGCGGCCCCTGGGGCCTGGATGCCGACCATCGTCCCAGTGGACTGGCCGCCGCCTCCCTCATGGACCACACGCTGGCCACCTCGATCCACGCCGCTGCCCCCGAGCTGGTCTGGATCGTGACCACTGAACTGCAGTTGAACTTCCTGGCCGCCCCACCCACCGACGGCACGGTCCTCGAGGCGTGGACCGCCTGCGCCGGCTCGGATCCGCTCGGGGGAATGGCCCACGGCACCCTCCGCGGGCCGGACGGGAAGACCTATGTCCAGGCCACCGGATGGTTCCAGACAGTCGGCCCCACCACGGAGGGCAACCTCGGACTCTTCCGCGACATGGCCTCCCTGCCGTTGGGCCCGGAGACCGAAGTTCCCCTGGACCGCGTCTTCGGCATGAGGACCACGACGCCGCCGGCCGGGGCAGCCGGGCGCCCACCGGTTACCGAGGATTTCCACGCGGGACCGGACTTTCCCTCCACCGACGAATACGTCAACCCCCAGGGCGCTGTCCACGGCGGAGCGGTGACAGTCATGGCAGGGCTGGCCGCCCAGCACGCCATGCCGGACCGGACAGACTTCGACCTGCAGTCGCTGCGGGTGATGTACCTCCGACCCACCCACGGCGCCGTCCTGACCCGGACCCGGGTGCGCCATGCCGGTCGATCCGTCCGCGTCGTCGACATCGAACTCCACGGCGCGGACGGCAACCGGGACGGATCCAGTGTGATCAAGCCCTTCGTTCAGGCCCAGGCCGTCTTCCGCACCGCCCGCTGACCGGCCGGGGTGTCTGAGGCTGACCCGGCACGGTCTCAGGTCAGCTGGAACCCCGGGTAGCCCTGGGCCGCTGCCTCGTTGACATGGTCGACCCCTTGGTCCTCGAAATCCTGCTTCGCCTCGGACACCAGGTCGTTCTTCGCCCAGTAGGTGATGTGGTCGTGGATCCAGTCGACGTGCTGCTCGATGGCGGTCACCACATTGGCGAGCACGCTCGGGCTGCCGGGCCCGGCCCCCAGTGCTCCCGCAGTCCCCGCCCGCCACGACCACGGATGTCCATCCTCAGAAGGGCACCCGTCATCGCGTCGAAGCCGGTGGCGAAGACGATGGCATCCACCTCGATCTCCCGGTCCTCGGTCCGGATACCCCGGGCCGTGATCTCGGCCATCGGTTCCTCCCTGACGTCGACCAGTTCCACAAGGCCTTCGTTGAACGTCGCGTAGTAGTCGGTGTCCACACAGATGCGCTTGGAACCCACGGGATGGCCCCGGGGCTTGAGCGGTGAAGGGGGTTCGTCAAATGAGGGCAGCGGGAGCCGGGCCGACCTATAGTGAAGCGGTGCCATCCGCCCACAGTTCAGAGCCCGACGCCTTCGTCATCCCTCCGTCGAGAGGATCCGCCGTACTGCATCGACTGCGCCACGAAATTCTGACCCGCAGTCTTGAACCGGGCGCACCGATTCGAGATGCCGAGCTGGCCGAGCGGCTGGGCGTCAGCATCACCCCCGTCCGGGAGGCGGTGGTGGCCCTCGTCGCCGAAGGACTGATCGAGGTCCTGCCGAACAAGCGGCGCCGGGTGACCGTGATGACGGAACGGCGCGCCGAGGAACTCATGGATGTCCTCAGCATCATCCTGGTCGGCGCCATGGAACGCCTGGACCCCCACTCGGAGGCGGCCCTGGCGGTCTCGCGGGCCGCGGCGAGGTTTGCAGAGGTGGTCCCGAGCGATGATCGCGACGGCGCGGAACAGGCCTTCGGGGCCTTCGTACAGTCACTCTTGGACGGGGCCGGCAGTGACGAGTTGAAGCGGATGGCGGGACCCATGGTGGTCCGCGCGGTCAGCATGATCCGGCTTTATGATGCGGACGACCTCGTCCACGTGTGGGGCGAGGAGTTCCGGGAGATCAGCGTCGAGCTGGCCTCGGGCTCGGCAGACGGACCCCGCCTGCTGCGGGAGTTCTTCTGGCGGCTGCTCTCCACCATGGAGAGCCGTGGCATGCGCCACGGCTCAAGCCGCCACATCGACTGATCTCCTTCGGGCTTCGGGCCCACCGCCGCACTGCGGCCCCAGACACCACGAAAGCGGCCCGCCTCACGCCCCGGAGGGGATGAGGCGGGCCGCCGCAGATCACTGCGTCAGCGTCAGGGGCATCAGGCGGCCTGACGCTCCCGCTTGCCGTCCTTGCCGCGGTCCAACCCGAGGTCCTTCAGTGGCACACCGTCAACGGCCTGGACCATGACCTCTTCGGCCTCGACCACGGAGATGTCCAGGACGATCGCGACCTCGGCGGCCAGCACCTCTGCGGCATCGCGGTAGAGGGTGCGCTCGGCCATGGAGAGGTCCTTCAGCGCCTGGCGGCGGTGCAGATCACGGACCACCTCGGCCACGCGGTGCAGGTCACCGGTGGCGAGCTTCTCCTGGAAGGCCTTGAGCCGGCGGGACCACTGCTCCTCCACGTGGTCACTCGGCTTGGCCAGCAGGGACATCAGCTTGCGCACCTGGGTGTGGCTGCTGACGTCCCGGACTCCGATATCCTTGATCCCCGCCTCGGGGACGGAGATGCGCAAGCCCTTATCCTGGATTTCCAGCTCCACATACGCGACGTCCTTGCCCTTCAACTGCCGGACCTGACGGTCGAGGACCACTGCGGGTCCGTGATGGGGATGGACCACAAACTGACCGGGAACCAGACGCATGGGTGGGATGCACCTTCCTGTTGCTAACACCGAGATGTCACCGGGGCCGAGAAAAGCAGGCACCGGGAAATAGACCTATTTATTTTCTCATTGTTTGTTCCCGAAAGCAAATCGAGGGTGTGTCCTTGGGCCCTCAGGATGGCTGGATGCCCTATGCTCTCGGCAACCTGCGCCGCTGGGGCCGCGCCGGCTCGGCTGCGTCCTGTCCCAAGGCCTGTCCCGAGGGCTGCCCCGCTGCCGGGGGCCCGTCCTCCTCCGGATGTCCTGCCCCCGCCGTGACTGCGCCGGGGTCCAGAGCACGGTGGCGCCCGGCGCCGGTCCCCGGGCCGCCGGTGTCCCGCACCGTCCCGGTCTCGTCTCCGCCTGCGGGCCCCGGCCCGGCCGCGCCCCCTCCCGAGCCCCCCATCAGCTCACTGGGCTCGGAGAAGTCCCCGGCCGCGAAGCGGAGGGTGCCGAGGATGCGGTTCAGGTCCGCCAGTTCCCCCGTGGGCAGGCCGATGTCCGAGAAGACCTCGCGGTTGAGCTCGCGGGCGGCCTGCAGCGCCAGGTCGCGGCCCTGGGGGGTGATGGCGATGAGGTTGGCCCGGCCGTCCGTGGGATGCGGCTGCCGCTCCACGAGCCCGGCCTGCCCCAGGCGCTCCACGGTGTTGGTGACCGAGGTGGGATGGACCTGGAGACGGTTCGAGGCCTTGGCCAGCGGCATGGCCCCGGTCCGGGAGAACCCCAGCAGGGTCAGCATCTCGAAGCGGGCGAAGGTCAGGTCCAAGGGCCGCAGGACGGCATCGATCCGCGCCATCAGGATCTGTTGCACGCGGAACAGGGAGGTCACCGCGGCCATGGCGTCCGCGGCCTCGCCCCAGCCGTGGCCGACCCAGTTCCGGTGGGCCTGCGCCACGGGGTCGTGCTGCAGCGGACTCATGATGTGGCGCCCGCAGTGCGCCGTTGCGTGTCCCGGCCCCCGTTCCAGGTGAACTCCGGGGTCCCTTTGGTGAGGAACGCCCCGATCCCGGCCTCGGCGTCGACAGCTCCTGCACCGGCCATCAGGTGCTGCCAATGGTCGCTGGCCCGCCGCAGTTCCGATCCACGGTCCTCCCCGGCGCCGTCGCCGGCCACCACGGTGTCCACGATGTCCTTCATGGCCTGGATGGAGAGCTGGGACCTGGAGGCGAGCCGCTGCACGAACGTGCCCACCTCCTCCCAGAAGGTCTCGGCCGGGTGGACCGCCTGGACCAGGCCGAGCGCGCAGGCACGCTCGGCGCCCACGAAGTCGCCGCTGAACAGCAGGAATTTGGCGGTGGCCGGCCCGGCGATCCGCACGAGCCGTTCGATCCCCGCGGTCGGGTACACGATCCCGATCCTCGCGGGGGTGATCCCGAACCTCGCATCGGAGGAGGCCAGCCGGATGTCGCAGGCCGCCGCGATCTGCCAGGCGCCGCCCAGGCAGTAGCCCTCCACCGCTGCGATGGTCGGCTTGTGCAGTCCGGCCAGGGCTGCCTCGCCGGCGGCCACGGCGCCGCCGTCCTGGAGCCCCGTGTCCTCGTCCCGCAGGATCGAGGACAGGTCGGAGATGTCCGCCCCCGTGGAGAAATCCGTTCCGGCCCCGCGCACGACGACGGCGCGCACCGATGCATCATCGGCCAGTCGGGCGCAGGCTGGCTCGAGGGCCCGCCACATCGCCTCCGTCATGGTGTTGCGCCGACCGGGGTTGGACAGGGTCACGGTGGCGATGGGCCCCTGCTGGGAGATCTCCACCGCCCCGCCGGTTGCAGTGGTCTCGGTCATGACAGCACTCCCTCCCGACCGTGCTCCTGCACGATGCCCGCCTCGACGAGGCCGGCGATCTGCCCCTCGTCCAGGCCCAGGCCCACGAGCACGGATCGGGTGTCCTCCCCAAGGGCCGGGGGTGCCTTGCGCACGCCGGTGGCGGTGCCGTTGATGCTCAGCGGCCCGCGCAGCAGCGGCAGCGCCGAGCCGTCCGTCCGCGCCACGGTCTGCACCATGTCCAAGGCCCGCACCTGGGGGTCCTCGAAGGCCTGGGCGTAGGTGTAGATCGGGCCGGTGGGGATCCCCGCGGCGCGGAACGCCTCGATCCACTCCAGACCGGGCCGGTGCACCAGCTTCGCCTCGATCAACTCGGTCAGCTCGGCGCGGTGCTCCGAGCGATCACGTCCCAGGACGAAGCGGGGGTCGTGCTCGAGCTCGGGCGCGCCGATGATCGCGCAGAACTTCGCCCAGTGGGCCTGGTTGCCCACCGCGATGATCGCCGGGATGTCCGCGGTACGGAACACCCCGTACGGGGAGAGCACCGGGTGGTGGTTGCCCTGCGGCACCGGGACCGCGCCGGTGGACAGGTAGTTCTGTCCCTGGAACGCCGAGACGGCCAGTCCGGCCTCCAGCAGGGACGTCCCCACCTGATGGCCCTGCCCCCCGTTGCCGGCCCGGCCGACCAGCGAGGCGCAGATCCCCACGGCGGTGAAGACCCCCGCGTAGAGGTCCATCACCGGCACACCCACCCGGGTGGGGGAATCCGCGTCCGGGCCCGTCACGGACATCAGCCCAGACATCCCCTGGGCCACCTGGTCCAGTCCGGCGGCCTGGGCCAGCGGACCGGTGGTCCCGAAGCCGGAGACGGAGGCGATCACCAGCCCCGGATTCGCCTCCCGCAACGCCGCCGGATCCAGACCCATGGCGGTCAGCACCCCGGGGCGGAAGTTCTCCACCAGGACGTCCGCGGACACCGCGAGGTCCCACAGCAGCTGACGGCCCTGCTCCGTGTAGAAGTCAACCGCGATGGACTGCTTGTTCCGGTTCGTGGAGTCGAAGTACAACGAGTGTTCATCCTCGAACGGCGGCCAGGACCGGGTGGAGTCCCCACCCCTGGCGGACTCCACCTTGATGATGTCCGCCCCGAGGTCGCCCAACAGCGCCGTGCAGTACGGCCCCGCCAGGGCCCGGGACAGGTCCATCACGGTGATCCCGGCCAAGGGGAGTCCCGCGCCAGCCGCGGCGGGTGCCGCGCCGCCGTCGGGCAGGGTGTTGTCCGCACGCTGGTTCTTCATACTCAACCCCGCAGCTTCACGTTGACCTGCTTGATCTGGGTGAAGCCCTCCAGCATGCCCTCCAGGGAGGCCTCCCGGCCCATGCCGGACTGCTTGTAGCCGCCGTAGGACTGGCCCACCACCTGCCCGCCGCCCTGGTTGACCTGCACCCAGCCGGTCTCGAGCCGGTGCGCGGTGTTCAGGGCGTGGTCCAGGTCGTGGGTCCAGACGTACGCGGCCAGACCGTAGTGGGAATCGTTGGCCATCTTCACGACCTCGTCCACGTCCTTCCACCTGATGGCCACCAGCACGGGGCCGAAGATCTCCTCCTGGGCCAGCCGGAAGTCGTTCCGGGCCCCGCCGAAGATCGTCGGCACGTGGTAGAAACCCTCGGTCAGCGGGCCTTCGGTGGGCGCGGAGCCGCCGAGGACGGTGGTCAGCTCCGGATGGTCCCGCCCGTCCTGCAGGAAACCGGAGATCTGGTCGAACTGGGACTGGTTGATGACCGCGCCCATGTCCGTGGCCTCGTCCAGCGGATCCCCCACGACCATCGCGCCGAGCTTGGCGGCCAGCTTCTCCAGCATCTCGTCATAGATGTCCTCATGCAGGAACAACCGCGAGCCGGCCGTACAGGACTGGCCCTGGCGGGCGAAGCGCGAGGAGAGCATCAGCCCGTCCAGGATGCCCTCGTCCTCGACCGCGTCCGGGAACACGATGGACGGGTTCTTGCCGCCCAGCTCCAGGGACAGGTGCGCCAGCCGTTCGGAGGCCTGCGCGGCCACGCCGCGGCCCACCTCGGTGGAGCCGGTGAAGGACACCTTGTCCACGCCCGGGTGGGCAGACAGGGCATTGCCGATCACGGAGCCACGCCCGGTCAGGGAGTTCACGACGCCGGCCGGCACGTGCCGCTGGCAGAGCTGGGCCAGGTACTGGATCGTCAACGGCGCATCGTCGGCGGCCTTGAGGATCACCGTGTTCCCGGCGGCCAGGGCGGCCGGCACCTTGAAGGCGGCGATCATTAGCGGCGAGTTCCACGGCAGGATGCACGCCACCACGCCCAGCGGCTCGCGCCGGGTGTACTGCAGCTGCTGATCCCCCGCGGGCAGGGTGACGCCCTTGGACTCCCCCGCCACGCCGGCGAAGTAACGGAACAGGGAGACGAGGGTCTTGACCTCGGGACGGGCCTGGGAGCTCAGGGCGTTTCCGGTGTCCAGGGCCGTGAGCCGGGCGAATTTCTCCGCCTCTGCCTCGACGTCATCCGCGATGGCCAGCAGGGCCCGGGCCCGGTCCGTGAAGTGCACGCTGCGCCACTCGGTGAAGGCCCGACGCGCGGCCGCGACCGCTCGGTTGACGTCCTCCACCCCGGCGGCCGGCACCCGCGCGATGACCTCGCCGCGCCGGGCGGGGTTGCGCACCTCGCGCCACTCGCCGGTCGACGCCTCCGTGGCGCGCCCGTCGATCCACAGCAACTGCTCGATGCCGGCCAGGATGCCGGCTGCCCGCTCGTCCAGGATGATCTCGGTCATAGGGTCCTACTCTCCGTGATACTCAATGATGTTCGGTGCTGCCCGGCGCCCGGTGTCGGATGGGTCCGCCGGTTCAGCGGTGGGTGAAGGTGGCCTGGCGCTTCTGAACGAAGGCGGCCATGCCCTCCTTCTGGTCCTCGGTGGCGAAGCAGGCGTGGTTCATCCGGCGCTCGTAGAGCAGGCCCTCACTCAGGGACGACTCAAAGGAGCGGTTGACGGACTCCTTGGCGAGCATCGCGATGGGCGTGGACATCCCCGCGATGGTCGCGGCCAGCTCGGCGGCCTCGGACGCCAGCGACGCCACGGGGACCACGCGGGCCACCAGGCCGGAGCGCTCGGCCTCATCGGCGCCCATCACCCGTCCGGTCAGCACCATCTCCATGGCCTTGGACTTGCCGATGGCCCGGGTCAGCCGCTGGGAGCCACCCATGCCGGGGACGACGCCGATCGTGATCTCGGGCTGGCCGAACTTCGCGTTGTCCGCCGCGAGGATGATGTCCGCGATCATGGCCAACTCGCAGCCGCCGCCCAGTGCGTGGCCCGCCACGGCGGCGATCACCGGGGTACGCACCGCGGCCAGCCGCTCCCAGGCACCGAAGAGGTCGGAGGCGTAGACGTCGGCAAAGGTACGGGTGGCCATCTCCTTGATGTCCGCCCCGGCGGCGAAGGCCTTCTCCGAGCCGGTAATGACGATCGCCCCGATCCCCGGGTCCACGTCGAACGCCTCGGCGGCCTCGAGCACCTCCTCGGTGAGCTGCAGATTCAGGGCATTGAGGGCCTTCGGCCGGTTCAGCGTGATCGTGGCGACCCGGCCGGTGGTGCTGGTCAGGATCGTCTCGTAGGTGTTGTCTGCGGTGCTGTTCTCAGAGGTCATGGTGCTCCTTGCTCGTACTGCTCTCAGGCCGTGGCGGACTGTTCGCGGATCTGCTGGATGATGGCGGAGAAGTCCTGCGAACCACCCTCACCGTCGGCGAAGGCGGCGTACATCTCCTCGGCCAGTAGTCCCATGCGACCCTCGATGCCGGTGGTCTCGATGGCGCTCTTGGCCAGCCCGAGGTCCTTGGCCATCAGAGCGCCGGCGAAGCCGGGCTTGAAGTCGCGATTGGCCGGCGAGGCCGGCACGGGGCCCGGGACGGGACAGTTGGTGGTCAGCGCCCAGCACTGGCCGGAGGCCTCGGAGGCCACGTCATACAGCGCCTCGTGGCTCAGGCCCAGCTTCTCGCCGAGCACGAAGGCCTCGGACACCGCGATCATGGAGGCGCCGAGGATCATGTTGTTGCAGACCTTGGCGGCCAGGCCGTTGCCGGCGGGGCCACAGTGCACGATGCGCTTGCCGACCACCTCGAGCACGGGCATCGCCTCGGCGACGTCCTCGGCCGCGCCGCCGACCATCATCGCCAGCGTTCCCGCCTCGGCCCCGACCGTGCCGCCGGACACCGGGGCGTCCAGCACCCGGTGCCCGGCCGCCGTCGTGAGCTCGCGGACCGTCACGGAATCCTCCACCGCGATGGTGGAGCAGTCCATGAACAGGGTGTTCGGCCCGGCGGCGGCCAGCAGGCCCTCCACGGGATCGCGCCCATCGGAACCGTCGGAGCCCTTCAGCGCGCCCACGACGTGCCGGCCGGCCGGCAGCATGGTGATGACCAGACTGCCGCCGGACGGGTTGGCGGCAGCAGCTCTGCGTACGGCCCCGGCCCCGGAGGTGGCGATCTCGACCCCCGCCGCCCGGGCCCTCTCGAGCGCCTCCGGGACGAGGTCGAACCCGATCACGCGATAGCCGGCGGCGGCGAGGTTGTGAGCCATCGGCCCACCCATGTTGCCCAGGCCGATGAAGGCGATGGCGGGCGGCTCCGCCGGGTCTGGGGCCGCTTGGGCTGCTTCGGCCCCTGCAGAGGTGACGCTGGCTGCGGTGTTCTCGGACATGTCAGATGCTCCTGAAGTGGGAAGGTCAGTTCCGGGCGTGCGAGCCGACCGGTTCGAAGGCTGAGGTGACGGTGCCGACCGGGACGTCATCGAGCGTCGGCGGATTCCACCGGGGATTGCGGTCCTTGTCCACCAACTGGGCGCGGATGCCCTCACGCATGTCATGGCCGCGGAGCAGGTGGTGGGCCACCGTGGCGTCCTGGGCCAGCACCTCGTGCACGGTGGACAGCTGCGCGGCCCGGCGGATGAGCTCCAGTGTGATCTTCACGGAGGTCGGCGACTTGGCCAGGATCTGGGTGGCGGCCTCGGCTGCGTTGGGGTCGCCGTGGGCTTGGAGGGCGGCGACGATGCCCTCCGCCGTGTCCTGCGCGTAGGCGGACTCGATCCAGTCCCGCTGCTGCATCAGCGCCGACTCTGGCACCGCGGCGCCCGTGGCGGCGACCGCCGCGATGGCCTCCTGCGCACCGGTGGTCTCCAGTGCGGTGGCCAGTTCCTCCAGCCGGGAGGACTCCACGTAGTGGTCGGCGAAGCCGAGCGCCAGCGCGTCGGCACCGGCCACGTGCGAGGAGGTCAGACCCAGGTGGTGACCGAAGCCGGAGGGGGCGCGGGAGAGCAACCAGGCCCCGCCGACGTCGGGAAAGAAACCGATGCCCGTCTCCGGCATGCCGAGCCGGGTCCGCTCGGTGACGATGCGCTGGTTGCCGTGCGCGGAGATCCCGACGCCACCGCCCAACACGATCCCGTCCATGAAGGCCACGTAGGGCTTGGGGTAGTCGGCGATGAGCGCATTCATGGCGTACTCGTCCGCGAAGAAGGCGTCCCCGACCTCCGGGCGACCGTCCACGGCGGCACGGTAGAGGGAGACGACGTCACCCCCGGCGCACAGCCCCTTCTCCCCCGCGCCGCTGATCAGGACGGTCGCGACGGCGTCGTCATCCCGCCACCGCTCCAGGGTGTCCCGGACGGTCTGCACCATGCCGTGGGTCAGCGAGTTCAGCGCCTTGGGGCGGTTGAGGATGAGGTGTCCGAGGCGGCCTGCGCGGTGGACGATGACCTCGGGTTCAGGCGTGTCGTGACTCATGGGTTCCTCTCAGCCGTCGACCAGCATGCGGCCGACGATCAGTCGCATGATCTCGTTGGATCCCTCCAGGATCTGGTGGACCCGCAGATCACGGGTGATCTTCTCGATGCCGTACTCGTGCAGGTAGCCGTAGCCGCCATGGAGCTGGAGGGCTTTGTTGGCCACGTCGAAGCCGGCGTCGGTCGACACGAGTTTGGCCATGGCGCACAGGCGGACGGTGTCCGGGTCCTGGCGGTCCAGGGCGTCGGCAGCGCGCATCAACAGGGTGCGGGCCGATTCCAGGCTCGTGGCCATGTCCGCCAGGTCGAAGACGAGGGATTGCCTAGTGGTCAGCGGGGCGCCGAAGGCGGTGCGTTCCTTGAGGTAGGCGGTGGCCTTCTCCAGAGCGGCCTGGCCCCCGCCGAGCGAGCAGGCGCCGATATTGATGCGGCCCCCGTTGAGCCCCTTCATCGCGATGTGGAAGCCATCCCCCTCCGCCCCGAGGCGATGTGCCACGGGGACCCGGGCGTCCTCGAAGATCACCTGGCGGGTGGGCTGGGTGTTCCAGCCCATCTTCTTCTCAGCCGGTCCGAAGGACAGCCCCGGGGTGTCCCGGTGGACCACCAGGGTGGAGATGCCCTTGGACCCGGTGTCTGCGGTGCGGCACATCACCACGTAATACTCGGAGGCCCCGGCGCCGGAGATGAACTGCTTGACGCCGTTGAGGACGTAGTCATCCCCGTCCCGGACGGCGCGGGTGGTCAGGGCGGCAGCATCCGAGCCGACTCCCGGTTCGGTGAGGCAGTAGCTGCCGAGGTGTTGCATCGTGACCAGATCCGGAATCCACTGCGCCCGCTGCTCATCGGTGCCGTAGGAATCGATCATCCACACCACCATGTTGTGGATGGAGATGTAGGCAGCCAGTGCCGGATCAGCTTTGGACAGCTCCTCGAAGAGCAGGGCCGCGTCCTTGCGCTCCAATCCGGCACCGCCGTAGGCCTCGTCCACGTAGATGCCTCCGAGGCCGAGCTCGCCGGCCTCGGCCAGGACGTCGACCGGGAAGTGCTTCTGCTCATCCCACTCCAGGGCGTGTGGGGCGATGCGCTCGGTGGCGAAGTCACGGACGGCGTCCACGAGGGCCTGTTGGTCTTCGGTGATGCGAAGCATGCTGTCAGTCCTTTGTGCGTGGCCATTCCCGGATCACGGGGTGGCGTGCGGTCCGGCCCCGCCCCGGGTCACGGGGTGGGCGCCGGGAGGGGTTCGGGCGGTGTTACTTGGAGATCTTGCCCATCTGGGCGGCGATCGGGGTGGTGAACAGCGGCTTGGACAGGAACCAGGCCGCCGCGATCACCACGAGCGAGATCAGGAGGATCACCAGGCCCCACCAGTCCACGACGTCGCGGGAGGTGTACATGTGGTTCAGGTTCCGCAGGGCCCCGGTGAAGAACACCAGGAACACGTGCACGATGATGAAGCCCACGAAGTAGAGCATCACCGGGAAGTGGGTGGCCCGGGCCCATTCGACCGGGTAGGCCTTGTTCAGCTTGTCCGCGTTGTCCGGCCACCAGGTGGAGAACCGGATCCCGGAGAGGATCGCCAGCGGGGCGGCGATGAACACGGTGGCGCCGTAGGCCATGGTCTGCAGGGCGTTGTAGTGCACCCAGCCGTTCTCGGTGGGCCAGTCCAAGGAGGCGTACTGGATCGCCCCGGAGAGCATGTTCGGGAACACGTCCCAGTCCGTGGGCACGATCCGCATCCAATGCCCCGTGACGAACAGCAGGATGATGAAGACCAGCCCGTTGAGGACCCAGAGCACATCCAGGGACTGGTGCAGCCACTGGGTCAGGGACACCTTCTTGGGGGTGTTGCCCTTCGGGGAGAAGAACGAGCCCTTCTTGGCCGTCCAGTAACCGGGGGGTTTGCGCTCGTTGCGGACCTGCAGCCCGGTGCGGATAATCAGCACCATCAGGAACATGTTGAAGAAGTGCTGCCAGCCCATCCACCAGGGCATGCCCTCCGGGGCGGCTTCCAGCTGGGTGGAGTGGCCGTCATAGGTGGCGATGAACTCCTGCACACCCTCCAGGGTCCGCAACCACCGGGCGCCCAACACCACTGCGGCGGCCACGACCACCAGGGACCCGATGATCAGGGCCGGTTTAACCCACGGGCGGGCTGGCTTGGGCGGGGTCGCCGCACCTGCCGGACCCGGCGTCCCCGCCCTGCCCGACGTCGGCCGGGCGGCCGAGGTGGGCGGCACGGCGGTTCCTGAGGTGGAGGCGGCAGCAGCAGCAACGGGTGCAGCGGAGGAGGCGGCCGGCACGGCGGCAGGGGCGCCACCCATGCGGGTCTTGGCCTGATCCGGGGCACCGCCCATCCGCTTCCTCGGTGCCGCTGCCGTCTCACCGGCTCCGGAGGCCGGGGCTTCGGCCGTCGGCGCAGCCGAGGATGAAGGGGATGAAGTCGGCGGGTTCGGCGCTGACGGCGTGGTGGCCTGAGCCGCCGGAGCGCTGCCCATGCGACGCTTTGGCGCCCCAGCAGCCGGCGCGGTCGAAGCGGCCGGGGTGATCGGGGACGCCGTGGACTCACCAGCGGCAGGCTGAGCAGCCGGTGTTCCCTGACCGGCCGGTGAGGTGTCCTGACCGATCGGTGCGGCCGTCGTGGCGGTTGCAGCCGGGGCCGGGGCGCTGCCCATGCGGCGCTTCCGGGCGGGGACGTCTGATGCGGCCGGGGCCGGCGCGGGAGTCTGCGCCGGCTGGTCCGTCGGGGCCGGGGGCTGGACCGCGGACGCCGGTCCCGGCTGCTCCGCCGGAGTCGAGGCCTGGGCCGCGGCCGCAGACTCCGGTACCTGGGTCTGGGGGGCTACCGGTGCCGCAGCCTGAGCGTCCGGCGCAACCGCGGCTGGTTTCGGGGCTTCGTGCTCGGTGGCTGGCGCCTCGGGCTGCACGGCGGGTGGCGTGTAGCCGGCCATCCGACGCCGTGCCGGAGGCTGTCCCGGGTTCTGCTCGCTGCTCATGGTGGTATTCAGTCCTTCTGAAGGGATCATCACGGTGCGCCAGGTGCACCAAGTTCGCCGGTCACGGAAGATGCCGGGCCGGGCCGCGCCACCTGCAGACTGAGATGGTCTGCAGGTGGCGGGCCGGCAGGGATCAGTTGCGGCGCTTGCCGATCTCCTCGATCAGCTGCGGGACCACGGTGAACACGTCTCCGACGATCCCGAAGTCCGCGACCTCGAAGATCGGGGCGTCCTCGTCCTTGTTGATCGCCACGATCGTCTTGGAGGTCTGCATGCCCGCACGGTGCTGGATGGCCCCGGAAATCCCCAGTGCCACATACAGCTGGGGGGTCACGGTCACACCGGTCTGACCGACCTGGTAGGACTGCGGCACATACCCGGCATCCACCGCCGCACGCGAGGCGCCGACTGCCGCCCCGAGCACATCGGCCAGGTCCTCGACCACGGAGAAGGCCTCCTTCGAGCCCACCCCTCGGCCGCCGGAGACCACGGCCTTCGCACCGCGCAGCGCCGGCCGATCCGAGGTGGCCGGAGCCTCACTGGCCGAATCGATCACAGCGCCCTTCGCGGTCGCCGTGGACACGGCCGCCGTCGTCACCTCCGGGGAGGTCACGGCCTCGGCGCGGGCCTCGATCGAACCGGGGCGAACGGTGGCGATCAACAGGCCGCCCTCGACGGTCGACTCGGTGGTGAAGTCCCCGCCGAACACGGCGTGGGAGGCGATGACCTCCTGGCCCTCCTCGTCGTAGGCGATGCCGACGACGTCGCTGGCCACGGACCCGCCGGCCACGATCGCCAGACGTCCGGCCACCGCCTTGGAATCATTCGTGGCCGAGGCCAACACGACCGGTGCCGAGAAGGCTTGCACCGCATCAGCCAGGGCACCGACGGCGGCGGAGCCCAGCTCGGTGGCTGCGGACTCCGACTCGGCCAGGTAGACCTGAGCCGCCCCCAGGGCCCCTAGGTCGGCGGCCAGGCTCCCGGACGCCCCGGGGGCGGTCACCGCCACCGCCACGGGGTTCCCCAGACCGGCAGCGGCCCCCAGCAGGCCAGCCGCCGTGGACTTCGGGGTCCCCTCGGCGGTGGTCTCGATCAGGACCAGTACATTTCCAACGTTCGACATGTGTGTGCTTCCTTCAACTCAAAAGTCTCGTGAGGTTCTCAGTCGGGACCAAGCCCGGACGTCGGGCTCAGATGAGCCGGTTCGTGGCCAGGAAGTCAGCCAGCTGCGCCGCTGCGGTGCCGTCATCGGCCACCTTCGGCCCGGCTTCCTTCGGCGGACGGGCGGCCGCGGAGACCATCACCGAACGCACCGAGGCCGCCTCCGGGCCGGCCTGGATCCCCAGATCCGCCAACGACCAGTTCTCCAACGGCTTCTTCTTCGCCGCCATGATCCCCTTGAAGTTCGGGAAACGAGGCTCGGCCGTCTTCTCCGTCACCGAGACCACCGCCGGGTAACCGGAGGAGACCTGCAAGGCCCCACCGTCCACCACGGCCTCACCGGAGACCCGGTCCGCAGCGATCTGGATCTCGTCCAAGCCCGGCAGCACCGGCAGCCCGAGCACCTCGGCGACCATGGCCGGAATCATCCCGCCCCGGCCATCAGTGGCCTCATTGCCGGCCACCACCAGATCAGCCCCGCCGACCTTCTCGATCGCGGCGGCCAACACCCGTGCGGTCTGGACCATGTCCGAACCGGCCAGGGCCGCATCGGAGACCAGAACGGCGGAGTCGGCGCCCATCGAGAGCAGCTTCCGC
This sequence comes from Microbacterium sp. A93, assembly GCF_051842835.1. Lineage (NCBI taxonomy): Bacteria > Bacillati > Actinomycetota > Actinomycetes > Micrococcales > Microbacteriaceae > Microbacterium > Microbacterium sp. A93. The sequence continues at coordinate 253,863 of NZ_JBPXMT010000002.1, forward strand.
AGCGTCTTCGTGGCGTCCTCCGGGCCCATGGCCAACACCACGATCTCGGTGTCCTTGTTCTCATCCTTGAACGCCAGCGCGTTCTCCAGCGCCCGCTCATTGATCTCGTCCGGCACCGGCTCCGACGCGGCACGATCCAAAAGCCCCGACTCCAGGTCGATCTTCCGATCCGACCAGGTATCCGGAACCTGCTTCGCCAACACGACAATCTTCATGGAGCGTTCTCCTCGACATGGGGTGATATTTGATCTGCGCACCAAGATACTAGGCCTTCCTTGTAATTACTAGGGCATCCTAGTAAATTCCGCTGAGTGATCGGGTTCACTCCACAGCGCTCCGCGAGACGAACGGTGTATGCATGAGGGGACCGGGTCACCATCCGCCGGACCACCGAAAGGTCACCATGTCTGCCTTGACGACCGCCGATCAGTTCCGTGCTGCGCGGGACCAGCTGCTGGACTGCCGTACCGATCCAGACACCGCCCACCGCACCTTCATCTGGCCCCGATTCGAGTCCTTCAACTTCGCCTCGGACTGGATCGATGACATCGCCGCCGGGCCTCGTGGTGGGCAACCCGCCCTGGTCATCGTGGAGGAGGACGGCCACGCTGAGCGGCGCAGCTACCGCGAACTCTCCGAGCGGTCCCATCAGGTGGCGGCCTGGCTGTCACAGATCGGTGTGCGCCGCGGTGACCGGGTGATCGTGATGCTCGGCAACCAGGTGGAGTTGTGGGAGGTCATGCTCGCCTGCTTCCGGCTGGGCGCCCCGGTGATCCCCTCCACCCTGATGCTCGGTGCGGCCGACCTCGCGGACCGTGTGGAGCGCGGGGCGGCCACCTGGGTGGTGACCAACGGCCCGGAGGTCCCGAAGTTCCGTGACGTCCCCGGCGACTTCCAGATCGTCCATCTGGGCGAGATCCCGGAGGGTGGAACCCCGGACCGCCCCCTGCACGATTGGCGGGAGTCCTTCAGCGCTGCGGCCGAGTTCCACCTGGACACCCCGACCCGCGCGGATGAGACGCTGTTGCTCTATTTCACGTCCGGCACCACCTCCCGAGCGAAGCTCGTGGAGCACACCCATACGTCCTATCCCGTGGGCCACCTGTCCACCATGTACTGGATCGGCCTCGAACCCGGAGACGTGCATCTGAACGTGGCCTCCCCGGGATGGGCCAAGCACGCCTGGTCCAATTTCTTCGCGCCCTTCATCGCCGAGGCCACCGTGTTCCTCTACAACTACGGGCGTTTCAGCGCCGAGGCGCTGATGGACCAGATGGCCCGGGAGAACGTCACGAGCTTCTGCGCCCCGCCCACCGTGTGGCGGATGCTCATCCAGGCTGATCTGTCCCAGCTGAAGACCCCGCCGACCAAGATCGTGGCTGCCGGCGAGCCGCTCAACCCCGAGGTGATCGCCCGGGTGGAGGCGGCTTGGGGCGGCCAGATCCGTGACGGCTTCGGCCAGACCGAATCCACCCTGCAGGTCGCGAACACCCCTGAGCAGCCGGTGCGTCCCGGTGCCATGGGCCGGCCCCTGCCGGGGTATGACGTCGTGCTGATCGACCCGGATACCGGTGAGGTGCAGGCCGAGTCCGGCGAGCTCTGCCTGCGGATCGACCCCCGGCCGGTCGGCCTGACCCCCGGGTACTGGGGCGATCCCGAGAAGACGGCCTTCGCCTTCCGAGACGGCCTGTACCACACCGGCGACCTGGTCTCACGGGACGCCGAGGGCATCATCACCTACGTGGGCCGCAATGACGACGTGTTCAAGGCCTCCGACTACCGGCTCTCACCGTTCGAGCTGGAGTCCGCCGTCATCGAGCACCCCGCAGTGGCCGAGGCCGCCGTGGTCCCGTCCCCCGATCCGATCCGCCTCGCCGTGCCGAAGGCCTACGTCAGGCTGGCCGAGGGCTGGGAGCCCACCGAGGAGACGGCCCGTGCCATCCTGCAGCACTGCCGTGACTCCCTGGCGGCGTACAAGCGCATCCGGCGCCTCGAGTTCTACGATCTGCCCAAGACCATCTCCGGCAAGATCCGCCGGGTGGAATTGCGCCGGCGGGAACAACAGCTCCATCCCGACGGCGGCCTCGCAGTGGGGACTGTCGCCGACGGTCCGGCAGCGGTGGAGTACACCGACGAGCTACTGCGCTGAGTCATCCCCCGACCCAGCTGGACTGCCGGGACCGCCACCCGCCTCTACACCAGATCGACGTCGAATGACGGGGCCGGCAACCGATTCAACGTCTCTCTCAGCCGGTCCGGGAGTTGCACCTTGGAGAAGTCGCTCGCGTCACGGCAGGCATAGCTCATCTGCCCGCGCGTGATCAGCTCCCCGTCCCGCGTGAACTCATACCCGACCCGGTAGGACGATTCACCTGACCTGTCGAGCACCACCTGGCAGGTCAGGTGGTCGAAGACCTGGGCCGTGGAGACGTACCGGGCGCCGGAGCTGATCCCCACCGTCACGATCCCCAGCTCGGACTGCATCTCACCGCTGCGTAGTCCCTGGCTGAAGAGCCACGACGTGTAGGCGCGTTCCATCCACCGGTAGTAGATGGCGAAGTAGGCGATGCCTACCGCGTCACAATCGCCATAGGAAAGCTGAAAGTCCAGACTCGTCTTCGTGGTCGTCATCCGTCGCCTTCTTTCGGATCGGCGCTGCTTTCATTCGCGGGGCGGTCGGTGCCCTCATGACTCGGTTCAATCAAGACACTCGCCGTGCCGACCAAGGCGGCTTCCCCATCCACAACGTCCAAGGAAAGGTCGCAGTCGGCCACGCGGCCTGCAGCGGTCGCGCGCACCGCGGTCACCGTTCCGGTGGCACGGACACGGTCCTCGGCCAATACATTGCCCATGAACCTCACGCGGAAGGAGAGGATCCGGTCCCGCCCCCCGGCCCACCCGGTCAGCATCGTCATCAGATACCCCATATTGAGCGGACCCTGGTTCACGGGCCGGTCCCCCATACCCAGCTCTGCGGTGGCCCGCGGGTCCCAGTGGATGGGGTTCGGATCGCCCAGCAACGCCGCCATGGTCTTCATCGGCTGACGGTCCACCAGGACCTCATAGACCGGCAGCTCCGTTCCTACAGTGATACTCATGCTGGGGACCTCCTCGGCAGCACCAGCGAGTTCCAACAGGTGGCCACGTGCTCCTGCCCATCGTGGAGACTGAGTTCGTAGCCGACGACGTCGAAAGTACCGGCGCGCCGGCCCGTCTTACGGTCGAATGATGTGATCTTCCCACTCACGCGGTACGTCACCGCAGGTTTCAGCGGGACGTGCAGGGTGGTCTCGTGCTCGCCGAACATGGGCCCGTCGTCAGCGGTCGCGTCGAACCAGGCGAACAGCTCATCCCAGGTCATGCCCATCCCGCCCACTGCGGCCATCCAGGCCATCACCGGGTGGGGCTGCTCGTCCCAGGGATCAGCCCCCAGGGCGTCGGCCAAGAGCCAAGCCCTCCACGGCTCCAGCGTGTAGCTGCCCCCGGGGAACTGGCGTCCGATCAGTGCATGGTGCGATCCGGTTGCCTCAGACACTGCGCTCCTGCTCCTCCCAGAACGGGGCCCGGAGGTCCCGCTTCAGGATCTTGCCCGTGGGCGCCTTGGGGAGCTCATCCACGAACACGATGGATCGCGGTTTCTGATAGCTGGCCAATTGGCTCTTGGCCTGGTCGATGATCTCCTGCTCCGTTGCCTGCCGGCCGGGCTTGAGGACGACGAATCCCATGGCGGACTCACCCCACTCGGTGTCCGGCACGCCGATGACGGCACATTCCAGAACAGCGGGGTGGCTGGCGATGGCCTCTTCGACCTGGATGCTGAAGATGTTCTCCCCGCCCGAGATGATCATGTCCTTCGCCCGGTCAACGATGAAGACGTACCGCTCCTCGTCCCAGGTCGCCACATCGCCGGTCCACATCCACCCGTCCCGCAGCGTCTGGTCCGTCAAATCGGGCTGATTCAGGTAGCCCACCATGTTGCCCTCGGACCGCACGATGATCTCACCGGGCGTCTTGTTGTCCCGAGGCACGTCCTGGCCCAGATGATCCACCACCCGGACCGAGGTGCCGAATCCCTCACGTCCACAGGATCGAAGCCGTTCAGGCCGGATCCCCGCGACGGCCTTGGCGTGATCCTCCTGGGAGAGGAAGCACATCGTGGTTCCCTCGGTCTGGCCATAGCCCTGGATCAGGGTGCAGGGGAACGACTCCAGAGCCTGCCGGACCACCGACGAGGGCATGGGCCCACCGCCGTACTGGATATTCCGGAGGCTGCTGAGGTCGTACTTCTCGAACCCCTCGACCGCCATCATCCAGTTGAGCATGGTGGTGATGCCGAGGAACGCCGACACCTTCTCCGCCTCGATGATCTCCAGCGCCTGCTTGGCCTCGAAGTTCACCAGGACGAGAGGACATCCATGCTTCAAGTAGTTCATGGCCAGGATGATCGGGATGTGATACATCTGCCCCGTCAGCATGTAGACGTCAGTCGGGACGATCCGCTCGGCCACGGTCTGGTTCAGCATGCCGGCCGCTGCACTCCGGTGCGAGTGGATGGCGCCCTTGGACTTTCCGGTCGTTCCCCCCGTGTAGAGGATGAAGAACGGGTCGTCGTCACCGACCTCTGCCGACGTGGCGGGCTCCTCGTCGGAGGAGTCCTCCAGAAGCCGCTCCAGGCTGCCGTTGCCAGCCGCTCCATACTCGAACCAATGCTCGATCCTGAGGGTGGGACGCAGCTCGTTGGCCAGGTCGAGGAACTCGTCCGAGACGATGACGGCCTTCGGTCCAGCGTCCTGGATGATCTCCGTGAGGGCACCCGCAGCCAACCGCCAGTTGAGCGGTTGGGTGACCAGTCCGGCCCGGCCCGCTGCGAAGTACAACGCCTGATACTCGACGCTGTTCCGCGAGAGCATGGCCACCCGGTCACCTCGTTGGAGGCCCAGCCCGAGCAGCCCGTTGGCCATCCTCCGCACCATGGAGTCCAACTCGACCCAGGAGACCCTCCGGTCATTGGGCACATCGTAAACCGCCTGCTTATCCGGCGTGAGTGCGGCCCACTTGGCCGGTATGAGTCCCTGATTCGCCACTGACGTCTCCTCTGTCCCTAGATCCGGTTATTGCTCAGTACGCCTTGTCCAGATCCAGGTGCAGTTTCCGAAGCCTGAGGGAGCCCTCTTCCTCGACGATCTCGTTGCGGTACACCCCTGAACTCAGCAACTGGATCTGCCCGTTCTCGGTGGCGACCAGCGTGAGATAGTTCGTCGTGTGGACCACACCGCCCTCCTCCGACACCAGAAGGTTGGTGTTGATGTGACGGCGCTGGTCGGTCTGCGCCGCCATGGAGTCGGTCATCAGTTTCATGATGGTGTCCCGGCCCTCGAAGGACACCGGGTCCTGTCCTGCAATGCGCATGCTGAAGACGGCATCTGCGGTGAAGCAGGATTCCATGGTCTCCAGATCGCTGGAGTCGTAGGCCAAGGAGTAGGTATTCAGCAGGTTCTCGATCGCGATACGGCTGGTCATGGTCGGCTCCTCAAGTCGGGGGGGGTCCACCGAGGTGGCGTTCTAGTCGGGCTGGGCCTGGAACCCCTGAGGTTCTGGGACCAACGGTCAATCAGGCTCAAGGCGACCGGTCCACCGCGAGCGGAGTTCCGTTCATGATCCGAAGGGCCGCAGACGAACGTCAGCGTTGACGCGACGCCGCGGTCACTGAGGGCTGCGTTGCGCAATGCACTGCAGTCCTTTGTCGAATCACCACGATCCTCCCTCGTCACACCGGAAAATCAATGAGCATGATTCGTTTGAATAGTAGGGCACGGGATATTGCCTGTCCATAGCCGATGTGTCCCGTGTCACCACCAGTGGTCAGCCCACGATCCGCCGCGCCTGCCGCAGGATCGGCTCATCCACCATGCGCCCCCGGAACCGGAAGACCCCCGGCTGCACCTCCGCCTCGGCCAGCACCGCATGCGCCCACTCGCGCTCCTCGGCGCTCGGCGCGTACGCCTGCCGGATCGTCTCCGCCTGCGAGGGGTGAATACACGCGCTCGCGACGAATCCCGAGGCCGCCGCGTCCTCGGCCTCGGCCCGCAGCCCGTCCAGGTTGCCGATGTCCATGAACACCGTGTCCACCGCGACCTTCCCGGCGGCGTTGGCCGCCACCAGCACCCGCGAGCGCGCGTAGCGGGCCACCTCGCGGTACTGACCGGCGCGCGGGCCGTCGGCAAAGCGGCTGGACTTTCCCGCCATCGAGGCCACCAGGTCCTCGGCACCCCACATCAGCGCGACGACGGCCGGATGACGGGCGATCTCATAGGCCCGTTCCACTCCGGCGGCCGTCTCGCACAGGGCGATCACCCGATATCCGGCCGCATGCAGGTGGTCCAGCTGGGCCGGGTCCTCGACCTTGGCGACCATCAGCGTCCGGTATCGGCCGGTGTCGAGCGCCGCCAGGTCCAGGCGGTGTTCCTCCGCCGTCTCACCGCCCACCGGGTTGACCCGCACGATGGTGGTCGCCGGGTCGAGCGTGGATGCCACCACGTGTTCGCGGGCCGCCGCCTTGTCCGCGGGGGCGACGGCGTCCTCCAGGTCGAGGATGACGGCATCAGCCGCCGCGGCGGCCTTGGCGTAACGGTCCGGTCGGTCGGCTGGACAGAACAGGATGGACGGTCCCGGGATCCGGTCGGCGGCGGTCATGCCACCCCGCCCGACGTCGGCCGCTCGGCAGCCGCTCCCCCGGCACCTTCCTGGTCCTGGCTGGCTTCCTGGGCCAGCGCCTCCGGAGAGAGCTGCATCAGCGTGGACCGCTTCGCCGTGGCGACCACCACCCCGTCCTGGTTCCGGGCCGTGTGGTGGAATTCCACGATCCCATGGTGGGGCCTGGACTTCGAGCGCCGCTTGCCCGCGATCAGGGTCTCGGCGTACAGGGTGTCCCCGTGCCGCATCGGCGCGGGGAAGGCCACCTCACTGAAGCCGAGGTTGGCCACGATGGTCCCCTGCGTCAGCTGAGCCACGGACAGCCCCACCAGCGTGGAGAGCGTGAACATGCTGTTGACCAGCGGCTCGCCGAACTCGGTGCCGGCCGACCAGGCCGCGTCCAGGTGCAGGGACTGGGTGTTCATGGTCTGCGTGGTGAACAGGACGTTGTCCGCCTCGGTCACCGTCCGGCCCGGGCTGTGCACGTAGACGGCGCCCTCCACCATCTCGTCGAAGTACAGCCCCCGCTGGACGATCCGCCGCTCGATCCGCTCCCCGCTCATGCCTGTTCCTCACTCTGGTTCTCTGCATCCCCCACGACCGCTGCCGGCGTGATCACCGCGAGCGTCTGGCCACGGGAGACGGCATCCCCCACGGAGGCGTGCAGTGCCACGGCGCCGGCCACGGTGGACCGGATGACGTGTTCCATCTTCATGGCCTCGACCACGATCACCGGATCACCCTCGGCCACCACGTCCCCGTCCGCCACCGGTGTCAGCAGCACGGTGCCCGGCATGGGCGAGGTCAGCGTCGGGTTGGACTCGGCCTCACCCTGGATGCTGTGGTCCGCGTGGACCCGGCGGATGTCGAAGAGGGCTCCCCGCCGGGTGAGCTGGACCCCCTCGGGTCCGACGACGGCCGTGAAGCTGCGCCCGACGCCCCCGATCGTGACGGTCACGTCCTGCCCCCGGCGCTTCACGAGCGCAGGCGAGTGATCAGCAGGACCGGACCGGCCGGCGTCGGGCACCGTTTCAGGCCCAGCGTTGGCCCCCGTCTCGATCTCCGCGGCGGTGCCCGCCACCGTCTCGATGACCACGGCGGGGGCGTCCACGGTGCCGGTCAGCAGGACCGTCCGGCTGGTGCCGTCCGCGGCGATCAGCGGGAACCGGCGGGGTGCCGGCACTCCCAGGCGCCAACCGTCCCGGCGCTGCCACGGATCTGCGGAGGAGCCCCGGGCGGCGTCCATCAGCAGGGCGGCCTCCTCGAACTCGCGCCGCCCCGGGGCGGCGAACTCGATCGAGTCGAACTCACGGGCGATCAGGCCGGTGTCCAGCTCCCCGGCGACGACGGCCGGCAGTTCCAGTAGTGCACGCAGGAACTCGACGTTGGTGGTGAAACCGACCACCGCCGTGTTCTCCAGCGCGGCGACCATCCGGGCTCGGGCCTGTTCGCGGTCACGGCCCCAGGTGATGACCTTGGCGAGCATCGGGTCATAGTCGACGGAGACGGTCAGCCCGTCCTCCAGCGCCGTGTCCACGCGGACGCCCTCGCCCTCGGGATGGCGCACGTAGTCCACCAGTCCGCCGGTCGGCAGGAAGCCGGCGGCGGGGTCCTCGGCGTAGATGCGGGTCTCGATCGCATGTCCGTCCAGCACGATGTCGTCCTGGTCCAGCTCCAGCACCTCGCCGGCGGCGATCCGCAGCTGCTGCTCCACCAGGTCCACCCCCGTGACCTCCTCCGTCACCGGGTGCTCGACCTGCAGGCGGGTGTTCATCTCCATGAAGAAGAACTCGTCCGGGGAGTCGGCGGGGACGATGAACTCCACGGTGCCGGCACCGCGGTAGCCCACGGATCGCGCGGTCTCGCAGGCGGCCTCGCCGATCCGGGCCCGGGTGGCCTCATCCAGCAGGGGCGAGGGCGCCTCCTCGATGACCTTCTGATGGCGGCGCTGCAGGGAACACTCGCGCTCCCCGAGGTGGATGACGTGGCCGTGGGCGTCGGCGAGGACCTGGACCTCGATGTGCCGCGGGGTGGTGACGTACCGCTCGAGGAACAGGGTGTCGTCGCCGAAGCTCGCGGCGGCCTCACGTCGGGCGGCCTCCAGGGAGGCGGCGAGCTGGTCCTCGGACTCCACCACGTGCATTCCCTTGCCGCCGCCTCCCGCGGAGGGCTTGATCAGCAGCGGGTAGCCGACCTCGGGGGCCGCCGCCGCGAGGGCGTCATTGTCCATCCCGGTCCTCGCGATGCCCGGGACGGTCGGCACCCCCCGCGCCTCGACGGCGTTCTTGGCGGTGATCTTGTCCCCCATGACCCGGATGGACTCCGCCTCCGGGCCGATGAACACGATCCCGGCGTCCGCACAGGCCTGGGCGAAGGCGGCGTTCTCGGCCAGGAAGCCGTAGCCGGGATGGATCGCCTGGGCACCGGTGGCGCGCGCCGCCTCCAGCACTGCCTCGATGTCCAGGTAGGACTGGGCCGCGGGGGCCGGGCCCAGCCGCACTGCGGCGTCCGCCAACCGCACGTGGCGAGCGCCGGCGTCGGCGTCTGAATACACCGCCACGGAGCGGATACCCATCGAGCGCAGGGTGCGGATCACCCGGCAGGCGATCTCGCCACGGTTGGCGATGAGGACGGTCTTGAACATGGTCTGGGGAGTGATTTCTGGCGACGGATTTGCTGCTGACATGGGGCTCACATCCTGAAGACGCCGAAGGACGACGTCTGGCCGGCGGGGGTCTGGGCGGTGCTGTCCGAGGGTGCGCGCATCACGACGTCCAGGGCCAGGCCCAGTACGTCTCGGGTCTGGGCGGGTTCGATGATGCCGTCGTCCCAGAGCCGGGCGGTGGAGTAGTAGGGGCTGCCCTGGAGTTCGTACTGCTCGCGGGTGGGGGCCTCGAACGCGGCCTGGTCCTCGGCGGACCAGGTGCCGCCGTCGGCCTCGATCTGGTCCCGGCGCACGGTGGACAGGACCGAGGCGGCCTGCGGGCCGCCCATCACGGAGACGCGGGCGTTGGGCCACAGCCAGAGGAACCGGGGCGAGTAGGCGCGGCCGCACATCGAGTAGGTGCCGGCCCCGAAGGAGCCCCCGACCACGACGGTCAGCTTGGGCACGGAGGCCGTGGCCACCGCGTTGACCATCTTGGCGCCGTGCTTGGCGATGCCACCGGACTCGTATTCGCGGCCCACCATGAACCCGGCGATGTTCTGCAGGAACAGCAGGGGGATCTGGCGCTGTTCGCACAGTTCGATGAAGTGGGCACCCTTCAGGGCGGACTCGGCGAAGAGCACCCCGTTGTTGGCGAGGATGCCCACCCGGTGGCCGTGGATCCGGGCGAAGCCGGTCACCAGGGTGGTGCCGTACTCGGCCTTGAACTCGTGGAAGCTGCCGGAGTCGATGGTGCGGGCGATGATCTCCCGGGCGTCATAGGGGCTGGTCAGGGACACCGGCACCACGTCCGTGAGTGTCTCGGGTGACTGCTCGGGCTCCGTCACACCTGCCGGGACGTAGGGCAGCGCCGAGGATTCCGGGAGGGTGGCGACGATGTCCCGGACGATCTGCAGGGCGTGCTCATCGTTCTCGGCCAGGTGGTCCGTGACGCCGGAGACCTTGGAGTGCACCTCGCCGCCGCCCAGATCCTCGGCCGTGACGATCTCGCCGGTGGCGGCCTTCACCAGCGGCGGTCCGCCGAGGAAGATGGTGCCCTGGTTCCGCACGATCACGGTCTCATCGCTCATGGCGGGCACGTAGGCACCGCCGGCGGTGGAGGATCCCATGACGGCGGCGATCTGGGGGATGCCGTCCCGGGACATCCGCGCCTGGTTGTAGAAGATGCGGCCGAAGTGGTCCCGGTCCGGGAAGACCTCATCCTGCATCGGCAGGAAGGCACCACCCGAGTCCACCAGGTACAGGCACGGCAGCCGGTTCTCGGCGGCGATCTCCTGGGCGCGCAGGTGCTTCTTCACCGTGATGGGATAGTAGGTGCCGCCCTTCACGGTGGCGTCATTGGCCACGATCATCACGTGGCGGCCCTCGACGAGCCCGATGCCGGCCACCACCCCGGCCGCCGGGGCATCTCCCCCATACAGCTCGAAGCCGGCCAGCGGAGCGACCTCGAGGAAGGGACTGCCCTCGTCCAGCAGGGCGTCCACCCGATCCCGGGCCAGCATCTTGCCGCGGTCCGTGTGCTTCTGACGGGATCGCTCCGGGCCGCCGAGGGCCGCGGTGGCCCGCCGCTCGCGCAGCTCGGCGATCAGGTCTGGGTAGGTTGTCGACATCGACGGAGCCGTCCTTTGGGTTAGCAGTCAGTAACTAGGATCAGGTTATCGGTCAATAACCCAAGTTGTCCACGCTTCGTCGCACACTCGGCGAGGGATGTCCCGCTTGCCGCATGCCCACCCAGCGGATCGAGCAGCAGCATCAGGGGATTGAGGCTGATTCACTACTGAGGCCGGCCTTCGCCCCCGCAGCCCCGCCGAGTGGGGGCCCTCGGCGCCAAAACCTCTCCGCCGCACTCATAGACCACACGGCGGCACGCGGACCATCGATGGTGCGGAAGACCAAGGTCAGGCATGTGCTGCAGCTAAAAGTCGAGGAACGGCCGGCGCTAGTGAATTCGGAAATCGCAGAGAATGCCGCGCAGGCCCTTTGTCGGCGCCCCACACGTCGAATATCGCTACTCCACTTACATGGGGGTGGTATATCGCCTTCTTCTCCCTTGGAAACCAGATCTGTCCATTCACGAAGATCCAGTTAGTTGAATATCGAGACTGGAATTTGTCCTGGCCTTGTCAGCCTCCGGTCTCCTAGGCTGAATGAGCCTGAACTTCGCGTGGGCCAACGCAATGAGAGCGACACAAATGACAGAAATCCAGACTGCAGTAGTGACCATGAGAACGGCTCCCACAAGAAGGACCACCAAACGTGTCACGATGTTCAGCCTGGAGCCCAAGACTGTCACTCCCTCGAACCCAACGCACGCGGCATACACGCCGACCAAAGCAGTCAGGAAAGCAAGGACAATCTCGCCGATGGTTCCGTCCAGTATTAGCGCTGGGTGGAAGACGAGAGCAAACGGAAGCAAGTACAACGGAAGTGCGAGTTGGACAGATTTAAGCGCGGTCTTCAGTCCTGAGGCCCCCGAGATACTCGCAGCTACGAACGGGTCCGGAGCCACCGGGGGAGTGAGCAAACCGAGAATGGCATAGTAGAAGACGAATAAATGGGCCGCCAACAGTGGGACACCCATCGACGCGATTGCCGGCGCCACCAGGAGAGCGACCAATGAATAAGCCACGAGAGTGGGAGCTCCAAGACCGATGACGATGGAGGCACCAGCAGCCATCAGTAGAACCAGAAGCAACTGATCATCGGCGGCGTCAAGTATGATCCCGGACATGCGGGCACCGAGGCCAGTCACTGTCAGAATGCCCCCAATAAGGCTTGCAGCAATGACAAGTGCCAAGATTCCAATCGACCCCCGCACGCCGTCGATCACAGCCAGGACAGCATCCCGAAGACCCGCCCACACGCCGGGCCCGCCGTTGCTGAGAATCCTCGAAGCGACGAGAAGAATCGCGGTACACGCTATGGCATTGAGTGCAGACCTCGAAGGCGAGAGGTGTGCAATACCAAGAGAATAGACAAGCACAACGACGGGAAGAAGGTAGAAGAAGCCGTCGACCCCAAAACGAACCCAGCTGTCAGGCCTGTCAATGCTGGAGGATCCTCGCAGGTTGTGTCTTACGGCATGCAGGTCAACTGAAATTAGGATGGATGCGTAGAGCAAGATGGCAATCAGCAGACTCGACGCAGCTATCTCGATGTATGGAATGCCAATGAGCTCCACCATCAGAAATACCGTCGCGCCCATCACTGGCGGCATGATTTGAGAGCCGGCACTTGACGTCGCTTCGATGGCCCCAGCGGTGACCGCCGAGTATCCGCTTTTTCGCATGAGCGGGATCGTCACAGTACCCGTAGCCGCCACGTTCGCTGTACTTGCGCCGGTTATCGACCCCATCGCCGAACTTGAAAGCACCGCCACCTTCGCGGCTCCACCCCTGAATCTACCGACCAGCAAGTTCGCACCTTGCGCCATCCAATCGGTGGCCCCTAGCGCCCTCATCAAAGCGGAAAAAATAACAAAGAGCACAATGAAATTTGCTATTCCAGTAAAGGACCCAAAAACTCCATTTCCGGTGAGATAGAAGGCATTGGTGAACCCATTGAGGTCGAATCCAGAGTGACGCAGAAAGCCGGGCATTGCGGCGCCGAATAACGCATAAAGGATTGCCACCATCACGAGGGACGGAAAAACCCAGCCGATCTTATTCCAGGCGATGAACAGGGTCACCAAACCCGCGATGATCATCAGAGTCATGTCAGCCGGAGTCGCAGGCATTCCCACGCGTTCAGACAATGTCTCAAACTCACGGAATGCGTAGACACCCGCGACGATTCCACCCGGCAACATACCCAATGACGTCATGCGTACTGTTGCAGATTTTGCGCTTTGGTATACCGCCAGGCAACCAAGTGCCCAGGCGAAAGACGCGATGATAGCCCGGTGCTGCATTGATGCGAGGGGGAGGCTCCAGGCCGACATCAGCAGGTACATCGCAAAGAGGATTGCCGCGCCGCAAAATGCACGTCGCACCAGCCTGTCTAGCTGCGGCAGTGAAGGTACTTGGGTGCCGTCCCTGGTCATGTCGGGGCTGTCCAGTTCAATGGCAACCTCCGTAGTGTTGGAAGAAGCATGAAGATTAGTCATATGCCAACGACCTACTTACCAATCCAGGAATCGTTCTCTTCATACCATTTAATAGCCCCTGGATGGTATTGGAGTCCCGCCTCGCCGACGATGAACTCGGCGTCCCTGAACGCATTCTCTATTGTGTATTCTTCGGCAGCGGGATGCACGTCGCCCATTTCTGGGCCGTTTTCGTGGAAGACGCGGATGATCTCGTATGCCCGTTCCTCCGGCATGTCGCTCGATACTAGAAGCAGAGTCGGGCTGCCTGCTGCTGGCAACGCCTCCTCTTGACCGTCGTAGGTTCCAGCGGGGATCTCCGTTTCCACGACCGCAGTGTTCTCGTCCCAATAGTCAAGGGTTTTCTGATCAGTAGGAAGTACCTGGAAATCCCCGCCTGTCATAAGGTCGGTAATCGCCGCAAGTGGTGCGCCGCCGGCCATGTATGCCCCATCCAACTGACCGTTCTTCATCTCCTCAGTCGCACTGGTCAGAGACACTTCGAAGGCTTCGAGGTCGTCAGGCTGCATTCCATGGGCCCCCAAGGAGAGTGCTGAGAACAGTTGTATCGCGCTACCCGGCTCGCCTACCGAGATGCGATTGCCGGGTTGGTTCATCTCTTCGAGAGTTCCGATTCCGCTGCTGGAGGTCACTACGGGTTGCTGAATTGTGAGATGGCCAGTACCGAGAATCTGAAGCTCGCCGCCTGTTCTACCTTCATCCTCCATGACCCGCAGGTAGTCATCGATTGAGGCGAATGCCAGATCCAGATCCCCGCTTGCCACCCGGCGAACGTTTTCGGTGCCACCTGCCGTAGCGACGGAATCCGCAGCCAGCCCAGTGTCATCTCTAATCTCCTGGGCGAACGCCGTCCCGAGGTAGTAGTAGGTTCCGCCTTCATTGGCTGTGCCGATTTGAAAGGACTCACTCTCCTGTCCTGCGGCAGTGCAGGCAGTGAGTACTGCAAGGGTTGAGAGGCTGGAAACCGTGACCAACAAAATTCTAGGAGTTAGGTTTTTCATGCAACTTCTGCCTTCTGTCATGGCCGCGGATCACGACCTCGGGGGGGGTCCTTGCGTAAGAGAAGTGCTTGGTGGATCGGCCTTCAAGATCCCACGTCTCCATGTCTCGGTGCGTCTCTAGCGGTTGCTTAGACGATGCCCGCCGACGCGGTGTGGCACATGAACCAGCGCATTGATGGTAGTCAACGCCGGATTCCATGTGCCACACCAGGTCTCGACACTCTAAGCGGGATCTCATGGCGCCGCCATGAAAACGAGGTACCAAAGAGAGCGAATCCCGTACCCGCTGCTTCCGGAGATCCGCTCGATGGCGCGTTCAGTCGTTGCGAGTGGGAAGGATGACCGTGGCTGTCCCGCGGGCGGATTCGTGTCCATCCTGATTGGTCGCATTGAGTGTGATTTCCACGGTTCCGGTGGTCGGGTCGACTGATTCGACGATGCCGTCGAGAGTGACGAGTTCACCGATGACATTGTGACGACGGACTTGGACGTCGAGACGTTTGAGGAAGCCGTCGTCACCCATCCAGTCGGTAACGACCTGGCTCATCCAAGACACGCGCTCGGGGCCATAGTCATAGGCACCGGGGACACCGACTCGGCGGGCGAGGACGGGGTCCCAGTGGACCCGCTCAGGCGGTTCGGGAACGCCCCATTCATTCGGGATGCCGAGCGCCGGATGACGGGTATAGAGGTCGAACGCGTCGGCGTGCGCCCGGACGTAGAGCCCACCCCAGCCGAGCAGGTAGGCCACCGCGGTGGTGGCGGTGTAGGGCCCCTTGGTGATGCGCGGGACCGCGTCGCCGGCGGTGACGTCCTCGACGTAACGGGGTTCGGCACCGCGCCTACGGGCTTCTTCTTCCACGTAACGTGCGGCGATCTCGTCGATTTGCTCGGGCGTCCACTGAATGTTGATCTCGTCGTACTTCTTGTTCGTCCTCGCGGAGTCCCGTTCGATGCGGAAGCAATAGGAGGTCCCAGTACAGACGAGCTCACCCTCGGGCGTGTGGAAAGGAACCTCATAGATCTGCTGGAAGGATCGTCCAGCGAATTGGCTGGGACGCTCGATGAGTTCCTTGAGGCTGGCGGATCCGGTCAATCGGTCGCCCAGCCGCAAAGGCCGTTCGAACTCAAACGTGGCCCCCGCGTACATCGCATGAATTCCCGGCAGGCCGGTGACATAGCCGCTGAAGACCTTATCCATAGCCAGAAGTGCGCTCGGCGGTGCCAACTGCTGTCCGCCACGTGAGGCGGCGTATTCGGGATCTGTCCACAGCGGGTTGCGGTCGCCAATGCCGTGGGCATAGTGCCTGATGGCGTCGGAGCTGAGTTCAGTGATATGGGGCCGGTCACTGCGAATAGGCAATCCGATCATTGAGCGCAGATGTGCGACCTGGTCGTCGCTGATCGATGCGAATTGTCGTTCCGTCGTTTCCTCGAGCGTGGTCATGCAAGCTCCTTTGTTGTTAGTCCAGATTGTCCTTGTGCTAGCCGAAACACGTTGTGCATATTTATGAACTTGTGTTCCTACTGAGAGAATCATGACGCTCGTCACACACGCTGTCAAGAGGTTGAGCAGCCCATGATCGGACGTCCATGTCGCGCCGCAGCCAACCTTGACAGCCCCGCTGCTTGGGCATAGTTTCTTATTCAGGGAAACTAGTTCACATATAAGAATTCACGAGAACTGCACTGGAGCAACACATGAACACGCATCCGACATGGGGATACACCGTAGAACCGAGTGCTTGGAATGGACATCCCGGCCTCGTCTATAGACATCGTCCCGCCTCGATCCTTGAAGCGATCGTTGAGTCGCGTCGATGGGCCGACCGCCCGTTCATCGTGCACGGCGCCCGAACGATGACATTTCGTGAACACGAGCAACTGGTACATCAGACTGCAGAGGTGTTGCGGTCTAGAGGCGTCACATCAGGCCAGAGAATTGGCATCCTGGCGGCCAACTCCCCCGAATGGGTTGCAACATTCTTCGCCATCCTTGAGGTGGGCGCGGTAGCGGTGCCGTTCAACGGCTGGTGGTCGAGCGACGAGGTGGCACACGCGGTAGAAGCGGTGAATCCTGCGTTGATCGTCACGGACGACGAGCGTCGCCATCGCGTGCCGGAACAGATTCCTGTGCTCTTGACCACTGACCTTGGGAAAGCAGCCGATACCTCCGTGCCGTGGACGGATGAGGCTCGGTGGGCAGACTTCGATGAGAACCAGCCAGCTGTCATCCTCTTCACGGCCGGCACTACGGCGTTCCCCAAAGGGGCCGTTCTCTCGCATCGCGCGCTCGTCTCGAATCTACAAACGTTGCTCGGTGTCGCACGCAAACTACCCCAGGACGTTCCCGACGACGCCCGACCGAGCGTGACCTTGGTGGGCCTGCCACTGTTCCACATCGGAGCGATCCAGCTAGTCCTTGTCCCACTCATGACTGGGAGCAAGATCGTGTTCCTCGAGGGACGGTTCGATCCATCCGCAGTGCTGCGGTTGATTTCGGATCACCAGGCCACCATGTTTTCCGGGGTGCCGACCATGATGGAACGGATGCTCCAGCAAATTGGTCATGACGAGCTCAACCTCGCCAGCATGCGCACGATCATCTTGGGCGGAGCCCCCGTCGACCAAGGGCTCTTGAAGCGCGTCCATGCCGCGTTCCCCGGCGCCTCCCGAGGTGTCGGTCAGACGTATGGGCTGACTGAAGCCGGTGGAGTGGTGAGCACAGGGGCAGGTGACTCGATGCGAGCCCATCCTGGCTCTTCCGGGAGACTCGCCCCCGTTGTCGAAGTACGCATCGACAAGCCCGATGAGGACGGCAATGGAGAGATTCTCGTCCGCTCCCCCGCCTGCATGGAGCACTATTGGGGCGAGGAAGAATCTGGGATCGATGCCGATGGCTGGTTCCGCACCGGTGACCTGGGACGGGTCGGGCCGGACCGACATCTGTTCATCTCAGGGCGTCTGAAAGACGTGATCATCCGCGGGGGTGAGAATATTTCAGCCGCTCGAGTGGAGTCCGTTCTCAACACCCACCCCGGAGTGCTGGAAGTCAGTGTCGTCGGATTGCCCGACCCGGATATGGGCGAAGTCGTCGGTGCCGTCATTGTTCCGGTGGGAGCGGTTCCAACCGAGGAAGAGTTGGAACTGCATGCCGGACGTCAGTTGGGCCGATTCGAGATCCCCTCGAAATGGCTGTTCCGCGATGAGCCGCTGCCGACAAACGACTCTGGCAAAGTGCTGCGCGCCCAACTCAAGCAAGAATGGTTGGCATGGGACCAGCCCCTAGTGAGGGCCGGCGCCCGATGAAGGAAAAGTCGAAGTCGGAGGACTACGGTGCGCTGGCCGGCATTCGAGTTCTGGACCTATCTCGAATTCTCGCCGGACCGCTGTGCGGTCAACTGCTCGGCGACCACGGGGCTCGGGTGATCAAGGTCGAGTCTCCGAGCGGCGACGATACACGTGGGTGGGGCACGATCCTTCCACAAGGTTCAAGCTCCTACTATGACTCGGTCAATCGCAACAAGCAGAACATCTGCCTCGACCTGCGTGAGGAGTCTTCCCGAGAGATTCTCTGGGAGCTAGTGGAACAAGCAGATGTCGTGATCGAGAACTTCAAGCCTGGAACCATGGCCAGATGGGGCATGGACTTTGAACGTGACTTGCAGCCTCACAAGCCAGAACTGATCTATTGCCGCATCAGCGGATACGGCGACGACGGCCCGCTCGGAGGAATGCCGGGCTACGATGCGGCGCTTCAGGCGTACAGCGGGATGATGAGCATCAATGGAGAGGCGGACCGTGACCCCATGCGCCTCGGCGTGCCCATTGTCGACATGGTCACTGGCATGAATGCATTTTCGGGCATCCTGATGGCACTGTATGAGCGTGCGCGCACTGGACTAGGTCAGATCGTTGAATGCACGCTTTTCGACACCTCGTTGAGCCTGCTCCACCCGCATTCCGCACACTGGCTTACCAGTGGCAAACTGCCGGTGCGCACCGGAGCCGCCCACCCCTCGATCGCTCCCTACGAAACCTTCTCCACTGCTGGGGGAGCCTTCTTCATCGCTGCGGCAAATGACCGCCAATTCGATGCACTGTGCAGAGTGCTTCGGGTTGAAGAGCTCTCGGAAAGCAGCAAATTCGCCACCAATGAGCAGCGGCTGGAGAACATCGCGGATCTCAGAGAAGTTCTGGCGTCCAAAATTCAGGATTGGGACCCAGACGAACTGAGCGCAGAACTCCTGGCACACGGAGTCACAGCGTCGCCAGTACAGGACATTGGGCAGGCTCTGTTGTCCCCGCATGCCCAGCATCGTGAGATGGTTCTAGAGTTGGGCGAGTACCGAACAGTCGGTATTCCGATCAAGCTTTCGCGGACGCCCGGAAGGGTAGCTACAGGCCCGTCTCTTCGTGGATCCGATACCGAGGCCATACTGCGACAGGTGGCCGCGGCCCAGCCAAGAGTAGCTTCCTAATAGTCCGTGATCCACTGAGCCGCTTCTGGACGCCCGCTTGGTTCTGGTCTGGTCGGGCTTCTGCGCCTCGGAAAGCAGGGGTTACTCAGGCTCCCGACGCGGAGTGACCCTTTGTAGAGTCCTTGGTCGTGCCGGCCTCGGCTGTCGGGTCACGCCGCTGCTGCCTGCGGGTCGCAGGAACGGTGTCAAAAGGTGTGGCCCCAGCAGCTTCCAAGACCAAGGCTGATCGGCTCTGACATAGATCGACGTGGCCTGGGGACTTCGATGACGCAGTATCTGCACGCCCTCTTTTCGAGACCCGCCATAAGGATTGCGGTTGTCAGTTCGCAGGGTCGGCTGATTCCTGTACTGCCAAACGAAAACTGATGCGATGCGCAGCGGCGAGAACCTCCGGCCCGATCTGTGCGAGCTGGTGTTCGTCCATCCGATAGACGGGCCCGACGACACTGACCGCTCCAATGAATTCCCCGTCACCTCCGCGGATTGCAGCGGCCACTGCTGTCGTTCCCTTGACAGTCTCTTCGCGGTTGAACGACAGCTCCGTGCGTCGGGTTTCGGCGATCTCATCGACTACCCGATGCGCGTCTTCGGCCTCGAGGGTAGCACGGAAATCAGCCAGGTCATCGTCGGTCAGTGACGCCAAGAACTGCTTCCCGATTGTTGTCGGATACAGGGGACGAGGTTCACCGAGACGTGCCGCGTAATGGATCAGCTCGGTGCTCTCCGACTGGAAGAGATAGACCACTGAATTGTCTATGACGGTGCCGAGCAGGGCCGTCTCATTGAACCTTCGGCTCAGAGATTCGATGTCGTCTTTCGCCATCTCCACAATCGAGGAGGCACGATAGGGCGCGAGCAGTCGCCTGATTCCGGGGCCGATTGCATACCGATTGTTGCGGACTACGAGAAAATCGACCGCAACCATGCCCTTCAGCAGGCTGTGGACAGACGATCGCGGCGCCTCGAGTCGGTCGACGACGTCGGTGAGCCGTACGCCCGTCGGTGACGCAGCGGCAAGTCCCAGAATACGCGCGATGCGTTCGACTCCCCGGTGACTGCCCTCGGACCGATCATTCGTCGGCATGACTTCCATAACACCCATGTCCTTCACGCTTGACTGGCACCCGATGTCATGGTCTTCGAATCCGCTCCAGATGCACAGTAAAGACCATATACGCCAGCACTCGTAAAGCAGGCCAGGTATGCGTTCTGTATCGTTTTGGACTTCTCGCACGCATATGGGGTTGCCCACCGAGATGCGGTCCGCACGACTCATCCGCTTCCCGAGTCCGTGGTTGGCCGAACACGCTCATCAGGGCGGACCTTCCGGACAGGGCCAGGGTCCGCCGACAAGAGTGCTCACTAACGACCTCGCCGAGGTGACATGGCAACCATCGTCAAGACCTTTCTCCCATGATCGTCAACCGGCGTCTCCGGCTGATCGCGTGGTGAACCACTAGCCCCCTCAAGGCCACAGAAGCTGGCCCCGGGCCAGCATCTTGCCGCGATCCGTGTGCTTCTGACGGGATCGCTCCGGGCCGCCGAGGGCCGCGGTGGCCCGCCGCTCGCGCAGCTCGGCGATCAGGCCTGGGTAGGTTGTCGACATCGACGTCGCCGTCCTTTGGGTGATCAGGCGGTAACTGAAATCAGGTTATCGGGTGGTAACCGAAATTGTCTACACTGGAGCCACACGCACCCCGGAGGAACAGATGACCGCAACCTGGAGGGCCACCCAGAAGGCCAACCGCCGTGCCGCCCTGATGGAGTCCGCGGCCCAACTCTTCGCCGAGCGCGGATTCGCCGCGGTATCCACGGCCGAAATCGGTGAGACCGTCGGGATGAGCGGGCCCGCCCTCTACAAGCACTTCCCATCCAAGGACGCGCTGCTGGCGGAGATCCTGGTGGATGCCTCCGAGCGGTTGTTGGCCGGATGCCGGGCCATCCTGGCCGCGGACGCCCAGGACGGAAGCGGCCCGGCCGAGACCCTCGAACGACTCGTCCGATTCCACCTCGACTTCGCCACCACGGACCCGGACGTGATCCGCATCCAGGATCGCGAGCTGCCGTCGCTCTCGGCCGAGGACAACCAGGTCGTGCGCCGGCTGCAGCGAGAGTATGTCCAGCTCTGGGACGGGGTGCTGGCCGCCCTCGGCCCGGCGCTCGACGACGGCGAGCGCCAGGTCCGCCTGCTGGGCACCTTCGGCCTGCTCAACTCCACCCCGCACAGCGCCGACCGGGTCGCGGCCCACTCCCCCGGTGGCGCCGTCGGAGACACGGACCAGACGGCAGCCGGGGATATCCTGGCCGGGATGGCCCTCCGCTCCCTGGCGGGGGCCGGCGCCACCGGAGCAACAAGACCAACTGGAACCACAGGAGCAGCACAGTGAGCCTTCCCGTCCCTCAGGCGGCCAGCATCTTGCTGCTACGCCCCGGCACCAGTGGTCCCACCGGGGACGCGGCACCCGAGGTCTTCACCATCACCCGCTCGACCCAGCTCGTCTTTAGCGCCGGCGTCTCAGCGTTCCCCGGCGGCCGCATCGACCCGGCGGACGAACTCCCCGACCGCCTGTGGGAGGGCACCGACCTGGACGCCTGGGGGGCCCTGCTCGGACTGGAGGCGGACGCCGCGGGGATGGTCCTCGCCGGCGCCGTGCGGGAGACCTTCGAGGAGACCGGCGTACTCCTGGCACGGCATCGTGACGGCACCCCGGCGCGGCCCGAGACCCTGACGGGACTCCCCGCCGACGTCCGGATCCAGATCGAGCACCACGGACTGGATTTCGGTACCCTCCTGGCCGAGCACGAGTTGCGCCCGGAGGTGACCGGCATGCGGCCGCTCTCCCGGTGGATCACCCCGGAGGGGCCACCACGGCGCTACGACACCTACTTCTTCGCGGCCGCGCTGCCGGCGGGTCAGTCTCCCGGCACCCTGTCCTTCGAGGGGGTCGACAGCCGATGGACGACCGCGGCCGGCGCCCTGGCCGATTTCCGTGCCGGCAGGCACCAGCTGATGCCGCCCACGTGGGCGCAGTTCCGGGCCCTACTCCCGGCCCGCTCTCTGGCGGAGGCCTTGGCCCCCACCGGCCCCGTCCAGCCCGTCATCCCACAGGTCACGGACGGGAAACCCCCGAGGGTGACCGGCTTCGCCGACGTGGACCTCTTTGACGGAGACCTTGAGGCCGGCCGGCCGCCCGACAAGAACTGACAATCATGCCGACGCCAACCGCGGTGAGCCTGGCCGCTGGCGGCAGATCCGACAAACCCCAGTATTTTTGACAGCTGTCAGACTAGACGGAACTTTCGCCGGATTTTCGGCCCGCGGCACTCCAGTTCGGTCAAGACTGGATCTCAACGAAGCAGCGATACACCGCTTCGACACCCCAGATCCACAGTCGAGACCCACAGGAGCCTGCCATGACCGAGCAGACCAACCAGCACACCCCGGCCTCCGCCGAGCAGATCCAGCACGACTGGGACCACAACCCCCGCTGGGAGAACACCGAGCGCACGTTCACCGCCGAGGACGTCGTCAAGCTGCGCGGCCGGGTCCAGGAGGAGCACACCCTGGCCCGCCGCGGCTCCGAGAAGCTCTGGAGCCAGCTCACCGCCGAGCACGCCGAGGGCTCCTACACCAACGCCCTGGGCGCCCTCACCGGCAACCAGGCCGTGCAGCAGGTCAAGGCCGGGCTGCGCGCCATCTACCTCTCCGGCTGGCAGGTCGCCGCCGACGCCAACCTCTCGGGCCACACCTACCCGGACCAGTCCCTCTACCCGGCCAACTCGGTGCCGCAGGTCGTCCGCCGCATCAACAACGCCCTGATGCGTGCCGACCAGATCGAGTTCTCCGAGGGCGTCCAGACGGTGGACGACTACCTGGTCCCGATCGTCGCCGACGCCGAGGCCGGTTTCGGCGGCCCGCTGAACGCCTACGAGCTGATGAAGTCCATGATCTCCTCCGGCGCCTCCGGCGTGCACTGGGAGGACCAGCTGGCCTCCGAGAAGAAGTGCGGCCACCTGGGCGGCAAGGTCCTCATCCCGACCGGTCAGCACATCCGCACCCTGAACGCCGCGCGCCTGGCGGCCGACGTCGCCGATGTCCCCTCCGTGGTCATCGCCCGCACCGACGCGGAGGCCGCCACCCTGATCACCTCGGACGTGGACTCCCGGGACGCGGACTTCATCACCGGCGAGCGCACCGCGGAGGGCTTCTACAAGGTCCGCAACGGGATCGAGCCCTGCATCGCCCGCGCCAAGGCCTACGCCCCGTACTCCGACCTCATCTGGATGGAGACCGGGACCCCGGACCTGGAGCTGGCCAAGAAGTTCGCCGAGGCCGTCAAGTCCGAATTCCCGGACCAGATGCTCTCCTACAACTGCTCCCCGTCCTTCAACTGGCGCAAGAACCTGGACGACGCCACCATCGCCAAGTTCCAGCGCGAGCTCGGCGCCATGGGCTACACCTTCCAGTTCATCACGCTGGCCGGCTTCCACGCCTTGAATCACTCCATGTTCGATCTGGCCACCGGCTACAAGGAGCGCCAGATGTCCGCCTACGTGGAGCTGCAGGAGCGTGAGTTCGCCGACGAGGCCCGCGGCTACACCGCCACCAAGCACCAGCGCGAGGTCGGCACCGGCTACTTCGACGCCATCTCCACCGCCCTGAACCCGGAGAGCTCCACCACCGCGCTCGCCGGCTCCACCGAGGCCGGTCAGTTCTGACCCGGACCTGAACCACCCGGACAAGGGGCGACGCCGGCCCCCACCCGACCGGCCGGCGTCGCCCCTTGTTCTTCCCCGCTTCACCCCGCCACCAGCCCTGGGGCTCTTCACCCTCATCCCGCTTTTCCCGGGCGCGCACCGCGCGCCCGCGCCGCCGGCACCGCAGCCGGGGGCGCACGACTCCCCGAGGAGAATCCCATGTACCCCACCGACCAGTCCATCACCCTCAACTCCGTGACCATCACCGGACCGCACCAGCCCCGCCAGGAGGAGATCCTCACCCCGGATGCCCTCGACTTCCTGGCCACCCTGCACCGCCGCTTCAACGGCCGCCGGGCCGAGCTGCTGGCCAAGCGTGATCAGATGCGGCAGCGGATCTCCGAGGGATACACCCCGGACTTCCTGCCGGAGACCCGCACCATCCGCGAGGACGACTCGTGGCGCGTGGCCCCGCTGGCCCCAGGCCTGAAGGACCGCCGCGTGGAGATCACCGGGCCGGTGGACCGGAAGATGACCATCAACGCGTTGAACTCCGGCGCGAAGTGCTGGCTGGCGGACTTCGAGGACTCCTCCTCGCCGACGTGGTCCAACATGCTGAACGGCCAGGTGAACCTGCGGGACGCCATCCGTCGCCAGATCGACTTCACCTCCCCCGAGGGCAAGGAGTACACGCTCGGCGGGGTGCAGCTGGTGGACCGTCCGACGATCATCGTGCGCCCCCGCGGCTGGCACCTGGAGGAGGACCACCTGCTCGTGGACGGCGAGCCGATGTCCGCTGCACTGGTGGACTTCGGGCTGTACTTCTTCCACAACGCCAAGGAGTTGCTGCGCCGCGGCGTGGGGCCCTACTTCTACCTGCCGAAGACGGAGAACCACCTCGAGGCCCGGCTGTGGAACTGCATCTTCGTGGTGGCCCAGGACTACCTCGAGATCCCGCAGGGCACCGTGCGCGCCACCGTGCTGATCGAGACGATCACGGCCGCATTCGAGATGGAGGAGATCCTCTACCAGCTGCGGAACCACTCCGCCGGCCTGAACGCCGGGCGCTGGGACTACATCTTCTCCATCATCAAGAACTTCCGGGACCGGGGCGACGAGTTCGTGCTGCCGGACCGGGCGGACGTGACCATGACCGCCCCGATGATGCGTTCCTACACCGACCAGCTCGTGCGGGCCTGCCACCAGCGGGGCGCCTCGGCGATCGGCGGCATGGCGGCCTTCATCCCGAACCGGAAGGACCCCGAGGCCAACGAGAACGCCCTGGCCAAGGTGCGCGAGGACAAGACCCGCGAGGCCGGCGACGGCTTCGACGGCTCCTGGGTGGCCCACCCGGACCTCGTCCCCGTGGCCATGGAGGTCTTCGACGCGGTGCTGGGTGAGACGCGCAACCAGATCCGCACCACCAAGCGGGAGGACGTGCAGCGGGACGCCGAAGGCCTGCTGGCGGTGTCCCAGACCCCGGGTTCCATCACCGAGGGCGGGGTACGGATGAACATCGAGGTCGGGATTCGGTACGTGGAGTCCTGGCTGCGGGGCAACGGCGCCGCCGCCATCAACAACCTGATGGAGGACGCCGCCACCGCGGAGATCTCCCGGTCGCAGATCTGGCAGTGGATCAACGCCGGGTCCACCGTGCAGCTCACCGACGGGGGGACGCGCACCGCGACCCGCGAATGGGTGCAGGAGTTGATGGACGAGGAGTTCGGTCGGATCGAGCGCGGCGAGGGAGACCGCTTCGACGACGCGCTGGAGGTCTTCGCGGGCTCCGCCCTGGCCGAGGAGTACCCGGACTTCCTGACGCTGCCGGCCTACCGGAGGTTCCTCTCGGCCAATGCCCCGGCCCGGCAGGAGCTGGCCGGCGCCCCCGCCTGACCGCTGACGCCAGCCGCCCCACGCGCTGGGGCGGCTGGCGTCCGCCTTCCGAAGGGCGATGGTTGACCTGAGTAGTCCGGTTCGGCCGGGCCGGTCATCCATCACCCTGGTGTGGAGGGCAGGGTGCCTGACGGTGGGATGCGGCTGCCGGCATGGTCCCAGTACCCGAGCGCCATTCCCCTCCGCCGATTCCCGTAAGGTGGATCACATCGGTTCTCCTCCGACTACCGAGGAGAATTCCTGATCTCCCCGTTTCGCCGACTCCGGAGGCTCTGTTGCCCCAGCCCGTCACGCTGACCGTGTCTGAGCACATCGGTCACATCCAGCTCAATCGGCCCGAGGCCGCCAACACCATCACCCTGCCGCTCGCTTCGGCGCTGGTCGAGGCCGTCGCCCGGGTCTCGGCCGACCCTGACGTGCATGCCGTCCTGCTCAGCGGAGCCGGCACCCGATTCTGCGGCGGAGGGGACATCTCCTCCTTCACCTCAGCCTCCGCCCCGGGGCCATACCTCACAGAGCTCGCCGCCACCGCCGATACGGCCGTCCAGACGCTGGAATCACTCAAGAAGCCGGTGGTCGCCGCCGTCCAGGGAGCCGTCGCCGGAGGAGGCCTGGGGATCATGCTGGCCGCCGATGTGATCATCGCCGCCGAGGGCACGAAGTTCGTCTACGCCTACCCCTCCATCGGGCTGACCGCGGATTGCGGCGCCTCAGCGTCCCTGCCCCGGGCGATGGGGCTGCACCGGGCGCTGGCCTTCGCCCTCCTCGGCCGCCCGCTGGACGCGGCCGAGGCCCAGTCCCAAGGCCTCGTGACCGAGATCGCCGCCGATCCCCTGGCCCGCGCCCACGACGTGGCCGCGGGGTGGGCGGCCGGGGCGCCCGAGGCGCTCGGCGAGGCTCGGGTGCTGCTGCGGCAGAGCACCACCGGCACCCGCGAGGAGATCGGCGCCCGTGAGGCCTCGATGATGGGCGAACGCGTGGTGACGGCCGAGGCCCAGGCGCTGATGGCCGCCTTCCTGAACCGCTGACCCGTCCTAGCGGTCAAGGACGGGCGCCCTGCCGCTTCACACGATCGAGTCTGAGGATCCTCCTCGTTATAATGCTGATCAATGTCATAAATAGGGTTCTCCACCCCCGAACCGATACGTCCCGGAACCATCCGGAAGAGAGGGGAGACCATGACCGGTCTGTCCATCACGGCCTTGGAGGGGATCCCCGAGGTCTATCCCGGCTACGACCTGGCCGCACTGATCGGAGACGCCGCCTCAGCCTCACCCGAGGGGGTCCGCGATGGGGACATCTTCGTGGTGACCAGCAAGATCGTCTCCAAGGCGGAGGGCCGGCAGGTCACGGCCGACGACCGGGAAGCCGCCATCACCCGGGAGACGGTGCGCCTCGTGGCCAGCCGCCCCCATCCCGGCGGCATCACGAGGATCGTGCAGCACCGCCTGGGTCTGGTCCTGGCCGCGGCCGGGGTGGACAACTCCAACACCCCGGACGGCACGATCCTGCTGCTGCCCGAGGATCCCGATGCCTCCGCACGACGGCTATGCCTCGCCCTGCGCGCCCGCTTCGGGGCCGAGGTCGGGGTGATCCTCTCGGACACCCTCGGGCGGCCGTGGCGTGAGGGGCAGACCGATGTAGCCATCGGCGCGGCCGGGCTCCACGTCCTGCTGGACTACAGGGGTACGGCAGACGCCCACGGAAACGTCCTCGCGGTTTCGGCCGCCGCGGTGGCCGACGAACTCGCCGGGGCTGCCGACCTGGTCAAGGGCAAGGCCACGGGACGGCCGGTGGCCCTGGTCCGCGGTCAGGGCCACCTGGTCCTGACCGATCTGGAGGCCGGCGGCCCGGCCGTCACCGCTCGGCACCTGGTGCGTCCGGCCGAGAACGACATGTTCCGGCTCGGTACCGACGAGGCCTATTCCCGGGGGTTCGCCGCTGGCCGTGCCTCAGCGGCCGACGGAGGGAACAGCTCCGTTGACGGCCCCCACGAAGCCCCCTCCCCCGAGTCCTCCGAGTCTGCCCGAACCTCCTAGGACGACGTCCAGGAGATCGGGGTGTCCAGCAGTTCCGGGAACTTCCGCTCTGCATATCGCGAGTAGGCGGAGATGTGATCGTGCATGGCCTCGAAGGAGGCCGTGGGATCGCGGTCCGCAATAGCCCGGTAGATCGCCGCATGGGCCTCGTAGACGGCAGTACGGCGGTGGACGGGGTAGTCGAAGCCGATGGCGCTACCGTCCAGCATGCCCAGCAGTGAGCCCACCAGATGGCCGAACATGACGTTTCCCGAGCCATGGGCGATGACGTCGTGGAAGCGACGGTTCATCTCGAGGAACACGTCCTCATCCTCGATGGACTCACCCATCTGCTCCACGCTGTAGCGGAGCTCTTCGAGCTGCTCACCGCTCATGCGGGTGGCCGACAGTCGGGCCATCATCGGCTCGAGGCCTTCCCGGGACTCCGCGATCGTCCGGAACGGGGCGTTCTCGAACTGCAGCAGCAGGGTCAGCGCGGTGGACAGCCCACTGCTGTCCGGCTGCTGTACGACGGGCCCTCCGCCGGGGCCCGGCTTCAGGGCGATGACCCCCTGGAGTTCCAGGAACCGCAAGGACTCCCGCAGGGTCCCCCGGCCGATCTGGTATTGCTCCAGCATGGTCTTCTCCGGCGGGAGCCGGTCACCCGCCGTGTAGCCGCTCTTCCTGATGTCCGCGACGATGCGCTGGGCGACCAGCATGGCGGTCTTCTGGGGACGCATGGTTGCCGGCGACATATCCGTCAGCCCCCCGAGACGATGCCGTCGGCGGCGAGCCGGCGCAGGGCCGCTTCGTCCATGTTCAGTTCCCCGCCGAGGACGTCCATCGTGTGCTCGCCCACCGTCGGCACCCCGTCGTAGACGGGCCGGGCGCTGTCGGAGGCATGCAGGATGGCCCCTGGCATCAGGGCGTCGCCCAGGATGGTTCCGGACAGCTTCACCAGGGTGCGCTCCAGGAAATGCGGGTCCTGGACGATGTCACTGGAATCGTTCACCGCGGCGGCCACCACCTGGAACTCCTCCAGGATCCGCAGCACCTGGTCCCGGGACATGGATCCCACCCAGGCCTTGACGATCTCCTGGAGCTCGTCGTTGTTGTCCATGCGTGCGGAGTTGGTGGCGAACTTCGGGTTCTCCCTCAGGTCCGACCGCTCCATGGCGTCGAAGAGCCGCATGGCGATCGTCTGGGCCGAGGCCGCGATGGACAGCCACGCGCCATCACCGGCCTGGTAGATGCCCCGCGGAGAGGCCGAGCCGGAGGTGTTCCCCACCCGGGTCATGATCGTGCCGGTGGAGGTGTAGTTCAGCAGGGCGTCGCCGAGGATGAACATCAACGGTTCGTAGAGGGCGACGTCGACGTGCGTGCCGACTCCGTTGACCTCGCGGCGGAACAAGGCCATGGCCGCACCGAAGGCGGCCGAGATGCCGGCGATGGAGTCGGCGAAGCCGAAGGGTGGGGAGGTCGGCGGGGTGTCGGGCCAGCCGTTGAGGTGGGCGTAGCCGCTGGCTGTCTCGGCCACCGTCCCGAAGCCCGGCCGGGCTTTGTAGGGCCCGCTCTGGCCGAATCCGCTGACACTGGTCATGACCAGCCGGGGGTTGACCTTCGACAGGGCCTCGTACCCCATCCCCCACGCGTCCAGGCGCCCCGGACGGAAGGATTCGATCACGACGTCGGCCCCGCGGATGAGCTCCAGGGCCACCTCGCGACCTTCCGGGCGGCGCAGGTCGATGCCGACAGAACGCTTGCCGGAGTTCAACCGGGCAAAACCCAGGGCCAGACCGTCCTTCTGCGGCTGCCACTGCCGGGCCATGTCACCGGCCACCGGATCTTCCACCTTGGTGACCTGGGCACCGAAATCACGCAGCATTCGACCCGCCGTGGGTGCCGCATACATCGAGCCCAGCTCAACGACCCGCACCCCGTCCAACAGGCGCGGATTCTCCGACAGTGGCTGATCCATGTCAGTCTCGCTTTCTTCCCTCGGTGCTACACTTATAGGTAGTAATAATGATAATAGATTACCAGATCATCACTCGCCTCGGCGAGGCCGGAGAGAACTTCTGAACCTCGCACCACCGGCCGAGGGGCGAGGGACCACCAAGTTAGGGGACTACGTGAATACCCAGATGCCCAACACCTTCGATCTGAAGGGCCGGGTCGCCCTCGTCACCGGCGGCAGCCGCGGCCTGGGCCGGGCCATGGCCTACGGCCTGGCCCGCGCCGGAGCCGACATCATCGTCGCCAGCCGCAACGGCGAGGCGTGCGAGGAGTTCGCCCGGGAGCTGGAGGCGGAAACGGGGTGCCGCGCCGCCGGACTGGGTGTGCACGTGGGTCGCTGGAGCGAACTGGACGGCTTCGTCGACGCGGCCTATTCGACGTTCGGCACGGTGGACATCCTGATCAACAACGCCGGCATGTCCCCACTGTACGACTCCGTGGACACCGTCAGCGAGGAGCTCTTCGACAAGGTGTTCGACGTGAACCTCAAGGGACCGTTCCGGCTCGCCGCCCTGATCGGGACCCGGATGGCCGACGGGGCCGGCGGCTCCATCATCAACATCTCCAGCGCCGCCTCCGTGCGTCCCAAGCCGCACGTGTTGCCCTACGCCGCCGCGAAGGCCGGACTCAACGCCCTCACCATCGGCCTGGCCCATACCTTCGGTCCGACCGTCCGCTGCAATGCGATCATGGCCGGCACCTTCCTGACCGATGTGAGCAAGTCCTGGGACGATGAGGCCTTCGCGAAGCGGTCCGAGTCCTTCGCCCTGCGCCGGGGCGGGCAGCCGGAGGAGATCGTCGGTGCGGCCCTGTACCTGGCCAGCGATGCCTCCAGCTACACGACCGGGTCCATCATCCCGGTCGACGGCGGCCAGCCCTAACCGACCCCGCGACCGAACCCGGCACCACCACCACGGACCTCCGGCATCTCCATGATGCCGGAGGTCCGTCGGTCCCCGTGGGATCGATGCGGGATCAATCGTCGCTTAGATGTAGTCCCGCAGCCAGGCGCTTCCGTTCTCCGAGTAGAGGGCCTCCGGCCAGTCGGACTGCTGGGGCTCTACGTAGAGTCGGATGCTGTTCGGATCCCCCAGGCCTTCGGCGTACTCCGTGACCGGCAGGTAGTACATGTAGGACATCAGGCGGTCCGCGATCATCCACCGGCCGCCCACCCTCCGGTAGACATCCTTGTAGCGCAGCGCCACCAGCATCGCCACCCCGTGGCGGGACACCTCCGCATGCGAGGCGAGAAGACCGGTGGCCACGTCCGGGTCCTCGTCGTTGAACTGCACGACGTGACCGTGGCTGAAGTGGTTGGTGGGACCCAGGGCGGAGAACCGGCCCAGATAGGTCGTCACGATGTCCTCGATGCCGTCGGCGGCGAACACGCCGTCCGCCGACCGGAGGGTGCCGTCCTCGGTGAAGATCTTGCGGATGCCCGGCTCGTCCCGCTCGTCCATGACGAATCCATACAGGACCGCCAGCTCCTGGATGGCGGCCCGATCCTCGAGCCGGCGGATCCGGTCCTCCAGGGACAGTTCAACGGTTTCAACGGCCATGTGCCACTCCTTAGGGTGAGTTCACCGGCACCCGAGGTGCCGATAGATTTTTCAATATAACAATCCCCATAGATTTTCGATCCGTCAAGGGGTGAGGCACCCCGAGCCACGGCTCGGGAGACCCTGCGCCGACCCACCCCCGCGGGGCGTCATGAAGCCGACGACCTGCCGATTTTCATTGCCAACAAGATGACAATCATGATAAGCAATAGGGAGGAGGTCCACCATGACTCAAGACGCCCTGATCATCGATGCACTACGCACACCCACCGGACGGGGGCGATCCGGTGGTGCACTCGCCGAGATCCATCCCGTCGACCTGCTCGGCCAGGCCCTGCAGGCCTTGGTCCAGCGCACCGGAATCGACCCCGGCGACGTGGACGATGTCCTCATCGGCTGTGTCTCGCAGATCGGCGAGCAGTCGGCCACCCCGGGGCGCATGGCCTGGTTGGCGGCAGGGTTCCCGGTCCACGTGCCGGCGACCACGATTGACCGCAAATGCGGCTCGTCCCAACAGGCCGTACACTTCGCCGCGCAGGGCATCCAGTCCGGCGCCTATGACATGGTCATCGCCGGCGGGATCGAATCCATGAGCCGGGTGCCCATGGGCTCCGCCCGCGCCGGCGCGGACCCCTACGGCCAGCAGGTCGCCGCCCGCTACTCCCCCGGCCTCGTGTCCCAGGGCGTCGCCGCAGAACTCGTCGCGGCCAAGTTCAACATCAGCCGTGCTGACCAGGACGAGTACTCCACCCGGTCACACCGCCTCGCCGACGCCGCGACCGCCGCCTTCCAGCGTGAGATCGTCCCGGTCACGGCACCGGACGGCACCATCGTCACGCAGGATGAGACGCCCCGGCCCGGCACCTCCACCGCGAAGCTGGCCGGCCTCAAAGCGGTCTTCGAGACGCCGGAACTCAGCGAACGGTTCCCCCAGATCGACTGGTCCGTCACCGCGGGGAACTCCTCACAGATCTCGGACGCCGCCAGCCTGGTCCTGCTGGTCAGCGAGCGCAAGGCCCGGGAACTCGGATTGGACCCGCGCGCCCGGGTGCACGCCATGACGGCAGTGGGCGACGATCCACTGCTGATGCTCACCGCCCCCATCCCGGCGACCGAGAAGGTCCTCGCGCGCTCAGGCCTCACCCTGGATCAGGTGGACCACTTCGAAGTCAATGAGGCCTTCGCCCCGGTTCCGCTGGCCTGGCAGCAGCACTTCAACCTCGATCTCGATCGTCTCAACCCCCGAGGCGGCGCCATTGCCCTCGGCCATCCCCTCGGTGCCTCCGGCACCCGGCTGATGACCACCATGCTCCACGCTCTGGAGGACCACGGCCAGCGCTACGGCCTCCAGGTGATGTGCGAGGCCGGCGGCATGGCCAACGCCACCGTCATCGAACGTCTGTAACAGCCCACAGCCTGACTGCCCGACAGACCAACAGGAGAACACGCATGAACATCAAGGGAGCATCCGTCCTCGTCACCGGTGGAGCATCCGGCCTCGGTGCCGCCACGGCCCGCCGCCTGAAGGAGGAGGGCGCCCAGGTCGTCATCCTGGACCTGCCCTCCTCCGACGGCGAGGCAGTCGCCGCCGAGATGGGGACCACCTTCGCCCCCGCCGACGTCACGGATCCGGACAGCGTCAATGCTGCCCTCGACGCCGCCGAGGCCATCGCCCCGTTGCGCGCCCTCGTGCACTGCGCCGGTCGCGGCGGGGCCGTGCGCCTGGTCGACCGCGACGGCAATCCGGGCTCCCTCGAGGACTATGAGGGTGTGGTGCGGACCAACCTGATTGGCACCTTCAACGTGCTGCGGCTGGCGGCCGCCCGGATGGCCAAGAATGAGGACCTCGACGGCGAGCGCGGCGTGTGCGTACTGACGGCGTCCGTGGCCGCCTGGGAGGGCCAGATCGGCCAGATCCCCTATGCCTCGGCCAAGGCCGGCATCGTCGGCATGACGCTGGTGGCCGCCCGCGACCTCGCCAGCAAGCACATCCGCGTCACCACCATCGCCCCCGGTCTCTTCGACACCCCGATCCTGGCCCGCCTGCCCGAGAAGGTGCGCGACTCGCTGTCGGCGAGCGTCCCCCACCCGAGCCGTCTGGGCCAGGCCGGGGAGTACGCCTCCCTGGCCCACCACATCATCGAAAACCAGATGCTCAACGGTGAGACCATCCGCCTCGACGGTGCCATCCGCATGGCCCCGCGCTGAGCCGGCCCCTGACCTGAGCCTCATCGTCACCCCACAGAACGGACACGACATGTCTTACACCATCGCCGTCATCGGAGGCACCGGGCCGCAGGGCCGGGGCCTGGGATACCGCCTCGCCATGGCGGGCCACACCGTCATCATCGGATCGCGTGACGCCGCCCGGGCGGCAGACAAAGCCGAGGAGATCCGGGCGAAGATCGACGGGCCGGCGACCATCACCGGAGATGAGAACGCCGCGGCGGCCGCCGGGGCCGACGTCGTGCTCCTGGCCGTTCCGTGGGAGGGCCACGCCGAACTCGTCACCGCCCTGGCTCCCGCGCTGCGCGGGAAGACCGTCATCAGCTGTGTCAACCCCCTCGGTTTCGACGAGCACGGCCCCTACGGGCTCACCCTCGAGGAGAGCGCGGCCGAGGAGGCTCAGCGCCTCGTGCCCGAGGCCACCGTCGTCGGCTCGTTCCACCACGTGGCCGCGCTCACCCTGTGGAAGACCCAGGGTCCGGTCGACCACGACGACGTGCTGGTGTGCGGGGATGATGCCGAGGCGAAGGCGCTGGTCATGGACCTCGCCACCGCGGTGACCGGCAAGCGCGGCATCGATGCCGGCGCGCTGCGGCTTGCCCGCCAGCTGGAGCCCCTGACCGCCGTGCTGATCAACATCAACAAGAAGTACAAGACCCGCTCGGGCCTGGCCATCACCGGAGTCAAAGAACTGGCGCCCAGCGGGATCGGGGAGACTGTATGAGCCGCGAGGAACAACCGCTGATCATCGAGGAACGCGGACGGATCCTGATCCTGACGCTCAACCGGCCCCAGGCGCGCAACGCGATGTCCCTGCAGCTCTCCGAGGAGTTGGCGGAGGCCTTCGAGATGCTCGACAGCCGCCCGGACCTGAGTCTCGGTGTCATCACCGGTGCCGGCGGCACGTTCTGCGCCGGCATGGACCTCAAGGGCTTCGCCCGCGGCGAGATCCCCATCGTGCCGGACCGCGGTTTCGCCGGCCTGGTGCAACGTCCGCCGCGCAAGCCGCTGATTGCCGCAGTGGAGGGCTATGCCCTCGGCGGCGGCTTCGAGATCGCCCTGGCGTGCGACCTGATCGTCGCCGCCTCCGACGCGACCTTCGGCCTGCCCGAGGTGAAGCGGGGGCTCACGGCCAACGCCGGCGGCCTGTTACGCCTCACCCATCGCATCCCGTACCACCGGGCGATGGAACTCATCCTGACCGGGCGCATGCTGCCGGCCGAGGAAGCCGGAGAGCTCCAGCTGCTCAACCGGCTCTCCGCTCCAGGTGCCGCCCTGGACGACGCCCTCGAGCTGGCCGAACAGGTCGCCGTGAACGCACC
Source organism: Microbacterium sp. A93 (assembly GCF_051842835.1). Lineage (NCBI taxonomy): Bacteria > Bacillati > Actinomycetota > Actinomycetes > Micrococcales > Microbacteriaceae > Microbacterium > Microbacterium sp. A93. The sequence continues at coordinate 288,540 of NZ_JBPXMT010000002.1, forward strand.
CCTGGCGCTGGCCACCTCGAAGCAGGTCATGGTCGAGTCCGTGGACTGGCCTCTGGCGGAGCAGTTCGAACGCCAGCACGACTACGTGAACCCCATCCGCACCTCGAACGACGCCGCAGAAGGGGCCCGTGCCTTCGCGGAGAAGCGCACCCCGGTCTGGACCGGCAGCTAGGGAACGCCCCGTGAGCCGTGAGGCGGCCTCCCGGGTCAGTTCCCCCTCGGGACGGCGACCGTTGTGGGCAGGCCGGACCCTCGCCCTGATCGGCATCGTGGCCGTGGCCATCAACCTGCGCACGGCCGTCACCGCCATGTCCGCCATCGTCACCGAGGTGTCCGGGGACATCGTCCTGAGCGATGCAGCCCTCGGCCTCATCGGCATGCTGCCCCCGCTCATGCTGGCGGCCGGCGGGCTGCTGGGGCCGGTCCTCTCACGATGGATCAGCCTCGAGGCGAATCTGGTGGCGTCCATCGTGGTGATGGTGGCCGGGCACCTGTTGCGCGCGCAGGCCACCACCTTCCCGGAGCTGCTCGTCAGCAGCATCGTGGCGATGTTCGGCATGGGGGCCGGCAACGTCTTGCTCCCGGCCCTGGTGAAGACCTATTTCGCGGACCGGATCGCGATGATGACCAGCATCTACGCGATGCTGTTCTCGGTGAGCACCGCCATCCCGGGCACCGTCTCCCCCATGGTGGCCGATGCCGCCGGATGGCGGACGGCGCTGCTGCTCTGGGGTGTGGTGGCCATCATCGCCCTCCCCCCGTGGCTGGTGCTGCTGGCCCGGAGCGGGGTCAGCCGTCAGGCCACGAGGCTCAAGGGGCCCGACGCCGGCCCGGCCGCCTCCCCGGGTCCGGTGCGGCCGCCGCGGGCGCCGATCTGGCGGTCGAAGGTCGCCTGGGGGCTGTTGCTGATGTACGGCCTGGCGTCCCTCAACGGCTACGCCATGCTGGCCTGGCTGCCGGAGATCCTGATCGACACCGCCTCCGTCACCCCGGTCGAGGCCGGGGTGCTGCTGTCCTGCTACGCTGTGACCGCCGGCCCCCTGGCCCTGGTGGTCCCGACGATCGCCATCCGGATGCGGAACCCCGGGGTCCTCAGCTATGTCGGTGCCACGACCTTTGTGGCCGGGTATCTGGGCCTGCTGTTCGTGCCCGGATTCCTGACCCCGGTCTGGGTCTTCACCGCGGCGCTGGGCACGGGCCTCTTCCCGGTCATGCTGGCCCTGATCAACACCAGGACACGCACCCCGGCCATGACCGCCTCACTCAGTGGGTTCGTCCAGGGGTGCGGTGCCCTGGTCTCCGTCCTGGGTCCCTTGGTCGTGGGCATCCTGCGCGATGTCACCGGGGGCTGGACCGCCCCGTTCCTGTTCCTGATCGCCACCGCCATCGGCATCGCCGTGTCCGGCGTCCTGATGCGCAACCCCCGCATGGTCGACGACGAGGTGCTGGGCCCCGACCGCACCGCATCGGCCTAGCTGGGGCCGATGGGCCCGGCTAGGGTCGGCGGGTCCGTTGGGCCGCCGTGCGGCCGGCCAGATATCCGAACACCAGGGCCGGGCCGAGGGTTCCGCCGGCACCGCCGTAGACCATGCCGGTCGGCGCGGCCATCACGTTCCCGGCGGCATACAGCCCGGGGATCACGCCGCCGTCTACGTCCAGCACCTCCGACCGGGCCGTGGTCCGCGGCCCGCCCTTGGTCCCCAGGGTGCTGCTGTGGACCTGCACCGCATAGTAGGGGCTGCGCTCAATCGGACCGAGGGTGGAGGACGGGTCCGGATAGCTGGCCCGGTGCCCGACGAAGCCGTCGTAGGCGCTCTGACCACGGCCGAAGTCGGGATCCACACCCCGCCCGACGTTCTCATTCCAGCGCGCCACGGTGTCCTCCAGCGACCCCGTGGGAAGGTCCAGCCGCGAGGCCAGGCCGGCCAGGGTGTCCTCGCGGGGCACCCAGTCCGGCATCGGTCCGCCCGGTGGTGTCATGAAGCCGCCGAAGCGATCCACCATGTTCTGGTCGAAGACCACCCAGCACGGCAGGTTGCGGTAGTCGAAGGTCGAGACGTCCAACTCGTGGAAGGCACCACCCAGGGCGTTGTAGTTGGTCGCCTCGTTGGTGAACCGCCGGCCTTGGCGGTTAACCATGATCGTGTGCGGGACGGTCCGCTCGCGCTGGACCAGGTGAACCCGCTGCCACTGCTCGCCCTCCTCCAGGGGCAGAGTACAGACCGGGGCCCACCAGGCCTCGCGCATGTTGCCCAGGCCCGCCCCGATGCGCATGGCCATCCGCAGTCCGTCGCCGGTGTTGCTCGGCACCGACGCCGGATGGTCCAGAGGCCCACGCAGGAAGTCGCGGTTGAGGGAGGTGTCCCATTCGAAGCCACCCGTGGCTAAGACGACTCCCTGGCGTGCGCTGACGTGGTGGCGGCCCCCCGGCCCCTCCAGGTCCACACCGCGGACCTCCCCGTCTTCGACTCGGAGCCCGACGGCGCGGTGGCCCACGTGGACCTCCACCCCTCGGGCCAGGCAGCCGTCCAGCAGGGCCGCGACCATCGCGCGGCCGAGGCCTTCGACCTGTCCGTCCTCGCGTTCAGCCGCGACCTCCGGGGCGATGATCCCGGTACCGCCGCCGGTCGGCGATTCCGCCACGACCATGCGGCGCGGTGATCCCTCCAGCCGCTCGGCCCATTCGCCGAGTCCCTTCAGCGAGAACAGCCGCGGTTCCAGTGATCTGCCGCCGTCCGGCTTCCCGCCGGGGTGCTCTGGGTGGTAGTCGGGGTACCCCGCCACCAGTGACATCTTTAGCGGTGTGGTGTCCAGCCAGTCCAGCATCTCGGGGATCGTGTCCACGAACGCCTCGGCCAGCTCGGGGACGATCATCCCGTTGGACAGGGACTCGAGGTAGGCCAAGGCATCTTCCCGCGAGTCCTGCAGTCCGGCCTCGTGCGCATAGCGGTTGTTCGGCAGCCAGGCCACCGCACTGGCGAGGCAGGTGGTCCCGCCCAGCACCGGCGCCTTCTCGAAGAGGCCGACCCTGGCCCCGCCGTCGGCTGCGGCCAACGCGGCGATCAGTCCGGCAGCTCCACTGCCGAGCACGACCACATCATAGGCCTGGGTTGCGCCTTCGGAGGTCCTGGTGTTCATGCGCCTGCTCCTCTGATCCGGGAACTCCAACCCGACGGATTGGATGCTCGACGAACACCACAGACTGAGGACTCACCCCAGGTGAGTGCGCGTCACCACGAATCTAGTCGGATGTGACGATGGACACAATGATTATACGGAATTGGTCTAGAGCGTCCACGACACGGGGGCGTCGAGGACCGCGGGGAATTTCCGTTCCACGTAGTTCGCATACTCCGTGATGTGCTCGAGCATGGTGCGGCCGGCCTCGTCGGGATCATGGGCGGCGAGGGCGTCATAGATCGCCGCATGAGCCTCCGCGACCCTCTTGCGGCGGTGGCGCGGGTAATCGACACCGATCGAGCTGCCGTCCAGGATGCCCAGCAGAGCGTCGATGAGATGGCCGAAGATGGCGTTGCCGGAATGGTGCGCAATGAGGTCGTGGAAGCGCTGGTTCATCTCCAGGAAGACCTCCTCATCGTCCAGGTTCTCCCTCATCTGGTCGACGCTGTCCTTGAGTTCCACCAACTGCTCGTCATCGATCCGCTCCGCCGCCAGCCGCGCCATCATCGGTTCCAAGGCGCTACGGGCCTCGGTGATGGTACGGAACGGCGCGTTCTCGAACTGCAGCAACAGGGTCAGGGCCGTGGCCAGGCCACTGCCATCCGGCTGCTGGACGATGGGCCCGCCCCCCGGACCCGGCTTGAGCACGATGATGCCCTGCAGTTCGAGGAAGCGCAGGGATTCACGGAGCGTGCCGCGGCCGATGCCGTAGTCCTCCAGCATCACGCGTTCGGGGGGCAGATGGTCACCCACCGTGTTGCCCCGGCGTTGGATGTCAGCGACGATCCGTTGCGCGACAAGAACGGCCGTCTTCTGCGGCCGCAACGAACCCTGCATGGTCTACCTCCGATGGGTTAGAACGACAGCACTGCCGCATATCTAATCGAATCATGAGTATAGTCCCATGGCCATGATCGGCCATTCCAGCTCACGTCAGCCCAACGGACCGGAAGGTCAGAGAGCGGACTCCTGTGCAGACATCAACTTCTTCAGCGGCACGCTGGCGTCGACGATCACCTCGGCTGGGACGTTCAGGCCCTTGGCCAGCAGTGACTTCACCGACATGAAGTCCGCGGGGTTGTTGATGCAGTCCGCGGCGATGACCTGGCCGTCCTGGTAGTAGATGAACGAGAACTTGTCGTTCTCGATCGATCCGCGCGTGACCACCTGGTCGTGCCCTGCCGAGAGCCCGGCCATCTGCAGCTTCACGTCGCCCTGATCGGACCAGAACCACGGGATCATCCGGTAGGGGACTCCGGCCCCCGTGACGGACAGGGCCGCATTGCGCGCCTGCTCCACGGCATTGTTGACGCTCTCCAGGCGCAGCCGCTCCGGAGCACCCTCGCGCGGCATCGGGTTCGGCAGCTCGGCACAGTCACCGGCGACCACAGTGGTTCCGTCGGAGGCCAGGGAGAACTCGTCCACGACGATGCCGTTGGCCGTCTCCAGCCCGGATTCCTCCGCCAGCTCAGTCCGGGGGACCACCCCGATGCCCACCAGGACGATGTCCGCGGGGATCACCCGGCCGTCATCCAGCTCCACACCGGACACGCGTCCGTCCTCATGACCCGTGAAGCGCACGATCCTGGCGTTCAGGGTGATGTCCAACCCGCGGGCGCGGTGCGCCTGGAGGAAGAACTCGGAGGTCTCCTCACCGACCGCGCGGCCGACCAGCCTCGGCGCCGCCTCCAGCACGGAGACCTTCTTACCCAACTTCTGCGAGCTGGCCGCAGCCTCCAGACCGATGAATCCGCCGCCGACGACCACGACGCTCTCGGCGTGCTCCATACGGCTCTTCAGGTCCTCTGCATCGTTGGCATCCCGCAGGTAGAGGACACCGTCCAGCTTCCCGCCGTCGATATCGAGCCGGCGAGGCCGGGCACCGACCGTCAGTCCCAGCCGGGCGAAGGGGAACTCGCGGCCCGAGGCTGACACCGCAACGCCCGAGCCGTCGTCGTTCTTGCTGATCTTCGTGATCCGCTCGTTCAGGACCAGGGTGATGTCCTGCTTGTCGTAGAAGTCCTGGGTGCGGAACGCCAGGGTCTCCGCGGTGACAGCGCCCCGCAGAAAGGCCTTCGACAGAGGAGGACGCTGATAGGGAGCATGCGGCTCGGCTCCGACGATCGTGATCGGATCGGCATAACCGATCTCGCGCAGCGAGCTGGCCAGCTGCACCCCCGCCTGGGAGGCTCCGACGATCAACATTCCTTGGAGGGCTGTCATGGCAATCAAACCTGGCTTTCGGGCGTTTCTACGTGGACTTTGTCATCGGCGGAGAGTGTCAGCTGGCAGGAGAGCCGTGAGTTCTCCCGACGCTCGGAGGTCGTGCCGTCCAGCATCTCGTCTTCGAGTTCCTCCATCGGCGGCAAGGACGGGAGGTCCTCTTCGCTGACGTAGACATGACAGGTGGAACAGGCCAGCGAGCCACCGCACTCGGCCACGATCCCCCGGAGGCCGTTGCGGACCGCGATCTCCATGATCGAGTCCCCGTCATTACCCTCCAGCACGTCGACGTCGCCGGTTGCCGAGGTATAGGTCACCTGGGGCATGGTCCATCCTTTCTTTCCAAGACTTCACTACATCTATGATCATGATTGTAACTGTCATTGCAATGTAGCAGAAGGGGTCCCGACCACTTCCACCACCGGAACCTCTCGAGGTGCTACCCGCCCGCGTTGAACCGGACCGGCTCCAGCATCTCCCCCACGGCGTAGACGTCGTTGAAGATCGCCACACCAGCCGGCGTCAGCCGAGCCTCCAGCTGCTCCCAACCCAGCGGCAGACCCCCGCCCTCGTCGAGTCGAAGGGTCGCCAGGGCCAGACGCTGCTCGCGGCTGGGCCAGTGCTTGGCGTCGACGACCGTGAGCTCACCGACGCCCTCGCGCAACTCCAGCCAGGGGTCCACCAGCATGACGAACAGCACGCCCCCATGGGCCTTGTACCTGACGTCCCCACGGTACTTGGCGACACCGTCCCGCTGGACGGGGTCATAGCCGGAAGCATCCTCCAGCTCGAAGAAGAACGTCCCGTCGACCACCGCGGTGGCACCACCACCCGCACCGTAACGACCATCGGGGACGGCGTCCACATAGCGGGTGAAGGTGCCCTTCACCCCCCAGGACATCCCCGGCCGCACCTCGGATTCGACCTGCCCGGCAGCATCATCCGGAACACCACTCATGCTCATACGCCTCGCCCCTACTCATACCCGGCCTGCTCCGGCCGGTGCCTTAACCAGACCCGGACTGCCCTGGGGCAGTCCGGGTCATCGAGGATCCGCTCCGGGCGGACCGTCGCCGCTGGGTCAGAGACGCTCGTCAAGGACGCGCGGGCCGGGCGTGAAGGTGGTCGGCAGCTGGTCGAAGCCGGTGTTGACACCCTGACGCGGATAGCGGACCACTCCGGCCGGATCCACCTTGAAGTCAGGCATCCGCTCGAGGACCTTCGACAGGATGGTGCGTGCCATCAGGCGGCCCAGGTGCGAGCCGGCACAGCGGTGACTGCCCACGCCGAACGCCAGGTGACGGTTCGGGAAGCGCTCGATGTCCACCACGTCCGGATTCTCGAAGCCACCCGCGGCATCACGGCTACCCGAGGACCAGGCGAGCAGGGCCCGGTCCCCTTCCTTGATCTCGACGCCGTGGAACTCCGCATCCTTGCCGACAGTGCGGGCGAGCGCCTGGGTCGGGGAAAAGACCCGCAGGAACTCCTCGACGGCGTTCTGCATCAGGCTGGGATCGTCGATGAGCCGCTGCTTGACTTCGGGATTGGCCGACAGCCATTCGAGGGACTGTCCACTGAGCGAGGCCACCGTGCCGACACCGCCGGAGATGATCAGGTCGACCATGTTCAGCGTCTCCTCCTCCGTAATCGGCCGACCGTTGATCTCGTGGCCGAGGATGAAGCTGATCGGATCATCCCCGGGGTTGAGCTTGCGCTCCGCGATGACCTTCTTCACGCTCTCGGTCAGGGCGGGGAGTTCCTCCTCGCTGACCATCTTGTACTCTGCGCTGTCCAGGGGAGCCGAGAGGATCTTGCGGTGGGCGAAGGAGTAGCGGCGCCAGTCCTCCAGCGGCAACTCCAGCCAGGCGATGGTGATGATCGACGGGATGCCGGTCAGGGTCGCGAAATCTGCTTCACCCTTCTCGATCAGGTCGTCGATGAACATGTCGGTGTAGCGCTCCACCATCGGACGGATCTTCTCGACCCGCTGCGGCGTCAAGAGCTGGTTCATGATGCGGCGGTACGGCAACGACTCCGGCGGGTCCAGGTCGATGGGATAGTGGTCGGTGATCGGACGCTTCGGGATGAGGATGGCCTGCCCCTCGCCGCCGTGATGGCTACGGGCCGAGGAGAACATCTCGTCATCACGGGCGGCATCGAAGATGGCCTGATATCCACTCAGGACCCAGTAGCCACCCCACTTCTCCGTCCAGGCCACTGGCGTGGACTCGCGCAACTTGCGATAGCTGCCCACCGGATCCCTGCCATGCGAATCGGCGTTGTGGTCGAAGTCGACAACCGGACGCCTTCCGTGAGCCGAGTTCTCGACGGTCTGCTGCTCTGTCATGGAATTCCCTTCCCTAAACCTTCCGCCTCGCGTCCCGTGTGGTGGCCTGAGAAATAGACCGAGCTGCCGCGAAACACGTCCTTGTATCTACTAATTATTATAATAGACTGTCCTATAGGCACAGTCCAGAGCCCACCAGAGATTCGTCGAATCGTCCGGAATGGACCAGAGACCGGCTCGCCACTGCAGTGGCACCACAATCAGAAGGAGTACTGATGCGCATTAATCTCGACCGGAATGTCTGTCAGGGACACGGCCTCTGTCAGATGAACGCTCCACACCTGTTCACGCTCTCCGAAGAGGACGGCCTTGCCATCCAGCCGAGCAATCCGATTCCGCAGGAGTACGAGGAGGAGGGACGCCTGGCGGTGGCCAGCTGCCCCGAGTTCGCCCTCTCCCTCATCGAAGAGGACTGACAGGTCAACGCCTGTCCTGCCGGAGCAGTTCCCGGCGGGAGGTTTCCCCACGAAGGCCCCGCCGGCGCTCTGGCGGGGCCTTCGTCGTTTCACGGGGTGTCGGCCGCACCCCTCCCCCGGAACCATCCGGAGGCGGTCTACTGGAGCTACTCGCTGGGGACTGCTCCATCCGGGGAGAGCAGAAGAGGGGGTCGGCCGATCGGCCGACCCCCTCACTCCACGCGGACCCTGGGGATCTCAGCGGACTACGGGTTCATGATGAGCTTGGTCTCGAGGAACTCCTCCATGCCCTCGACACCGCCCTCGCGGCCCAGACCGGACTGCTTGTATCCACCGAAGGGCTGGATCACGTTCATGGTCCAGGAGTTGATCCCGATCTGCCCGGTCTTCACCCGACGTGCGATCTTCTCGGCAGCCGCATTGTCCTTGGCGAAGACGGCCCCGGACAGGCCGTAGTCGGTGCCGTTGGCGATCTCGATGGCGTCCTCGATCGTGTCATAGGGGATCACGGTCAGCACGGGGCCGAAGATCTCCTCCTGGGCGATCCGCATGTCCGGCGTGACGTCGGCGAAGAGGGTCGGCTCCACGAACCAGCCCTGATCCAGCCCCGGGGGGCGGCCGCCGCCGGTGACCAGCCTGGCGCCTTCGTTCTTGCCGATCTCGATGTAGCTTTCGACCCGGTCGCGCTGGCGCTCCGCGGCGAGGGGCCCGAGGACGGTGTCGCTTTCCCGAGGATCACCGATCTTGAGGCTTTCCATGACCGACTTGATGCGTTCGACGACCTCGTCCTGACGCTGGCGAGGGACGAGGATGCGGGTCAGTGCGGCGCAGACCTGGCCACTGTGACCGATGCCGAAGAACACCAGGTTCGGGAACACGGTGTCCAGATCGACGTCATCCGTGATGATCGCGGCCGACTTACCGCCCAGCTCGAGGGTGACCGGGGCGATGCGCTCGGCGGCGATGCCCATGATCTTCCGGCCGGCGGCAGTGCTGCCGGTGAAGGTGATCATGTCCACGTCCCTGTGTCGTACCAGGTGCTCGCCAGCCTCCCGACCGGCCGGAAGCATGCTGACGACACCTTCGGGAAGCCCGGCCGCCTCGATGGCCTCGGCCAACATCATCATGCTGACCGGACCCTCCGGGGCCGGCTTGACCACGACGGTGCAACCGGCGGCCAGCGCCGGACCGAACTTCAGCGAGGCCGTGGCCACGGGGCCGTTCCACGGCAGGATGGTGGCCACGACGCCGACCGGCTCGCGCACAATCGTGCCCGTGCCGCCGTCCCAGGTGCGGTCCTCCTCGAAGCTGAAGCGCTCGTGCAGGCTGGTGACGTCATCCCACACCTTCACGGCATTGGCGTGGAAGGCATCGGCGGATGCGGCCGGGGCGCCGATCTCTGCCGTGAACGAGGCGGCCATGGCTTCGACGCGGTTCTTGACCTCCTGGCCCACCCGGCCCAGGATCTCAGCGCGCTCGGCCGGGGACATCCGGGGCCAGGGCCCCTCGTCGAAGGCTTTGCGGGCGGCGGCGACGGCGGCGTCCATGTCCGCGTTCATCGCCTCCGGCACGGAGGCGATCACCTGACCGGTGATGGGCGAGACGACCTCGATCCTGGCATCGGAGGATGGTTCGACCCAGCGACCGCCGATGAAGAGCTGGTGGTAGCTCGGCACAGTGGCGTCGGTCGTGGTATCAGCGGGAGATGAGGTGGTGGTCATGACTGCTCCTTGGGGGTGGCGGATCGTGCTGTCGATGGAAGGGTGGCGGGGCACGGGCATAGGTGTGCAGCTGGGGTGATCATGAAGACTGCACCGGTGCGGGCGGAGGTTCCAGCAACGCGTGGGCCGCGCGGCGGCTGATCTTCCACCCGTGTTGACCGCGGACATAGGTGTCGGCGTAGTAGCCCACGGACTCATCGCGGCGGCCATCAGGGTTGAGCACGAACGCGTGCAGGTAGACCGTCGCCGTGGCGTCATCCCCCTCCACGTCGATCCGGTGGTTGAGCGCCAGGTGGCACCGTGACGTCGTGTTCTGGATGAGCGTGGCGAAGAACGCGCGGATGTCCGCCTGCCCGCGCACGACCCCCATGCCGAATGCCGAGGTGTCCCACTCGGCGTCGTCGGTGAAGACGTCCATCAGGGCGCCCAGGTCGGAGTTGTCCACGGCCCAGGAATACGCGTGCGTCAGCTGTCGGATGGACTCGACATCGGCCAGGCGCTCCGGCGTCAGGGATGGTGCCGCGTTCATGGTCTTCTCCTCGTGGTCTGTCATCGCCGGTCCTCAGGAGGCCGCGGAGACGAAGTCGGCCTGAGGCTCGACCGCCCCGGTGCCGTGGTGGAACCAGTCGGCGAGGCGCTCGCCGATCATGAACGCCGTCAGGTTGGTCAGACCGGTCGTGACGTTGACCATCACGGAGGCGTCGGCCACCCAGAGGTTCCGTGCCCCGTGTACGCGCAGGTACTGGTCCACGACAGCCTGCGGATCGCCTGCCGCACCCATGCGGGCGGTTCCGGCGCAGTGCAGGGAGGTGGAGGCGAAGGAGCGGATGTAGGCCTCGAGCTTCTCGTCGTCCCTCATGGTCTCCTCGTCCAGGAAGCAGATCTCGTCGATCTCCTCCCTCATCGGCGAGGAGTTGACCATGGCCCAGGACCTACGCATGGACTCCATCAGGCGCTTGATGTCCAGCGGGTGAGACAGGAAGTTCACATGGATCTCCGGCTGGACGGCAGGGTCGGCCGAGGACAGCGTGACCCAGCCCACGGAATGGGGCTTGGCCAGAAGGTTGTTCATCATCAGGGCCTTCTTGCCCTTGGTCTCGGCCGGGATGTTCATCGTCGCCGGGTCGAGCACCGCGGCGAAGATCATCATGTCGTCGATCAGGTTCTCGGTACCAGTGCTGTACTTGACCTGCGCACGCACCCCGCCCTTCTCGGTCTTCTCCTTCAACAGGGCCACCATCGGGGAGAACGGATGGTCCTGGAGGTTCTGACCGACGGCCTCGTTGACCACGACGGGCTCGATCCCGTGCCGCTCCAGGACCGCGCGCGGCCCGATGCCGGAGAGCATCAGCAGGTGCGGGGTATGGAAGGCGCCGCCGGCCAGCACCACGCGGTCCGCCGTGATGGTCTCGATCACGCCGTCCTTCTCGACCTCGACGCCGACGGCGGTCTGCCCCTGGAACAGGATCCGGCGCGCCAGGGTGTCGGCGCGGATCTCCAGGTTCGGGCGATCACGGGCCTCGGCGAGGTAGGTCACCAGGGCGCCGGCGCGGACCTCATCCTCGCCCATGAGGTTGCGCGGCACGGCGCCGTAACCGGACGAGGACTCCGCGTTGAAATCGTCCACCCTCGGGAAGCCCTGGTCGGCACAGGACGTGGCGAAGGCCTGGGTGATCCGCGGCCAGTTGTCCTCGAAGTGGCGCTTGATGGGGATGGGTCCGCTGTTGCCGTGTCCCGGGGCATGCGGGAAGTCCACATCGTTCTCGAGCTTGGCGAAGAAGGGCAGGGTCTTCTCGTAGGACCACTCGTCATTGCCCGCGGCGACCCAGGTATCGAGGTCCTCCTTGGTGGCCCGCTGGGCAATCGCGGCATTGACGGATGAGGAGCCCCCGACCACGCGGCCGCGCGGGTACGGCATGGCCTCACGGGCGTCCTGGGGCTCCAAGAAGTACGCCTTCAGGCCCCAGTCGTGCGCATCGACACTCATTTCCCTGGCATCGCGGACATCCGCCGGCAGGCTTTCTGAGTCCGCGTAGTCCGGGCCGGCCTCGACGAGGAGGACCTGCTGCTCCGGGTCTTCGGTCAAGCGGGCCGCCATGGCGGCGCCGCCGCTGCCGGCCCCGATGATCACGGTGGTCAATGACATGGCTATCTCCTTGGGTTGAGGCTGACCCTCCGGCCAAGCCGGGCCGTTGAGTGCAGGTTATTCAATGCATTGTCAGGGGTGGGTTAACGCGTCCGCGAGAAACCCCTGCGGCGCTGCCCGACTGGTCACAGTGAGGTGGGGGCAGCCAGAAGAGGGGAGATCACCCTGCTCTGGAACTTCCAACCTGCGCCCGTTCGCGCGTAGGCATCCTCATACAGCAACAGGTTCTCGGCGCGACTGCCGTCCGGGTTGAGGACGAAGGCTTGGCAGTAGACCTTCCCGGTTGCGGTGTCCCCCGCCACGTCCACCAGGTGGTTCATCATCAGGTGCACGCAACCGCCCAAACCCTCGATCATGGACCGGAACCCCTCGCGGACCCCGCTGGCCCCGTCGAAGGCGGCCGGCGCACCGAGGGAACGCATATCGAAGACGCCGTCCTCCGTGAAGAGGCCGACCAGGTCCTCCAGATGGGAGGTGTCGATGGCCCAGGCATAGTCATGGGTGAGACGGCGGATCTGCTCGAGATCCACGTCGATGGCTTCAATCGTTGGGTTGGTCATGCGCGTGACTGCTCCTCGATGTGGCGGAATATGTTAGGTGCCCTCGATGGGTCACGTCAATCCACGGATCTGTAATCCAGGTCACAATTCCTGCAGATGATTAGGACCATATGCGCAACATCGGGGAGAGTCAATGTCTCGAGGGGACTCAGATGCAATCTCCGCGTCGTCGAGGCCGTGCCCCACCTATTGATCCCCGCGAAATCCTCCGTGGCCCCGACGGCAAGGCGACGATGGGGCATGGCTGACAGGGACGTGTCGGACTGGAACCGGGACCATGAAGGACCGGCCTGGCCAGAAAGCGCGCAAGTACTCCTTCGACATCCACAAGGGCCTACAGCGGGTGTGGACCATCAGCGGCTGAAGCCGATGGGGTTGGAAGTCACTTCCAGCCCCGAGCCCGACACCCCGACCCCGACCGACCTGGTCGTCAATACATGCAAGGTGACTCCGCTCCAGGCATGGTCGGGAACCGGCTCGATCTCCTGCGGCGCCGAATCCGCCTTTGACCCGTGGTGCACGCTGCCGTCAAGAAGTTGCTCACGTCGAGCAGGGTCGCGTGGATCTCGGCGGCCCCTTGAGATGGCGCGAACTCATCAATCTCCGACTGCGGAGTTGCTCAACATCTGAGCCCGACAGCAATATCGCCCACGGTGGCACGGTTCATGTCAGACCGCAGACAGGCCAGAACATTCGAGCGGCTTATCTATGCAAGATGCATCGAATGATTGCACGATGCATCGATCATCATTAGTGTGGTGCGCGTCACATCAATGACTCCATATGATGACCAGAGTTTAGACGCATTCACTTGAGGAGAGTCGTCATGGCACTTGACAACGCAAGCGTTAGCTTTCTCGAAATGGCTGCTGCAGCCGCCGGACCGGATGCCCCTCCAGCCTGGGAGCAGACGCCTCAGCAGGCTCGTGAAGGCGCTTCTGCGATGACCCCCATGTTTGGTGAGGGTCCTGCCATGCACAGCACCGAGAACATCGAGTTGACCGGCTGGGACGGGGGGCGTTTCGAGATCCGGATCCACCGACCCGTTGCCGAACCGGAGGCTGTTTTCGTCTACCTGCACGGTGGCGGCTGGGTCGTGAGCGACATCGACAGCTTTGACACGTTGGGTCGAATGCTCGCCCACCAATCTGGGGCGACCGTTGTTCTGGTCAACTACCGCAAGGCCCCCGAGAATCCTTTCCCTGCGGCCCTTGAGGACGCCTGGACAGCATTGAACTGGACCGCAGATCGTTTAGGTGAGCTGGCTCACGGGAAAGCCCCCCTGTATGTCGGAGGTGACAGCGCCGGAGGCAATCTGGCGGCGGTGGTGGCTCTCCGCAGCAAGGACCAGGGCAAACCGAAAATTGCCCGTCAGTTCTTGATCTACCCGGTGGCTGACGCGGACTTCACCCGCCCCAGCTACCTTGAAGCTGAAAACCAGACCCTGCTCCCCAAGGAGTTCATGGCCTGGTTCTGGGACCACTATGTCCCAGATCATGACCAGCGAAGCAACCCCGAGGCCTCTCCGCTACAGGCTGAGGACCTTTCCGGCGTAGCCCCGGCGTTCCTGGTGACGGCAGCACATGACGTGCTCCGTGACGAGGGAGAGGCCTACGCTGACCGCTTGCGTGAGGCCGGAGTTGATGTGGAATCCCACCGATGGCCAGGTCAGATGCACGGCTTCTTCAGCATGGTCAACGTCTTGCCAGCCAGTGCCGAGGTCATGAAACTGATCGCCGAAGCTGTCCGCACACCCGCAACCCAAGCTCAGGAGGCGTAAATGCGCGCACCCAACCATGTAGATGCAGTGATCATCGGAGCCGGATTCTCTGGCTTGTACATGCTGAAACGCCTGCGGGACCAAGGTCTCAGCGCCGTGGTGCTGGAACGCGGTGACGGGGTGGGCGGCACCTGGTATTGGAACCGATACCCCGGTGCGAAGTGCGATGTGGAAAGCCCGTACTACTCATTCTCCTTCGACCCGGAGTTGGATCAGGAATGGGAATGGACTGAACGCTATCCGGCCCAGCACGAGTTGATGGCGTATATGAACCACGTGACCGACCGTTATGACCTGCGAAAGGACATCCGCTTCGAGACCACTGTTGCTTCAGCGGTCTATGACGAATCGGACAATCTGTGGCAGATCACCTCGGTCGGCCCAGAGGGTGGGCAGCTGACCAAGGCCCGCTACTGCATCATGGCCACCGGATGTCTCTCTGTTCCAAACGTTCCAGACCTCGAAGGTCTGGACGACTTCAACGGTGCCGTCTACCACACTGGCAATTGGCCGCACGAGGGCGTCGATTTCACCGGCATGCGCGTCGGAGTCATCGGCACCGGATCATCCGGCGTCCAAGCGATTCCCGAGATCGCGAAGCAGGCCAAGGACCTCAAGGTGTTCCAACGCTCCCCGAACTTCTGCGTGCCCGCAAAGAACGGGCCCCTCGATGCCCAGTTTGTGGCAGAGGTCAAAGCCAACTACCCGGAGATTCGAGAAACAGCACGACTTACCCCGACCGGACTTCCTTTCTTCCCCAGCAGTGAATCGGGCGCGGAAGCAGATGAAGCCAGGGCGAAGGAAGTCTTTGACGAGCACTGGACGCTGGGCAGCTTCCGCATCGGGCAGTCCTTCTCCGATATCGGTGTCTCCCAGGAAGCCAACGACAAGCTTTCCGGATACGTACACGACAAGATCGACGAGATCGTCACAGACCAGGAGGTCGCGGAGAAACTCAAGCCACGAGACCACCCGATCACCACCAAGCGGATCTGCGTCGATACCGACTACTACGAAACATTCAACCGACCTCACGTCGAACTCGTGGACGTCCGGACCTCCCCCATCACACGAATCACCGAAAGCGGCGTCAAGACCCAAGTCGCGGACTACGAACTTGATGCCTTGGTCCTGGCCACCGGCTATGACGCCATGACCGGCGCGATCATGAAGATCGACATCCGCGGACGCGACGGTGCCGAGCTGCGAGAACACTGGAACGCGGGTCCCCGGACTTACCTCGGCCTTTCTGTCGCAGGATTCCCCAACCTGTTCTCCCTCGCCGGACCCGGTAGCCCCAGCGTCTTGACCAACATGGTGTCCGCCATCGAACAACACGTGGAATGGGTGGATGACCACATCGCCTACCTCCAAAGGAACGGCCTCCAGACCTCTGAAGCCCTGCCCGACGCCGAGGAGGACTGGATCAAGCATGTCAATGAAGTTGCCGACATGACCCTCTTCAAGAAGGCGAATTCCTGGTATCTCGGCGCCAACATCCCCGGCAAGCCAAGGGTATTCATGGCCTATGCCGGTGGCCTCGGAGCCTACCGGCAGCAATGCGACACGGTGGCAGCGGGAGACTACGAAGGCTTCCAGATGGCCTGATTCCCGCCCTGCCCACCCACGACGGTTCCGCACCTTCTTCCGGGAAGGTGCGGCGCCGTCGTCGTGCGTGGGTGTCATCATCCGTCCAGGCCGTCGGTTGACACGTCCACTCGCGGCCGTCTAGATGTCTGGCGTCATGACTTGGCG
The DNA here is from genome assembly GCF_051842835.1 of Microbacterium sp. A93. NCBI lineage: Bacteria > Bacillati > Actinomycetota > Actinomycetes > Micrococcales > Microbacteriaceae > Microbacterium > Microbacterium sp. A93. Next base: position 304,668 of record NZ_JBPXMT010000002.1, read on the forward strand.
AACACCGGCGACGTGGCGCCCCGTGAGGTTCATTGCTCGGGGCAGTGCTCCGTCGGAGACCGCGTCCGATCCGTTGACCGAACAACTGCAGTTGCTCGAACAATGCGGTGTTGTACCGGCCGATTGAGTCCCCGAGGCCCGGGTCAACGTCCGGCGCGGTCAATCGGCTGGCTCACCACAGAAGAAGCGTGGGTTGACCACGACCGGAGCGACGAGTTCACCACCGGTGGGATGCAACGCATCCGAGCCGCACCCAGGAGGTATCCGCATGGCGCACGAGTCCGAGACCCCCTGCGTGCATGGCAGTCAGACGGCTGCCGGGTCCTTCGAGGAAGTGTGTTCGCTGCTTCGGCCACACCCCCTGGACGGCGGCCGATTTCTTGCCGGCGCCGCATCCGTGACCTGGGGCGTTCCCTATGGAGGCCTGCTGGTTGCTCAAGCGCTGGCCGCCGCCGCGGCATCCGTCCCGGCAGGATTGTGGGTGCGCAGCCTGCATGCCTATTTCGTCGACGCCGGGGTTGCAAGCGAAGGCGTTGAGATCGACGTCGTACCCCTCCGGGTTGGCCGTTCCACCAGCTGGCGCTCCGTCCGCGTACTCCAAGCGGGCCGTCTGTTGCTGACAGCTGAGCTCACGTTCGCCAAGGACGTCAGCAGCCCCTCTCACCAGTCGCCGATGCCGGAAGTCCTACCGCCCGAAGAACTGTCCAATGTCGGCCCGGCCCTGGCTGGGTTCAACGATGCCCACGCCTACTGGAACGAGGATTCGGCGTTCGACTGCGATATGTGAACAACCCACCGCGGCTGGCCGCCGCGTGTGAGGCCGGACAGCAACCGAGGTCTTCCATATGGGTCCGCGCCGCGGGCGAGGCCCCGACAGACCGCGCCCTCAGTGCCGCGCTGCTGGCCTACGCCAGCGACATGTGCGCGCTGGATCCGGTCCTCAAGCCGCACGGTCTGTGGTGGGGCGACGGCAGCGCCACAGGGTTCTCCATGGACCACTCGATGTGGTTCCATGCACCGTCACGGGTCGACGAGTGGATTCTTGTAGATCAGCTCTCACCGGCCTTGCGTGACAGTCGGGGCCTCGCCATTGCGGACATGTTCACCCGTGGCGGCGAGTTGCTGTGCACGATTGCACAGCAGGGGTCCATGCGGGTGACACGCTAGGTCGGCGCCATGCTCTGTTGAGCAGGTGCGCGACCAGACCGTGTTTCGAGGATCAGGCCCACGCCCCTTGATCAATCCCAAGGGGCATCCCGAGGGCACGGCCGCAGATGCTCCGGCCGTGCCCTCGCACTTCGCTACGTCACACCCGCCACTGGATGTGCTTGGGCTCCAGGTACTCCTGCATGCCCCACTCCCCCAGTTCACGGCCGACGCCCGACTTGCCATAACCGCCGAAGGGGGCGTCCGGGCGCATGGCCCCGCCGCCGTTGATCCAGACCGTGCCGGCCCGGATCTGCTCTGCCACCCGGCGGCCCTCGGTAAGGTCGTCACCGGACCAGACGTTGGCCGCGAGTCCGTACGGGGTGTCATTGGCCAGGCGGATCGCCTCATCGGTGTCCTTGAAGGGAACGATCACGGCCACCGGTCCGAAGATCTCCTCCTGGACGGCACGGGCATCATGCGACAGTCCACCCAGCAGCACCGGGTTGACATACCACCCCTTGTCCGGGAGGGGCTTCGTCACCTCGAGCAGCTTCTGGCCACCCTCGGCCACGGAGCCGTCGATGAAGCCCTGCACCCGTGCCTGGTGATCCGGGCGGATCATCGGGCCGACATTCGTGGCCCGATCCCAGGGGTCACCCACGACCATCTGGTCGAAAGCGGACGCGCCAGCCTCGAGGAACTCGTCGTAGAGCTCCTCGTGGACCAGGATGCGTGCCAGCGCCGCACACCCCTGGCCGCCGTTGCGGGCCCACCGCAGGTGCATCTCGACTGCGATGTCCTGGACGTTGACGCCGGGCAGGACGATCGTCGGGGACTTACCGCCCAGCTCCAGGGTGACGCCCGTGAGGTTGGTTGCCGCCTGCGCCATGATCTTGGCGCCGACCCCGTCGGAACCGGTGAAGGAGACCCGGTCCACGCCCGGGTGCGAGGTCAGCTGCTGGCCGACGTCGGCCCCGCCGATGACGACGTTCATGACACCGTCCGGCAGGCCTGCCTCGCGTATCAGGTCCCCCAGGAACAGTGTGGTCAGCGGCGTCCGGGGGGAGGGCAGGAGCACGACCGTGCACCCTGCAGCCAAGGCCGCTCCGAACTTGAAGACGGCGAGGTTCAGCGGGTAGTTGTACCCGGTGATGGCCGCGACGACGCCCACCGGGTCATGGACGACATCGCTCATGGTCGGATGCGGCTTGTCATAGCCTCCCAGATGCTGGGTCCGATCCACCTTGGCGGCTTCCGCGGCCCAGCGGAGGTGCTCGTCGACGGCCATCTTGACCTGGAGGTACTCCGCCAGGGCGACGGGCGTGCCGACCTCGTTGACGATCGAGGGAAGCAGCCGGTCAGCCGCCGCCTCCAGCGCGTCGGCCAGCCGGTGGATGTGGCGGGAGCGCTCCTCGCCGCTGAGTGCGGCCCAGGCCGGGAAGGCCTCGCGGGCCGCGGCTACGGCACGGTCCACCTGGCCGTCGGAGGCGCCCTGGACGGTGGCGATGACGTTCTCGGTCGCCGGGTTGAAGACGTCCCAGGTCTCACCCTCGGGTTGGACCTGCTGGCCGCCGAGCAGGAGGGTCCGGGTCTCCGGGACCCAGTCCTGGAGCGGGTTGCGTTCGATGTCGGTACTGGCCGTCATGAGGCCACCTCTTCCTTGGGCTTCGTGGCCATCAGGCCCACTCGGACCATGTCGCACACGATCTCGTCACGCTGGTTCAGACCGAGGTGCTTGAACCAGACGATGCCGGAATCGTCGCGCGTCTTAGACTCGCGCTTCTTGATGATCGTGGTCTCGGCCCGGAGGGTGTCTCCGTGGAAGACCGGGTTGGGGAACTTGACGGAGTCGTAGCCGAGGTTCCCCAAGGTGGTGCCCATGGTGAGCTCCGGCACGTGGAAGGCCCCGATGAGGGCCACCGTGAACAGGCTGTTGAGCACCCGCTGGCCATGGATCGTCGTCTTGGCGTACTCCTCATCCAGGTGCAGCGGCGCCAGGTTCATCGTCAGGGACGTGAACATCACGTTGTCCATCTCGGTGATGGTGCGTCTCAGGGCGTGCTTGTAGTGCGCACCCTCCTCGAATTCCTCGAACCAAAGTCCACGCATGGTCATCGGGTTCCTCCTGTGGTGATCAGTGCGGAGCGGTCGAGCCACTCAACGGCCTTGTCATAGTGCGCCTTGTCGATATGCAAACCGCGGTAGCGCAGTGCCCCGGTTCCCTCCGCGGCGGCGGCTTCATAGGCCTCGACCATGCCCCGGTAGAAGGAGATGTCCTCCGCCGAGGGTGAGAAGACGTCGTTGACCGTATCCACGTGCTTGGGGTGGATCGCGATCATGCCTCGGAACCCCAGCTGGCGCCCGCGTACAGCGAACTCGCGCAGTCCGTCCAGGTTCTCCAGGTCCTCCCACAGGCCGGTCAGGGCATGGATGCCCGCCTCGCGGCAGGCTAGCAGCACCCGGCTGCGCAGGTACAACGTCTCCAGCCCTTCGGGGGTCCATTCGTATCCCACGGCGCGGGCGATGTCTGCATGCTCCGCGCTGGGACCGATCATGGCGCCGACACGCGGCGAGGCCAGTGCCACCTCGCGGCAGTTCTGGATCGCCTGCACAGTCTCGACCGGAACGATGTACTCCAAACCGCTCACACCGTTGCGCGCCTCGAAGTGATCCAGCAGCGCGTCGTACTGCAGGACGTCTACGGCCTGCTCGATCTTCGGGGCGAAGATCCCATTCAGTCCCGGGACCACCACCTGCTCGAGGTCACCGCCGGTGAGTCGCGTGGCCAGGGGGTTCACCCGCACGAACAGGCCCACGCCCTCATAGGTGGCCCGGACACGGCGGATCGACTCCGCCACCAGGGCCCGTGCGCCCACTTTCTCCGCATCCGGGACCGAGTCCTCCAGGTCCAGGACCACACAGTCGGCCCCGGCGTCGATCGCCTTCTCCACCCAGGTGGGGCGGTGACCGGGGACGAACAGGATCGAACGGTACGCCTGCATCAGTAGCTCCTCGGCAATCCGAGGACGTGCTCGGAGAAGTAGTTCAGCACCATCTCCTGGCTGATCGGCGCGATGCGCATCAGCCGGGATTCACGGAAGTACCGCTCCACGTGGAACTCCTTGCCGTAGCCGAAACCGCCATGGACCTGCAGGGCCACGTCTGCAGCGAAGAAGCCCGCATCCGCGCACAGATACTTCGCGGCATTGGCCTCGCGGCCGCAGGGCAGACCGTTGTCCACCATCCACGCGGCCTTCTGGACGACGGCCTCGGCGGCATCGAGCCTGACCTGGGCCTCGGCCAGCTGGAAGGCGATGCCCTGGTTCTTGCCGATCGGGCGGCCGAAGACCACGCGCTCGTTGGCGTAGCGCACCCCGCGGCGCAGGGCTGCCTTGCCGATGCCCAGGGCAGCATTCGCGGAGATCACCCGCTCGGCGTTGAGCCCTCCGAGGATGGCACGGAAACCGTGGCCGACCTCACCCACCACGTCCTCATCGGCCACGAAGAGGTCGTCGATGAACAGCTCGTTGGTGTCGACCGCGTTGCGTCCCATCTTCGGGATCGGCCGGATCGAGACCTTCTCCCGGTCCATCTCGGCGAAGAAGAGCGTCATGCCGGCCGTGCGCTTGCCGTTGGGGTCACGCGGGCTGGTCCGCGCGAGGATGAGCATGCGCTCAGCCTCCTGCGCCTTGGTGATCCAGACCTTCTGGCCCGAGATCGAGTAGCCACCGTCGACCTTCTTGGCGAAGGTCGAGATGTTGGTCGTGTCCGTGCCCGCGTCCGGCTCCGTCACGGCGAAGGAGGTGTGCAGCTCGCCGGTGACCACCCGGGGCAGGAACCGGTCCTTCAGTGACTGGCTGCCGTGGTTGATGATCGGCTCGAAGCCGAAGATGCCGATGTGCACGGCGCTGCAGCCGCCCATACCCGCACCGGAGGCGGCGATCTCCTGCTCGACGATGGCCGCCTCGGTCACCCCGAGTCCGCCGCCACCGTATTCCTCGGGGATGGTCAGCCCCAACCAACCGGCCTCAGCCACGGCGTTGTAGAACTCCCAGGGGAATTCCTTGGACTCGTCGTGCTCCATCCAATACTCATCCGGGAAGCCCTGGCAGAGCGTCCGGACGGACGATCGGATGTCTTCGTGCAGCGCATTCGTTTCAAACTGGGTTTCGGTGTTGAGGCCCATACGTCTCTCTTTTCTCGTGGGTCGGCCGGCGGTCAGCGGACCGATGCGGCCTGGCTGTCGAAAGTGCTCTCGTCGAGGGCGTCGGCGCGCAGTACGGCTTTGCGGATCTTCTGTGACGGTGTCTTGGGCAACTCGTCCACCACGCGCAGGTAGCGCGGGATCGCGAACGCCGGAATCTTCCCCTGGCACCAGGCGAGGATGTCGGCCGGTTCCACCGGCTCGTTGAGCACGACGACGGCCAGGACCTCGTCCTCGCCGGCCTCCTGGTCGGCGGGGACCCCCACCACGGCGGCCTCGACGACGGCCGGGTGTCCCATGACCGCGGCCTCGATCTCGTAGGAGGAGATGTTCTCACCACGGCGGCGCAGGGCGTCCTTGTACCGGTCCACGAAGTAGAACCAGCCGTTCTCGTCCATCCGGAGGGCGTCTCCGGTGTGGAACCAGAGGTTCCGCCAGGCCTCGACGGTCTTCTCCGGCATGCCGTAGTAGCCGTTGCTGCAGGTCCAGGGATGGACGGGGCGGACCACCAGCTCGCCGACCTCGCCCACCGGCACCTCGCGATCCGTCTCCGGATCGACCAGCCGGATGTCGAACCATTCCGAGGCGGCCAGGCCGGCTGCTCCCGCGGGGCGCGGGACGCCGTACGGCGAGAGGATCGGCGCGCAGGTCTCCGTCAGGCCGAAGGCATCGACGAAGGCCTCGATGCCGTAGCGGTCCTTGAACTGCTCCACGATCGTGCTGGCGGTGGGTGCGGCGTAGACGGCCCGCAGGACGTTGTCCCGGTCATTCTCGCGCGGCGGCTGCTTCCAGGCGAAGTCCATCATCACGCCGACGAAGTTCGTGACGGTCACCCGGGAGTCCCGGACATGGTCGATCCAGCGGCTCGCGCTGAACTTGGGCCGGATGACCGCACGGCCGCCGGCGATGATGACGGGGTAGACCGCCATGAACTGGGCGTTCCCGTGGAACAGGGGCGTGGTGGTCAGGTAGGTGTCCTCGCTCGTCAGCCTGGTCAGGCAGACGACCTCCTGGGCGAAGAAGTAGAGCTGGGAGTGCGGCATCGAGACGCCCTTGGAGGGACCGGTGGTGCCGGAAGTGAAGAAGATCGCGCCGAGTTCCTGTGGCTTCGGCGGCACCATCTCCACCACCGGGCCCTGCTCCAGCTCCTCCCACGGGGAGGCCTTCCACCCGTGGGCGGCCAGCAGCTCGATGGCCGCGTCACGCTGGCCCGTCCCGGTGTCGATGACCCAGAACTGCTCGATGCCGCTCAGATGCTCCGCGATGGCCACGAAGCGCGAGGCGAAGGTGTCGTCGATCACCGCATAGCGGGCGTTCACGACGTTGAACTGGTGACGGAGGAATTCCCCTTCGTAGTTCGTGTTGATCGGAACCTCGACGAAGTTGCCGACGGCCGCTGCCCACCACGAACGGACCAGCTCGGAGGAGTTGACGGCCATGATGGCCACCCGGTCCCCCGGCGTGCCTCCTGCCGTCAACCACGCGCCGGCGATTTGCTCGGCGCTGGACAGCGCCTCGGCGTACGTCCACCGCGCCTCCTCCACCGGGGCGTCGAGGCACACGGCGTCCGGACGGACGGACGCATGGTGCCGCAGCACCTGGTCCAGGGTCCAGGTCTCCGGATCCGGAAACGTCGGGACAAGGTCGGTATAGACCTGCTGCTGGCTCATCGATTGCCTCCACGCATCAAAATCTCCTAGAAAACCGCTCACCGCTCTGCGCGGCCCGCCCAGATGTTAGCTACCTAACATCCGAACCGTAACACCGAAACGTCGTCCCTGACAATGATGCGCCTAGATTATGACGACAACAATGCATTCTTAATCCGCGGTGGTTCCGCGACGCAGCAATCCGCGCCGCGGAACCACCGGAGGAGCCGCGCGGACTCGCTCAGGCGAGTTCCGCCGTCGTGCCCATGGCTGCCTTCTCAAAGGACGTGCTCTCGAGCCCGGACAGCGGCTTGACCACCTCTTCACCGACTTTCTTGAGGTAGGCCGCCGTCTGGTCCGCATCCATGCCCGGCCAATGCGGCCGGATCAGCAGCGGGCCGATCGGCAGACGATCGGCGATCTCCGTGATCTGGCCTCGGACCTCATCGGCCGAGCCCAGGAGCACATGGTCGCGGATCGTGTCCACGAATCCGTTGCGCACCGCGTCGTCGGACAACAGGTCCATGCCACGATCTGCATAGGCCTCGTACTTCACACGGGCCACGGAGGCGAAGTTGTTCACGGCGTCATCGAAGTCGGCGCCGATCATCAGCTCACGGCGCAGCGGCAGCTTGTTCAGCGGCAGGCCGGCGTCCTGACGTTCATCCACGTAGATGCGGATGAGGTCCTCCACCTGGTCGATGGTCTGCTGCGGGGTGATGGTCCAGACGTCACCGAGGCGGGCCGCACGGCGCACTCCGGTCTCCTTCATGGCCCCCAGCCAGATCGGCGGACGCGGGTCCTGGACCGGGCGGATGTGCGTGGGCGCGTCCTCGATGTCCCAGAACTTGCCGTGGTGCGTCACCCGGTCCTGGGTCCACATCTTGGTCATGACCTCGATGAGCTCTTCCATCCGGCCGTAACGCTGCTTGAAGTTCACCCCCATGGTCCCGTACTCCTGGGGCAGGTATCCGGTGCCGATCCCGACCACGAGCTTGCCCCGCGTCACGATGTCCAGCGTCGCGAGCTCCTCAGCCAGGATGACCGGGTGGTGCACCGGACCGACCAACACGGTCGTGCCGATGCGGACATCATCGTCGAGCTCGGCGGCCAGACGTCCCAGCAGCGGAATCGGCTGCAACCACCGGAAGCCGTCGTACATGAAGTGCTGCCCGATGGTCAGGTACTTGAACCCGGCCTCCTGCGCCGCCTCGACCTTGCGAAGCATCAAGTCGAGGTGTTCGATCGGCGACGATTCGACCGGTTGGTCGCCCATCAGTATGCCGAATTCCATGGTGATCTCCTTCAGATGATTGGTCCCGTGAGGGCGGACTGCTACTTGGCGGTCAGGCCACCGTCGACGGGAATGGTGATCCCCGTGATGTAGCTGGACATGTCGCTGGCCAGGAAGAGCGCCACATTGGCGATCTCCTCCGGCTGGGAGGCGCGCCCCAGCGGAATCTGCGCGAAGAACGCCTGCTTGCGCTCCTCGACCTCCTCGGCGGAGGCCCGGAAGAAGCCGGGCAGGCCGGGGGTCTCGACGGATCCCGGGGCGATGGCGTTGACGCGGACCTTGTCCGGGGCGAGGGCCAGGGCGAGGGAGCGCACCAGGGCGATCAGGCCGCCCTTGGTGAAGGAGTACAGGGGGCTCCACGGCGAGCCGACGAGGCCCGAGCTGGAGCTCTTGAAGATGATGGAGGCGCCATCGGCCTTCTTCAGGGCCTCGGTGAGGTAGTTGGTGAGGTAGAAGCTGGCGCGGGCGTTGATCTCGATCAGGGCGTCCCAGTCCTCGATGCTGAGGTCCATGCCGGCGGCACCGGGGATGCCGACGTTGTTGTAGAGGACGTGCAGCACGCCGTGCTGCTTCTCCACCCGGTCCGCCACGCCGCGCAACGCCTCGAGGTCCCGGACGTCGACGACGATGCCCTCAGCCTGGCCGCCCCGCTCCTTGATGCCGTCCACCACGGTCTGGGTGGCCGCCTCGTCCCGGTCGACGACGTAGACGAAGGCACCCTGCTCGGCGAAGCGCTCGGCGCCCGCCCTGCCCATGCCGGAGGCGCCTGCGGTGATCAATGCGACCTTGTTCTGCAGCAACATGTCTGTCCCTTTTCAACACTCGGGGTGAACGACGATGACCGGTGTCGTACTCACGGCAGAACACCGCCGCACCCGTCCCTCGAACCATTTGTAATCATCATTATTACGGATAGTGCGGCCGCGTTCAAGAGCTGGTTTTCCAGCGGCCCCTACTCAGGTCCTGCGCTTGGCCTGAGACCGCTCCCGGAAGGCGGCGACGGCCGCCGCGTGCTCGTCCGTTCCGAACAGCAGGGCGGTCGCCTCCACGGACTCACTGAAGCCCTCGGTGGTGCCCCGGTTGATGAAGGCCTTGCCCACCTGTACCGCGAGGGGCGGATGGGCAGCGATCTCCCCGGCCAGCTCGAGCGCACGGTCGATCAGCTCCGCCTGGGGGTGGACCTCCTGAACCAGCCCGCAGGCCAGGGCCCGGGTCGAGTCCAGGTCCCGGCCCGTCAGGGCGAGGTAGTTGGTCCACTGACGACCGATCACCTGAGGCCCGCGCACGATGCCGAAACCGGGCTGGAGGCCGACGGTGACCTCCTTGAAGGAGAACCGCGCCGAATCGCCGGCCAGCACGAGGTCGCAGGCCAGCGCCAATTCGGTGCCGCCCCCGTAGGCCAGGCCGTTGACCGCCGCGATCACGGGGACGGCACAGCGCTCCACCGCGTGGAAGGCATCGTAGACGCGCCGAAGATGCGGACGCACCCTCCCGACATCACCGGCGAGGTCGTGGAACATCTCGATGTCCCCGCCGGCGGAGAAGGCCCGCCCCTCCCCTGAGAGCACCACGGCGCGGACCTCGTCGTCCACCCCGAAGCGCCCCATCAGGGCCGTCAGCTCCCGGAACCACTCCCGGTCCATCGCGTTGAGCTTGTCCGGGCGTGACATGCGCAGCTCGATGACGTGCGCGGAGTGCTCCACGAGGGTGAACCGACCGAGCCCACCGGCCGTCATGATGCCGGCGCCTGACTGTCCCAGGTGTCCTGCGTGACGCCCTCAGCGCGCAGCTTGTACTTCTCCACCCGCTGGCTGGGCGTCAGAGGCAACGCCTCGACGGTCCTGATGTAGCGGGGCAGGGCGAACGAGGTGAGGCTGCCCTGGCAGCGCGCGAGCAGTTCGGCAGGGTCCACGCTGCGCCCCTCCTGGGGCACGACCGCGACCATCACCTCCTCCTCACTGAGCTCGGAGGGCACGCCGTAGGCGGCCACCTGGCCCACGTCCGGGTGCTGGCCCACGACCCGCTCGATCTCCCAGGAGGAGATATTCTCGCCGCGGCGACGGATCGAGTCCTTGAGGCGGTCGACGAAGGTGAGGAAGCCGTCGTCGTCCAGATGGCCCCGGTCCCCGGTGTGGAACCACAGGTTGTGCCAGCTGGCGGCAGTGGCCTCCGCATTCCCGTGGTAGCCGGTGAACATCCAGCCGGGCTTCTTCGGCCGGACCACGATCTCGCCCGCCGTCCCGGTCGGCACCGGTTCGTCCCGGGCGTCCACGACCGCCACCTGGTAGTGGTCCGACTCAGTGCCGCCGGTCCCGATCCGGCGGTTCCAGGGGGGCATGTCGGTGACGATCGAGACCTCGGTGCTGCCGTAGATCTCGGTGAGCTGCACCCCGAAGCGGCTCTCGAAGTCGGCGAAGATCTCCGGTGGGCACGGGGCACCGAAACCGATCCGCACCGGGTTCCCGATGTCGTCCTCCCGGGGCGGCTGTTGGTGCAGGATGCTCATCATGGCGCCCTGGTAGTTGAAGGCCGTGATCCCCTTCTCGCGGCAGATGTCCCAGAATCGGCTGGCGGAGAACTTGCGGTGCATGACCAGGTCAGCGCCGGCCTCGATCGCGGCCATCACGCTGCAGAATCGGGCGTTGCTGTGGTAGAGCGGGAAGACGGAGTACAGGCGGTCCTCCACCGTGTATCCCAGTAACCGGGTGGTGTGCCGGGCCAGGTTGATGTTGGCGGCATGGCTGAGCACCACGCCCTTGGGTGGTCCCGTGGTGCCGGAGGTGTAGAGGATGACGGCGGCCGCATCCGGGTCCACGGGGTCCATGGCGCCCGCGGGGTGGGCCAGCAGCTCCTCGAAGTCATTCCGGACCGCACGTGATGCGCTCGGGCCCGATGCCGGCCCGCTCGCCTCCCCCGCCACCACCAGGTGCCGGACCCGGTCCAGGTCTGCCACGAGTCCGCGGACCAGGTCCTCGTGCTCCGCGCCGCACACCACCGTGGTGGCGCCGGACTGCTCGATGCAGTAGCGCAGGAGTCCCGATCCGCCGGAGGGGTTGAGCGGGACTTCCACGCCTCCGGCCTTGGCCAGGCCGAACCAGGTCTGCAGCGAGGCCACGGACGCGGACATCACCGTGCACACCCGGTCACCGGGTTGCAGCCCCAGGGCACGGAGGCCGGACGCGACCCTGGAGGACGAGGCCTCGAGCTCCGCGACCGAGACAGCCGTCCCATCGATCTCGAGACTGGCCGCGGGATTCCGCTCGGCGGCGTCGGTCAACCAGTCGCCGATCGCCAGATCCCGGCGCTGCCGGGTATCGAGGGTCATCTCAGCGATCCGAGGGCAGCGTGATCGGGTGGAAGGAGCTGGCCGCCACCGGCGCGAGCATGTGCTCGCCGAGCATGGCCGTCCGGGTCACGGCGATCCGCTTGGCGGTGAGCACCCAGGTGCCGTCGAGCTCGGCGATCTCGTCGTCATACCGGCCCCAGGTCATCCGAGCCCCGTCCGGATGGGTGGTGATCGCCACGAAACGCGCCCGCACGGACAACGACCCGTCGGAGCGGGGCTCCACCTCGACGTTGTTGGTCATGTGCTGGCTGGCCTGGACGTCTGATGAGGAGAAATCACGGTAGAGGTCCAGGAAGGATTCGCGCCCCTGCCGCTCCCGGCCGCCATCGGCGGTGCGCACCAGCACGATGTCCGGATGTGCGATCTGCGCCAGACCCTCAAGGTCTTTCGCGTCGACCAGGCGGGTGTAGGCGTCGAGGACCTTCTGTCCCCGGAAGTGCTGTTGCATCGATTCTGTGACGTCCGGCATGGATGGTCCCTTCTCTGGGTCTGGTCCCGGTGGGTTCGTTCTGGGTCTGGTCCCGGTGGGTTCGTTCTGGGTCTGGTCCCGGTGGGTTCGTTCTGTGTGGCGTGGATGAGGACGGGCCGGGTGCTAGTCCGAGACGATGAGCTCCTGCTCGCCGTCCCACCGGACGAGGACTCCGGGCACCCGCATGTCGTTGCCTTCGAAGGTCACCTTGCCCATCGCTCCGGTGAAGCCCTCCTGGGCGACCTGCGCCAGGCCGTCCCGGATTCCCTGCCGGGAGGAGTCCCCGCTGGCCTGGATGGCCCGGGCCACCCACCACACGGCGTCGTATCCCTCGGCCGCGTAGGCCTGGGGCAGTTCGTAAAACTCAGCCTGGTAGGACCCCACGAAGTCCACCGCCTGGGGGTCCTCCTGGGCCGCCGAGAAATCCACGGGATACACCATGTCCACCGCGTCCTGGCCCGCGGCGGCCGCATTGCCGCCGGCGTTGTTGGTGTTGCCCACGAACTGGCCTTCGTAGCCGGCCTGCCGCAGTTGCGCCATCGCCGTGACCGACTGGGCGGAGAGCAGGAGGACGACGACCGCGTCCGGGTCCTCCTGGGCGATGGCCTGAGCCTGCGCCGTGAAGTCCTGCGTGGTCGTCTGGACCGGGATGTTCTCCACGATGTCCAGTCCTGAGGCTTCGGCCATGGCTGGGAAATGCGTCTCGGCCAGCTCGGCGAGGGTGGGGTAGGTCGAGTTGTAGAGCACCGCGACGTCCGTGAGGCCCTCCTCGCCCAGGTACTCGGCGGCATGGTCGTAGAAGGTGTGCATGGGTGCCGTGGCCCGGAAGGTGTAGTCCCCGATGACCACGCCATCGGATGCCGACTGGGTGAAGACCACGGGCACCTGGCGCGCTTCGACCACCGGGGCCACCGCCGCGGACTGCTGCCCCTGGATCGGCCCCAGGATCACGCTGACGTCCTGGTCCGCGATGGCCCGCGTCACCTCCGCGGAGGCTCGTTCGATCTCGCCCGCACTGTCGATCTCCTCCAGGTTCAGGGTCACCCCCTCACCCAGGAACCCCTGCTCGTTGATCTCCGCCACGGCCAGCTCGGCCCCGCGGGCCGCCCCGACCCCCGCGTAGGCCACTGGGCCGGTCAGGTCACGGACACCGACCATGGTGATCTCCGATGCGATCCCACCGCCGGCGGTCCCGTCCGCACCGCCCTCGGTGGTGGCACCGCCGCAGCCGGCCACCACCAGAAGCATGGGCACCAGCACCAGGGCGACTGCTTTGCGGTATGACCGGGTCGGGATCATCAGATGGCCTTTCACACAGCAGGGGTGGAGGGTGGCGCCGCGGGCATGGTCCGCGCCGTCGGTTCTGGTGGTGCCGGGCTCAGGCGCCCAGCGCGGCCTCCCCCAGGAAGGTGTGCACCAAGGCGGTATCCGCCTGCGCCTGCTCCGCCGTGCCGGTCCACACCACCTCGCCGCGCTGGACCAGGACCACGTCGTCCGCGATCGCCAGAGCCGCATCGGCGTTCTGCTCGACCATGAGGACCGCGATCCCGGTGTCGGCGATCTCGCGGACCCGGTTCATCACCCGGTCCACCATGGCCGGCGCCAGACCCATGGACGGCTCGTCCAACAGGACCACCTCCGGCTGGGACATCATGGCGCGGCCGAAGGCGAGCATCTGCTGCTCGCCACCGCTCAGCAGTCCGCCGGGCATGCCCTTGCGTTCCAGGAGGATGGGGAACTTCTCGTAGACCTCGGCCATGGTCTTCTGCGTGGCCGCCCGCGTGGCGGTGTAGGCACCCATGCGGAGGTTCTCCTCCACGGTGAGGGATGGGAAGATCCGGCGGCCCTCGGGCACCATCACCAGTCCATGCCGGACCTGCCGGTGGGAGGGCTGGCCGAGGATCTCCTTGCCCTTCAGCTTCACCGAACCACTCTTGGCCTTCAGCAGGCCGTGGATGGCCCGCAAGGAGGTGGTCTTGCCGGCGCCGTTGGAGCCGAGCACCAGGGTGATCCTGCCTGCCTGGGCAGACATCGAGACCCCGCGTACAGCGTTGACGGAGCCGTAGCTCACATGTAGATCGGTGACCTCAAGCATTCTTGCTCGCCGCCTTTCCTAGATAGGCTTCCTGGACCGCCGGGTGCCGAACGACGTCGCGGGGGTCCCCCTCCACGAGCATCTTCCCGAAGTCCATGGCGATCAGGATGTCGCACGTGTCGACCATCATCTGCACGTCGTGTTCGACGATGAGCTGGGTCAGGCCTTCGGCTCTCAGGGACGCCATCAGCTCGGAGATCTCGTCCTTCTCCAGCCGCCCCATCCCCGCCGTCGGCTCGTCCACCAGCAGCAGCTTGGGGTCCATGGCGATGGCCCGCGCGATCTCCACCCGGCGGCGGTTGCCGTAGGAGAGCTCATCCGGACGCACCTTGGCCAGATGCTCACAACCCGTGCGGGTCATGGCCTCTTCGGCTCGTTCGTGGGCCAGTTTGCGCGCAGCCCGGCTACCCGTGGCCAGGGAGTCGGTACCGAGGAGGACATTCTCCACCACGGTGCGCTCCTCCAGGAGACGGACGGTCTGGAAGGTGCGCGCGATGCCACGGTGGGGCACATTGTGCGGTTGATCGGCGCCGTAGTCCTCACCGAGGAACCGCAGGGTCCCCCGGGTCAGGGGGACATGGCGTGTGATGGCGCCGACCAGGGTGCTCTTGCCGGACCCGTTGGGTCCCAGGATGCCGACGATCTTGCCCTCCGGCAGACCGAAGCTGATCCCGTCCACGGCCTTGATGCCGCCGAAGTGCACGGCGACGTCCTCTGCCTCGAAGATCAGCTTCCCGGCCGGTCCGGCGACGGGTCCGGTGGCCTCCGGCTGGTTGGTGTCGGGGGCGTTGGTGTCTGGTTGAGAGATGCTCACGATGCTCCTCCTGGGCTGGACAGGGTGGGCTCGGGTTCCGCCGCACTCGGGGAGTCGTCAGGCTCCTGCGACGTGCCCGGCGTGCGTGACGGCGCCGGAGGGATGCCGTCCCGCGACTTCCGGCGGCGGATCAGGTCCTTCGCCACTCCGAGGATGCCGTTCGGGAGGAAGATGGCGGCCAGGGCGACGAGGACGCCGTAGATGATCGGTTCCCAATCGGCCACGAAGCTCAACATGGTCGGCAGCCACGTGATGATGACGGCTCCGATCAACGCACCGAGCCAGGAGGCGGAACCACCGATGATGATGACGGTCAGCACCATCACGACCATGTGGAAGTTGACCTCGGCCGGCGTGATCGTCGAGCGCAACAGGGTGGTCACGGCGCCGGCCAGGCCACCGATGAGGCCGCTGGCCAGGAAGGCCATCTGCCGGTACCGGGTCACATTGATGCCGAGCGAGGCGGCCAGCTCCGGATCCTCACGGACGGTATCGATCTTCCGGCCGAAGCGGCCGTATTCGGAGATGGCCAGGCCGATGATGACCACGGCCAGGAGGAGGAACACGTGCAGGTTCGTGAGGCCGCCCAGGGCGCCGAAGATGCCCGAGGCGCCGCCGGTCAGCGTGCCACCGTTGGTGGCCACCACGGCGACGATGAGCGTGAAGGCGATCGTGGCCATACCGAGGTAGAGCCCCGTGAGCTTGTGGACGACCAGACCCAGCAGGTAGCAGAGGAGGCCGGCCAGCAGCGTCCCGATGAGGATCGCCGTCCAGGTGCCCATCTGGAACTTGGAGAGCAGGATGGCCGCGGTGTAGCCGCCGATTCCGAAGCAGCCGACTCCGGCGAAGGAGAAGACTCCCATGCGAAGCGGGAGCTGGATACTCAGCGCCAGGAGCAAGGTGGTCATGGTGGCCTGGACGACCACCGAGTTCGACATGTACCAATCCATCATGTGCGACGCACCTCCTGGCGTCCGAAGATGCCCTGCGGACGGACCAGCAGGACGATGAAGATGAGTCCGAAGGAGACCGCGTCCACCCAGGTCCCCAGGTTGGCGGCGAAGATCAGGGTCTCAGCCCCGGCCAGGACGAAGGCGCCCAGGATCACGCCGCCCATCGAGCCGAGGCCGCCCAGGACGATCATGGCGAAGGCCTTGATCAGCAGTTGGTCACCGGTCTCCACGCTCATCGCCTGCAGCTGGAAGACCTGCAGGGAGCCGGCCAGGCCGGCCAGTGCACCGGCGATGGCCATCGTGCCGATGGCCATCGCGGTCCGGTTGACGCCCATGAGCGAGGCCGTCTCGGAGTCGACGCCGATGGCGCGCAGGCCCAGCCCGTGCCGTGAGGATCTGAGCCAGAGGGTCAGTCCGACGGCGATGCCCACGCCCGCGATGATGACGATCATCGAGGTGTTCGTCATGCGCAGCCCCAAGAACTCGAAGACCTGGGTCTGGTAGGTGGAGCCCTGGAAGCCGAAGGGGGCGGACGCCGTGGCCCGGTCCACGATCGCGATCGGGATGGCGGCCACACCGATGCCACCGATGAGGACTCTCAGTTCCGCCGCCCGGTGGTTCGACGACCTCTTGAGGATCTGCTCGAAGGCCAGCCATTGCGTGAGCGCGGACAGCAGCGCGCCGACGACCATGGAGATCAGGATGACCAGAGGCATGGACAGCGGCACGTAGGTCGAGATGACGTGCGCGCTGAAGGCGGAGAAGACGAAGATGGCGCCGTGCGCGAAGTTGAGGATACCGATGGTGCTCCACGCGAGGGCCATGCCCAGGGCGAACAGCAGATAGATGGACCCGAGGGTCAGGGTATTGAGCAGCTCTTGCACGCCGCCAGTCCTTTCAGCTCGACAATGGAGTCGATGTGGGGACGGGCCGGGGCGCCTGGCGCCCCGGCCCGTCGTTCAGTGGCTACTCGACGAGGTGCTCTTCGGATCCATCCCACTCCACGAGGAGCCCCGGGACGCGGATGTCGTTGCCTTCGAAGGTCAGCGCGCCCATGACGCCGTCGAAGCCTTCCGAGGCGACCTGGGCCATGCCCTTCTGGATGCCCTCTCGGCTCGAGTCGCCACTGGCCTTGATGCCGCGGGCCAGCCACCACATCGAGTCGTAGCCTTCGGCGGCGTACTGGTCAGGGGTCTCGTCGTACTTCTCCTCAAAGGCTTCGACGAAGTTGACGGCGAGTTCGTCCTCCTGCACGGCGGAGAAGTCCACCGGGTAGATCAGGCCTGCGGCGTGATCACCGGCCGGTGCGACATTCCCGGATGCCTGGACGGAGGTGGCCATGACCTGACCGTCATAACCGGCCTGGTCCAGCTGGGTCAGGGCGGTCACCGACTGCGGTGCGATCAGGAGCATGACGACTGCGTCCGGCTTCTTGGAGGCGATCTCCTGGGCCTGCGGGGTGAAGTCCTGGGTGTTGCTCTGGACCGCGTAGGAGTCGGTGATCGTCAGGCCGTTCTCCTCGGCCAGCTTCGGGAACTCCGTCTGGCCGATCTCGGCGAAGGTCGGGAAGGTGCCGTTGTAGATCACGGCGACGTCGGTGAGTCCCTGCTCGGCGAGGTGTTCCGCCACGATGTCGTAGTAGCTCCACATCGGCGCGGTGGCGCGGAAGGTGTAGTCGCCGATGACCACGCCTTCCGAACCGGCCTGGTTGAAGATGGTCGGCAGGCCGGCCTGCTCCACCATCGGGGCGATGGTGGCGGCCTGCTGCCCGGCCACCGGCCCGAAGAGCGCCATCACTTCCTGGTCGGCAACGGCCCGCGACACCTCGGAGGAGGCCCGCTCGATCTCGTTCGCGGAGTCGGTCTCCTCGAAGGTGAGGTCGACCCCCTCGCCGAGGAAGCCCTGCTCCTCGATCTCCTCGATGGCCAGGTTGATGCCCTTGGAGGCTCCGACGCCCGCATAGGCGATCGGACCGGTGGTGTCGTAGATCCCGGAGAGCTTGATCTCGCTGGCGATGCCGCCACCGCCATCACTGCCGTTCTCGGCACCGGCCTCGGTTCCCCCGCCGCCGCCGCCACAGGCGGCCAGCAGGGATACGCTGGCCAGTGCCGCGGTGGCCTGGAGCAGTCGACGTCGTGGTGTAGGAGCCATGGCCCTAACCTTCCTGTTGAGATGATGCTGATGATGATGGGGATAGAATTTTCGTGAAGGGTTGTCCGCTGCTGAGCGGACAGCCCGGTCAGAGCGCGGCGGGTTCGCTGAGCTCTGCGCCCAGCCGCTGCGCCACGAGGTACGCGTGTGTCAGGCCGCGGCCCAACGCGATGCCGCTGTTGTAGCCGGTTCCCGTGGTGGTCATGCCGGCCGCCGATCCGACGACGTAAAGGCCTTCGATCGGGTTCAGGCCCTCGTCCAGGGCGCGCCCCTCGCCGTCGATGCGCACGCCGCTGGAGCCGATCCCGGTGCCCACGAACTTCAGGCGGAGACCGTGGAACGGTCCCTGCGCGATCTCCCCCAGCACGGGGCTGGGCTTGTTCGAAGGATCCCCGGCGAACTTGTTCACATAGGTGACCGTTCCGCGGCCGAAGTCCGGATCCTCGCCCTTGCGGGCGTTCTCACTGAAACGCTCAGCGGTGCGCTCCAGCTGCTCACCCTCGATACCGAGCTTCTCGCCGAGCTCCCGCAGGGTCGGGGCGGACTCGACCCAGCCCTCGGGGTATTCGCCGCCGGGAGGGGTGCCGGCCAGTCCGTACTTCTGCCGGTGCTGGTCATCCCACACCAGGAAGAAGGGCAGGTGGCGATCCTTCGGGTCCAAGGTCTTGGCGACGATGTCCACCCAGTAGGAATCGTTGCAGTACCGGTTGCCCGTCTCATCGACGATCATCGAGTGCGGCATCGCGTATTCGGGGCCGTAGCCGAATCCGGTGCCGACCTGTGAACGCCATCCGGGAAGGATCGGCACCGCGGTCGGCGGAATCTTGGCGATGTCCCCACCCACGGCGCGGGCCAGCCGGATGGCGTCACCACGCAGCGACTCGGGGGCCACGCTGCCGAAATCCTCTGGGCCGAGGCCGAGCATCTCGCCGACCAGCTCCGGATCCCAGTCGTAGGTGCTGGTGGCCAGGACCACCGGGCCGTCCAACTGGACGACGCCGGCCGGAGAGTCGGCCTTCACTCCCACCACGGCGCCAGAGGCGTCGGTGAGCAGCTCGGAGACACGGTGCTCGAGCCGGATCTCGATCCCCGGCTCGGCGATCACCCGGTTCAGGAAGGAAGCGACGACACCCGTACCGAAGGTCAACGGGTCCTCGTCCCTGACCTCGGCCTCCGCATGGCTGCCGTCAGCGATGCCGAACGCGGGCAGGCCGACATGGGAGTGCTTGGCGGGACCGTCCTCTTCGACGTAGCTGGCGCGCCGGCCTTTGCCGAGCATCTCCTCATAGGTCTGTCCGACCGGGAAGTACGGGCTGTAGCGCAACTTCTCGCGCCACTCCCCCAGCACACTTCCGTCGATCAGGGCGTTGGTGAGGTAGCGGCCCTCCGGCAGGGCGCCGTTGGCCTCATTGTGGTAGTCGGCCAGGCCCGGGATGAGGGCCCAGGTGATGGCACCGACGTCCTCCCAGTACTTCAAGGCCTCCGGTGATGCCTCGATCCAGCGCTTCATCGCCACCTCGTCCAGCACCTCAGGGCTGTCGTGGGCGATATCCCGGATATAGGTCTCGGTCAGCTCCAGGCTGTCCTCGATCCCCATCCGCTCGGCGACGTGGTTGGCACCCGACCACACCTGGCCCCCGGAGTAGGCGGCGGCCCCGCCCACGAGCTCCGAGGCCTCCAGCACGATGGCCCGGCCGCCACGCAGTGCAACCCCGAGCGCCGTCGCCAGCCCGGACAGGCCCGCTCCGACGACGACCACCGATTCGCCCTCACCAGCGGGACGTGTTGCACCTGCATCAACCATGACGTGACTCCTTCTTCGCGGGCATCATCCCTGTGATTCGTATCACTGTATAGATAATATGATTATCAGCGATTAGTCAAGAGCCTCGTACCGACTTCCGTCATGAAGTGGATTCAGGACCCTGAGGTGCTTCCACCACGCCCGTCTCCGGGCATCCTGGTGGAGTCGTGGCTCACCGCCACTGCGGTGGGGTGGAACTGGATGACGACCCGGTTCGGGCTGCTCAACAGGCGGATGAAGGCCTCGGGGTCCCCTGGCTGGTGCCGGTGGGCGAAGCGATCGATGATCCTGGCCTTCACCTCGGCATCACGGTGGATGATCGCCGTACCACGCAGGGAGACCATGCGGCGCCCCTCCAGTGACGTGCCGGCATTGGAGATCACCAGGCTGACCCGCGGGTCCTTCTCCACGCCGCGGACGTGGATCCTGCCATCGACGGCCGTGACCCAGAAGGAGCCCTCGTGCTGGAGGTAGGTCATCACCACCCCGCTGGCCCAGCCCTCCTGATTGGTGAAGACGAACGTGCACTCGGTCTGCGCGTCCAGGAGTTCCGCCTGGGCGTCCCTGCCCAGGCGGAGCCCACGCAGATCCTCGAGATCGTCTTGCCCCGTCCTCCCCATCGACCGGCCGCTCAGGACACGGAGAGGTCGAGGAAGCGGGCGAGGTTGCCGCCCAGTACCTGCCGGGTCTCGTCGTCGGTGAGCCCGAGCCGGTGGATGGCGGCGATCTCCTCACCGGGGTTGGTCATCGGCCAGTCTGAGCCGAAGACGATCCGTTCGGAGCCGTGGTTGCGGATGAGCCTCTTGACCCGATCCGGGGCCAGGGTGGTCAACGTCGGCGGCCAGGAGGTCTCCAGGATGACATCGGCACCGGAGAGCATCTCCTCGGCATCATCCAGGATCTTGTATCCCCCGAAGTGGCACGCCATCAGCGTCAGATCGGGGAACTGGCGCGAGATGTCGTAGATCATCTTCGGGCTGGACAGCGCGTTGGTGCGTGCATCCCCCCCCTCGCCCACGTGGGTGATCACCGAGATCTCTGAGCCGAAGGCCTCCAGGATGTTCCAGAGCCGCGGATCGTCGAGGGCGAAGTTCTGGAACAGCGGGTGGATCTTGACCGTCTTGAGACCGTGCCGGCGCAGGCTGGCCATGTTCTCCTCCACGGACAGGTCGACGTGGATCGTCCCGACCGGATACCGACGCGCGCTGGCCAGGTCGGCGACGAAGCGGTTCACCGAATCCACATGTCGTGCCTCGTTCGCGATCCCGAGGCAGCAGCTGGCCGTGACGCCGTGTGCATCCATGGCCGCGTCGAGCCCGGAGACGGTGCCGTCGCCGCGGGGTTCCAGACCCGGCACCGGATTGGCGTTCAGCGCCAGCCCCGCAATCTTGTCCGGCCAGACGTGGGTGTGGGCATCGAGGACGAGCTCGGGTTTCACGGGGTCTCCTTCTTCAGCCGACGCGCGATGGAATCCAGCAGGACCTCGGTGGACCCTTCGTAGATCCGCCCCGGGCGTGCGTTGCGGTAGAGCCGCTCGATCTTCGAGCCGCGGACCAGGCCGAAGCGTCCCATGGTCTGCACGGACCGGTCGACGATACGGCCGGCCGTCTCGGTCGCGGACACCTTGGCCATCGACGAGAAGTGCATATTGGCCAGGGGGTCGGTGGTCGCCAGCGAGGCGGCACGGTAGGCCATCGAACGGATGGTCTCCACCTCGACCCAGGACAGTGCCAGGTTCTGCGAGACGGCGCCCAGTTCGAACAACGGGGCGCCGAACTGCTCCCGGGTCTTGGCGTGGGCCACGGCCTCATCCAGGGCCGCCTGGGCCAGGCCCACGGCGGATCCCGCCACGGAGGCGCGGAACACCGCGAGCGCCTGGAGCATCAGCTTGAAGGCCTTGCCGGTGTCCCCGAGACGGTGGTTTGCGGGCACCACCACGTCGTCGAACTCGAGCTCGCCGAGGATGTGCGGGGCGATCAGGTCATCACCGGGGCGGGCGGTCAAACCGGCCGCGTCGGCGGGGACCAGGGCCATCGAGTAGCCATCGCCCTCGCGTCCCAGGAC
The DNA here is from genome assembly GCF_051842835.1 of Microbacterium sp. A93. Taxonomy (NCBI): domain Bacteria; kingdom Bacillati; phylum Actinomycetota; class Actinomycetes; order Micrococcales; family Microbacteriaceae; genus Microbacterium; species Microbacterium sp. A93. The sequence continues at coordinate 326,660 of NZ_JBPXMT010000002.1, forward strand.
GCAGTAGAAGGAGGCGGCCCCGGCGTTGGTGATGAAGGACTTGCGGCCACGGATCCGCAGACCGCCATCGACTTCCTCAATGGTGGTGGTGATGGCCCGCAGATCCGAACCGACCTCCGGCTCGGTGAGCGCGATCGCGGCGATGGCCTCCATCGCGACGACCTTCGGCAACCAGTGCCGCTTGAGCTCCTCGGCACCACCGACGGTGAGCGTGTAGGAACCGATGCCCTGCATGCCGAAGAGGGAGTCCAGGTGCGCCGAGGTGTACATCAGCGCCTCCCGGATCAGGGAGATGGCCAGTGGATCAAGCGTCTCCGCGTGCCCGCCGTATGCCGCGGGAACCACATGCCCGGCCAGACCTGATGCGGCCAGGGCCTCCCGCATCGGCTCGTAGATCTCGGTGTACTCATCCGCTTCCTGAGCCACCGTCTCCATCTCGGCAGCGAGCGTCTGCGCGCGCTGCTGAATCTGCCGGTGGCCCTCGCTCAACTGGAACAGCCTGCCGGCCGACTCCACACCGGTCTCCGCATTAAGGTCAACGCTCACAGCACATCCCGCTTTCACCGAAAATCGATTCTTGTCTACGTCTTGGGTACAGAACAGCCGACCCGCCGGGGGCCACCCTCCGGCCGGGGCGGGCGCCCCGGCCGGAGGGGTCGATCAGCGGCGCTGGTCGAAGCGCCGACCGAGGGTCTCGGAGACGATCCTGATCCGCTGCATCGAGGGAGTGCCACCGGCGATGGCCCACCCGTGCGAGTCACGGTGGAGTCGCTCCAGACCATACTCCTCGGTGTATCCGTTGCCGCCGTGCACCTGGATCGCCAGGTCGGAGACCTTCTTGGCCATCTCGTTGGCGGTGCACTTGGCCAGCGAGACCTGCAGGGGATCGGGGATGCCGTTCTGCACGCTGTTGGCCGCCCGGTCCACCAGAAGCCGTGCAGCGTCGACCTGGAGGATCATGTCGGCCACCATCATCTGGATGGACTGGAATTCCACCAGGTCCTTGCCGAACTGCTGGCGCTGCTGGATGTAGTCGAGGGTCTTGTCCAGAGCCGCCTGGCCGATGGCCAGCGACATCGTCGCATTGCCCATCCGCTCGATGGAGAAGGCGCCGAAGAGGGAGCTGAACTCACCGGCAGGGACCACGACGTTCTCCTTCGGGACCATGACATCGTCGAAGATCACATCGGCCGAGGGGATCCCGCGGAAACCCATCAGGCGCTCAGGAGCACCGAAGCTCACGCCCGGCATCTCCTTGTCCACGATGATGGCGCCGATCCCCTTGGCCCCCGGGGCGTCGGACAGGCGGGCATAGACCAGGTAGTGGTCGGCTTCGCCCCCGTTGGAGATCCAGCGCTTGGAACCGTTGAGGACGTAGCCGTCGCCCACCAGGCGTGCCGTGGTCTTGGCGTCCGTTGCGGCAGATCCGGCATCCGGCTCCGAGATGGCCACGGCCATGGTCTTGTCACCGGTGATGATCTTCGGGAGCAGGCGCTCGCGCTGCTCCTCGGTGCCCAGGTGGTTGATGACCTGGGCCGGCCCGGTGTTCGACTCGAAGATCTGGAATGCGGCAGGTCGGCAGACCTTCGCGAACTCCTCGATGACCGCGAGCGCCTGGGCCAAGGGGGCCTCGGCCCCGCCGAAACGCTCGGGATGGGCGATGCCCAGGAATCCCAGATCACCCATCCGCTTCCGTTCGGCCAGGGAGATGGGCGTGCGTGTCACGTCCAGCTCCTCGGCCATCGGCGCGTAGACCTCCTGGGCCACCTGGGCAGCCAGGCTACGGATCTCGGCATGCTCATCAACAACGGAAACCGCCACGGCCCCCACCTCCAATTGCATTGAACTGATCTATGTGTGTGTCTGTGTGTACGACGCCCGGAGAGCTGTCGACGTTCAGGATGGTGGACCGCGGCAACTCCGGGCTGCGAATCCTCACGTCTGTCGTATTGATTATACTAGATTTCGGAGCAAACGAGAAGGCCCGAGCCCGACTGGCCCCCGACGAGGCCAGTCGGTGGCTCTACCGGCCGCCCGGGGTACCACCGTCGACGCTGGCCGCCGCGTCACGGAAGCGCGGCTTGCGCTTCTCCAGGAAGGCCTGACTGCCCTCACGCATGTCATCGCTGCCGATGGCCTGGATCAGGGTCTCCAGACCCGACTGCATGTTGTCCTTCGCGGCGTTCCACCAGAGGTTCGAACTCACCTTGGAGATCTCGAGGTACCGCGGGCTCAACTCATGGATCTCGGCCAGCCAACGGTCGACCCCTGCGTCCAGGCCGTCGTCTGGAACCACCTCATTGATCAGTCCCATGGTGTAAGCCTGCTCGGCGGAATACCGCCGGCACATGAAGGACATCTCCTTGGCCCGCTTCTCGCCGATCTGCACGGCCGCCAGGTTGGTGGCGCCCAGCACCGGCGCGGATCCCACCTTGGGCCCGGTCTGTCCGAAGGTCGAACGCTCGGTCGCGATGGCGAAATCACAGGCGATGACCAGTTCGTTGCCCCCGCCCGCAGCCGGCCCGTCGACGGCGGCGATGACAGGACGCGGGCAGGCGCGGATGGCGTCGACCAGCCGCAGGGAGGTCGTGAACAGGTCGCGCAGTTCCTCCGGGTCGGGGTCGCTGAGCTGGCCCAAGGCGCCGCCGGCGCAGAACGAGCCACCGCTTCCCGTGATCACCACGGCTTCCGCGCGGGCCGCGGACTGCAGACCGTCGATCATGGCGCGGGCCATGTCAATGTCATACGCGTTCCGTCGCTCCGGACGCTCCAGCCGGATGCGGACCACGCCCGCCTTTTCTTCTACCGTGACTCCGACGCCTGACATGCATATCTCCCAACTCGTTGATCTTCGGACCCTGCGGCCGCCCGGTTCAGGGCAACCACGGCGAGTCTATGCGCATAGATTTCTCGGTCGGGAGCTGTTGCCCTCTCGAGACGTCGCCGAGCCGCGGACGGACAGCGGTCGCGTTCTTGACTCACCCCGAACGCGGATCTAAGTTAACTATATGGATCATGACTACGAATTGGAAGGAGGGCAGCAGCCCTCCTTCGAGCATCTGTTCTCGCCCGTGCAGTTGGGGCCGATGCAGTTGCGCAATCGGGTCATGATGCCCCCGCACAACTCGGCGATCGGCAACTTCTGGGGAACCGACGAGGCCGAGGCCACTCGGGCCATCGCCTATCTGGAGTCGCGTGCCCAGGCCGGTGTGGCCTGGATCGGGGGGATCACCGGCCGTATCCAGAACCAGTTCATCCCCGGCTTCGAGCCTTCGGGCATCAGTGCTGAGACCCGTGGTTACTTCCGGCTGCCGTACTTCGTGGACCGTGTGCAGCGTGCCACCGAGACACTGCATGCGGCCGGCGCGGTGGTCACCTGCCAGATGACGATGATCGGCGGCTTTCCGCATGCACCGTCGCCGCGGCTCAGCGCCCCCGTCACCAATCAGCAGCCCCACGCGCTATCGACCCAGGAGATCGCGTGGTTCGTCAAGGAGTACGGCTATTCCGCAGGGCAGGCCCTCCAGGGCGGCCTCGACGGCATCGAGATGCACGTCAACCATGATGACTTGCTGGAATGGTTCCTGTCCCCCCTGACCAACCACCGGCAGGACGCCTACGGCGGTTCGCTGGAGAACCGGGCGCGCTTCGTCGTGGAGGCTTTGACCGCCATCCGTGAGGCCGTCGGCGATTCAATGGCCGTCGGCATCCGACTCAACCTCCGGGAGGAGATGCCCGGTGGCTACGGAGCCGCGGAGGGCATCGAGATCGCCCAGTACTTCGAGTCCACCGGCCTGATCGACTTCGTGCACTCCGTGGTCGGCACGCCCTGGGGCAACCCCAGCTACATCCAGCCCCATTTATTCGACGCCGGCCAGTGGGCCGGGATGGCTGGAGAGCTCAAGCGCTCCATCGACCTCCCCGTCGTCCACACCGGCCTGATCAACTCCCCCGAGGTCGCCGAGAGGATCCTCGCGGCCGGTGACGCCGACGTCGTCGGCATGGCCCGTGCGCATATCGCCGACGGTGAGCTGTTGGTCAAGGCCAGAGAAGGACGCACATCAGAGATCCGTCCCTGTGTCGGCGGCAACGAGTGCATCAACCGCCGTTACGTCGACGGGCTGCCGTTCGGCTGCGCCGTGAACCCCCACACCAGCAACGAGGTCGACGGGCTGTGGCCGCTGACCCGGCGCCCGCGGCGGCTGCTGGTGGTGGGCGGCGGCCCGGCCGGGCTGGAACTGGCCGGTCTTGCGGCGGAGAGTGGCCACCAGGTGGAGATCTGGGAGTCGGGCAAGGAACTCGGCGGACAGCTGCGGATCGCCGCAAAGGCTCCGAAGCACGATCGCTTCGACCTGTACCTCGACTGGCAGGAGAACCGCCTGTCCACCCTCGGCGTGAGGGTGCGACTCGACCACACGGCCACGCCGGAGAATGTGCTCGCCGATGGAGCCGACGTCGTGGCCCTGGCCACCGGCGCCACCGCCAGGCGCCCGTCCATTCCCGGCGCGGACCGTGAGGACGTCCTGGAGATCCGCGACGTCCTGAGCGGAACCGCCACGCCGGGCCACCGCGTGGTCATCGTGGCTCAGGACGACCACATGCCTCCCCTCGCCCTGGCCGATCACCTCAGCACCCGGGGCCATCAGGTCAGCGTCATCTACGCCACGAACGGCCCGGCGCAGTTGCTCGGCCGGTACATCGTCGGCGGGATCCTCGGCCGACTGGATGCCCAGGACGTGCGGCTGCGCTTCATGGAGGAGGTCACTGCGATCTCGGAATCGGCAGTGACCACCAGGAACGTGTACTCGGGGGTCGAACGCCAGCTGGTGGACTTCGACTCGGTCGTCCTGGCCTGCGGCGGGGAGGCCGACCCCACACTGTTCGAGGATCTGCAGGCCCGGCGAGACGATGTCCACCTGTTGGGCGACGCCTTCGCACCACGCCGACTGGTCTTCGCCACCCGCCAGGCCTATGCGCTCGCCAAGATCCTCAACGACACCCCGTCCGCTGGGGCTCCGGTAGGGGCTGGCCCGGCCGGCAGCGGGAACCGGGCGTGAAGACGGACACCGGGCCCGCCGACGTCGGGCTGGTGACGGACCGTGCTGACGCTCCGGGGCCTGGCCGGCCCGCTCTGGACCTGGGACCGCTGTTCGCACCGCGCTCCATCGCCCTCATCGGTGCCTCTGCCACCGCCGGCAGCTACTCCTCACGCAGCCTCACCAACCTCCGGCGGACCGGCTATTCCGGATCGATCTTCCCGGTCAATCCGCGCTACACCGAGATCGATGGCCTGCCCTGCTACCCCACCGTGGGACAGATCGGCCAGGCGGTCGACGCCGCCATGATCCTGGTGCGCAGCGAGCTGGTCCACGACGCCGTCCGGGACTGCGTGGCCGCCGGCGTCAAGGTGATCACCGTGTGCTCCGCCGGTTTCGCCGAGGAGGGAGCCGCCGGGCACGACCGTCAGCGCGAGTTGGTCGAGCTGGCCCGCGCTGGGGGCAGCCGGCTGGTCGGGCCCAACTGCATCGGCGCCGCCAGCGTGGTGGACCGCGTCGTGGCGTGTGCCACCCTGAACATCACCGAGACGTTCACGCCAGGATCCATCAGCATCGTCAGTCAGAGCGGCGGCATGGCGGTCAACCTGTTCAACCGGGCCCAGGGGCGCGGCGTCGGGATCCGCGGCTTCGTCAGTGTCGGCAATGAGGCCGACCTTGATGTGGCCCAACTCGTCGAGGCCTTGGCCGACGACGAGCAGACCCGGGTGATCGCCCTGTTCATCGAGGAGCTCCGTGACGTCCCGGCCTTCCGCGCCGCCGTGTCCAAGGCCCACCGCCAGGGCAAGCCCGTCCTGGTGCTGAAGGCGGGACGCTCGGAGGCCGGTGCGCGCAGCTCGCTCAGCCACACCGGTGCCCTGGCCGGTTCCCACGCCCTCTTCAGCAGCGTCATGACCCAGCTGGGCGTCTTGGAGGTCGACTCCGTGGACACCCTGATCGACACGGCCGACCTGCTCGCCCGGGTGGATCCCCCCGCCTCGAACCGCCTCCTGATCGTCTCCCCCTCGGGCGGCGAATGCAGCTATGCGGCAGACCGCGCCAGCGAACTCGGCCTCAGGGTGCCGGCGCTGTCCGAGACCACCGTCGAGGCTCTGTCCCAGGGCATGCGCTTCGGAGCCCCCAGCAACCCCTTCGACCTCACCGGCCAGGTCATCGGCAACGCCGAGTTTCTGCGTGATGTCCTGGGCGAGCTCGAACGCGCCGACGAGTTCGACCTCGTGCTGTATGCCATCCCCACCTGGAGCGCCCACGATGCTGAACGCCTGCTGCCGGGTTTCATCGCCGCGGCGGAGGCCAGCACGAAGCCGACGGTGATCTCGGCGTGGACCGCCACCGACCTGACCGAGCGATCCGAACAGGTCCTCGCCGCCGGCTCGGCCGCTCACTTCGGCTCGGTCGATGCCGCGCTCTCGGCTCTGGCCCATCTGGCACGCTGGGCGGAGATGCACCGCACGCTCGGCTTCGGCGGGGCTGACCCCGAGGCGGACCCCGAGGCTGATCTCGAGGCGCGCACTGACCGCTCTGCCCCGGCCCCCCGCCCCACAGGACTGCCCGAACTGCCCACGGAACACCAGGCCAAGTCCTTCCTCAGGGAACACGGTCTGGACACCCCCCGGGAGGTCCTGGTCAGCGATCGGGACACCACTGCGGATGCGGCGGCCGGCATCGGCTGGCCTCTGGTGGCCAAGCAACTCTGCGAGGGAGTCGTCCACAAGTCTGATCTCGGGCTCGTCCGCGTCGGCGTGCGAGACCAGACCGACCTCGACCGGGCCCTGGACGAGTTCGACGGAATCGTCACCGAGAACGGTTTGGTCCCGGAGGGGTTGCTGCTCTCCGAGCTCCACCGGGGCTTGGAGGTCATCCTCGGTGGTGTCAGGGATCCGCAGTTCGGCCCGATGGTGATGATCGGTGCCGGCGGGATCCTTGCCGAGCTGCTCGACGACACGGTGTTCCGCAGCTGTCCCCTCGGCGCCTCAGACGCCGAGGCAGCCCTCGACGAACTCTCCGTGGGCCGATTGCTCCGCGGCTACCGGGCCGTCGAATACGATCGGCCCGCCCTCGTGGACCTCATCGTCCGATTCTCGGAGCTGTTCGCCGGCGCGGACTGGCTGGACCAGGCGGATCTGAATCCCGTTCTGGTCGCAGAGTCGCCACACCAGGGCGCCGTCATCGTCGATGCCGCCCTGGTCCTCACCCCACCTTCGAAGGAGTAACCCGATGGCGCTGAAATTCGGCCTCGCCCTGATGAACGACTTCCCGGAGCATGTGGTCCCGGCCAGCCGGATCTCGATGCTGCGCGAGCAGGTTCGCGCAGCTCGCGACGCCGGCATCGACTCACTGTGGGTGCTGCAGCACTACCTCGGCGCGATGCCCACGCTGCAGCCGGTCCACCTGCTCTCGGCCCTCGCCCAGGACGCCGGCGAGATGAAGCTGGGCACCAACATGTACATCCTGCCGCTGAGGCACCCGGTCGGCGTGGCCGAGGAGTTCTCCACCCTGGACCACCTCACCAACGGCAACACCATCGCCGGCTTTGGCATGGGCTACCGGGAGAACGAGTTCAAGGCCTTCGGCGTGCCCATGGACGAACGCATCGCACGCTATGAGGAGAGCATCGAGATCGTCCGCCGGCTCTGGAGTGGCGAACGCACCAGCTTCGAAGGCCAGCATTTCAAGATCGACGACGAGCGGATCAGCCTGGCCCCGGTTCAGCCGGGCGGTCCGCCCATCTGGATCGGCGCCGGCGCCCACCGTAAGGGCGCTGAACGGGCCGCACGGCTCGGCGACGCCTGGATCGTGCCACCGCACACCTCCCCCGAGAAGCTGGAGACCGTCCTCGGCCATTACCGGGCCGAGCGCGAGAGGCTGGGTCTGGGCCGAGCCTCGGAACTCGTGGTGCGCCGCGAACTGGTCCTGGACCCCGATGCAGACCGCGCACGGGAGATCGGGCTCGGGGCCCGCAATGCCCTGAGCAGAGAATATGCGCGGTACAACGCCCCGGACCAGACCGGCAACTACGCCCACCTGGCGTCCGCCCAGGCGGCCACGCAGACGGCCGACTCGTCGTATCTCTTCGCCGATCCAGCCTCGGTCATCTCCTCCCTCAAAGACCTCGAGGCCCAGGGCCTGACCTACATCGTGCTGCGCATGCAGTGGTTCGAGCTGGCCCAGGAACAGGTGCTGCGCAGCCTCGAGCTGTTCAAGAACGAGGTGCTCCCGGCCTTCCGTCCCCCGGTCACCGGGCAGGAGGTCGGCAGCGCCCGATGATCGCACCGACGCTCCACGGCAAGGTGGCCCTGGTGACCGGCGCCGGCATGGGCATGGGCGCCGCTACCGCCGAGCTCTTCGCCCGGTCCGGGGCCCGGGTGGTCGTGGCGGACCTGGACGCCGAGGCCGGGCGACGGACCGTCGACGGGCTGACGGCCGAAGGCCATATCGCGTGCTTCGTGAAGGTCGACGTATCCACCTCGAAGGAGGTGGAGGCCATGGTCGACTCCGTCGTCGACACCTACGGTCGGCTGGACGTGGCAGTGAACAATGCGGCCATCACGCCCGATGACGCCCCCTTGGACGAGCTCGATGAGGACTACTGGGACCGCCTCATGTCCGTCAACCTGCGGGGTGTGGCCCTCTGCCTGAAGTACGAGATCCGCCATCTGATCCGACAGGGCACCGGTGGTTCGATCGTCAACGTGTCCTCCGTGCGCGGCTTCCGGCCGAAGGCCAACGCCGCCGCCTACGTGGCCGCCAAGCACGGCGTGGTGGGGCTGACCAAGGTGGCAGCCCTGGAGAACGGCCCACGCAACATCCGAGTGAATGGTGTGGCGCCGGGCGCCATTGACACGCCCATGCTGCGTTCATCCATGGCACGCCACGGCACCACGGTGGAGGACCTGGCCCCGCAGATGGGCCTGCTCAACCGCCTCGGAACCGCAGAGGAAGTCGCCCAGGCGACGCTGTGGCTGGCTTCCGATCAGTCCTCCTACGTCACCGGCACGACCGTCCACGTCGATGCCGGCTACACCAGTCGATAGTTCCAGAGCCGCAACAGGCCCCAACGGAAGAGAAATGAAATGACAGCAGACAAGATCGTGATCGTTGACGGCGCCCGGACCCCCGTCGGCCGTTTCGCCGGGGCGTTCAAGGACATGCCGGCCCACGAATTGGGAGCAGCGGTCGCCACGGCTGCGCTGGAACGCAGCGGGATCGGCGCCGATGCGGTGGATGAGGTCATCATGGGCTGCGTCGGCCAGGTGGGACCGGACGCCTACAACGCGAGACGGGTCGCCCTGGCCGCGGGGCTGGACCCGTCCACCACCGCCCTGAGCGTGAACCGCCTGTGCGGCAGTGGCCTGCAGGCCGTGTGGTCTGCGGCGCAGACGCTCCGCTGGGGCAGTGCAGATGTGGTCCTCGCGGGGGGCAACGAATCGATGTCCCGCATGCCCTTCCTCGACTACGAGGCCCGGAACAACGGCCGCCTCGGCAACCGGACCCTGATCGACGGGACCCTCGGTATGCTCACCGACCCGTTCAGCACCGAACACATGGGCGTCACCGCGGAGAACGTGGCCCAGAAGTTCAGCGTGAGCCGCGCCGAGCAGGACGAGTTCGCCTTGCAGAGCCAGCAGCGGGCCGCACAGTCCGCCGCCAGGCAGGCCTTCGCCGAGGAGATCGTCCCGGTCACCACCACCGGCCGGAAGCCCGTCACGGTTACCGACGACGAGTTCCCACGCGCCGACACCACCTTGGAAAGCCTGTCGAGCCTACGTCCGGCCTTCCGCAAGGACGGCTCCGTCACCGCCGGAAATGCCTCGGGGATCAATGACGGCGCCGCGGCCCTGGTCATGATGCGGGAGAGCACGCTGAAGGAGCGTGGACTCTCCGCCCTGGTCACCCTCGAGCACGTCACCGTGGCGGGGATCGATCCGACCATCATGGGCTATGCCCCCACTCTGGCCCTGAGGAAGCTCTTCGCTGAGACCGGCCTGACACCCCGGGACATCGGGATGGTCGAGCTCAATGAGGCCTTCGCGTCCCAGGCCATTGCTGTCATCCGCGACACCGGCCTGGACCCGGAGACCACCAACCCCTATGGCGGGGCCATCGCGCTGGGTCACCCGATCGGAGCCACCGGTGCCATCCTGGCCCTCCGGGTTGCGAAGGACCTGCAGCGGCGGGGATTGGAGTACGGCATCGCCACCCTGTGCATCGGCGGCGGCCAGGCCATCGCCGCACTGTTCCGGCGCTGGGAGTCCTGACCGGTCGCCCCGCACGGGTGCGCCGCATCGGGGCGTCGAAGCTCCAGAGGAGGGGGTCACCGTCCGAGAAAATCCATGATAACCATTCTCCAGATGAGAGAATGTGGCCTAGACTACAGTTCACCGCCTGCTGCGCTTAGCGGGCAACATCGACCCCGTCATGGGTCGACGGTCCTCTGGCTGGTCCCTATTCGAGGCTCAATCACCTTCTCCGGAGTCGACCCATGACATCAACCCTGACGTTCCACCCTGAGACGGGCCTGCGCGCCCGCGGCAGCGAGCTGCGTGCGCTGATGGGCCAGGCGTCCGAGGTGCGCGACGCCGGCCTCGAGCGAGCAGGCCGGCCCCGCACCATCACCTGGTCCCGCAAGGTCTTCGTCCCGGTGACCACCCTGTGCCGGGACCGGTGCCACTACTGCACCTTCGTGGACACCCCGGGCAAGCTCGCCACCAAGGGCCTTCCGCCCTATCTGAGTGAGGACCAGGTCCTGGCGATCGCCCACCAGGGCGCCGCCGCCGGCTGCAAGGAAGCCCTGCTGACCCTGGGTGACCGCCCGGAGGACCGCTGGCCGATCGCGCGGCAGTGGCTGGACGAACACGGTTTCTCCTCCACCATCGACTACATCGGACACCTGGCCCGCCGCATCACGGCCGAAACGGGATTGTTGGCCCACCTGAACCCCGGGGTGATGACCCACGCCGAGCTACAGCGACTGCGGCCCACCGCCCCCTCGATGGGCATGATGCTCGAGACCACCTCCCGCCGGCTCTTCGAGGAACCCGGCCAGGCCCACTACGGCTCCCCGGACAAAGACCCCGCAGTGCGCCTGCAGACGCTCCAGGACGCCGGCACCCTGCGCATCCCCTTCACCACCGGCGTGCTGATCGGCATCGGAGAGACCACCCAGGAACTGGCCGAGAGCATCCAGGCCCTGAAGGACCTCTCCGACCGTCACGGCCACGTCCAGGAGATCATCATCCAGAACTTCCGGGCCAAGCCCGCCACCGCGATGCAGGGCGCACCGGACGCAGACCTGGAGTCCTACCTGGCCGCGATCGCCACCGCCCGGCTGGTGATGGGCCCCGATGCCCGCATCCAGGCGCCACCCAACCTCAGCGACCCGGCCGAGCTCTCCCTGTTGATCCAGGCCGGGATCGACGACTGGGGCGGTGTCAGCCCGCTGACCGCAGACCACGTGAACCCGGAACGCCCGTGGCCACAGGTCACTGAGCTTCAGTCCCTGACCACGTCCAACGGATACACCCTGCGGGAACGACTCACCGCCCACCCGCACTACATCACCGACCGGGAGTCCTGGATCGACCCGGCCCTGCACGACGCCGTACTCCGGCTGGCCGACGAGGACCACCTCGCCGACGCCACCGCACGACCAGCCCCAGCCTCCGGACAGCAGGCACCGGTGCCGTCGCGGTCGGTGGCCGTGACCATCGGCCCCCGACCCGACCAGACGGCAGAAAGCTCAGGCACCCCGGGCCGCCGGGGCGTCTCGGGCCGGTCATCCAGCCTGCTCGACCGGGCCGAGAACAGCCCCGCGGACCTGGACCAGGACGAGCTGACCGGGCTGCTCCAGATGGATGGCACTGATCTGGACCGGCTGACGGAGCTCGCCGACGGCCTACGCCGCAGCGTCGTCGGTCCGACCGCGACCCTCGTCGTCAACCGCAACCTGGACAGCAGCCAGGTCACGGACCCCGAGGTGGCCGCCGCCGTCGCCGCCGATGCCTGGAACCTGGGCGCCACCGAGCTGTGCATCCAGGGCACGGCCCCGGCCCACGCCCCGGCCACGGTCTACGAACAGCTGGCCCGAGCCGTCAAAGCGGCCGCACCCCAGATCCACCTGCATGCCTTCCGCCCGGCCGATGTGCTCGACGGCGCCCGACGCACCGGCCGGAGCCTGACCGACCATCTGGAGGCCCTCCAGGCGGCGGGGGTCGACACCGTTCCCGGAACGGGCGTGAAGATCCTCGACGAACGGATCCGGCAGCGCTCCTTCCCCGAAGACCTCCCCGTCGAAGACTGGATCCGGTCGATCACGGCCGCCCACACCCTGGGACTGCGCTCGACCAGCGTCATGTTCTACGGCCACGGTGAGACGGCGGCGGACCGGGCCGGACACCTCACGAGCCTGCGGGCCCTGCAGGAGAAGACCGGAGGCTTCACCGAGTTCGTGCCGATGCCGATGCCCGGCGCCACGGACCGCGACCACCGGGTGGTCCATGCCGTCAGCCGCATCGGCCTGTACGGGGCCATCCCCCACCTCCAGGCCGCCTGGACACGCCTGGGCCCAGAAGGGGCGCTACTGGCCCTGCGCAGCGGTGCCGACGACTTCGGCGGCGTGCTCCTGGACGGCCGCGTCGTCCCCGAGGCCGGCGTGGAGTACGGCCAGGAACTGACCGTTCAGGCCGCGACCCGGATGGCCAAGTCCCTGGGCCGGCAGCTACGACTGCGCACCACGACCTACGGGGTCGCCCCGGCGAAGACACCATGACCAGCAGCATGCCCAGCAGCGTGCGGGTCGCCATCATCGGCGCCGGGTTCGCCGGACTCGGCGCCGCACTGAGACTCGAAGCGGCCGGCGAATCATCCTTCCTGGTCCTGGAGCAATCCCCGACGGTCGGCGGGACCTGGCACGACAACAGGTACCCCGGCGTCGCCTGCGACATCCCCTCACACCTCTACTGCTACTCCTTCAGACCCCACCCGTGGTTCACCCGACGCTTCGCCCCGGGAGCGGAGATCCAGACCTACCTGGAGGAATCGGCCGCCCCGGTGGCCGACCGGATCCGCCTCTCGGTCCGCATGCTCGCAGCCGCATGGGACGAGACGGCCCGGCACTGGATCATCACGACGACGGCCGGCACCGTCCACGCTCAGGCGCTCGTGATGGCCTGTGGTCGCCTGAACGAGCCCCGGCTCCCCGACGTGACGGGGACTTTTGCCGGCCCCGTGATCCACTCCGCCCGCTGGGACCCCGAGGTTCCACTGGACGGGGCCCGCGTGGCCCTCGTCGGCACCGGGGCCTCCGCCGTCCAGCTGCTCCCGCACATCGCCCGGCGGGCGCGCGAGGTCGTGGTGCTGCAGCGTAGCGCCACCTACATCCTGCCCCGCGACGACCACGAGTACACCACCACGGAACAACGATCGCTGGCCACAGAACCCGGCCGACTCCGCGCGCTACGCGACGGCCTCTTCGCAGAAGCCGAACAAGGCCACGAGGCGCGCCTACGCGAGGGCCCGGCCCGCCAACGCCTCACCCGGCGCGCCCTGGGACATCTGGCGGACCAGGTCCAGGACGCCGGCCTCCGGGAAGCACTCACGCCCGGTGACGAGTTCGGCTGCAAGCGTGCACTCTTCTCCGACGAGTACTACCCGGCCCTGGGACGTCCCCACGTCACGCTCGTGCCCTCGGCCCTGTCCGCGTTCGAGGGCTCCACCGTGGTCGCCGAGGACGGCTCCCGCCACGAGGTCGACGTCGTCGTGGCCGCCACCGGCTTCGAATCGGTCCACCAGCCCTACGCCTGCCTCATCACCGGCCGCGGGGGACGACGGCTGGCAGAACACTGGCGCCACGGCATGAGGGCCTTCGCCTCCACCTCGGTCAGCGGCTTCCCCAACATGTTCGTGCTCAACGGCCCCCACGCCACGCTCGGCCACAACTCCTCACTGCTGATGATCGAGGCCCAAGTCGAATACCTCCTCGGCGCGTTGGCCACCCTGAGCCCGGGCACCGCTCTCGACGTCACCCCCGAATCCGAGGCCGCCTACATCCAGGAGATCGACCACCGCAGCGCCACGACCGTGTGGCTCTCCGGATGCACCAGCTGGTACATCGACCCCGACGCACACCGCCAGGTACTGCTGTGGCCCGGCACCGCCCAGGAGTTCGCCGACCGACTGTCCCGGTTCGACCCGGAACACTACGTGGTATCCCCACCGGTCGGCGCCACGCTCGCCTACTCAGGGGGCGGCGATGCCTGATCGAAGAAGTGCCCCGCCCACCGGCTGGACCGTCCTCATCCCGCTCAAACCCCCGGCCACCGGCAAGTCCCGCCTCGCGGTACCCGACCGGGACCGCCCCCCGCTGGCACAGGCCATCGCGCTGGACACCCTGGCGGCGGCCTGCGCCTGCCCCCGCGTCGAGGAGGTCATCGTCATCTCCTCCGATCCTTCCTGGGACCTGCCCCGCGGGGCACGGCTGGTCCTGGAACCCCGAACAACGACCATCGATGCCGCCATCGCCCTGGGATTGGCCACCGTGTCCGAGCACGCCCCCCGGGCCGTCCTCCTGGGAGACCTCTCCGGACTGGACCCCGCCGACCTCAGCGAAGCCCTCGACGCCGCCGGAGGCCTCGACCGCGGCCTCGTGCGCGACGTCGAGGGCACCGGCACCACCCTGCTGACGTCCCGGTCCGGTGTCCGGCTCACCACAGCCTTCGGCACCGACTCAGCCCTGCACCACCAGCACCTGGGCCATGCGGACCTGCCGATCCGCACCGCCTCAACCCTGCGCCGCGACGTGGACACGGTGGACCATCTGTCCTGGCGGATCGGTCCGCGGACGACTATGTTCGTCCGGGCTGCGGGGCTGCCCCTGCTGCAGGTGACCGCCGGCCGCTGACGGACGCGCCCTCAGCCCTCAGCGGCCTAGGGCCAGCTCCAGGGCATCCAAGGCCAAGGCCGAGGCCAGGCCCGGTTCGGACATCCACAACGGACGGACGTGCATCCACTCCGGTGCGGTTCCCGGTGCGTCCCGGTCCTCCTCCCCGACCAGCCAGGCATCCAACAGGCCTCCGTCCGCGCGACGGCCGAAGTGCCGGCCCACCGCCACCGCGGTTGAATCGACACCGATCGCCTCGAGGCAGACATCGGCCATCCCGCGCACCACCGATCCTGCGATGATCGGCGAAACCCCGGCAGTACCGGCCCGCGTGCCCCGGACTGCATCGGCGATGCCCGGCACGGCCAGAATGGGGCCGACCGAGACCACAGGGTTGGAGGGGGCGAGAAGCACGGCGTCGGCCTCGCCGATCGATTCCAGCACCCCCGGGGCGGGTCCGGCCTGGTCCATGCCGGGGTTGGAGAACCCCAGAGGCCTCAACCGGGCACGATGCCGGGTCCACCACTCCTGAAAGTGCAGCGTTCCCGTCTCGACCTCGACGTGGGTGTCGACCTCGTCGTTGGTCATGGGGATCAGCCGGACGCCGAGCGGCCAGCGACGCGACAGGCGTTCGGCCACCTCCGCCGGTGTCAGGCCCTCACGCAACCACCCGGTCCGCGCCAGATGCGTGCCCAAATCGAGGTCTCCGAGGGTGAACCACGGCCATCCCGCACCCCATGCCTGCATCTCGGCCGACACGCGTTCTGATTCCCCAACGCGTCCCCAGCCACGTTCCTCGTCGTTGACGCCGGCCAAGGCATACAGGATCGAATCCAGGTCGGGTTGAAGTCGTACCCCGCTGAGCCACAGATCATCCCCCGTATTGACCACCACGGTGATGTCCGCATCCGGCGCCGCCGCCCGCAGCCCACGGACGAATTTCGCCCCGCCGACACCTCCGGCCAACACGGTGATCCTCATGTCGCGTCCCCTTTCTGGTCGTGCGCCTCGCGGGGCCCTCGGCTTGATGGTCTCCTGTTCATCGGGTGAGTCCCGGGAGGACGTCCCGTCCGAAGACCTGGATCCATTCGCGCTGGTTGCGCCCCACATTGTGAAGGTAGATCTGGTCGAATCCGAGGTCGAGGCAGCGTTGGATCGCGACCCGGTGGACGTCCGGGTCCGCCGAGACCGGCAGTTGCCCCGCGAAGTGCTCGGGTCGGACGACGTTCGCCATCGCCTTGACATCGAAGGGGGACCTGATGTCACCGAGGTTGCCGCGCAGGGCGCCGTTCGGCCATTCGTGGAGCGCGTTGGCCATCGCCTCTTCGTCCGTCTCGGCCCAGCTGAGGTGGAGTCTCAGGACTTTGCGCAGTCCGTCCGGATCGCGTCCGGACTCCCGGGCCCCCTGCGCGAAGCGTTCCAGCAGTTGTGCCAGTCGTTCGTAGGACAGCCCGGTGGTGATGATGCCGTCGACACTCTTGCCCGCGCGCCGGGCCGTCACCGGTCCGGAGGTGGCCACGTAGATGGGCGGGGCCTCATCCGGCATGGTCCACAGACGGGTGGTCTCCAGGTTGAAGTACTTCCCCTCGTGCCGCACGTCCCGGCCGGCCGCCGAGGCCGTGAAGAGCTTCTTGATGATGTCGATCGCCTCGAACATCCGGTTGATGCGACCCGGTGCCTCGGGCCAGTATTCGCCCGTGACGTGTTCGCTGATCGCGTCTCCAGAGCCGAGACCGAGCCAGTGGCGGCCGGGGTACATGGCAGCCAGTGTCGCACTGGCCTGGGCCACCATGGCCGGATGCCAGCGGAAGGACGGCGTGGTCACGCCGGGTCCGATATCCCCCGAGGTGCGTTCGCCCAACGCGGCCAGGACGTTCCACACGAACGAGGCCTCACCCTGCTGGGGCAACCACGGCTGGAAATGGTCGCTGGCCATGGTGCCGGAGAACCCGTGGCGTTCCGCGTATTCGGAGAGTTCCAGAGCCTCTCGAGGCGCGAACTGCTCGAGCATCGCGGCATAACCGATCACGAGTCGTGTCACCCCATCTTCGTGGCGAACTCCGTGGCGCGTGCCGCCCGGCGGCCGCTGTCCGTCGCTTGGTGTCTGACCACCGGAGGGTGGCCTGATGGTTCGATGCTAGCCGTTACCCGGCCGGCGCCACGGACACGGCGAAGGCTCCGGACCGGGTCTGGTCCGGAGCCCTCAGGCCCTCAGGCCCTCATGTCCTCAGGCCGAGGGACTGGCCGCATCCGGGGATACGACCTTGCCACCCATGGCCTCGACCAAGAGGATCGGGTCGAAGAACTCCGTGAGCTCGGAGATCAGCCCGTCCTTCACCGTCACCTTGGTGATGTAGGTGTTGCGGTAGGTCGACCCGGTGACCCGCATCGAGGCATTGGAGGTGTATTCCGCCACGTACTCCCCCTCGTTCTCCACCGCCAACACCTTGTAGTCGGAGAAGTTCAGCGCGGTGATCATCTGCGGGAGCGCCCCGTAGTAGTCGTTGATGGCGGACCGCCCCGCCACCTCGTGGGGTATCCCCAGCGGCGCGTAAGGCAGGAGCAACCGGCCATCCTCGTGGAAGAGCGGCGCCACACTGGCGACGTCGAGGGTGCCGACTGCGTCGAGGTATGCCTCGACGACCTTCTTGTCCTGGGCTGTGTCGGTCGCCATGGCGATCAGTCCTCGTACACGATGACGCCGCGGATGTTCTTGCCCCCACGCATGTCCTGGAAGGCCGTGTTGATGTCCTCCAGTTTGTACTCCTTGGTGATGAGTTCGTCGAGCTTGTGCTCCCCTCGGCGATACAGGTCCGCGATCAGCGGGATGTCGTTGCGGGCGTTCGTCGAGCCGTAGAGGGTGCCCTGCAGTCGCTTACCCGACATCGCCAGCGTGAAGAGGTCGAGCTGGATGTCCCGCTGCATCACCGGTGCGGCCGAGGTGAGCACGATGGTTCCGCCGCGACGGGTCATCTCCTGGGCCGGCTGCAGGATCTCCGGGGTGAGCACGCCGACCGTCACGATGACGCGGTCCGCGCCCTGGCCGTTGGTGAAGCCGGCGACGAGCTCCGCTGCCTCGGCAAGGTCCTTGGCGGTGTGGGTTGCGCCGAACTGTGGTGCAGCTTCGCGTTTGGAGGCGACCGGATCGACCGCGATGATGTGCTTGGCGCCCTTCTGGCGTGATCCCTGCACCGCGTTCATGCCCACACCTCCGGTGCCGATGATGACGACCGTGTCGCCCAGCTGCATGTCGGCCGAGTACACCGCCGAACCCCATCCAGTGGGCACGCCGCAGCCGATCAGAGCCGCTGCCTTCAACGGGATGTCCTTGTCGATGCGGACCAGAGCCGTGACGGGCACCGTCACGTAGGGGGCGAACGTACCGAGGTACGACATGGCCCCCACGCCCTTGCCCTGGGCGTGGATCCGATGGGTGCCGTCGGGGGACGTGCCACCGAGGACTCCGGAGCCGAGGTCACACATGTTGGACTGGCCGCTCACGCACATGCGGCACTTACCGCAGCTCGGCAGGAACGAGAGCACCACATGGTCTCCCACCTCGAGGTCCACCACGCCCTCGCCGATCTCTGTCACGACGCCGGCACCTTCATGCCCGCCCAGGACCGGAGCCCACGGCAAGGGGATATCACCGGTGTCCAGGTGGTCGTCGCTGTGGCAGATGCCCGAGGCAGCCAACTTGACGGTCGCCTCGCCTGTCTTGGGTCCGTCCAACTCGATCTCTTCCACGGACCAACCGGAATTAGTGCCAGGTTCCCACAGCAGCGCGCCAACGGTCTTCATACCTTGTCCTCACGTTCGGCTTATTCGCAAAATTGATGCGATTGATATGTCTGATATTGCACCATTTACAGCATGGTGACAAGGGTCACTATTCGATGTCGTCTCATCGGGGCCTCCGGCTGTCACCCATACCGCAGGGCTGCTCGGTGGTACTGCCGGGCTACTCGGCAGCCCGGCTCAGGTTGATGCGGTGGCCGATCAGCGGCTGGATCTTGCAGGTGCCCGCCGGCGCCCGCCTGACACCCGGACGCACAGTGACCCCACCCCGTCACATCGACGAGGGTGGGGTCACTTTGCGCCTGAAACGGGGTGGGTTACCAGGCCGGCAGCTCCGGCAGCGGGTCGTCGGCCTCGACGCCTTCGGTCTCGCCCCGGGCCAGCCAGGCCAGCAGGCCCTCCCGGTCAGACTCGACCTTCAGGGCACCGTCACCGATTACCCATTCGTCACGTTCCTCGGTCACCAGCGTCATGCCAGGAGCCTGCCGAACGCGCATGGCCCGGACGGCGGCCTCCACGGCGTTGAGCAGGGAGTCCGGGTCCGCCTCCTCGATGGTCCACGCGGTGTCCAGGTCAGCGTGGTGGACCACCACCTCGGAGATCCGCAGGGCTACCAGCGAGGTGGCCGGGATGGGCGTGGCGCCGATCCGCACCTCCTCGGCCCGGATCTCGCCGGCCAGCCGCTCGGACTGCTCGGCGAAGGCCCGGGAGGCCTCGCTCAGATCGGCGATGAGTTCCTTCCGGGGCAGTGCCGCGATCCGGGCGATGTCCTCAGCACGGGCCTCCGGGGAGGCGTACACAGGCTGCTCCTCACCGGTGACGGCCCAGTCCACCATCCGGATCAGGGCGCGGGCGTTGGAGGCCAGATGCGCCACGACGTCCGCCCGGCTCCAGCCCTCACACTGGGAGGGAGCGGCCAGCTCGTCCTCCGAGAGGGACTCGACGGTGGCCAGGAGCATGGCGGTCTCGCGGTCCAGCCGCGACTGGTCGGAGTGCAGGCGTGCGGGATTGATCATGCCTCCACCCTAGCGATCCGCCTGTGACGCCCACCACCTCACAGCACCCCCGGGCAAGACGCATCCACCGGCGATCCAGACGCTTCCCGACCTGATGCCCCGCATTCCACACCACCCCCGGAGCGCCCCCTGACGAGTCCCCGGGCAAACCCCTGATGTGACGGGCGTCACCGCAATGTCACGCTGGATCCCGGCCGTCAGTACCCGCGCCACCCTTGACCCGAGAGGACCCCGGTCATGACCTTGCACTCCCCCGCCGCCGGCGGCATCACACACGACCAGCGGAAGGAGAGACGCACCGCCAACTGGGTGGCCGCCATCGTCTGCATGGCCCTCGTGTTCGACGGCTTCGACCTGACCATCTACGGCACCGTGCTCTCCACCCTCCTGGACGATCCCAGCCACCTCGGGGCCGTCGACGAGGCCGCGGCCGGCACCCTCGGGTCCCTCGCGCTGATCGGGGTGCTCATCGGTTCGCTCACGTGCGGCTTCCTCGGCGACTACTTCGGCCGCCGCCGGCTGATCCTGGGCGGCATCGCCTGGTTCTCCCTCGGCATGTTCATCACCGCGCTGACCACCACGGTGCCCGCGTTCGGCGCGATGCGCCTGCTCACCGGGCTCGGACTCGGCGTCATCCTCGCCACGGCGGGGGCCACCATGGCCGAGTTCGCCCCCGCCGGCCGCCGCAACTTCTACAACGCCGTGGTCTACTCCGGCATCCCGGCGGGCGGCGTGATCGCGGCGCTGCTCGGGATCCTGCTGCTGGAACCCCTCGGCTGGCGCGGGCTCTTCATGCTCGGTGCCACCCCCATCCTGTTCCTGCTCCCCTTGGCCTGGTTCAAGCTGCCCGAGTCCCCGCGCTGGCTGCTCTCCCGCGGCCGGACCGAGCAGGCTCATGCCGCCTCCGCGAAGACCGGCATCCCGCTGCTGGAGGAGGAGATCGTGCAGGAGAAGGGCGCGGCCCCCGCCCGCCGCGGCTTCGCCGCCGTCTTCTCGCGTCAGTTCCTCGTGGCCACCATCCTGCTCGGATTCATGTCCTTCTCCGGCCTGCTGCTGACCTACGGACTGAACACGTGGCTGCCGCGCATCATGGAGGGCTACGGCTTCGGCACCAACTACTCGCTGGCGTTCCTGCTGATCCTCAACAGCGGCGCCGTCCTGGGTGGCGTCATCGCCTCGAAGGCCGCGGACCGACTCGGCGCCCAGCGGATCGTGGCCACCACGTTCGTGCTGGCCGCAATCACCCTGGCGCTGATGACCTTCTCCTTTCCCGCCCCGGTACTGTTCCTGTTCATCGCCGTGGCCGGGGTCGGCACCTTGGGGACCCAGGTCCTGATCTACGGCTTCAGCTCGAACTACTACACCACCAACGCCCGCGCCGCAGGGGTGTCCTGGGTGGCCGGATTCGGCCGGATCGGCGGCGTCCTCGGCCCTCTGGTGGGCGGCTGGCTGGTGGCACTCGGGATCGGCGGCGGCTCCGCGTTCTACATCTTCGGGGCCGTGGCCCTGTTCGGCGCCCTCGTCACCTTGGGGGTCCCCCGGCAGCGCGCGCTGGAGCAGGCCGCCCGCGCGGCGGACGCGCCGGCGGATGCACCGGTGGCCGCAGCAGGCCCGGCGGTCGCCTTCGGACCGGCAGGAACGTCCGACGACGGCCGGTCAAGTCAGCTGGCCCGGCCGGCCCAGTCGGTGCAACCGGTGCAACCGGTGCAACCGGTCCAACCAACTCAACCGGCTCAACCAGCCCAGCCGACTCAACCGACACAGCCGGCTCAGCCGCTGGGCCGGTAACGCGCCGCGAGCGCGCTGCGGGAACGGATGCCGAGCTTCCGGTAGATCCGGGTCAGGTGGTACTGGACGGTCTTCTCAGCCAGGAAGAGCGTCTGGGCCGCCTCCCGGTTGGTGGCCCCGGAGGCGACGAGTTCGGCGACGGCCCGTTCCTGCGCCGTGAGCTCAGCAACGGTGCGGTCCGATCCGCCGGCCGGGGAATCAACCACCTCCCCCAGCAGGCCGACGTCCACGCCGCTGGCCTGCAACTCCCTATCGCACCGTTCCACGTAGGTGGCCGCCCCCAGGCTGTCATACAGGTCCCGGGCGGAGTGCAGTACGGAGGAGGCCACGCCGCGTTTGCCGGCCCGGCGCATGCTCTGACCGAAGGCGAAGCTGATGCGGGCCCGCAGATACGGCCGCTGCAGTCCGCGAAGATGCTCCAGCGCGGCCTCGAACTGCTCCCGCGCCGCGTCCGGGTCGCCCTGGGCGGCTGTGATCCGGCCCCGGGCCCAGGCCATCCGAGCCAGGTCGGACGGCACCGGCTTCTCCCGGCGGATGGCCTCGAAGCCGGTGAGGAACCGGTCCGCTTCCTCGATCCGGTTGGTCATGACCAGGGCGTTGACGTAGGTGTCCTGCCAGGGCCAGAAGGACACGCGGTCCTGGGTCCATGGATCGATCTCCACGAGCGGCTCCAGGGCTTCCAGTGCGCTGGCATAGTCCGAGCGGGCCTCGTGGAACCGCACCCTCGCCAGGATGGAGGGCACCTGCATGGCGCGGTAGGTCCCCGGCTGGACGGCGGCCAGGGAGACGTAGCGCCGGGCGCGCTCCCAGTCGCCCCGCATGGACCACAGCTCGGCGGCGGTCCAGTAGAGGAGGGGGCGGATCAGCGGCATCCGCGAGGTCTCCAGCCGCACGGCGGCGCGGGAGACGGTGGCGGCCGCGGTGTCCCAGTCGCCCAGGGTGAGCTGGGTCCGGGCCAGCCAGGCCTCGGCCCACAGGGAGATCCGTAGGGACCCGCCCCGCTGCTCGGTGGGGACGGCGGCCTCGAAGTTCACCAGCGCCGTCTCCACCTGGTCCGTCCGCAGCGCGAGCCAGGCCGAACCCATCTGGATCCGCTGTTTCTGGGCGTTCTCCGCGACATGTTCGAAGGCCCGGACGTAGCTGCGTCCGGCCTCCACCGTGCGCCCCTGGGCGTAGAGACCCAGCCCGTAGATCGCCTCGGACTCGACGTGGGCCGGGGTGCCCGGAGCGGTCAGGGCCATGGCCCGTTCGGCCCAGAGGGTCATGGTGGGCCCGTCCCAGGAGGCCACCCCGTGCAGCACCATCCGCTGGGCCACCGCGGCTGCGGCGGCGGGATCCCGTTCGGGGTCACTGTCCGCCCAGGCCTGTTCCAGTTGGGTCCGGGCGGTGTTGTTGTGCCCGGAGGCGGTGGACAGATAGCCCAGCACGGAGGAGCGCAGGGAGGAGGAGGGCATGTCCTCCACGGCCGCGGCCCACATCTGCGCCTGGGAGATGTTCCCGGAGGCCACGAGCGCATCCACGCCCCGCAGCAGCCGCTGGCTGCGGGCCGGCGGGTTGGGAGAGAGCCGGGATGCGGCGAAGAGCGCGGTGGCGACATCACTCCAGGCTCCCACCTGGGCCCGACGGCGCACGAAGTCCTCGAGCTCCACCGCCAGGTCCTCATCCACCCCCAGGGTGGCGGCCGCCCGGTGACCGAGGCGGTCGCCCTCCTGGGGGACGACGTCGGCCGCGCGGCAGTGCAGCTGCTGGCCGCGGCTGGGCGGCAGCTGGGCATAGACCGCTTCAGCGGCTCCCGGCACCACGAACTCGACCAGGGCCTGGGTGGGGTCGACGGCCAGGCGCAGCAGCCGCGCCCGGTGCCCCTCATCGAGGGCGTCCAACAGGGTCTCCACCCCGCTGACATACCCGACCGCATCCGTGGTCGCGGCGCCGCCCAGGACCGCCACGGCCTCCGCCACGCGGACCAGCCCCTCCGAGGAGTCCTCGAGGACTCGGCGGACCTGGGCCAGCGTCCGCGAGCTGGCCGGCAGGCTGGGGAACCAGGACTGCCAGGTCTCCGGCGGCAGCTCCCCCAGCAGCTCCACGATCGGTTGGGGCATCCCCCGGGTGTGACGGACCAACCCGTGGGCGGCGGTGGAGCCGAGATCGAGGGAGAACCGGCGCCGCGCGAGCTCCCGCACGTCCTCGGCCTCCAATGGACCCAGCCGGAGGTGTTCCACCCGGTGGCTGTTCAGCAGGTCGAGCAGGCCGGGAGGAACATGGTGGGCCCGGGCGTGGTCCAGGGTGAGGACGAAGAGAACCTTCTGCCGGTGGATGCGCCGCAGTGCGAACAGCAGCACCCGCAGGCTCGGCTCGTCCAGCAGGTGCACGTCGTCGATGGCCACCACCACGCAGGACCGGGCCTGCAGTGCCATGATGTGCGCCGCCAGGGTGTCCGCGAAGTGGGCGGCGCGCGCCGGGGTGAGGTCCATCTCGACCTCCGGGCGCGGCAGCACCGCCCCCTCGATGCCTTTGGACGAGTGCAGGGGTTCACGGTGCATCAACTGCGAATACCCGGACAGGGCCAGCCCGCGCTCCCACTCATCCCCGGCCGCGGTCAGGATCCGGACCTCGGACCCCACGGCCTCGCACTGCGCCAGGAAGTGGTCCAGCAGGGCGGACTTCCCGGCACCGGAAGGCCCGTTGAGCACCACCGTCTGCACGGCCCCGCGACGGGCTCGGGACAGTGCCTGGAGCAACCCGTCGAGGACCCGGTCCCGGCCGACGAGCGGCATCTCGGCACCTGCGTGGTGGTCAAGCGTCATGGGCGGAAGTCTACCGAGCCCTCCTCCTCCTACGACGTGGTGGGGCAGTGCCACGGCGGACCGGCCGGTTCCTGACCGGGCTCAGCCGAGGTCGCCACCGGCCACCGGGAAGATGCTCCCGGTGGCGTAGGAGGCCTCGTCAGATGCCAGGAAGACGATCGGCGCGGCCTGCTCGTCCAGGGTGCCGTAACGCTTCATGAAGGAGGACTCCGTCACCTGGTCCACCACGTCCTGGATCCACTGCTCCTCACGGGCGCCCTCCGGGCC
This sequence comes from Microbacterium sp. A93, assembly GCF_051842835.1. Lineage (NCBI taxonomy): Bacteria > Bacillati > Actinomycetota > Actinomycetes > Micrococcales > Microbacteriaceae > Microbacterium > Microbacterium sp. A93. Next base: position 351,264 of record NZ_JBPXMT010000002.1, read on the forward strand.
GGGGCCGCGCGGGACGGTGCGGGGCGGCGCCTGGGTGCCGCCGGGGGCGGTGGCCACCACCCGGATCCCGCGTTCCGCGGTCTCCATGGCCAGTGCCTGCGTGATGCCGTTCACCCCGCCCTTGGAGGCGGAGTACGGCACCCGGTGGATACCACGGGTCGCGTTGGAGGACACGTTGACGATGGTGCCCTGACCGGCGGCGAGCATGGCGGGCAGCACGGCCCGGCACATCCACAGGGTGGGGAACAGGGACCGGGTGACCTCCCGCTCGATCTGCTCGGCGCTGAAGGTCTCGAAGGGACGCATCCAGATGGCCCCGCCCACGTTGTTCACCAGCACGTCCACCCGGCCGTGCGCGGCCACCGCCGCCGCCACGGCTGCCTCGGCCCCGGCGAACGTCTCCAGGTCGGCGGTGACGGCCGTGGCCGATCCCCCCGAGCCGGTCGAGGCCTCGCGCTCCGTGAGGGCGGCGGCCGTCTCGTGGACCAGCTCGGCGCGGTCCACGAGCACCAGCGTGCCACCCTCGGCACCGATCCGCTCGGCCACCTTCCGCCCGATCCCCTGGGCCGCCCCGGTGATCACCGCGACCTTGCCGGCGAAGCGCCCCGGGGTGATGAACTGGCCCGCGTAGGGGGCCGCCATCAGGCGACCGCCGTGCCAGTCGTGCCGGCCGCGGAACCCGCCGGGCCGTCGTCGTGCCCCTGCCCGGAACCACCGGGTGCGGGACCGGAACCGGTCTCGACGGCGTCGATGGCCGTGGCCATGGTGTCCTTGGCGTCCCGGGCGTGGGCCATCACGATCTCGCGGATCCGCTCGCCGTCCTCGTCCTCGAAGGCCTGGACCACGTCCAGGTGGTCCTGGGCCACCCGGCTGAAGATCTCCGTGCCCTGCTCGAAGGTCGCGAACATCTGCTCGCTGAGGTCCAGCCGGCGGTAGGACTCCAGCAGGACCGGGTTGTCCGAGATGGTGAAGAGGTACTCGTGGAAGGCCTCGTTGGTCTTCACGTACTCCTCCGGGTCCGTGACCGCGCCGTCCGCGACGCAGGCCGCCGTGGCCTCCGCCAGACGGCGGAACTGTTGGAACTGCTCGTCCGTGAGCCGCCCGACCATCAGTCCGGTGATCGCCAGCTCGAGGCCCATCCGGGCATCCAGCTGCGCGTAGCTGTCCTCCTTGCGGAAGGACAGGCGGCCGGTGGTCAGGGAGGAGACCGCCTCGGACCGGGTCAGGGTGTCCCCCTCGGCCTGGACCTGTTCGGCGGAGGCCGGGGCCCCCGTCTCGGCGTCCCCGCCGGTGGCCTCCTTGGGCGCGAACCGCTCGAAGTAGAAGTTGGCCGGTTCCACGCCTTCGGTCTCCAGCCACTTAGCCACGGCGTTGACCATGGGCGGCGGGCCGCAGAGGTAGATATCCACCTCACCGTCGTTCAGGTGCTGCGGCTCGATGATCTGGGTGACGTACCCGGTGTGGGGCGCCGAGGTGCCCTCCTCCGAGGCGATGAGGTCCCAGGTGAAGTTCGGCAGCTTCTCCTCGTAGGCCCGCAACCACTCCAGGCCGACGATGTCCGCCTCGCGGCTCACCCCGTAGATCAGGTGGATGGGATCCTCGGGCGGGTTGGCGCTGAGCTTCTGAAGGATGGACATCAGCGGAGCCAGCCCGGTGCCCCCGGCCAGGAGCAGCAGCGGACGCTTCGGCTCACGCAGGAAGAACGAGCCGTACGGCCCGCTGAACTCCACGGTGTCCCCCACCGCGGCGCGGTCCCGCAGGTACTCGGACATGGCGCCCTGGGGCGTGATGCGCACCATGAAGGCGGAGTGGTCATCATCCGGGCCGGTGCTGAAGGAGTAGGAGCGCTCGGCGTCCGTGCCGGGGACCTTGATGTTCACGTATTGGCCCGGCAGGAACGCCAGCTCGTCCCGCTCCTGCACGTCCAGGGTGAAGGAGATCGTGGACTCGGAGTGCTTTTGCAGCTGGCTCAGGGTGGAGGTGAACGCCGCGGCCGAGGTCTTGGCGGACTCCGCCGTGGCCGGGACCTGGATCATCATGTCCGACTCCGGGACGGCCTGGCAGGTCAGCAGGTACCCCTTCTCGAGCTCGTCCTCGGTCAGGGCATCGTCGATGAAGTCTCCCGGGTCGAAGGTCCCGGAGTCGCAGAAGGACTTGCAGGTCCCGCAGGCCCCGTCACGGCAGTCCGAGGGGATGTTGATGCGCGCCTTGTAGGCGGCGTCCATGATGGTCTCGAAGTCGCCGACCTTGACGACTTTGGTCACGCCGTCCTCGAAGCTGAGGGCTACTTGATGGCCCATGGTGTCCTCCTGGATGAATCTGGGTGGGTCTGCGTGGATCTGGTGGTGGGGTGTCTGAGTCCGGGTGCGACCGGAGCACTCAGATCATGTAGATGTCCACCACGTGGTGGATGTAGTCGTTCTTCAGCACGACCTTCTTGCTGCGGATGACCGGCCCGTCTGCGGAGAGGTCGATCGTGTAGTAGCTGGTCCCGAAGTACGTGTCCGTGCTCTGGTAGCGGTAGTACAGCGTGAACCAGTTGAACCGCACCTGCACCTGGTCGCCGTCCCGCCCCAGGACCTCGATGTCCGTGAGGTTGTGCCCGGTCCGCGGAGCCGGCATGGAGGTGGCCGAGGAGCGGTCCGTCTTGATCCGGAACACGCGGTCCTCGATGCCGCCGCGGTTGTCGTAGTAGATCAGCGAGATCTCCGACTGCGGGTCTTCCGTCAGTTCATCGTTGTCGTCCCACGCCGGCATCCAGAATTCGGAGTCCGGGTGGTAGCACTCGAGCCACTCGTCGAACGCGCGGTCGTCCAGCAGGCGTGCCTCCCGGTAGAGGAACGCGCGCACGGTCTCGAGGGTGATGAGGTCCTCCACCGTCTGGGTGGGCGTGGCCTCGGTCGTCTGGGTGGTCATGGTGAAGCTCCTTGGGTGGGTCCGGGGTGGTCGCGATCAGGCAGTGGCGGGGGCGGGCTGTGCCGCCGCGCGCTCCTTCTCCGCCAGCGCATCCTCCATGACCTCGTGCCAGTAACCGTGCTGGATCGGGAAGAGGCCCTCGTCCTCGGTGCGGGCACCGGAGGCGATGACGTTGGTCATGCCCAGTGCCGTGGCCTGCTCGTCCGGGCCGGTGACCTGATGCGTCGCACCGCGGGACATGTCGTTCCACGGGGCGCTGGTGGCCCAGTAGGTCTTGTTGCAGGAGCGGAACTCCTCGAGGTCGTCCGGGGTGGCCATGCCGGTGGCGTTGAAGAAGTCCTCGTACTGGCGGATGCGCTTGGTGCGGTTCTCGGCGGACTCGCCCTTCGGGGCGATGCAGTAGATCGTGACCTCGGTCTGGTCCGCGGAGATCGGCCGGAAGTGCCGGATCTGCGAGGAGAACTGGTCCATGATGTAGACGTTCGGGTAGAGGCACAGGTTGCGGGAGATGTTGATCATGAAGTTCGCCATCTCCTCGCCGTACTTCTCGACGAGCTCGTCCCTGCGGTCCCACAGCGGACGGTCCTCCGGGTTGGTCCACTCCTGCCACAGCAGCAGGTGTCCCTGCTCGAAGGAGTAGAAGCCGCCCTTGACCTTGCCCCACTTGCCGGCGTCCATGGCCTTGGTGGTGTTGGCGGAGTCACCGGCGGTGCGGCGGGCGGTGGTCGCCGCGTAGTTCCAGTGGACCGAGGTCACGTGGTAGCCGTCGGCACCGTTCTCCGCCTGGACCTTCCAGTTGCCGTCATAGGTGTAGGTCGAGGCGCCGCGCAGCACCTCGAGGCCGTCCGGGGACTGGTCCACGATGGAGTCGATCACCTTCGTGGCGTCGCCCAGGTGCTCCTCGAGCGGGAGGACGTCCTCCTTCAGCGAGCCGAAGAGGAAGCCGCGGTAGGAGTCGAAGCGGGCGACCTTGGTCAGGTCGTGTGAGCCGTTCGTGTTGAAGTCCTCCGGGTAGCCGCCCTTGCGTCCGTCCTTGACCTTGAGCAGTTCACCGGAGTTCTTGAAGGTCCAGCCGTGGAACGGGCAGGTGAAGGTGGTGCGGTTGTCCGTCTTGCGACGGCACAGCATGGCCCCGCGGTGTGAACACGCGTTGACGATGCAGTTGAGGTTCTCATCCTTGTCCCGGGTGATGACCACGGGCGTGCGGCCGATGTAGGTGGTGAAGTAGTCGCCGACGTTGGGGATCTGCGAATCGTGCGCCAGGTACACCCAGTTGCCCTCGAAGAGGTGCTTCATCTCGAGTTCGAAGATCTCCTCGTCGGTGAAGATCTCCCGCTTGGCCCGGATGATGCCCTTCTCGGGGTCGTCCATCACGGCGTCGGTGAGGATGTCCCGGACGTGGGTCAGGTTCTCGGTCATGTCGTTCTCCTTCTGGACGGGGAGGGACGGCACCGGCACCGATGATCCGGCGGCCGGGAAGCTTCCCCAGATGCGTACCCAGCCAGTCTGGAGACTCGTGATCGCAGTCACATCAGGTATTGCCCTAGGGCTGACCAAGGGGGTCCGATTGGGCAGGGCTGACGTCTCAATCGGCCTCGCCTGCCTCTTGGCGCGGCGGGCCTCCGGAGCCGTACCGTGGCGTCCGTGATCCAGCTCACCGATACCCCTCCCGCCGCCCGCCGCCCGGCCTGGCGGCACGTCTCCGTGTCCGCCGTGGTCGCGGGACTGGTGGCGGTGGCCATCTCCTACGCCGGACCGCTGCTCGTGGTCCTGGAGGCCGCCCAGCGGGCCGGACTCGATCCCGCCCAGACGGCGTCCTGGGTCTGGGCCATCTCCGTGGGCAGCGGCGTCATCTGCGTGGCCATGAGCCTGGTGACCCGCCAACCCGTGGTGGTGGCCTGGTCCGTACCGGGCGCGGCGCTGCTGATCACCACGCTCGGCGGATACGACTACTCCGACGCCATCGGGGCCTTCATCGTCACCGGCGCGCTGACCGTCATCCTGGGGATCACCGGATGGTTCGGCCGGCTGATGCGAGCCCTCCCCCGGCCCATCATGGCCGGCGTGCTGGCAGGGGTGCTGCTGCCCTTCGTCCTGGATACCGCCGGAGCCTCCGCCGAGGCACCGATCGTGGCCGGCGGCCTGGTGCTGGCCTACTTCCTCGGCCGCCGCTTCCTGCCCCGATATGCCGTGCTGGTGGCACTGGCGGTGGGGGTCGTCCTGGCCTTCGCCACGGGCACGACGTCGGCCGCGAACCTCAGTGCCGGGGTCACCATGCCGCTGTGGACCACCCCGAGCTTCGACCTCCAGGCGATCATGGGGATCTCCATCCCCCTGTTGATCGTCACGATGGCCGGGCAGAACGGCCCCGGCCTGGCCATGATGCACTCGAACGGCTATGCCGCGAACGACCGGCTGCTCCTCGGCACCGCCGGGGTCGGCTCCGTGCTCTTCGCGCCCTTCGGGGCCCACTCCATCAACCTGGCCGCCATCACCGCCGGGATCTGCTGCGGACGGGAGGCCCACGAGGACCCGACCCGGCGCTACGTGGCCGGGATCTCCTGTGGCGTGTTCTTCGTACTCTTCGGCTTCGCGGGGCAGAACATCGTGGAGCTGCTGGGGGCGGTTCCCGAACAGCTCGTGACCGCCGCCGCGGGGGTCGCCCTGATCGGTGCGCTGCAGGGGGCCCTGGCGGATACGGTGAGGGTGGATCCGGCCCCGGCGGTTGGGGCCACGCCAGGCGGGGTCAAGGCGCCCGCCAACGGCGGGCGAGCCCGCCTCGCAGGTCTCGAGGCCGGCGTCGTGACCTTGGCCGTGACGGCCTCCGGACTGACGGTGGCAGACATCGCCGCACCGTTCTGGGGGTTCCTCGCCGGCGCACTGGTCTACCTGATCCTGACGCTCACGGCCCGCCGGAAGGGTGCCTGAGTCCTTGCCCCGGCCGGCGGCGGTCGGCACACTGGAACCCCGCCCTCGAAGGAGTCGTCATGGAGCACGTGAATCCCGAAGTCCCCGACGAGGACCGCCTGGAGGAGACGGCGGTCGCCGAGGACTCCGCGGCGACGGCCGCCCACCAGCACGACGACGAGCGGGTGGATGAGTGGGAGGAGGAGTCCTTCCCCGCCTCGGACCCGCCCTCGAACTACTGAACCTCAGACGGTCTGGACCGCGAGTTCCTCGTCCAGGCGGGGCAGGCGCGGGAACCAGGCGTCGGCGCCGGGCTTGCCGACGTTGACCACCATGAAGGCGTTCCAGGTGGTCCCGGCGTTGAAGTCGGCGTCCACTCCGTCGAAGTCCCAGCCGGTCATGGGGCCGGCGGCCAGACCCTGCGCCCGGACGGCCAGCATGAAGTATCCGGCGGCCAACCATGCGTTCTGGCGGGCGATCAGCGCGCGGGAGTCGGCGTCCGACTCGAACATCTCCTTGCGCTCCGGTGCGTGCGGGAAGAACACCGGGAAGTTCTCGTGCCAGTCGGAGTCCCAGGACAGCACGGCCACGGCCGGGGCGGTGGCCGTCTTGCCGGGGTTGTTGCCGCCGGCATGCGCCACCAGCCGGGCCCGCTGACCCTCGGACTGGACCCATGTGATGCGCAGCGACTGCAGGTTCATCATGGTCGGGCCCATCTTGGTGAGCTCGTAGATCGCCTGGAGGGTGTCCGCGGAGACCGGCTCATCGGAGAACGTGTTGGCGGTCCGGGCGTCGTGGAACAGCTGGTCCAGCGCCTTCGGGTCCACGGGCTCCATCGCGGTGGTCTCGGTGTTCAGAATGGTCTCGGTCACGGATTCTCCTTCGGGTCGACGGCGGCGCCACAGCTTCTTCAGGAGGGGCACCAAGGAGGTACAACGACCCGGGACCGGGCAGCTATTCCCGTCCGGCGCTGTCGCGTTCCTCTCATCCCGACTCAGCCGGGCTCAGCCGGACTCAGCTGGACCAGACTTCCAGCTCCGCACGCTCGCCCTCGGTCAGCGCCCGGGAGGCCCCGGATGCGTCCAACCACACCAGGATGGAATCCACCGTGAAGACCGGCCGGCCATCCTGGATCCCCTGCTGGCGCAGGGTGTAGGACTTGGTGCCGATCCGCAGCACAGACACCTGCAGGGTGATGGACGGGGCGTACCGGGTCTGGGCGTGGTAGTCGATCTCCTGGCGCGCCACGACCACGCTGCCGCCCCCGCCGCTGCCCTGGCGCCGGGACTCCAGGAACGCGAGGAACCTGATCCGCGCCTCTTCGGCCAGCGTCACGATCTTCGCGTTGTTGACGTGGCCTTGCGCGTCCTGGTCCGACCAGCGCAGGTCCATCTCGATCTCATGCGGTGTGGACACGGTTTCTCCTGATATCTCCGGTGGTTGGTGTGGCACTGGCCGCCGCCTGGGCGGCCTCGACCTTCTCCCGCGGACCGGCGATGAACACCAGTTCCGTGTTGCGCAGGTGGGAGACCGTGCCCACCTTCTGGCCCGTGGGCGAGTGGATGCCGATGCTGGCCCCGACGTACCGCTTGGAGTCGAAGCCCAGCACGGCGACCGCCTCGTGCCCCGCCTCACGCAGGGACGCCTCCATGTCCTCCGCCGTGATCCACGATTCGTCGTTGTAGGACACGATCACCACTTCGGAGCGGATCCGGGCGAACACCTCGGCGAGCGCGGCGGGCATGGTGCGCTTGGAGTTGAAGACACTGCGGGTGCCCTCGTCCCGGACGTCCACCCGCTTGCAGGCCACCCCGTAGTGCTCTGGTTTATCCCACCGGACCAGGGTCTCCCAGACATGGTAGTTGGCGTAGTACCGGTGCTGGTTGTACGGCGGGTCCACGTAGTAGAGGTCTGCGGCGGGGAGGGTGTCCAGCGTCTGCATGACATCACCCACCACCACGTCGCCCGGGCCCTCCAGGAGTGCCGGGACCCGCAGCTCGAGGTCCCGTCCGGAGCGCCGGGCCCAGGACTTCAGGTAGGCCATCTGGATGCCGGTGGTGGAGTCCACGCGGTCGGCCGCCTCCATCAGGGAGGTCAACAGGATCGGATACCAGTCGGTGTCGGCGTACTCGTCCTCGATCCGCTGGCGGATCGCATCGATCCGCATGCCGTTCTTGGGTTGGAAGTAGCGGGCCTGCTCGCAGAACGTCGCCGTCACGTACCCGCGGACCGGCGCAGTGTCCTGCAGGTCCGCCAGGAGGGCGGCGAGGCACGCGCGGTCGATGTCCCGCGCGTCGGTGGCGATGTAGCACCCGGCCAGCACGCCGGTGTAGGTGGCCCGGTCCGAGGCCGTGGTGTGGACGCCCCGGCGCTTGAACTCCTGGGCCACGCGGGTGGTCCCGGAGAAGAGGTCGACGGCGGTGCGGGCACCCACCGCGTCCGCCAGGACTCCCAGCACGGGCACCAGCAGACGCTTGGAGCCCAGGTACTTGATCATGCATCGAACCTAACCGACGCCAGACGTGCGGAGGGGAAGGCGCGGCCTCAGGTCTGGGAGGGCCAGGCGGCGCGCGGCCCCCGGAGGCTCAAGACCACCGCCGGGATGAGCAGTAGGAGGACGGCGATCCACAACGCGCCCAGCCCCAGCACCTGGTAGGCCACAGCCCCCGCGATGGCTCCCACGGCGATGGCGCACCACAACACCAGGTACCGCAACCAGATGGTGCGGTTTCCTCCGGTGACCGCGTGGGCCAGGTGCTGTCCCATCTTGACCAGAGTCCCCGTCATGTAGGTCAGCCCCACGGTGACCTCCCCACCACGGGTGAACGTGCCGTTGACTGCCCCCATGCTGGCCGCGATGGCGGGCGCGACGGCGAGCTGCAGGGCCGGGACCGAGGCGCAGACGGCGGCGGACAGCAGGAGGATGAGGGACACCCACACCGCGGTGGAGCGCGGGCCGTAGGTCGGGATGTACCCGGACCGGGAGGCCCGCACATGCACGGCCAGGGAGGACGCCACGACGCCGACCACGAAGAAGAGCACCAGCCCCATGGCCTTAACCCAGCCCAGCAGGTCCCCCGTGGCCAGGTCCGCCCCGGCCCGGGTGGAGTTGCCGGACATGAAGGAGACGAAGTAACCGCCGAGGTGGATGAAGGCGAGCCCGTCCACGAACCCGGCCGTTGCCGTCAGCAGGCCCGCCAGGACCCCTTGACCCGCTGTGAGTGACCCGGCCACGTGGCCTTCCTTTCCGCCCCGTTCCGGCCGGGGACACCCTCTCGACTGTACTCGGGCACGCTTTGACCAGACGAAGTCCTAAAGTGGTTCCCATCGCCGCCACAACAGGACAGGATGACAGGGAACACGAAGAATTGACGGTCCCTTCCCGGCCCCGTCAACAGACAGCGGCCCAGAGTCCGGTCACCAGGACGGTCACCAGGACATTGAGCGAGGGAACGAGAGAGGACAGCACGTGCCCATCAAAGACCCCATTGACGCCACGCTCGACGCGGCGGATGCCCCATCCCCGGATCACGACGAGAAACCCGATGATCCGCCCAAGCTCAAGGGCGCGAGCTGGAAGTACGCCTTCAAGCGTGCCCTCAAGGAGTTCAGCACCGACAGCGGCACCGACCTCGCCGCCCGGCTGACCTACTTCATGGTGCTGTCCCTGGCGCCGGCCCTGCTGGCCATCTTCTCGATCATCACGCTCGTGCTCGCCAACAACGCCGACACGGTCACCACCCTCGTGGACGACCTGGTCAAGCAGTACGTGCCGGCGGACTACCAGAGCCTCGTGGTCGATCTCGTGGACACGATGATCAGTTCCTCCACCGGGGGCATCATCGCCTTGATCATCGGTATCGCCACCGCCCTGTGGTCGGCCTCTGCCTACGTCAAGGCCTTCTCGCGCTCCATGAACTCCATCTACGGGGTGGAGGAGGGTCGCGGGCTCGTGAAGCAGCTCGGGACCATGTTGCTGGTGACCCTGTCCCTGCTCGTCGGCGTGGTGCTCATCCTGGTCTCGCTGGCCCTGAACCAGTCCCTGGTCGAAGGCGTCCTGGGGCCGATCGCCGAACCCCTCGGGATGGGCGCCACCCTGACCTTCCTGACGGAGACGTTCCTGCCGATCTGGGCCTGGGTCAAGTGGCCGGTCATCCTGGCCCTCATCATCACCATGATCGCCGTGCTGTACTACTTCACGCCCAACGTGAAGCAGCCCAAGTTCGCCTGGGTCGGCATCGGCTCGGTGGTGGCGATCATCGGCATCGCCATCGCGGGAGTGGCCCTGTCCATCTATCTGGCACAGTTCGCCGGATACAGCTCCTACGGTGCGATCGGCACCGTGATGGCGCTGCTGTTCGTCCTGTGGATCTTCAACATCGTCCTGCTGCTCGGTGCGGAGGTCGACGCGGAGGTCGAACGCGCCCGGCAGCTGCAGGCGGGCATCCCGGCGGAGGAGATGATCCAGCTTCCCCCTCGGGACATCTCCAAGGTGGAGAAATTGAGGGACGGACGAGACAAGCTGGAGGCCGAGGGACGCATCCTCCGCCTGACGTATGGCACCACAACCCGCGACGACTGATCTCCGAGGCGCATTTTGAATAGCTCGCGGGAATACTTTTCAAATTCGTAAGGTTGTGCTGAGTGATGGGAACCCTCCCACCACGGGCCGACGATCACCCGGCACCGCATCGGCAGATCTCCAACGAAAGCGAGAAGCTCTATGTCACTCCAGGGAAAATCAGTCATCATCACCGGCGCCGGATCCGGCCTCGGCGCCGCAGCCGCCCTCGAGATCGCCCGGCAGGGCGGCCGCCAGACCCTGGTGGACCTCAACGAGGACGGGTTGAAGGCCACCCGGGAGCAGATCCTCGAGACCGTGCCGGAGGCCGAGATCCTCCTGGTCACCGCCAACGTCACCGATGAGGAGCAGGTCCAGAAGTACGTGGATCAGCACGTGGCGACCTTCGGCGCGATCGACGGCTTCTTCAACAACGCCGGCATCGAGGGCAAGCAGAACCTCACCGAGGACTTCACCAACGCCGAGTTCCAGAAGGTCCTCGCCGTCAACCTGACCGGCGTGTTCCTCGGCCTGGAGAAGGTCCTGAAGGTCATGGCCGGACAGGGCCACGGTGCCGTGGTCAACACCGCCTCCGTGGGCGGCATCCGCGGCGTCGGCAACCAGTCCGGCTACGCAGCCGCCAAGCACGGCGTGGTGGGCCTGACTCGGAACTCCGCCATCGAGTACGGCGAGAAGGGGATCGTCGTCAACGCGATCGCCCCGGGCGCCATCCTGACCCCGATGGTCGAGGGCTCCCTCAAGCAGATCGGCGGCGAGAACTGGGAAGAGGTCGGCAAGGAGTTCGTCCAGCCGAACCCCATGAAGCGCTTCGGCAAGCCGGAGGAGGTCGGCGCACTCGTCGCCTTCCTGCTCTCCAACACCGCCGGGTTCATCAACGGCACCGTCATCCCGATCGACGGCGGCCAGCACATCAAGTACTGACGCTCCCGCCCGTCCAGAGGACATTGTCCCGGTTCACTCTCCGGTCACAGCGCCCTCCGGAGATGGCATGGCACGACGCCGGCCCGGCACCTTCCCGAGAAATCTCGTGGAAGGTGCCGGGCCAGGCTCGTTCCCAGCGTTCTGCGGGCAGAGATCACCAGTGATCTCTGCCCGCAAAGTCTTGGTGGTCAGCAGGGCCGCCAAGACCGGCCGCCCGGCGCATAGCAGCGAGGTCCGGTGTATCCGGGGAAGTCCGCGTCGGTCCCGTATCCACTCGAGGGTGCCTGCTGACGCCGGGGCGGCGAGGAGGGCTGCGCGGGTGCCTGCTGACGCTGACGGCTCCGCTCCGGCGGAGCCTTACGCTCGACCTCCGCCTCGGCCTTGCGCGCGGCTTCCCTGCGGGCCTCGTCAGCCTTCCGGTCTGCCTCGGCCTTGGCCTCTGCCCGTTGTTCAGCCTCCGCCTTGCGCTCCGCCGCGGCCTTCTCCTCAGCGGCCTTCTTCTCCGCCGCGGCCTTCTCCTCGGCTGCCTTCTTCTCCGCCGCGGCCTTCTCCTCAGCGGCCTTCTTCTCGGCTGCCCGCTTCAGCTCCGCGCCACGATCGGTCAGGTCCTGCTGGTAGGCAACAGCCGCCGGCAGCGCCGCATCAACCCGCTTCCGCCACTCGGGCGCCGAGGCTGAATAGGCCTTCGCCAGCACCACGTGGGAGCCGGACGCCACCAGATCCAACGCGGAGCCCAGCGCCTCACCGGCGGCGATCACCGGTGCGGCCGCGGCCAAGGCGGCGGCCACCCCCGCGGCATCCGCCGGGATCTCGGCGGGGAGCTCCTCCAACGGCGGCAGTGCGTCCGCCAGCGCCGGCAACGTGCACTCGACCTGCGGGTCATGGAGTCCCTCGCCGGCCTCCACGGCCCGCGCCTGGGCGTCCAAGACCTCTTGGTAGAACCGGTCGTTCGGCTCGTAGAGCACCGCGACACCGAGACCTGCCTCGGCGATGTCGGCGTTGACCAGCGACTCGTCCTTGTAGACGCCGGCCAGCGTCCGGTCGTAACGGTCGGTCCGCTCCACGTCGTACACCAGCTCGATCCGGTCCCCCGGGGCCAAGAGGTCCTCGAGGAAATCCGTGGCCTCCGGTCCGAGACACTGCACCGCCTTCTCAGGGTGCTTGTTCTCCGGGGTGTCCACGTTCAGCAGCCGCACGCGTTCGACATCGCCGTTGACCTCGGCGTCGATGGTGTCACCATCGATCACCCGGACCACGGTGGCCCGGTCGCGGTCGTCCGGTCCGCCCGATTGCGCCACCGCGATGCCGGCAACGCTGCCGACCACGGCAACCGCCGCGACTCCGGCGATGACCTTGACCCTCACCGATGTCCTTGCCCCTGAACCAGCCATGTACGTCGTGTCCCCTGTGCGAACCCCTCCGCGTGATGACCACTGCAGGATAGGCGACCCGCAGGGAGCCCCCGGACCGGTCACTGAACATGACGGGTTCCACGGATCCGGGCGACGGCCAGGCACCTCGCGGAGGAGCCCCCGGGAGGCGCCCGGCCGGCGTCGTCCCCCAGCTCTTTCCGGGCACAGATCACTGGTCATCTCTGCCCGGAAAGCAGTGGATGGGGGGCAGAATGGGGACATGGCCACCACCCCGGAACAGCCCGCCCAGCCCGCGAAGTCCTCCAAGACCACCGCCGAGAAGCTGTTCATCAAGCCGACCGACACCCTCTACCTCGGCGGGGGCCACCAAGGACTGCACGCCCTGCTGGACCCCCTGCCAGAAGGCGTGACCCTGACCCAGGAGATCACCCGGGCCACGGCCATCATGCTGTTCGCCCAGGACCAGAAGTCGCTGGACGGGATGCTGGATGACTGGCTGGAACCCGCCCTCGGCGCCCGCCTGCTGTGGATCGGCTACCCCAAGGGCGGGCGTTCCGACATCAACCGGGACACCATCTGGAAGGACCTCGAGGCCCGCGGGCACCGCCTGAACGCGAATATCCCGCTCTCCGAGGAGTGGTCCTCGGTCCGGGTGCGCACGGCCTCGTAGACTGGAGGCAGCGCGCCGGTCCCATCCGGCCGGTGCACCACACATCAACACTGAGGGACAGCATCCATGCGCCACATGTCCGACCCTGCCTACGTCGCTGACTGCCAAGACCGCATCCACGACGAGAACATCGCCCCGATCACCCAGCTCTGCGACTCCCTGAAGACCGCGGACAAGGGCACCGTGCCCTACGTCGACCCCTTCTACGACGTGGATGGGGCCCGGATCCTCGTGCTCACCCCGGCACCCGGACCCGGCACCGCGTCCGGCTTCCTCTCGCACGAGAACGACGACGACTCCTCCGAGCGCCTGCTCCGCGTCTTCGCCGCGGCGGGCCTGGACCCGAAGCACACCATCCCGTGGACGGTCCACCCGTGGACCCAGGACGACTACGCCCTGAACCTCACGAAGGACCGGATCACCAGCGGCATCAAGCCCTTCAACCGCTTCCTCAAGAAGGTCCCCCGCGTGGTGGCGATCATGGCCCACGGCGGCGAGGCCCAGAAGCTACTCAAGGCCTTCCAGGCCACCATCGGCGGCACGGTGCTGACCGACAAGGCCATCAAGGTCTTCCACGCGCCGGCCCTGCAGACCCAGACCTCCAACAAGAAGCTCACGCCGGAGGAGATCGAGGACCAGATGGTCGAGGTCTACGGCCAGGCCATGCGCCTGTGCGGCATCCGGCCGCTCGTCAACGAGGCCTGACCGTCCGGGCGCAAAGTGACGCCGCCCCCACCGTTGTGACGTGAGTCCGTCACTTTGCGCCCCGCCCAGCCCTTCGTCATCATCATCCACAGCGTGTGGATAACCGTGGGGACGGCCAGCCTCCGCTGGGATGCTGGAGCGCATGGATGACATGGATGAGCGGTTCACTCCCCTGCCCGTGCTGACCCCGGGGAACGACGGCGGCCGGTCCCGGAAATCGCTGAGTCGCGCCTTCGCGGCAGGAGACTTGGTCCGGGTGCGCCACGGCTTCTACGTGGACACTCCGATCTGGCTCGGGGCGAGCTCATCCCAGCGCTTCATGACCACCGTCAAAGCCGTCGCGGGTCGCCTGCACCAGCCGGTCTTCACCGGTGCCACCGCCCTGACGTTGCAGGGGATCCCCCTCGCGGAGACACCGGCCACGGTGGACGTCGTCACCTCGACGCCGTCTCGGGCGGGGCTGCAGACCACTATGCCCGGGTATCATGAGGCCCATCTGCGCGATGCGGACGGCGTTCCCTACATCCACCGGACCCGAAATGTCTTCCGGGAACCACCCTTCAACTTGAACGAGCCGCTGTGGCCCGGCCTCCACACATCACTGCGGTGCGTGGACCTGGGCGAGCACCTGGTGGACACCTTGACAGGCCTGGACTTCAGCGGCGCACTGATGGTCACCGACAGCCTGCTGTCCGGCCGCAACCGGGAAGGGGTCCGGTTCGGTCGGAACGAACTGGAAGAACTGCTCAGCCGGGAGACCTCGGGCACCGCCACCTCACCCCTGGGCCGCGTGTTCCGTCACGCAAGCCATCTCAGCGAGTCACCCGCGGAGTCCCTGAGCCGAGCCCGGATGATCGAGTTGGGATTCGAGATCCCGCAGCTCCAGACCTACCTGACCGGGGCCGACGGCGTAGAGTACCGCGTCGACTTCTGGTGGGAGGAGCTGGGCCTGATCGGGGAATCCGACGGGTGGGGCAAGTACTCAACCGGCGGTGCCGATCCGGCAGAGTCGCTCCGCCGGGAGAAGCGACGGGAGGACGCTCTCCGCGAGCGCGGCTACCGGTTCATCCGCTGGGACTGGACCGATGCCTCGGATCCCCAGCGGTTCGCGGAACTGATGGTGCGCAACCGGGTGCCGCGCCGGCGTCGGGCCTCGATCCGGTGGTCCGCCTGACCCACCTGAAACACCTGAAACACCGGATCCACCGGGTCCGCCGGCCGGACCGCCCCGCGACTTGGGCACAAAGTGACGCCGCCCAGTCACGATGGTGGGGGCGGCGTCACTTTGCGCCCGTAGGGTTCAGCGGTCGGTGCGGTACCGGGCCAGCTTGTCCTCATTGACCTCCGCACCGACACCCGGCAGATCCCGCACGGAGATCCGGCCGTCCACGATGGAGATCGGGTCGGCGAGCAGGTCATCGGACATGTCCAGGAAGTTGGACAGCTCCCCGGCCCGGCGGGAGGTGGCCTCGTGCGCCGCACCGAAGGTCACGGTGGCCAGCGAGCCGATCTGGGTGTCGATCTGGTTGCCCATGGTCACGTCCACGCCGAGCCCCGTGCACAGCCCCAGGATCTCGGTGGCCTCGGTGAACCCGGAACGGGCCGTCTTGATGCAGATCGCGTTGCAGCCGCCCGAGAGCAGCTCGCGCGAGGCATCTCCGGCCGTGGGCACGGATTCGTCCCCCACCACGGGGATGGGCGACTTCTCCACCAGACGGCGGCGGCTCATCGCCTCCTTGGCATCGCAGGGTTCCTCCAGCAACGTCAGGCCCAGCCCCTCGGTCTGCTGCAGCACCTGCATGGCCTCGTTGGCGGTCCAGCCGCGGTTGGCGTCCAGGTAGAGCTCCACGTCCTCGCCGAGCCCCTCCCGCAGCACGCGGCAGGCCTCGATGTCCAGGGACAGCGGGCGGCGTCCGACCTTGAGCTTGAAGGTGGTGATGCCGTATTCCTCGCCGAACCGCAGTGCCTCGTCCAGCAGTTCCTGGGCCGGCTTGAACCCGAGCATGTGGGAGACCCGCATCGAGTCGGTCCACCCGCCGAGCAACTGGTGCACCGGCCGGCCGACGGCCTTTCCAGCGAGGTCCCAGAGGGCGATGTCCACGGTGCCCTTGGCGACCTGGTTGTTGATGGTCCGGCGCATCACGGCGTGGACCTTTTCGCGGTCGAAGGGGTCAAGGCCGACGACCTGCGGGGCGAAGATCTCCTCCACCACGTTCTTGATGGACACCTGCGTCTCCCCGTAGGTGTAGGGACGCGGCGGGGCGTCGGCCAGCCCGGTGACCCCCTCATCCGTGTGGATCTTCACCAGCACGTGGTCGGCGGTCTCCACGGAGCCGGAGGCGAACTTCAGCGGGTGGTGGTACGGGATGGCGTAGGGGATGGCTTCGATTCCGGTGATCTTCATGGGCGCTCCTGGGGGGCTGGGTTCGTTCTGGTCGGGACGGTCGGGGTGGGCACAGAGTGACCGGGATGCGTCACTTCGGCGGGGGTGGGGTCACTTTGCGCCTCGGGGGTGGGGTGGGGACGGCGTGGGGACGGGGCGGCGGGCAGGTGGCGCACCTCGCCCACGACACGGTGGACGAGGGACCGGAAGTGCGGGATGAGCGCGGAGCGGCTGTCCCGCTTCCAGGCCACGGCCAGGCCCACCTCGGGTGCCCCGATGAGTTCGCGGTAGGCGACCGGGGAGGCGGCGGCACGGCGGGCACCATCGGGCACCAGGGCCAGACCCATCCCGGCACCCACGAAGGCCAGCAGGGTCGAGGTCTCCGTGGCCGCCTGCACCACGCGGGGCCGGAAGCCGGCCGCGCGGCAGGCCTCCGAGGTGATGGTGGCGACGGCGGAGCCCTGCGGGTAACCGACGAATTCCTCCCCCGCCAGCTCTGACAGAGGGATCGGACCACCGCCGGTGGCCAGGCGGTGGTGTGCGGGCAACGCCACGACCAGGCTGTCCCCCTCCAGCGTGTCCAGCACCAGGTCCGAGGACTGCACGGGAGGGCGCAGCACGGCGGCGTCCAGACGGTTCTCCAACAGGCCCTGCTCGATCTGCGGGGTGAGCATCTCCCCCATCACGTGCAGCCGGACGCCGGGCAGTTCCCGCCGGGCCAGCTGTACCAGGGACGGCATGACCCGGTAGGTGGCCGAGCCCACGAAGCCCACGCGCAGCACCCCGGCCGCGCCGTCACCGACCTCCTTCACGTCCTGGGTGAGGGCATCGACATCGGCCAGGATCTGGCGGGCCCGCTCGAGCATGAGCTGCCCGGCGTCCGTGAGGTCCACGCGGCGGGTGGTCCGCTCGAACAGCTTGGTGCCGAGGGTGGCCTCCAGCTGCTTGATCTGTTGGGACAGGGGCGGCTGGGCCATGTGGAGCCGCTCGGCGGCCCGCCCGAAGTGCCGCTCCTCTGCCACCGCCACGAAGTAGCGCATCTGGCGCAGATCCACCGGCGCCACCCCCTCTCTGAAGTCATCCCCGGCGCCTGCCGTATTTCGGTCCAGCGTAGGGATGATCTGACTCACAAGTGAAAGACCAGTTCGGGTCGTATTAGAACTTTCATCATATCAATGAGACTTGAATGTGTACTTCTGTCCCTGTATTGATTCACGTACGGTGTGTTGACTCACACTTTCAGACCCGTTCAAGGATCAATGCGATGACACAGTCCACCCCCGAGGCCGTCGAGCCGACGCCGGGCCTCGAGCCAGACCTGCAGACCGAACCGCAGACCGAACCGCAAGGCGACGCCATGGATGCTGGCGGCAAGCGCAACTGGTGGCTACTGGCCCTGGGGCCGGTCGCCGGCCTGGTGCTGGCACTGGTGTTGCCGGCGTCGTTGTCCTTCGAGGGACGCGCCGTGGCCGGCTGCGCCCTCTGGATGGCGATCTGGTGGATGACCGAGGCCGCACCCATCCCCGTCACCTCCCTGCTGCCGCTGGTGTTCTTCCCGCTGTTCGGGATGGGCAGCATGGCCGAGGTGGCCGCGCCCTACGCCAACTCGGTGGTCTTCCTCGTGATGGGCGGCGTCATCCTGGGCCTGGCCACCGAGAAATCGAACCTGCACCTGCGCGTGGCACTACTGACCATCCGCATGATCGGCACCAGGCCGGCGCAGATCGTGCTCGGCCTGATGGTGGCCTCGGCCTTCATCTCCGCCTGGGTCTCCAACACCGCCACGGCGGTCATCATGGTGCCGATCGCGGTCTCCATCCTGCAGCTGGTCCGTTCCGTGGATCCGGCAGCAGCCGGCAAGAAGTTCGCCGCCTCCCTGCTGCTCGGTGTGGCCTACGGCGTGACCATCGGTTCCACCGCCACCCTGATCGGCCAGCCGCCGATGGCCCTGATGAAGGCCTACCTGCTCGAGTCCCACGGATATGACCTGCAGTTCGGCCAGTGGATGCTCATCGGTGTCCCGTGGGCCGTGGTCATGGTGCTCATCGCCTGGCTGGTGCTGACCAAACTCGTCTTCCGTGCCGAGGTCTCCGAGATCCCGGGCGGCAAGCAGATGATCAAGGACGAGCTGGCCAAGCTTGGCCGATTCACCACCCCGGAACGCCGGGTCGGCATCATCTTCCTGATCGCGATCTTCTTCTGGGTCGCCGTCCCCTTCATCGCGGACATCCCGGCTGTGGCCTCAGCCCTGCCGTTCCTCAGCGCCATCTCGGACACCCAGGTGGCCATGGGTGCCGCCATCGCCTGCTTCCTGGTCCCGGCCCAGAAGCGCTCCGCGGACTCCAACGGCACCCCGCTGCTGCGCTGGTCCGCCGCCAAGGAGATCCCCTGGGGCCTGCTGCTGCTCTTCGGCGGCGGCCTGTCCCTGTCCGCCATGTTCACCGCCACCGGCTTCTCCGAGTGGCTCGGCAACCAGGTCGGCGCCCTGCAGGGGGTGCCCGCCTGGGTGGTCATCCTGATCGTGATCGTCGTGGGCCTGGCCCTGACCGAGCTGACCTCCAACACCGCCACCGCCGCCGCGTTCTTCCCGATCTTCGGCGCAGTGGCCGTCGGCCTGGGCATGGATCCGCTGTTCATGACGATCGCCGTGACCCTGGCCGTCTGCTCCGCCTACATGCTGCCCGTGGCCACCCCATCCAATGCCGTGGCCTTCAGCTCGGGCGAGGTCTCCATCAAGCAGATGGTGCGGGCCGGCGTGTGGCTCAACCTGATCTCGCTCGGCCTGGTCATGCTCGTGATGTACACGCTGGTGCCGGCGGTGTTCCCCGGCGGGATGTGAGATCGGGCCCCGGGGGCGACCACTCAGCCGAGCGCCGCTGTCGGGGCCTCGGTCTCCAACCGCTGGCAGTCCAGCGGCCCGGCCTCGGTGGACACGGACTCCTCCGGCACCAGGCCCTGGTACTGGGTGCCCATGATGACGTGCACCGTGTCCTCCTCCCGCTCGTCCGGCAGGTAGACCGAGCCCTCGATGTTCCGCTGGACGGCCAGCGAGGTCTCCCGGCCACCGGCCCCGGAGACGATGACCGCCACCATGTTGGCCGTGGTGAACCCCTTGTTGCCGACCCCGCCGATCACGAAGTCCCGCGCCTCGAGGGCGTTGGCCACGTCCCCGGCCAGCCCGCCGATGGTGGTGCCGTTGTAGACAGTGACGGTGGACTCCTTCGAGTACGCCACGTCCCCCGCCGGGCAGAGGACCGGCTCGGGCGGTGGGGCCGCCTCCCATCCGGGGATGGCCCACTCCCCCCGCAGCACCTGCAGCGCCGTGAACGCCGTCCCCGCCACCACCAGTGCCACCAGCACCAGGGCGATCGCGTGCCGCCGGTGGCGACGGCGGCGGTCCCGGGCCAACACCCGCGGGTCCACCGCACCGAAGTACCGGCCGAGGTCCCGCTCCGTGAAGATGCGCCGCCCGTCCGCCTCGCGGCGCGGATCTTCCTGCGGGCTGGGCACTGAGGACCCCCTTCGGCGCGAGCGGACTGTTGTGCGCACCACACTAGGCGAACACCGCGGGCACCGGCACTGGGAGACCTAGGCTGGGTCCATGCGCACACTTCCCCCCGTCGGACTGCTCCTGGACGTGGACGGCCCCATCGCCTCCCCCGAGACCCGACGGGTCCCCGAGGGCATCCTGACGGCCCTGGTCCAGCTGGCCGGCCGGGGCATCCCGGTGGTGTTCAACACCGGGCGTTCCGCCGACTTCATCCTCCAGCAGCTCGCCACCCCGCTGCTGGCCGCCGGCCTGCCCGCCGACGCCCGATTCCATGCGGTCTGCGAGAAGGGCGCGGTGCGGTTCTCCTTCGCCTCCCTCGCCGACCAAGGGCACGACGCCGGCCTGCCCTCGGCCACGCGCGGCACCTCGGTGCCCGGCTGGGTCGAGGTCGACGCCGCCATGCGGCTTCCGGCCGACCTCGAGTCACGCCTGGTCCGGCTGCTGGGCGACTACACGGACACCATGTTCTACGACGACACGAAGCTGGCCATGTTCTCCGCCGAGATGAACGTCGGGGAGTCACTGGAGCGCTACCGCGAGGCCCAATCCCGTTTTGAGACCGAGGTGACTGAGCTGCTCGCCGCACAGGGTTCCGAGTCGGCGCACGGCGGGGGCTTCCAGCTGGATTCGACCATCATCTCCTCGGACGTGGAGCACGTCTCGAGCGGCAAGGACCTCGGTGCGGCCCGGGGCTGGGACCGGGTCGCCGCGGACGGGGAGCTGCCGGTGCAGTGGTTCACGTGCGGGGATTCCCGGACGGATTACGCCATGGCCGACTGGCTGCACGCCCGCGGGGTTCCGGTGACCCACGTGGACGTCCGCCACGAGGACGGCATCCCCGAGACGGCGTATCCGGTCCTGACCGGTGAGGACCTGGCGATCCGCGGCTACGGGAGGCCCGAGGCCCGCCACGAGGAGGCGGGACAGGCACTGCTGGAGTGGGCATTAAACACCAACGGACTCCCCGACGCCACGATGTGACGTTTTCCCGTCACCCGGGGTAGCGCAAGGCAACGTGCGCGCTGAGGCGGGCGCCGACGTCGTTCACTGGTCCCATGACTTCTGCGTTCCCTGACTCCGCGGCCGTCCCGGCAGAGCTGGACATCCCGGTGCTGGACCTGTCCACCATGCGTGCACCGGACGGTTCCTTCGACCCGGACTTCCTGGACCGGTTGCGCCATGCGGCCCATCACGTGGGCTTCTTCCAGATCGTGAACTACGGCGCCGCCGCGGGCCAGGTGGACGAACTGTTCCGGGTGACCGCCGAGTTCTTCGCCCGCCCCGAGGAGGAGAAGCTGGTGCTGCACAACCAGAACTCCCCGCATTACCGCGGTTACTCCTCGGTGGGTGCCGAACGCACCCAGGGCCGCCCGGATTCCCGCGAGCAGATCGATTTCTCCCCCGAGCGCGCACCGGTCCCGGCCGAACGGATCGCCCCGGGCGAGGAGTACTGGCACCTGCAGGGCCCCAACCAGTGGCCGGCGGACATGCCGGAGCTTGAGTCCACCGCCATGGCGTGGACCGCCCTGATGGACCGGGTGGGTGAGGACCTGCTCAAGGCGCTGTGCGTCTCCATCGGTCTGGACGAGGACCACTTCGCGGAGCCGTTCAGCGGCGACCGCGCCTGGATGGGCAAGCTGGCCCATTATGTGGGCGGCGTGAAGGAGGCCGGCGCCCAGGGCGTGGGCCTGCACGCCGACTACGGATTCATCACCCTGCTGCTGCAGGACCTGGTGGGCGGGCTCGAGGTGCGCCCCTACGGCCAGGACGAGTGGCTGCCGGTCGAACCGATCCACGGGGCGCTCGTGGTGAACCTCGGCGAGATGCTGGAGGTGGCCACCGGCGGCTACCTGATGGCCACCATCCACCGGGCGGTCGCCCCCGACGAGGGCGTGGACCGCTATTCCGTGCCGTTCTTCTACTCCCCCCGCCTGGACGCCGTGATCGAGCCGGTCGAGCTGCCGGCCGAGCTGGCCGCCGAGGCCCGGGGCGTCTCCGACGATCCCACCAACCCGATGCTCGCGTCCTTCGGCTCCAACATGCTCAAGGGTTTCGTCCGCGCGCACCCGCAGGTCACCGCGAAGTTCCACCCGGAGCTGGCGGGCAAGTAGCCGACTCCCCAAAACCTCCCGGCAGACAACAGACCCCCTGCTTCCCTTTGTTTACAAGGGATGCAGGGGGTCTGACTTTTGTGGAGCCTAGGGGAATCGAACCCCTGACCTTTTCATTGCGAACGAAACGCTCTACCAACTGAGCTAAGGCCCCTCAGGCCTCCGGAGTCACTGCCGGGAGGCGC
Source organism: Microbacterium sp. A93 (assembly GCF_051842835.1). NCBI lineage: Bacteria > Bacillati > Actinomycetota > Actinomycetes > Micrococcales > Microbacteriaceae > Microbacterium > Microbacterium sp. A93. The sequence goes on from NZ_JBPXMT010000002.1 coordinate 373,567, forward strand.
TTCGCCAGCATACTCCCGCCACCGCCCGCACTCCGAATCCAGGTCGGCAAGACCGCGTCGATCCGCCCGGCGGCCTCGCTTTTTCGCCTGATTGTCGACAATCCAACTGGTGTTGCGGTTGCAAACATGAGAGACTTCAGCGGTTGGCTTCAATGCCGATGCCGGTACCAGTGAGCCCAGAAGGGTGCATGCACCAGTCATGCAGACCCGCGGATGACTCCTGCCGGGAGCGGCCTGAAAGGTCGTCAGAGATGGCCCCAGTGGCCATCACAGGTGGTCCGAGGGGACCGCCGGCAGCCGGAGTCGGCTGCCACCTCGCGGTCCGCGGAGCATGAAGCGCGGGCCGCTGTCATTGTCGCCGAGATGGAAGGACCGGGATGCCACCCGCTCAGGAGTTCAATCAACTAGGAATTATGGCAGTGGTGCTGCTGCTGATCCTCTTCTACGGCGGAACGATGTGGATGTCCGTGGGCATCAGCCGGAAGAAGGAGAACGCCGACGGCTACATGACCGCCGGCAACAACATCGGTTTCGGTATCTCGGCGGCCTCGATGACCGCCACCTGGATCTGGGCCTCCTCCATGTACGCCTCCGTCACCGCGGGCTACACGTACGGCATCTCCGGCCCCATCCACTACGGGCTCTGGGGCGCCCTGATGATCCTCTTCATCTACCCCTTCGGCAAGCGCATCCGTAAGGTCGCGCCACGCGCCCACACCCTCGCTGAGGTCATGTACGCCCGCCACGGACGCTCCTCCCAGCTCATGCTGGCCGGCTCCAACGTCCTGGGCTCGCTGATCTCGCTGACCTCCAACTTCATCGCCGGTGGCGCGCTGATCTCCATGCTCTCCCCGATGAGCTTCGGCACGGGCATCCTCATCATCGCCGGCGGTGTGCTGATGTACACCCTGTGGTCCGGCTTCCGCGCCTCGGTGCTCACCGACTTCGCCCAGGTGATGTTCATGCTGGGCGCCGCCGTCGTGATCATCCCGGTGATCTTCTTCGTGGCCGGCGGTCCGGACATGTTCGAGGCCGGCGTGGCCGCCGGGAACGTCACGCCCGAGCAGCAGAACTTCTTCTCCTCCGAGGCGTTCATGAACCAGGGCGCCCCCTACATCGCCGCCGTGTTGGCCTACGCGATCGGCAACCAGACCATCGCGCAGCGCCTGTTCGCAGTGCGTGAGGACCTGATCAAGCCGACCTTCGTGACGGCCACCATCGGCTACGGCGGTTCCGTGATCGGCATCGGCATGCTCGGCGTGATGGCCCTGTACCTGGGCATCGAACCCATGGGCGGAGACATCAACAACCTCCTGCCGCAGATGGCCGGCACCTACCTCGGCCCGATCCTGCTGGGTCTGGCCTTCATCATGATCATCGGCGCCCTGTCCTCCACGGCGGACTCCGACCTGGCCGCCCTGTCCTCCATCATGATGGCGGACGTCTACGGACAGTCCGTGGGCAAGAAGAACGCCAAGCCGAAGACCATGCTGCTGGTCGGCCGCATCTCCATGATCGTGGCCACGGGCGCGGCGTTGTACTTCGCCACGGCGCAATTCAACATCCTGGACCTGCTCGTGTTCGTCGGCGCCCTCTGGGGCTGTCTGGTGTTCCCGGTCATCGCCTCGTTCTACTGGCCCAAGGTCACCAACGCGGCCTTCTCGTTCGGCGTGCTCGCCGCCCTCGTGACGTTCCTGCCCGTGCGCTTCGAATGGTTCGCGTTCACCGGCTTCCTCGGCCTGAGCGTCGAGGTGCTGGCCACCATCGGTATCGGCGTGGTGCTCGGGATCATGTCCTTCGGGTTCTTCGGCCTGAAGCCGGCCCTCTGGATCGGCTCGATCGCGGTGCTGGCCGCCGCACCGTTCACCATCGGCGGCATCGTCACCGGCGGGCTGCGGGAGTACACCGTGCTCTCCGCCTCGCTGGTCGCCTACGCGGTCTCCTTCCTGGTCACCTACCTGATGTCCTTCCGCTCGAAGATGGACTACGACTTCGATCGGATCAAGGACATCACCGGCGACTTCGACACGGAGACCCCGATGACCGCCGAACAGGTGGTCATCGCGGCCAAGGCCGACCGCGCCTGACCGAGACCGCTTCAGAGCACCACCGACCAGAAAGGAAGCATCATGACCATCGCATTGACCATCTACGTGCTGATGTGGCCCGTGATCGTGGCCGCCGTCCTGTTCTTCATCGCTCGCGGATTCTTCCGTGACGTGCGGGAATCCAAGAGGGCGGGCCTGCCGATCATCTGACCGGCCCACCCCCACGCTTTGCGGGCAGAGATCACCAGTGATCTCTGCCCGGAAAGTGAGAGCAACGACGGCGGGGGGGGACCTTCCCAAGGTGACGCGCCGCCGTCGTTGGTTCCGTCTGTCCTGCCGTCCTGCGTTCTGAAGGCGGGACCGGTCAACGGTTGAGGAAGTGCACCAGGGTGCCGATGGCGAAGGAGGAGGCGGCCAGCGCGGCGCAGCCGAACTCGACCAGGATCCCCAGCCCCATGGACTTCAACGCCTCCCAGGACGACCGCGCGGCCGCCTTGAGGTCTCGGCGCCGCACGTACTCGGCACCGAGCAGCCCCGCGGCGAAGCCCACGAACAGGCCGATGACCGGGATGACGAACATCCCGACGATCGCACACACCACGCCCACGATGACGGGCCCGTTCGGGATCTTCTCCCGCCGCATGGTCCGGCCGGTCAGCACCGCCGAGGCGCTCATCCCCGCGATCGCCAGGCCGGCCCCGATGATCGCCGCCGTCCAGGCAGCGGGAGAGCCGAGGATCCAGGCCCAGGCGATCAGCGTGATGACGGTGAGGATGGAGCCGGGCAGGATGGGGATGATGGTGCCGAGCACGGCCACCGCCAGGAGCAGGCCGGCGATGACGGTGGTGATGATCTGGTAGTCCACCTGCCCAGTATGCCTCCGGTGAGGCGGCCCCCTTCGAAGTCTGTCCCCTGGCGCTCCCCCGATATTCCCCCGACATTCCCCGAAACGCCGCGGAGCGGCTAGCGTCGAGACATGCTGATTGGCGTCCCCACAGAGATCAAGAACAACGAGTTCCGCGTCGGTATCACCCCCGCCGGGGTCGCCGAACTCGTCCACCACCGGCACGAGGTCCTCGTCCAGGAGGGCGCCGGCGTCGGTTCCGGCCTGCCGGACGAGGACTACCGCCGGGCCGGGGCCCGGATGGTGCCCACGGCCGAGGAGGTCTGGGGCGAGGCCGAGCTGATCCTCAAGGTGAAGGAACCCACCGGCACTGAACGGCCGCTGATGCGCCGCGGGCAGGTCCTGTTCGCCTACCTGCACCTGGCCGCGGACCCGCAACTCACCCACGCGGTCCTTGACTCAGGCACCACGGCCATCGCCTACGAGACCGTCACCCGCGGACGCACCCTGCCGTTGCTGGCCCCGATGAGCCAGGTCGCGGGCCGTCTGGCCCCGGTGCTGGGCGCCTATCACCTGACCGAGGCCCAGGGCGGTTCCGGCATCCTGATGGGCGGGGTCCCCGGGACCCGCCGCGCCCGGGTTGCGGTGATCGGAGCCGGAGTCGCCGGGGAGGCCGCCGCCGTGATGGCCGCCGGCATGGGCGCCGAGGTGACGGTGGTGGACATCAACCTCGAGCGGCTGACCCAGCTGGACACCGTGCACCAGGGCCGGCTGCGCACGCTGGCCTCCTCGAAGCTGAACATCGCCGAGACGGTGGAGGCGGCCGACCTGGTGATCGGCTCGGTGCTGATCCCCGGTGCCGCGGCCCCCAAGCTCGTCACCGCGGACATGGTGGCGGCCATGCACCCGGGTTCCGTGCTCGTGGACATCGCGATCGACCAGGGCGGCTGCTTCGAGAACTCACGCCCCACCACCCACCAGGACCCGACGTACCGGGTGGGTGAGCAGATCTACTACTGCGTGGCGAACATCCCCGGGGCGGTCCCACAGACATCCACGGCGGCCCTGACGAACGCCACCCTGCCGTTCGTGCTGAAGATCGCGGACCGCGGCTGGCGTGAGGCCATGGCACAGGACGAGGGCCTGCTCTCCGGGCTCAACGCGCACGACGGCGTGCTCACCCATCAGGGGGTCACCGACGCTGTGGCCGGACCGCTGGGGCTGGACCCGCAGCTGGACTACCGGCCGGCGTCGGAGGTGGTGTCTTCCTGACCCCCACCATCACGGCCGCGGTAGCCGTCGATCCCACCGGCGTGTTTCGACGTGTGCTGCGCTCGTGATGCAGTGTGGGCGGCTCGGCGCTGCGCCCGCGAGGCCCTCAGCCGGGCCAGCCCACCGGTGCGCCACAGGATGAGGATGACGACGCCGGCCAGCGCCAGGACCAGCGCGATCAGCGCCACGGGACTGGCCAGGGCCGTGGTGATGACCGCCCAGACCACGGCCATGCCGACCGTGCCGTAGATGATCCCCCAGATCAGGGTGCCCAGCAGCATGACCGGGATGAAACGGCGCCACCGCATGCGGGTCATCCCGGCCGTGCCGATGACCGCCGTCTGGATGCCGACCGTCAGGAAGCAGAACGGGATGGCCCAAGGCCCCCACCGATCGATGAACTGCATGGCGCGCAGGTAGACCGGGCCGGACATGTAGCGGCGCAGGACGGTGTGCTCGGCGCCGGCGGCGATCCCGCGGCCCAACGAGTAGGTGACGGTGGCCCGGGCGGTGCCGAGGCCCCAGAAGAACAGGATGGCCCAGCCCAGCGGGAGTGAGGCGATCCAGTCCATCATGTGACCAGTCTAGATCCCGGTGAGGCGCCTCCAGGTCCCGGTGGGGCGTCGCCCCGGTGCCAGTCTCGTCTAAACTCAAGGGTATGAGCCGCCCCCGCATCGCACCGCGCCCCCTCCTCACCACCGGAGCCCTGACTGCCGTCTTGGTCCTCGGTCTGTCCGGCTGCGGGTTGGGCGGCGGAGACGCCACCGAGAGCCCCTCGACGTCTCCGACCCCTCCGAGCTCGTCCGCCTCCGAGAGCGCGCCCGCCTCGCCGTCGGCCTCCGAGTCCGTGTCTCCCTCCGCCTCCGCACCGAGCCAGTCCGCGAGCACCTCGCCCTCGACCAGCGCGAGCCCCTCAGCCTCTGAGTCCGGCTCCGAACCGGCCGCGGCTGCCACCGAGGCCACCGTGTACTGGGTGGGCCCCGCCGGCCAGGCCGGCGGCATCGAGTTCCCCGGTTGCGGCGAGGTGCTGATCGAGGACTCGGTCCCCGTCTCCGGCGCCGGCTCCGTGGGCGATCCGGCCCTCGTGGAGGCCGGGCTCCAGGCCCTGTTCGCGGAGCGGAACTTCGACGTGGGCAGCGACGGGCTGATGAATGCGCTCTACCAGTCCGAGCTCACCGTCCAGGACGTCACCATCGAGGGTGACACGGTCACGGTGGACCTGAATGGCCAGCCGATGTCCGGCGGCACCTGCGCCGACCCGCAGATCATCGCGCAGCTGCAGAACACGGCCATCGCCAACGCCGGCACCTACACCGCGGAGATCCTCGTGGACGGCGAGCCGATCGAGGAGTTCATGAGCCAGAAGGGCTGACCCCTCCGAACATCGAGGTCCCACGAAGTGGTGCTGGAACCCGGGTGCAGCACCACTTCGTGGGACTTCGATGGTGGGGGTCAGTGGATGAGGCTCTCCAGGAAGTAACGGTGGAAGGACCAGTCCCCCGTCACCTCCGGATGGAAGCTCGTGGCCAGCAGGTGGCCCTGCCGCACGGCCACGGGGAGCCCGCCGCCGTCCGGCGCCGCCTCCGGTCCCACGTCCGGCCCCACGTCCAACGCCGCCTCCGGTCCAGCATCCGGTCCCGTCAGGGCCGCACGGAGCTCGGGGCTCTCCAAGTCAGGGCTCTCCAAGCACGACGCCGGCACGCTCGCCAACACGTGTACGTCACCTCCCGCGCGGAGTACGGCGGGGGCACGGATGAAGACGGCGTGCACCGGCTCGCCGCTCACCTCCGGCACCTCGAGCCATGTCTCGAAGGAGTCCACCTGCGCGCCGAAGGCGTTGCGCTGCACGGTGATGTCCAGCCCGCCGAAGCCGTGCTGGCCGCCGATGGGGTTGGCGATCTGATCGGCCAGCATGATCATCCCGGCACAGGTGCCGTAGACCGGCAGCCCGGCGGCGATCGCCTGCCGGATGGCCGGGGCCACCCCGAGCAACCGGGAGAGTTTGTCCATGACGGAGGACTCCCCGCCGGGGAGGACCAGCCCGTCAAGCCCCGCCAGATCGGCGGCAGACCGCACCATCCGCACCCGCGCCCCCAAGGCGGTGAGCACCAGCTCGTGCTCGGCCACGTCCCCCTGGAGGGCGAACACCCCGACCAGCGGACCGGCGGGGCGGGAGGTCACCAGCCGCGTTCGGAGAGGCGGTGCGGCGCGGGCAGGTCACCCACGTTGATGCCGACCATCGCCTCACCCAGGCCGCGGGAGGCTGAAGCGAGAGCGCCGGCGTCGTTGTACTGGGCCGTGGCCCGCACGATCGCGGCGGCACGCGCCGCCGGGTTGCCGGACTTGAAGATGCCGGAGCCCACGAAGACGCCATCGGCGCCGAGCTGCATCATCAGGGCCGCGTCCGCGGGGGTGGCCACACCGCCGGCGGTGAAGAGCACCACCGGCAGCCTGCCCTCGCGGGCCACCTCGGCGACCAGCTCGTAGGGGGCCTGCAGCTCCTTGGCGGCCACGTACAGCTCGTCCTTGGACAGGGCGGAGAGCTTGGCGATCTCACCGCGGATGGTGCGGATGTGCTTGACGGCCTCGGAGACGTCCCCGGTGCCGGCCTCGCCTTTGGAGCGGATCATGGCCGCGCCCTCGGTGATCCGGCGCAGGGCCTCACCGAGGTTGGTGGCCCCGCAGACGAAGGGGACGGTGAAGTCCCACTTGTCGATGTGGTTGACGTAGTCGGCCGGGGAGAGCACCTCGGACTCGTCGATGTAGTCCACCTTCAAGGCCTCGAGGACCTGGGCCTCCACGAAGTGACCGATCCGGGCCTTGGCCATGACGGGGATGGACACGGCCTCGATGATGCCGTCGATCAGGTCCGGATCGGACATGCGGGCCACGCCGCCCTGGGCGCGGATGTCCGCGGGGACGCGTTCCAGGGCCATCACGGCCACGGCACCGGCGTCCTCGGCGATCTTCGCCTGATCAGCGGTGACCACATCCATGATCACGCCGCCCTTGAGCATGCCCGCCAGGCCGCGCTTCACCCGGGCGGTGCCGGTGCGGGGGGAGCCTTGGCCGGAGTCTTCGATGGACCCGGGGGTGGCGGCGTTGGCGTCGGCGTCGGAGGTGTACGAGGCCGAGGAGGTCTCGGGGGAATGTGTCATGTGTATCTGGGTCCTTCGTGGTGTCGCTGCCCGGAGTGAAGGAGATCACGTGGGTGCAGGTGGGTTCGAATTTACCCCGTACCGGCGAACTACCGGTACGTCAGGCGTTCCAGAGGCCGTAGGAGTCGGCCAGGTCGGCGATCTTCTGGGCGCGGGCCAGGCGGGGCAGGTAGGAGCCGTCCCCCACGGAGGCCCCGGACTGGTGGGCCTCCAGCATGTCCACGGCCCAGGAGAGCTCGTCCTCGGACGGTGACAGGGCCAGGTTGATGGACTCCGCCTGCCCGCGGTTCAGGCACAGCCGTCCGGTCATGCCCATTGACTGGGTGACGCGGGAGGACTCGACCACGGCCGGGGTCTCGTCGGTGACCCCGGGAGGGCCGTCGATCGCGCCGGGGAGTTTGCCCACGCGGGAGGCGATCACGAGCCGCGAGCGCGCATAGGCCATGGCCATCGGGTCATCCGAGATGCCGGTGTCCTTGCGGAAGTCGTTGGTGCCGAAGGCCAGGCGGAAGGTGCCCGGGGCTTTGGCCACCGCGGTGGCGTTGTCCAGCCCCACCGCGGTCTCGATCAGGGCGATCACGGGGGTGCCGGCGCGCAGCCTCATGGCGGTCAGCGTGACCTGCTCGGGCTGCTCGGCCAAGGCCAGCATCACGCCGCGCAACCCCTGGGTCTGGGAGAGCGCCTCGAGGTCCTGCTGCCAGTCATCGGTGTCGATGCCGTTGATCCTGACCCAGGCGGACATGCCGCCGTTGAGTGCCTCCACCACGTTGGCGCGCGCGGCGTCCTTCTGATCGGCCGGGACGGCGGCCTCCATGTCGAAGAGCACCGAGTCCGCCTCGGAGGCCAGCCCCGGGGCGAAATCCTCCGGCTTCGCCGCATTCACCAGGAGCCAGGATCGGCTCAATTTGGCGGGCAGTGAGGCGGCACGACTGTTACGCAGGGGCATGGTTCCCAGCCTACCCGCGCCCAGGACGCCCCGCAGGCAGGCAGGTAGCCTGAGGCCATGGCCGATGAGATCCCCGTCCTCACCCGCAGCCTGACCCTCGGCCCGCTGGACCAGACCGAGCGGGACATCCTCGCCCGCCTCCCGGGGCTCCCCCGTCCCGCGGAGGGCGGCCAGGGACAGGACCAGGGCACGACGACGGACGCGACCGTGGTGCTGGACGGCACCACCGTGCGGCTCGGCCCGGCGGCCACGGAGGCGGTACTCGGGTTACTTGACCGTCTCGCCTCGGGGGCCACGGTCACGGTGTCCGAGCAGGACCGCTGGCTGAACACCTCACAGGCGGCCCGATTGGCGGGGGTCTCCAACACCTATCTGCGCCAGCTGGCGGATCGGGGCGAGATCCCCGTGACCTACCGCGGTACGCACCGGCGCATCCATCCCGACGACGTCACGGCGTGGGTGCGCCGTCGCGAGCAAGCGCGGGAGGGTGAGCGGGAACGGGAACGGGAACGGGAACGGGCTCAGGAAAACGTGCTGGAGCGCGACGGGACGCCCGGCACACCGACGTAGGATGGTCAGGATTCCCGCCGTCGACGTGCCCTCCAGGAGCCCCATGCCCCCGCGCCCCCGCTCGGAACGTCCGTCCGGTCGCCCGGCCCCGCGCCGGGTCGCCGCCGGGCTGGTCGGCGCCCTGGCCGCCGTCGTCCTGGCCGGCTGCTCCATCTTCCCCGCCCCCGGCGAGACACCCACCGATGAGGACGGCCGCGCCCTGCCGGCGGCGGACGCCTCGGGGTATACGGCCGCGCCGCTGTATTTCGTGGCCCTGAACGGCGCGTTCCCTCCGGACACCACGGGCCGGGACATCGCCTGCCAGGACCTGCTGGTGCGGGCCGAGACCACCCCGGTGAAGTCAGAGGATCTGGTGGGCACTGCGGTCGGCTTCCTGCTGGAGGACGAGCAGTACAGCCACGGCGATCCGGCCCTGACCAACTCCTTGGATCCCTCCGAGGGCGGGCTGAGCTACACATCGCACCGGATCGAGGCGGACACCGTGGTGGTCGAGCTGACCGGGGAGGTCGTGACGCGCAGCCAGTGTGAGTCCTTCCGGATCCGCGCGCAGCTCAACCGGACCGCCGCGGACGCAGCCGGTGTGCCGAAGGCGGAGATCCTCGTGGACGGCTTGCGGATCGAGGAGATCCTGGGGCTGGACGAGCTGGAGCTCGGGGAGCAGATCGTCACCCCACCGGCAGACACCCCCGGCACCGAAGGCACCGGGGACACCGAGGGCACCGGGGACACCTCCTCTGAGATGCCCCTGGATGAGATCGGGGACCCGGACCAGCTCAACGACGGCTGAGGCAGCGGGGCGGCCGGCAACGAGGCGGTGAGGGTGCGAAGCGGCCGACGGCCAGGCGGCCAGCCCTGATCCTCGGCCCCGTCGGCCCTTCCTGACCCGCACGCCGCGTTGCTAGCATCGGCCCATGGGCGATCCTTCAGCGTTTCTTTCACACCGCGCGCGCAGCGTGAAGCAGTCCGCTGTCCGTGACGTCTTCGACCTGGCCATGGCCCCGGGGATCGTCTCCCTGGCCGGAGGCAACCCCTGGCTGGACGACCTGCCCCTGGACCGCCTCGGCGGGATCGCGGATGAACTCGTGGCGCGGCAGGGACACCTCAGCCTGCAGTACGGCGCCGGCCAGGGGACCCCGGAGCTGCGGGACGCCGTCTGCTCGGTGATGGTCGCGGACGGGATCAGCGGCGCGGATCCGGAGCAAGTGGTCATCACGCCGGGCTCGCAGGCTGCCATCGACACCGCGGCCCGCATGCTCGGCAACCCCGGGGACGTGGTGGTGGTGGAGGATCCCACGTTCGTGGGTGCCCTGAACACCTTCAACACATGGGAGCTGGAGGCCGTGACCACCCCCACGGATGACGAGGGGTTGATCCCCGCGCTGCTGCGCAACACCCTGCAACGACTGCGGGCGGAGGGGCGGCGGGTGGCGTTCCTGTACACGATCCCGTCCTACGCCAACCCCTCCGGCGCCCTGATGCCCGCCGAGCGGCGGGATGAGGTCGCGGCGGTCTGCCACGAGGAGCGGGTGCTGATCGTGGAGGACAACGCCTACGGCCAGCTCGGCTTCTCCGATCCGCCCGTGGCCCCGATCGCCGCAGCCCACCGGGACCAGGTGATCTACCTCGGCACCGTCTCCAAGATCTTCTCCCCCGGGGTGCGCATCGGCTGGGCGCTCGTGCCGCCGGCGCTGCTGCGGGAGTTCTACCTCTCGGCGGAGTCGGCCTTCGTGTGTCCATCCGTGCTCAGCCAGATGCTCTCCACGGCGTTCCTCACCCGCTTCGACTGGCAGGGGCATGTGGCCCGCTGCACCGACGAGTACGCCCGCCGCTGCGACGCCCTCGTGGACGAGATGGAACAGACCCTGGACCCACGCGTGCGCTGGACACGGCCCGCCGGCGGCTTCTTCGTCTGGGCGCGCATGCCCGACGAGTTGGACACCCTGCCGCTGATGCACACCGCGGCGGAGGCCGGCGTGGTGTTCGTCCCCGGCGGCGCCTTCACCCCGGGAGACGGACCACACCCGCACTTCCGGCTCGCCTTCTCCTTCGTGGACCCCGAGACGCTGCGTGAGGGCGTGCGGCGGCTGGCCCCGGTGCTCAACGCCGCCCTCCCGGCCGCCTGACCCCACCAGGCGCAAAGTGACCTGGCCCCCACCGGTGTGACGTGGCGGGGTCACTTTCTGCCCGTTCAGATCCCTATGGGCATAGGGTTTGGACTCTGTGACGCTACAGTGGTGCGAATCGCCGAATCGGCCGGTGCCGCACCGTGTGCCCGAGGCGTCCGGCAGGAAGGATGGACCGAATGTCCCTGCGTAACGCGCTGCTGGCTCTACTCACTGTGGAGCCCATGACCGGATACGACCTGGCCAAGCGCTTCGGTTCCTCCGTGGGCAACGTCTGGCATGCGCCGGACTCCCAGATCTACCCGGAACTGCGACGGATGCTGCAGGACGGTCTGCTCGAATCCGAAGAGGTCGCGTGGGGCCGCAAGGGACGGAAGATCGAGTACACCATCACCGAGCAGGGCCGAACGGCCTTCGGCGACTGGATGGATTCTGACCTGCAGTGGACCCGGGACCGGGACCCCATGCACCTACGGGCCGCGTACTTCGAGTACGCCACCCCGGACCGCGCCCGCGCGCAGTTGATGGCCTACCGGGAGCACATCCGCCAGATCCGCGGCCAGTGGCAGCACCAGATCGACGAGGTCGAGGCAGGCACCTCGGAGACCCTGAACCGGCGCCTGCAGTCCGTCCCCGCATCGGAACACCGCCGCTCGACGGCGTTCAAGAAGTTCACCTACGAGGGCCTGGTGGCCCGGGCCGACGCGGAGATCTCGTGGGCTGACCGGGGACTGGTACTCCTCGACGAGCTGGATGCCTTGGATGCAGCAGACGCCGCAGACACCCCAGAGAGCGCGGACCAGGCCACCGCCTCCTCCTCGTCGTCTAGCTAGTCGTCTAGGTCTCGGACGTATTCGCGCGGTACGTGGTCCGCGCGTACTCCTGATAGGGCGCCGGTGCCACCGTGGCACGGATCCTCACCTGCCGGTGGTCCTGGTCCACCTGGGGCTTGGCGGAGACGGGGTCCTCACCCCACACCACCTCGACCAGATCTCCGTCCTGCAGGGCCGCATCCACGGTGGCCAGGGACAGGTACATCTGCGGGAAGGCCACATAGCCGGCATCCGTGGAGATACCCACCCGTCGGCCGTCCCGGAGGACCTCGTCCATCTGGTAGAAGCCGTAGCGGGCCTTCGGGAAGTCCAGGTACTTGGCCGGGACGCCCTCCTCCACCTGGGAGCGCACGATCGCCGCCACGTCCTCCGCGTCCCAGATCAGGGTCACCTTGCGCCGGGACTGGTTCTCGGCATGCCGCTCCAGGGCCGCTCGCCCGTGGAAGTCATGGTTGAACCTCACCGAGCGACCGAGTCCGAGGTCGTAGGGCGTGACGTAGTAGTCCTCGATGTTCTCCGAGTACAGGGAGCCACCGATCGATCCCGCGCGAGCCGCCGGCAACCAGGCACGGTACTCGGCGAAGTCCTCGCCGAAGATGGCCGGCAGCGGCGTGGGGACCCAGCCCGATTCCAGCGGCGAACTGGAATAGGCCTTGGCCCCGACCTGCCGGATCCCGTGCTCCGCCCCCGCTTCCAGCAGAGCGCCGTGAACGGCCTCATGGTCCACCCACGGGCCGTAGAACTCGAAGCCGGGCTGGCCCGCCATGCCGTGGCGCAAGGCCTTGACGTCCTTACCGGCGATCCTCACGTCGGCGATGTGGAAGAACTTCACGTCCGGCACCGGACCGCCGAAGACCTTCTCCATGACCCGGTCGGCCTCCGGCCCCTGCAACTCGTACCGGTAGAAGGTGGGCGGACCCGAGCGCATGGTCGAGTTCGGGTCGAGCCGCTGGTGGACGTCCTTCCCGGCCGCCTGGGCCTTCTCCACGTTGAATCGGATCCAGTCGATCTGGATGTGGTGGCCCACCAGCACCAGGCCCTCCGGCCCCTCCGCGTTGTAGAACAGGATGCCGTCACCGATCAGGTAGCCGTCCTGGTTCACGGTGATCAGCTGTTTGGCCACCCCCGGGCGGAACGTGGCGAAGGTGTTCGGGGAGAGGGACTCGAGCAGCGGGATGAGGTCGGCACCGCCGAGGAACAGCTGGGTCATGTGGTGCGACTGGTCCATCAACCCCACCGTGGTGCGCCACGCGCGCTGCTCGTCCCGCCAGTTCGTGAACTCGGGGGTGATGGGAAAGGTGATGGACGGCCAGTTCTGGTTGCGCAGGAACTCGACAGGGCTGCCCACGCGATCGATGGCCTGGGCCAAGGACTCGGTGGTCTCAGTGGCCTCGGGCCGTGATGCGGTCTGCGATGCGGTTTGTGGCATGGCGGTACTCCTCCCGAAGTGGTCCGCGTCCGAGCCCACGGGATCCCGTGAGGGGGCGTACGGAGCCGGTGCCTCCAGCCTAGGCACGATGCCGGGACGGTGCCGACCCGGGTCCCTTTGAAAGGGATGACCGGCCGGAGGTGCGCCCGGGCATGTCACCGTGGTTCAGGTCACACCATCCACGGTGGTCGTGGCCTGTCATCCCCGCCCATCCACCGTCCAGGAGTCCGCCATGACCCGGCCCCGCCCGTCCACCCGCGCCACCCGCGCCACCCTCACCACCCTGTCCGCCGTCGCCGCCGTCAGCCTGTTCCTGACCGGCTGTTCGGCCGGAAGCCCGAGTGGATCGGAGTCCTCCGCCCCCGAGGCCGAGCCGGCCGCCGCCTCGGGAGAACTCACGCCCGTCTCCGTGGGCCTGCTGCCCATTGCCACCTCCTCCGCCGTCCCACTGGGCATCGAGGAGGGGATCTTCGAGAAGCACGGCCTCGAGGTGACCATCCAGCAGGGCCAGGGCGGCGCCGCCCTGCTGCCGGCGGTCTCCAGCGGCAACATCGAGTTCGCCGTCGGCAACCCGCAGTCCATCCTGTTGGCCAACAGTCAGGGCCTGGACATCAGGATCCTGGCAGGCTATTCGACGAGCTACGAGAACGTGGACGACCCCGAGGACCAGGCTCCCAGCGGCGTGGTCACGCTGAAGGATTCCGGCATCTCCTCCTGGAAGGACCTGGAGGGCCAGCGTGTGGCCGTCAACACCCTCAACACCCAGGGCCACCTGACGATCATGCAATCCGTGGAGGCCGATGGCGGCGATCCGCAGGCGGTGGAGTTCACCGAGATCGGGTTCCCGGACCAGCTGGCCCAACTGGAACAGGGGAACATCGACGCCGCGTGGTTCCCCGAGCCGTTCCTCAACCAGGCCCGGTCCCAGGACGATATCCGGTTCATCGGCGACTCACTGCGGGCCATCGACAACCTGTACTCCATGGTGACCTTCACGAACGGCGACTACGCCGAGGCGAACCCGGAGGTGGTGGAGGCCTTCCGCGACGCCATCGCCGAGTCCACCGACCTGGCCATGGCTGACGAGGACGCCTTCCGCGCCGCGATTGTGGACTACACCGGCATGGACGCCGAGGTGGTGGATGCCCTGAACCTCGAGTACCTCTCCGCGGACCTGGACCGGGCCGTGCTGGAGGAACTCAGCGCCACCGCCCACAAGTTCGGATTCCTGGACTCGGAGCCGGACCTGGATCAGATGATCCTGGACTGACACCGAGATGAACGACGACGGCCGCGCACCCCGGGTGCGCGGCCGCCGTCGTGCTGTGGTGGTCTTTCCTCCGGTCAGCCGAACTGCTTACGCAGGTCCGGCTTGCGGATCTTGCCGGAGGCCGTGCGCGGCATCTCCTCGGTGAACACCACGGACTTGGGGATCTTGTAGCGCGCCAGCTTGCCCTGGAGGTGTTCCAGGACCTCCGTCTCGGTCAGCTCGTGCCCTTCGCGGACCACGATCACGGCCTTGGGCACCTCGCCCCACTTCTCGCTCGGCACGCCGATCACGGCCACTGCCGCCACCGCATCGAGCTGGGAGATCTCCTGCTCCACCTGGGCGGGGTAGACGTTCTCGCCGCCCGAGATGATCATGTCCTTGAGGCGGTCGGAGATGAACACGAAGCCCTCCTCGTCCCGGTAGCCCATGTCACCGGTCTTCAGCCAGGTGCCGTCCTCGGCCTCCACGAAGGAGTCCCGGGTGGCGTCCTCACGGTTCCAGTAGGCCTTGATGACGTTGGGGCCCTGGACCTGGATCTCCCCGACGTCCCCGGGGGCGCAGACCACGCCGAGTGGGTCCACGATCCGCACGAAGGTGTGGAACTGCTGCAGCCCGGAGGAGCCCTGCTTGGACCGGGAGTAGCGTGCCGGCAGGGTGGTGGCGCCCGGGGACGTCTCGGTCATGCCGTAGCCGTTGGTGAAGGACAGGCCCTTCTTCTCATAGGCCTCCAGCACGCGCAATGGCACGGCGGAGCCGCCGCAGGTGAGCTGGCGCAGCGAGGAGATGTCCGCCGACTCCCAGTCCGGGTGTTCGGCCAGCAGCTGGAACGTGGTCGGCACGCCGGAGAGGAAGGTGGCCCGGTGCTTCTCCACCAGTTCCAGCACACGGCCGGGCTCGAAGCGCGGCTCCAGGACCAGGGTGCCGCCCTTGAGCAGGGTCGGCAGCGCGCCCATGCCCAGGGAGGCCACGTGGAACATCGGCGCGATCATCAGGGACACCCCGTCGGACATGATGTCCATGTCCGTGATGACGTTGAAGGCGTTCCACGTCAGGTTGCCGTGGGTGAGCATGGCCCCCTTGGGCTTGCCCGTGGTGCCGGAGGTGTAGAGGATGATCGCCAGATCATCGAGGCTGACCGCGGTGTCCGGGTGCACGAGCTCTCCGCTAGCCAGCAACTGCTCGTAGTCGACCGACTCGAGATCGCCCTCCTGCCGCTCGGCCGGCACGGGTGTGCCGTCCTGGACCAGGGCGAGGAGCCCGACGTCGGTCCCGCGACTTCCCGAGAGAGCCAGCGGTTCCATGGTGGCCGAGGCAATCAACACGGTGGACCCAGAGTCCGTCAGGGCGAAGGTGATCTCCGGCGGTGCCAGGCGGGTGTTGAGGGGCACGAAGACGGCCCCGAGGGAGCCGACGGCGAAGAGTGTCTCGAGGAACGAGGGGTAGTTCTCCCCCAGGTAGGCCACCCGGTCGCCCTGCTGCACCCCGCGCTGCGCCAGGGCGTCTGCCAGCCGATCGATGCGGACGGCCCAGTCGTCGTACGTCAGCTCACCGGCGGCGCTGATGACGGCGACGTTCCCGGCGGACTTGATGCGGCGGCGATGGATCCAGTCTCCGATTCCACGGTTGATCATGCGTTCCTACTCCTCGTGGCGGCTGATGCAGTTCGACTGCGTGGCTGTGCGGCTGTGTGGCTGTGTGGTTGTGTGGCGGACCACACCTGACTCCATTGTGGGCCATTCCGTTGACTAATTCAATGATTGCCGAAGGCATGCATGGATCGGGACGGAAAGGACTACTGGCCGGCGCCGTCCACCAGCAGGTCGCTGGTGGCCGGGATCTCCTCGATCAGGTCCATCTCCCTCAGGATCTCGGCCATCCGCTCGAGGGAGGCGACGTTGTGCAGCTGCGGAAAGGCCGGCATGGTCAGCTCATCCACGGTCTCCGCGTCGATGGAGGTGTAGCTGGACAGGATGGCCTTCGCGTCCTCGGGGTGGTCCGTGGCGTACTGCTGGGACTCCTTCATGGCGGCGGTGAAGGCCTCCACGAGCTCCGGGTCCTGCTCGATCAGCTGATCCGTGGTGAAGTAGCCGGAGACCGAGAGGTCCTGGACGGGCTCGGCGAAGAAGCCATAGATGTTCCGCGCCCCGCCCTGTTCCGCCATCGTCACGAAGGGCTCCACGGCGGTGATGGCGTCCACGTTGCCGGCTTGAAGCTGGCCGACCATGTCCGGGAATCCGACCTCCACGAAGTCGACGCCCTCCACGGTGCCGCCGGCCTGCTTCACCCCCTCGTACGCCGTGGCGTGGTTGATGTTGTTGAGCGTGTTCACGGCCACCCGCCGGCCCTCGAGATCCGCCATGGACTGGATCTCGGAATCCCCCGGGACCATGACGGCGGCCGCGTCGTCCTGACCGTCACCGGTGGACTGTGGGCCGGTGGCCACGATCTTCAGGGGCAGCCCGGCATCACGGCCGATGATGATGGAGGCGACGTTGGAGAAGCCGAAGTCCATCTGGCCGGACTGGACGGCCGGCACGATCGCGGCCCCACCCTGGGCCAGGGTGAGCGTGACGTCCAGGCCGTGGTCCTCGAAGATGCCCTCCTGGACGCCGAGGTAGATGGAGGCCACGTCCACGATGGGGATGACCCCCACCTCGATGGGCGTGAGCTCACCCGAGGTGGTGGCGTCAGCGGCCTCAGCCGAGGACCCTCCACCCCCGGAGGTGGATCCCGACCCGCAGGCGGTCAGGGCAAACAGGGCGGCCGCGGTGACGGCGAGGGTGCGCAGTGTTCTGGGCATGGTGGGAGCTCTCTCAAGAAGGGGGTACGGATGATGGGGGGCGAACAGCACAGCGTGGCCAGACTCCCCTGGAGGAACCTGGCCACGCTGGGCTGCTCGCCGGGTGCGATGCGTTGCTACTGGACGATCAGGTCCTCGGTCAGCGGGATCTCATCGATCAGCCCGGTCTCGAGGGAGAGCTCGGCGATCCGCTCCAGGGAGGCGACGTCATGGTCCTGCGGGAAGCGCGGCATGGTCAGCTCCTCGATCACGTCCGCCTCCAGGGAGGTGTATTCCGGCAGCACGGCCTTGGCTTCCTCCGGGTGGTCCGTGGCGTACTGCTGGGACTCCTTCATGGCGGCGGTGAACGCCTCCACGAGCTCCGGATCCTGCTCGATCATCTGATCCGTGGTGAAGTAGGCGGCGATGGACAGGTCCGGCACCGGCTCGGCGTACTGGGCGTACACGCGCTTCGCCCCGCCCGCCTCGGAGAGCGTCACGAACGGCTCCACGGCGCCGATGGCGTCCACGTTGCCGGCCTCCAGCTGGGCCACCATGTCCGGGAAGGCCATCTCCACGTACTCGATGGACTCAGGATCGCCGCCCTCCTGCTTCATGCCCTCGGAGATCACGGAGTCGTTGATGTTGTTCAAGGTGTTGACGGCGATCCGCTTGCCCTCGAGATCGGCCAACGACGTGACGTCGGAGTCCTCCGAGACCATCACGTGGGCGAAGTCGTCCTCGGCCTCACCCGTGGTCTGCGGTCCGGTGGCCACGATCTTCAGCGGCAGGCCGGCGTCGCGCCCGATGATCAGGGAGGTGACGTTGGAGAAGCCGAACTCCATCTGACCGGACTGGACGGCCGGCACGATGGCGGCACCGCCCTGGGCGAGGGTCAAGGTCACGTCCAGGCCGTGGTCCTCGAAGATACCCTGCTCCACACCGAGGTAGATCGGGGCGACGTCGACGATCGGGATGACCCCGACCTCGATCGGGGTCAGTTCGCCGCCGGCCGCGGCGGATTCGGATCCGGCGGCGGGTGCGTCAGTGGCGCCCTCCCCGGTCGGTGAGCCTGAACCGCAAGCGGTCAGGGCCAGCAGTGCGGCTGCCCCCACGGCGGCAACGCGAAGATTCCTCATCATGATGGTGCTCCTGGACATGAAGTGCGAGAGGCGTCCAGCCGGGGGTGGCTGGGCCTGTAAGGTGAATCACAGCTTATCAGCGGCTAACCGCCGGACCAGCGTTTTCCATGAGTATGTCAATAATATTGTTTTCCAGCCGTGAGTCGGCACGTCAGGAGGCTCGACGGTGAGCGAGAACGGTTCCCCCCACTACGATGGATGGGCTCCACCCCGGGTGTTCCGCAGCCTCGCCGTCCGCCGGCTCCTCAGCCGCCACGGCCACCTGTGGAGCGAGCACGTCTCCGCGGAGCACACGAGCATCCAGTTCGGCCTGCTGCTGTGCCTGGCCCGCTCCGAGTCCGGGTTGAGCCAGACGGAGATCGCCTCCGAGCTCGCGGTGGACAAGGCCTCCCTGACCGAACTCGTGGGCCGCATGGCCTCGCGTGGACTCGTCGCGGTGCACCGGGACGCCCGGGACGGCCGCCGCCGGGTGGCCACCCTGACGGAATCCGGCCAGGAGCTGCTCACGGCCCTGCACGGACGTGCCCTGGACGTGAACCGCCGCCTCTTCGCCCCGCTGTCCGAGGCTGAGGCGGACCAGCTCATGGGACTGCTGGAACGGGTCCTGGCCTACGGCCCCGCCGAGGCACCCGAAACCTCCTGAGCGAGAAGGCGCCGGGTGCCGGGTGCCGGGCGGGCTACTCGCCGCCCTCCCAGTAGAGCCGCTCGACGTCCGGCTCGTTGTCGATGAAGCCGAACTTCACCATGAGCTGGCCGGACTCCTCGATCTGCTGCTTGCGGATCTCCCCGGACAGCTCCTCCATCTTGAGGCTCTGGGCCACCTCCTCCGGCAGGCTGATGAAGTCGACGAGCGCGGCGCGGACGCCCTCCTCATCCTCGGTGGCAGCCGCCAGCGACTCGGTCATGGCGTCCACGAACTGCTGGGTGACCTCGGGGTTCTCCTTGGTGAACGACGCCGAGGAGAAGGTCACCATGGTCGGCATGCCGGGCACGGCCTCCTGGAAGGAGTAGCCGACGAGCTCGTTCTTCTCATCGGCCAGCGCGTTGCTCAGGAACGGCTCCGGGACCCAGATCGCGTCCGTGTTCCCGCGCTCCAGCTGGGCCGGCATGTCCTGGAACGGCATCTCGGAGAAATTGACCGCCGAAGGATCACCACCCGCCTTCTCCACGGACTCCATGATGGTCAGGTCGCCCTGGGTCTGGAGCGCGTTCACCGAGACGGTCATGCCGCCCAGGTCCCCGAAGCCGTCGATCCCGGCGGCCTTGGTGGTCACCACTCCGGCGATGTCATCGCCCTCGGCCAGCGAGTTCGAGTACCCGGCCACGATCTGCATCTCCAGGCCGCGGTCGTTGGCGTTCATCACGGACTGCGGGTTGCCGACGCCGAAGGTGATCTGCTCATTGGCCACCGCCGGGAGCATGGCGGCCCCCGCGTTCGAGGTGGACAGCTCCACGTCCAGGCCGTGCTCCTCGAAGATGCCGTTCTCGATGCCGTAGTAGACGCCCACGGACGGGGCGATCGGCAGGACGCCGACCGTCACCTCGGTGAGCTCACCGGAGGCACCGGCGGACTCCGAGGCGCCGGCCGGCGCGGTGCTTTCGGCGTTGTCCGTAGGCGATCCGGAGCCGCAGCCGGTGAGGGCCAGGCCCGCCACGGCAACGACACCCATGAGGGATGTGAGCTTCTTCTTCATTTCTACTCCTGAGGGTCGCACCCGGCGGGGGTGCCGGGCATCGGGGGGAACCTGAGAGCGGATGCCTCAGGCATAGAAGCGGGAGAGGAACGTGGCCACCACGGCCGGGCGCTCCGAGCCCTCGATCTCGATGGTGGCGTCGGTGACCAGGTGCAGACCGTTGCCCTTGACCTCGGAGACCTCCCGGACGACCACGTTCATGCGGATCCGGGCGCCCACCTTCACGGGCGAGGTGAAACGGACCTTGTCCAGACCGTAGTTGACCTTCGTCGACACACCGGTCACGTCGAACAGCTCGGACCACATCGGGATGAGCAGGGCCAGGGTCAGGAAGCCGTGGGCGATCGGGGTGCCGAAGGGGCCGTCCTTGGCGCGCTCGGGGTCCACGTGGATCCACTGCTGGTCATCCGTGGCATCGGCGAAGGTGTTGATCTGCTCCTGGGTGATCTCGCGCCATTCCGAGTGACCCAGATCGGTGCCGGCGAGATCCTTGACGTCCTCGAAGGCGACAACGGTCTTGGCGGTGGTTTCAGTCATGGTGTTCTCCTCTTAGTATGTTCTACATCACAATAGTTTGAAAGTGCAATGGACATGGCCCTGTGGTGATCAAGTCGTGACCCTGGTGGTCCTGACCTGCGCGGTGCGGACGGTGCTCAGACGAAGGCACCGACCCCGGTGACGGCCCGGCCCACGATCAGCGCATTGATCTCGTGGGTGCCCTCATAGGAGTAGATCGCCTCAGCGTCGGCATGGAACCGGGCCACATCTGTGTCCAGGGTGATGCCGTTGCCCCCGCAGACCTCCCGGGCCAGCGCCACGGTCTCCCGCAGCATCAATGAGGTCTGCATCTTGGCCAGGGCCGAGTTCTCGTCCTTGAACACCCCGGCCGCCTGCTGCTCGGTCAGCTGTACCACCATCCCGAGGGAGGCGGTGAGGTTGCCGAGCATGCGGGCGAGCTTCTCCTGGATCAGTTGGAACCCGGCCAGGGGGCGACCGAACTGTTCCCGCTGCCTGACATACCGCAGCGCGGCCTCGTAGGCGCCGGCCTGGGCCCCCGCGGCCATCCAGGACACATCGGAGCGCATGGTGCGCAGGCAGCGGGCCACGTCCTTGAACGAGTTGATGCCCTGCAGGCGCGCCTCCTCGGGTACCCGGACGTCCCGGTACTCGAGGTGCGCGTTCTGCATGATCCGCAACGAGGCCTTGTTCGGGATGATCGTCATGGACACCCCTGCCGCCTCGCGCGGCACCAGGAAGCACTTGACCTGGCCATCAGCGGTGTCCCGCGCGAAGGTGGCCATCACATCCGAGACGGAGGCCCCACCGATCCAGCGCTTGGCACCGTTGATGGTCCACTGCCCGGTGGCCTCGTCCCGGGTGGCCGAGGTGGCCAGCCCGCCGGCCACATCCGAGCCGTGGTCCGGCTCGGTCAGCGCGAACACGCCGGTCAGCTCGTAGGACTGGATCCTCGCGTCCAGCTCCCGCGCCTGCTCCGGGGAGCCGCCGAGGGTGCAGACCGTGCGGAACAACCCGGCCTGGGCGTTGTAGAGCGTGCCGACGTTGATGTCACAACGGGCCAGCTCGAAGTTGCGGAAGCCGGTGAGCAGGTCCCGCACCGGCTCCCCCGCCGCACGCAGCGCCGGCGGGTCCATCAGCTCGAGCCTGCGGACTGCCTGCAGCAGCTGGTCCGGCAGTTCGGCCCGGTCCCACGCCTCGTTCAGTTGGGGGTAGACCGACTGCTGCAGGTCCTCCCGCAGATCCCGGATCACCCGGCGTTCGGCGTCGGTCAGCCGCTCCGCGAAACCGAAGAGGTCGGAGGGGATCACCGCCCCGGTCACGGCCGGGTGATCCGCGCTCATACCCTGTCCAGTCCGAGCAGCCGCACCGCGTTGTCCTTGAGGATGCCGGGGCGCACCTCATCCTTGAGCGGCAGCTCGGCGAAGGCCTTCATCCACTTCTCCGCCGTGATCAGCGGGAAGTCCGTGCCGAAGAGGACCTTGCGGGCCAGCACGTTGTTGGACTGGCGGACCAGGGACTCCGGGAAGTACTTCGGGGACCAGCCGGAGAGGTCGATGTACACGTTCGCCTTGTGGGTGGCGATCGAGTTGGCCTCGTCCTGCCACGGCACCGAGGGGTGGGCCATGATGATCGGCAGGTTCGGGTGGTCCGCGGCGACCTCGTCCAGCAGCAGCGGGTTGGAGTACTTCAACTTGATGCCACGGCCGCCGGGCATCCCGGCGCCCATCCCGTTCTGGCCGGTGTGGAAGATGCACGGCAGCCCGATCCGCTCCAGCTCGTCCCACAGGGGGCGGAACTGTTCGTCCGAGGGGTCGAAGCCCTGGACCGAGGGATGGAACTTGAAGCCGCGCACGCCCAGCTCGTCCACCTGTCGACGGGCCTCCACCAGTGCCGCCTGGCCCTTGCGGGGATCCACGGAGCCGAAGGGGATCAACACATCGTTGTTCCGGGCGCAGCCGGCCACGAGGTCGTCGATCGAGTTGGGTGCACGCCCCATCTGGGTGCTGGCGTCCACGGTGAAGACCACCGCGGCCATCTGCTGGCCCCGGTAGATCTCGGCGATCCGGTCGATCGACGGGGTCCGCTCCTCGGACTTGAAGTACTTCGAGGAGGCCTCCATGATGTCATCCGGCATGGCCACGTGGCCGTGGCCATCCACCTCCAGGTGCACGTGCATGTCCAGCGCGGTGATGGCCTCAACGTCCACGGCGCAGGTGTAGCGCACGGCGCCGCCGTTCTCGCCGGCCGCGTTCATGCCCGCGCTCACTTGGCGTTCTCGGGCTGCAGCTCGGCCGGCAGCTCGGGCATCTTCTCGCCCACGGTCTGCAGGTTGGCCTCGAGCAGGGCCTTGCCCTCGGCGAGCATGGTCGCGTAGTCCCAGCCGCCGTCATGGAACTCGGTGACCACGGCCTCCGGGTGGGACCAGACCTGCAGGCGGTCCCCGCCCACGCCGATGGCCTGGCCGGTGACACCGGCGGCCTCCTCCGAGGACAGGAACGCGATCAGGCCGGCCACATCCTGGGCAGGCCCGAAGCCGAGGTCCTTGCGGAAGAACTCCGGCATGGCCTCGCCGCGCTCATCGGCCTCCACGGCGGCCTGGAAGAACGGGATGGTCTTGGTCATGGCGGTGGCGGCCACCGGGATGACGGCGTTGACGGAGACGCCGGCCTTCTTCATCTCCATCGCCCAGGTGCGGACCATGCCCACGATCCCGGCCTTGGCGGCGGCGTAGTTGGTCTGGCCGAAGTTGCCGCGCTGACCGGTCGGGGAGCCGATGGTGACGATGCGGCCGGCCACGCCGTTCTCCTTGAAGTAGGCGAAGGCGGAGCGGACGCAGGTGAAGGTGCCCTTGAGGTGCACGTTGATGACCAGGTCGAAGTCCTCGTCCGTCATCTTCAGCAGGGACTTGTCCCGCAGGATGCCGGCGTTGGTGACGAGGATGTCCAGGCCACCGAAGGCGTCGACCGCGGTCTTGACCAGCAGGTCAGCGGTCTCGGAGGAGCCGACCGGGGCCACCACGGCAGTGGCCTGGCCACCGGCCTCAGTGATGGACGCCACGGCCGAATCCGCGGCCTCCTGGCTCACGTCGTTGATGACGACGGACGCGCCCTGGCGGGCCAGCTCCTGCGCATAGGCGAGGCCGAGGCCTGCTCCGGAACCGGTGACGATGGCGATTTTTCCCTTGAGGGACATGGGAACTCCTTGCGTAGCGGTGGCTCTGGTCCTGCGGAGCAGAGCGGGGACGATTCTGACGGGCACAGCACCTGCCGGTGCTCCTATAGACCATGACAACCCATACTGTTGATAAAGTCAATGATGTAGATTCTCCCGAGAACGTCGATCCGCGGAATCAACCCGGACGGCTACACTTGAACAAATCAACTAAGTGACGAACGGTTGCGAGAAACGCATGTCCTCCCCCACTGAGCAGGCCACTCCCGAGCAGGACCACTCCGAGTCGGCCGCCGCCGCTGACAGCCCCACCGAGGGCGCCGGACGTTTCCTCGAATCCGATCTGGCTCGCCAGATCCACTTCCTCACCGCCAGGGCGCGAGGGCGCGGCATCAGCCACGCCAACAGCCAACTGGAAGGCCTCGACCTGAAGGTCCGCCAGTTCTCGGTCCTCTCCCTGGCCGCCAGCGGACTGAACCCCTCCCAGCGCGAGCTGGGCGAGTTCCTCTCCCTGGACCCGAGCCAGATCGTCGCCCTCGTGGACCACCTCGAGAAGCGCGGCGCCGTCCGCCGCGAGACCGACCCACGGGACCGCCGCTCCAAGATCATCGTGGCCACCGAGGCCGGCCAGCAGCTCCACGTACAGGCCCTGCAGATCCTCGAGGACTCCGAGGACCACACCCTCTCCACCCTCTCCCCCAAGGAGCGCAAGCAGCTGCGCTCACTCCTGCTCAAGATCGCGTTCTGACACCCCCGCGGTCCCCGCGGCCCCCGCGGCCCCCGCCACCACCTTCACCACCTTCACCACCTCCTTCCCAACCATCTTCCCGACGGCGGCCGCGCACCCCAGGTGCGCGGCCGTCGTCGCGCTGTGCCTCCTTCACTTTCTGGACTGAAAGCCGTGAAGTGCTCAATGATTGACTTTCTCAAACAAAAAGCGTTACATATACGTAGCGTGCTTCAGGTCACAGCCGCGTGGCCCACCGGAAGCGACCTTCCCCGTCCCTGACTGGAGGACACCATGTCCCTTGACACCGCCTCGGCCGGCTCTCCGGCCGCAGCTTCGGCCCCCGCCCCGGATCTGGCGCACCTGGACCCCGCCGTCAGGCGCCGCGAGTCCCGCCGGGTCATCCTCTCGAGCTATCTCGGCTCGACCATCGAGTTCTACGACTTCCTGCTCTACGCCTCGGCCTCCGCCCTGGTCTTCCCCACCGTGTTCTTCACCGGCCTGGACCCGTTGGCCGGGGCGATCGCCTCCTACGGCACCTTCGCTGCGGGCTACCTCGCGCGTCCCCTCGGCGGTGCGGTCTTCGGCCACTTCGGAGACCGGCTGGGCCGCAAGAAGATGCTCGTGCTCTCGATGCTCATCATGGGCGTGGCCTCCACCCTGATCGGCCTGGTCCCGGGCGCCGCCACCATCGGCAGCTGGGGCGCGGTCATCCTCATCTTCCTGCGCGTCTGCCAGGGCATCGCCGTCGGCGGCGAGTGGGGCGGGGCCGCCCTGATGGCCCTGGAGCACTCCGAGAACGGCAAGCGCGGCTTCGCCGCCTCCTTCACCAACGCGGGCGCACCGACCGGCGCCGCCCTGGGCACGTTCATCCTGGGGACCTTCGCCGCCGTCCTGCCGCAGGAGGAATTCCTGGCCTGGGGCTGGCGCGTCCCGTTCCTGCTGTCCTTCGCACTGCTGATCGTCGGCATGGTCATCCGCGCCAAGATCAGCGAGTCCCCGATCTTCGAAGCCGCACTCGCCCAGGAGGAGGCCCAGAAGGCCGCTGGCGAGACCACCCGGAAGAAGCTGCCGATCATCGAGGTGCTGCGCCGCCCGAAGGCCCTGCTGCTGACCATGTTCGCCGGCGCCTCCGGGTTCGGCCTGCAGGTGC
Organism: Microbacterium sp. A93; assembly: GCF_051842835.1. NCBI lineage: Bacteria > Bacillati > Actinomycetota > Actinomycetes > Micrococcales > Microbacteriaceae > Microbacterium > Microbacterium sp. A93. The sequence goes on from NZ_JBPXMT010000002.1 coordinate 399,245, forward strand.
TGCTGGCCACCTTCGCGGTGCAGTACTCCACCGAGGCCGGCTCGGAGCGTTCCTCCGTGCTCTACGCCTTCGCCCTGGCCTCGATCTTCTCCATCTTCTTCGTGGTCTGGTTCGGCCACCTCTCCGACCGCTTCGGCCGCCGGCCGGTCATGATCGCCGGGTTGATACTGTTCGCCGGCTTCCTGTTCCCGCTGTTCGGGATGCTGACCTCCACCAACTGGTTCGTGCTGCTGCTGGCCTTCACCGTCGCCCTCGGCCTGCACGGGATGATCTACGGCCCGTTGGCCGCCTTCATCGCCGAGCAGTTCGGCACCGGCTCCCGCTACACCGGAGCCTCCCTGGGCTACCAGCTCGCCACCCTGCTCGGCGCCGGCTTCACCCCGACCATCCTCGCCACCCTTTACGCAGGCCCCGGCGGCGGCACCTCGATCGTCCCGGTGGCGGTGTTCCTGGGCGGGATGGCAGTGGTGTCCATCGTCGCGCTCGTGCTGACCCGCGAGTCCAAGGACCACGACCTGGCCACCCACGAGCACTGACGCGGGGTACCGAAGAGTACGACGACGGCCGGTCGCCTCCCGCGGGACGCGACCGGCCGTCGTCGTAGGCATAGGCGTGCCCCTGATGTCCGGGCGGGCCGCCGTTCAGCGTGCCGACTCAGGAAGTGGGGGCTGCTTCCGCCACGGGCTCCGGGCCGTCCATGGCTCCATTGAGCACGGACTTCTCCGGGGTCGAGAGGTAGCGCTCCAGTGAATCGTCCAACTCATTCAGCCACGTGGTGTGGTGCTCGGCGGCCATGGTGCCGGTCAGGACGGACCGGTAGGGCTTGTCCCGGTAGGTCAGGATGTTCTTCTGCTTGTCCGACTTCCAGGCCAGGAAGATCCGCACCACTTCATCGAGGTCGAACATCGGGTAGTCGGTGGCGTCGATGAGATCCCTGATGTAATCCGCCTGGAAGCGCACATCGTCGGCATCGCCGTCGAGCTCCTGGAAGCGGTTGCGCCAGGACTTCATGTGGGCGGCCCGCTGCTCGGCGGACGGCAGGCCGGCCCGCCCCATGATGAGGTCACGCACGTACCAGGCCTGAGCGTCGAACATGTTGAACGTGAACCACTGGTCCTGGGCGCCGAGGTAGTAGACCTTCGGGTTCTTCTGCCACACCACGCCCCGGTACAGGCCGGAGGGGTAGATGTTGTTGCGGGAGTGCAGGGCCAGGTCCGAGGACAGGAAGGGGTACTTGTGCAGGTACCCGGTGCACAGGATCACGGCGTCGAACTCGCGGGTCTCGCCGTTGGTGAAGCGCACCGTCTCCCCCTCGAAGTGGTCGACGAGCGGCAATTCCTCCATGCCTTCGGGCCAGTCGTAGCCCATCGGGCCGGTGCGGTAGGACATGGTCACCGAACGGGCCCCCATCTTGAAGGCCTGCACGCCGATGTCCTCGGCGGAGTAGGAGGCGCCGATCAGCAGCACCCGCTTATCGGCGAGCTTCTCGGCACCTCTGAAGTCGTGGGCGTGGTGCAGGGTGCCGGGGAAGGTCTCGATTCCCTTGAAGTCCGGGACGTTCGGGTAGGAGAAGTGGCCGGTCGCCACGATGACCCGGTCGAACTCAGACGTGGTGGTCTTGTTGGACCTCAGGTTCTCCACCGTCACAGTGAACGTGTCCTGGTCCCGGTCGTAGTCGACCCAGCGGACCGCCGTCGAGAACTGGACCTTCTCCTTGACGTTCGACTTCCGGACCCGTCCGTCGATGTAGTCCCACAAGGCCTCGCGCGGCGGGTAGGAGGAGATCGGCCGGCCGAAGTGCTCGTCGAAGGTGTACTCCGCGAACTCGAGGGCCTCCTTCGGGCCGTTGGACCAGAGGTTGCGGTACATCGACGAGTGGACGGGCTCCCCGTACTTGTCGATGCCCGAGCGCCAGTTGTAGTTCCACTGGCCGCCCCAGTCATCCTGCTTCTCGTAGGCGACGATCTCGGGAATCTTCGCCCCCGCCCGCTGCGCCGACTCAAAGGCCCGCAAGGCGGCGATGCCGCTGGGTCCAGCTCCGATGATGGCGATGCGCTGTCTAGACATGACTTCCCTTCCGGCCACCTCGGCCGATTCCAGTTCTCGTCGAAAACCGGCGGAAGCACTTGAACACGGACGCCGTTCCAACGCGTCACGGCCTCTACGCCGGCACCTGTTGACCTGCCACTCAGGGCACCGCGCCCGGACTGGACGCGCTCAACATGATTACTTTAGCAAACATCAGTGGCCGGAGCCTCTCGAAGGCCTCTCGAAGGCCTCCCGAGGACGACGTCGGCCGCGCACCCCAGGTGCGCGGCCGACGTCGTGCTGTCTTCACTTTGAGGGCAGAACGAACCGGTTCCTTCTGCCCTCAAAGTTCAAAGGTTCCCGAGGACCGATGGTCAGGAGACCGTCTCGAAGGTCACGCCCTCGTGGGCCTCCTGCAGCTCCTCGAAGGTGATCCCGTGCAGCTCGCGGACCTTGACCACGCCGGAGTCATCCAGCAGCAGGACGGCCTTGTCCGAGTAGATGCGGGAGACGCAGCCCACACCGGTCAGCGGGAAGGTGCATTCGGCCAGCAGCTTGACGTCGCCCTTCTTGGTGAAGAGGTCCATCATCACGTAGGTGTCCTTGGCCCCGATGGCCAGGTCCATGGCGCCGCCCACCGCGGGGATGGCGCCCGGCTTGCCGGTGGACCAGTTCGCCAGGTCGCCCTTCGCGGAGACCTGGTAGGCCCCCAGCACGCAGACGTCCAGGTGGCCGCCGCGCATCATGGCGAAGGAGTCGGCGTGGTGGAAGTAGCTCGATCCCGGAAGTTCCGTCACCGGGATCTTGCCCGCGTTGATGAGGTCCTCGTCGATCTGCTCGCCGGTGGCCTGCGGGCCGAAGCCGAGCATGCCGTTCTCGGTGTGCAGCGTGACCTTCTTCTCCGGGGAGAGGTAGTTGGACACGGTGGTCGGCTGGCCGATGCCCAGGTTCACGAAGGACCCCGGCGCGATGTCCGCCGCGATCACCTGGGCGAGCTCGTCCTGGGTCAGCGGGGCGTCGCTGCTGCGGAAGCTCTGGGTGCTCTGAGTACTCTGATTGCTCTGTGTCATCGGTTCGCTCCTCACTTCTCGGCGGCCAGCTCGGCCGCGGTCTTGGTGGCCAGGCAGGGCTTGGGCTTCCCGGCGGCCAGGGCCTCGCGCTCGGCGCGCTCCTTGACCCCGGAGCCTGTGGGGATGCCGACGACGGTGTCCACGTAGATGCCCGGTGTCACCACGTGCTCCGGGTTCAGCGGCTCGTCCAGGACCTCGTCCACCTGCACGATGGTGTGCGCGGCGGCGGTGGCCATCACGGGACCGAAGTTGCGGGCGGTCTTGCGGAACACCAGGTTGCCGTAGGGGTCCGCGGCGTAGGCCTTGATCAGGGCGAAGTCGCCGCGGATCGGGGATTCGAGCACGTAGTGCTTGCCGTCGATCTCGCGGACCTCCTTGCCCTCGGCCAGTTCGGTGCCGTAGCCGGTGGGGCTGAAGAAGCCGCCGATGCCGGCCCCGGCCGCGCGCATGCGCTCGGCCAGGTTGCCCTGCGGGACGAGCTCCAGCTCGAGCTCGCCGGCGCGGTAGGCCTCGTCGAAGTGCCAGGAGTCGGACTGGCGCGGGAACGAGCAGATGATCTTGGCCACCCGCCGTTCCTTGATCAGCAGGGCCAGGCCGGCGTCGGCCTGCCCGGCGTTGTTGTTCACCACGGTCAGGCCGGTGGCACCGGAATCCATCAGGGCGTCGATCAGTTCCATCGGTTGGCCGGCGTTGCCGAATCCACCGATCAGCACCGTGGCGCCGTCGGTGATCCGGGAGACGGCCTGGGCGGCCGAGTCCACGAACTCAAGCATCGTTCCTCCTCGTGTACGGGGTGTGAAGGGTCGTTCGGGTGGTTTTCAGTCGACTTGGGGTGGGTGCTGGACTCCCAGACCCACCCCAAGTCGACTGAAAGTGGGGGGTCAGGCGCGGGCGTTGACGTTCTCGAGGACCACGGCGATGCCCTGGCCCACGCCGATGCAGAGCGCGGCCACACCCCAGCGGTCGCCGGACTCCTCGAGGCGGCGGGCCAGGGTGCCGAGCACCCGGGTGCCGGAGGCGCCGAGCGGGTGGCCGATGGAGATGGCCCCGCCCCAGGTGTTGACGATGGACAGGTCCACGCCCCAGGCGTCGGTGCAGGCCAGCGACTGGGCGGCGAAGGCCTCGTTGAGTTCCACGGCGGAGATGTCATCCCAGGTGATGCCGGCGCGCTCGATGGCGCGGTTGACGGCCTCGACCGGGGCATAGCCGAAGTACTGCGGTTCGTTGGCGGCCGTGGCGCGGCCGGCGATGCGGGCCAGCGGCTGCAGGCCCAGGATGTCCGAGGCCTTCTCGGAGCCGAGCCAGGCTGCGGAGGCTCCGTCGTTCATGGGCGAGGAGTTGCCGGCGGTGACCATGCCGTTCTCCTTGCGGAACACGGTGCGCAGCCCGCCCAGGGACTCAGCGGTGGAGTCCGGGCGGATGGTCTCGTCCCGGCTCAGGTCCACGTCCGGGACCTGGACCGTCAGGTTGTCATACTTGCCCTCGTCCCAGGCCTTGGCGGCGAGCTGGTGGGAGTTCGCGGCGAACTCGTCCATACGCTCCCGGTTGATGCCGTACTTCTCCCGCAGCTGCTCGGTGGCCTCGCCCAGGGAGACGGTCCACTCCTTCGGCATGTTGCGGTTGATCAGGCGCCAGCCGAGGGTGGAGTTGGCCAGCTCGAGGTTGTGCATGGGGAAGGCGCGCTCGGTCTTGGGCAGGACCCAGGGGGCGCGGGACATGGACTCGGCGCCGCCGATCAGCATGACATCGGCCTCGCCGACGTTGATCTGGCGGGAGGCGATGAGCGCGGCGTCCAGGGAGGAGCCGCACAGGCGGTTCACGGTGGTGCCGGGGATGGAGGTCGGCAGCCCGGCCAGCAGGGTGGCCATGCGGGCCACGTTGCGGTTCTCCTCACCGGCGCCGTTGGCGTTGCCGAAGACGACCTCGTCGATCCTCTCGGCGCCGGCCTTCGCCAGCCCCGGTGCCCGGTTCACGGACTCCTTCACCACCAGGGCGGCGAGGTCATCCGGGCGGGTCTTGGCGAGGGCGCCGCCGACCTTGCCGAAGGGGGTGCGGACGGCGTCGTAGATGTAGGCGTCCTGAACGTTCTGGGCGGTCATGGCCGGTCTCCTTTGGGGGAACGGGGATCTGGTGATGTGGTGTTCTGGTGGACTGCTCTGCTGAGCTGGTGTGGGCGGGGCGGTGTCTAGAGGTCCTTGCCGGCGGCCAGGTCCTCGTCCACCTGGGCGAAGACGTCCTGGGCCAGCTTGAAGGCGATGTTGGCGGCGGGGACGGAGGCATAGATGGCGGTCTGGAGCAGGATCTCCTTGATCTCATCCCGGCTCAGGCCGTTGCGCAGGGCCGCGCGGATGTGCATGGCGGCCTCCTCCCAGTATCCCCCGGCCACCATCGCGGAGATCGTGACGGCCGAACGCATCCGGCGGTCCAGGCCCGGGCGGGTCCAGATGGTGCCCCAGGCGTAGCGGGTGATGAGGTTCTGGAAGTCCTCGGTGGTCTCGTCCTTGTTCGATTCGGCGCGGTCCACGTGGGCGGCGCCGAGGACCTCGCGGCGCACGGCCATGCCGGCGTCGTAGACCTCCTGGGAGGTGCGGTCCATCTGGTGACCCACCGGCTGCTGGTCCTGCTGGTCGTTCTGCTGCTCGCTCATGCGCTGAAGGCCTCCTTGAGGATCGTGGCTGTCTCTTCCGGCTTCTCGAGGGGGGCCTGGTGGGCCACGCCCTGCAGCACCCGGGCCGTGCCGTTGACCACGCCGGCCGCGATGGCCTCGCCGTCGGCGGGCGGGCAGACGGCGTCCTCCGCACCGTGCAGGGCGAGGATCGGGGTGGTGATCTCCCCCAGACGCTCACGCACGTCGAAGCCGGCGAGGGCCTCGCACAGCCGGGCGTAGGAGAAGCGGTCGGCCTCCTGCAGGGTGTGCAGCACGCGGGTGGAGCGCTCGGGGTACTTCTCGATGAAGCCCTTCGCGAACCATTTCTCGGCGGAGCCGGCCACCATGGTGGGGGTCCCCGCCTGCTCCACGTAGGCCGCCCGCTCGTGCCAGGCGGTGGGGTCGCCGATGGTGGCGGCGGAGCAGATCACGGCGATGCCGTCGAACAGCTCCCCGTGGTCCAGGCCGAGCTGCAGGGCGACCTCACCGTTGACGGAGACCCCGGCGTAGTAGACCTTGGCACCGGCCGGGATGGTCCCGGCGGCGTGCTGGGCCCGGACCAGATCCGCGACGGCGTTGGCCAGGTCCGCGATGGACGTCGGCTCGTTGTGGGCCGGGGACTGGCCGTGACCGGGAAGGTCCCAGCCGATGACGTGGAAGCGGTCGGCCAGCTCGTCGGCGGCGTCCGCCCACAAGGCCTGGACGCCCGTGCCGAGGCCGGCGCCGACGAACAGGATGTCCTTGTCCGGGCCGGCCTCGCCTTGGCCGGAGAGCCGGATCGCGGTGATCTCGGGTGTGCTCACGTGGTGCTCCATTCTGCGTGGTCGATCTGCGTGGTCTGCGTGGTCTGCGTGGTCTGTGGGGAGGTCAGGAGTCGGCGAACCCGCGGTACTCGGCCACCAGGCGGTCCACCAATGTGGTGGCCTCCCCGGTGTAGTTCGCCGGATCGAGCAGTCCGTCCAGCTCGTCGTCCGTGACGGAGGCGGGCAGCTCGGCTCGGAGCAGGGTGCGGACATCGGGTGCGCCGCTGTCCTCGCCGCCGGCATTGCCGCCGCCCTGGCCGCCCGACTGACGGCCGGCCGCGAGCGACCGGTCCACGATGTCCTGCAGCCGGGCCTTGCCGGAGCCGGGTTCACCGCCGGCCTGCTCCTCGAGGAGGGGTGCCAGCTCGGCCATCAACCGCTCGGAGACCAGCAGCGGCCCCACCAGGTTGAGGTTCTCCGCCATCCGGTCCGTGTTGACCCGCAGCCCGCCCACCAGTTCGGCGGTCCGGGCGGCGGCGCCCCCGGCGGTGCGCATCAGCTGGCGCAGGGCGGGCCACTCGGCGTGCCAGGCGCCGTCCGGCCGTTCCTCGTTGGCGGCCCCGGCGGCCGTCAGCACCTGGGCGAGGGAGCTGGGGGTGGAGAGGGCTCCGGCGTGGATCATCACGGAGAGTACGGGGTTCTGCTTGTGGGGCATGGCCGAGGATCCGCCCCGGCCGGCGGCCAGGGGCTCCCCGAGCTCGCCGTTCTCGATGCGGGCGGAGATCAGGACGTCATTGGCGATCTTGCCGCAGGCCGCCACCACGTCCGCCAGGGCCGCGGCCACCCCGGTGATCGGCATCCGGTTGGTGTGCCAGGGGCCGGCGGGGGCGGCCAGGCCGAGCTGGGCGGCCAGGTCCTGCACGAGGGTGAAGGCGTCCACGCCGGGGGCCAGCGTGCCCCGGCGCCGCTCGCGCTCCAGCCGGCCGGCCAGCGCGGCCATGGTGCCGGCGGCACCGCCCCACTGGAGGGGCAGCGCCGTGGTGGCCGCCTCGAGCCGGCGTCCGGCCTGGGCCAGCCCGGACATCCATCCGGCGGCGCGCAGCCCGAACGTGGAGGGCAGGGAGTGTTGGGCGAGGGACCGGGCCACCATGGGCGTCTCGCGGTGCTCGGTGGACAGCTGGGCCAGGGACCCGACGGCGGCGCGCAGGTCGGCCAGGACGGTCGCCGAGACCCGGGCGGCCATCATCATCATGGCGGTGTCCATGATGTCCTGGCTCGTGGCGCCCACGTGCAGCGCGGCCGATGCGGACCCGCCCGTGCCGGGGGTGCCGGGCTGCTCAGCCCCCACGAGCGCGGTGACGCGGGCGCGCATCGCCTTGAGGACCGGGATGAGGGGGTTGCCGCCGTCCTGGCCGGCGTGGGCCAGGGACAGCAGGTCGTAGGCGTGCGGATCGGCCGCCGCGGCGGCTGCCTCGGCGTGCTCCCGGGTGGTGATGCCGTGGTCCGCCAGCACGGAGGTCCACTGCGCCTCGATCCTCAGCAGGTGGCGCAGGTAGGCGCCGTCCGAGCACTGCAGGGCCGCCCGGGTGCCGGCGGGCAGGGGATCCAACAGGCCGACGTCGGACTCCTCGGCCAGCGATGCCTGCGCGGCCGGCCCGGCCGCGGAACTCTGAGAGGTCGACTCGGACTCTGGCTCGGACGTGGGCATCGGGGGGCGCGCTCCTGGGGTTGAGGTGGTTGGCATCTAGGCTATCCGCACCGATGGCCCGGCAGCCCCCGTGCGTCCGTATTCCGTCACGGAGCGGGGGGCTGACCGGGCCACCTGGGGTGCTTCTCAGAGCCGGGACTCAGCCGTGCTGCGGGTACTCGATGCCGGGGAACTCGAGGAACACGGTCTCGCCCTCGCCCTGCAGACGGATGTCGAACCGCAGGGTGCCGTCCGCCTCCCGCTCGCCGATCAGGGTCTGACGGCGGTCCGCGTCCAGGGAGGACAGCAGGGTGTCCTTCTCGAGGGCGGCGGTGTCCTCCGGCAGGTAGGCCCGCGTGTGGAGCTTGTTCATCAGGCCACGGGCGAAGACCACCACGTGGATGAACGGCGCCTTGCCCTCCTCCGTGGGACCGGGGTTCACGGTGGAGAACGTGTAGGTGCCCACGTTGTCCGCACAGGCGCGGCCCCATCCGGTGAACGTCCACCCGTCACGGACCAGCGAACCGGTCTCCTGGACGATCTTTCCGTTCTCGTCCGCCTGCCAGATCTCCACCATGGCGTCCGGGATCGGGGCCCCGGAGCCGTCGTAGACGGTGCCGGTCAGGCGCACAGCCCTCGGGCTGGCGGGGCTCACCAGGTGCTGGCCGTCCCGGAAGGGGATGTGCACGTTCTCGTACCCGGAGGCATAGCCGAAGAACGGGCCGATGGTCTGGCCCGGGGTGGGCGCGAGCTTCTCGCCGCCCGTCCGTGCCGATTCAAGCTGGGTCTTCTCAATGCGCATCGTGCTCGTCCTCCATCCAGGTACGGTTGCTGCCGGTCAGGACGATGTCCCAGTAATAACCCGTGTTCCACTCGTGCTCTGACACGCTGTGGTCGTACGTCGCCACCAGCAGGTCGCGGGCCTTCTGGTCCGTGATCGACTGGTAGATCGGGTCCAGGCTGAACAGCGGATCGCCCGGGAAGTACATCTGGGTGATCATGCGCTGCGTGAAGTCCGTCCCGAACAGCGAGAAGTGGATGTGGGCCGGGCGCCAGGCGTTGTGGTGGTTCTTCCACGGGTACGGCGCCGGCTTGATGGTGGTGAACTCGTAGAATCCCTGGTCATCGGTGATCGTGCGGCCGACCCCGGTGAAGTTCGGGTCCAGCGGAGCCGGGTGCTGATCGCGCTTGTGCACGTAGCGGCCGGCGGCGTTGGCCTGCCAGACCTCCACGAGCTGGTTGCGGACCGCACGGCCCTCGCCGTCCAGCACGCGGCCGCGCACCTTGATGCGCTCACCGATCGGCTCGGCGTTGCCCTGGATGGTCAGGTCGGACTCCAAGGTGTGCACGTCACGGTGACCGAAGGCCGGGGACCACAGTTCGATGGTCTCCGGGTCGGCGTGGTGCATGTCCTTGGTGGGGTGGCGCAGCAGTGAGCTGCGGTACGGGGGGAAGTTCACGCGCGGCTGGGTCTCCCCGGAGGCCGAATCGTGGATCGCCTTCATCTCCGCGCTGATGGTCTCCTGGGAGTCCTGCGTCGCGGCGGGGTCGAGCACGTGGCTGTTGTCGAACGTCTCGTCGTCCTCGACGACGGGACCGGTGTTCTGGTTGCTCACGGGCTACTCCTTTCTACGGTGTTGCAGTGGGTGGTGGGTGGGACGGCGGTGTTGCGGTACAGCGTGCGGTACAGCGTGGGGTGGAACCGGATCAGGCGTGCGGCCAGCCGGTGTAGGACTCGGCCAGGTACTGCTGGCCGAACCGGGAAGAGGTGACGGTCTCGAGCTCGCCGAGGGCGCGCTTGGTCTCGAACGGGTTGGCGTCCGCACGGGTGTGCAGCATGGACGTCATCCAGTAGGAGAAGTTCTGGGCCTTCCAGACGCGCTTCAGGGCGGTCTCGGCATAGCCGTCCAACAGCTCGCGGGAGCCGGTGGAGTAGAAGGAGTCGAGGGCCTCGAAGAGCACCTTGACGTCCGAGAAGGCCAGGTTCAGCCCCTTGGCCCCGGTCGGTGGGACGGTGTGGGCGGCGTCTCCGGCCAGGAACATGTTGCCGTGGCTCATGGGCTCCCGCACGAAGGAGCGGAAGCCCAACACGGTCCGGTCGAAGATCGGGCCGGTCTTGAGCTGGAAGCCGTCCGGGCCGTCCACGCGCTTCTGCAGCTCGGACCAGATGCGGTCATCCGACCAGTCCTCGACCTTCTCGGCCGGATCGCACTGGAAGTACATGCGCTGGACCGTCTCGGAGCGCTGGGAGATCAGCGCGAAGCCATGCGGGGAGTTCGCGTAGATCAGCTCCGGGGAGGACTTGGGGGCCTCGGTCAGGATGCCGAACCAGGCGAAGGGGTACTCGATCTTGAAGTCCTGGTGGCCCTCCTCCGTGCCGACGGCCCGGCGGCAGAAGGACCGGGATCCGTCGGTGCCGATGAGGTAGTCGCACTGGATCTCGTACACGGTGTCCGGGTCGGCGCCGGCGGAGACGTCCTTGTAGCGGATGACCGGCAGGTCCGACTTCAGGTCTGCCACCCCGATGACCTCGGACTCGTAGCGGACATCGCCACCGTCCCGTTTCCGGGCCGCGGCGAGGTCCACGAAGACCTCGTTCTGGGCATACAGGGTGACGGTGGCGTCCACGAGGTCGGGGAAGTTCAGCGGGTGCGATTCGCCCTTGAACCGCAGGTCGATGCCCTCGTGCTCATCACCGGTGGTGAGGACGCGGCCGTCCACCCCGGACTCGGTCAGCATCTTCACGGCCTGCTGCTCGAGGATGCCGGCACGGTGGGTGTGCTTGATGGTCTCGTAATCGCGGAGTTCCACCACCACGTTCTCGATGCCCTGCTGGGACAGCAGGTGGGAGAGCAACAGCCCGGCGGGGCCGCCTCCGACGATGCCGACCTTCGTGCGGGTGACCAGTGGCGTGTCTACGCGATCTGCCATTCCAACTCCTTCGTTGCGCCGGGGTGCATTCCGGGAACACCTGCGTCAGGGCCGGCACTCGGGCTGGCAGTCGCCAGCACTGCGGTCCGCGCCGCGCGGGGTTCCGTCTCACCACCAGTGTGATGGAGCGTACAGCCGAACACGGAGGTCATTCTCACTCAGTGAGAATCATGGCCGCGACTCAGGTCACGATCGGGACCAGCCCGGAGCTCGGGTCATGCCCGGGCCTCGGGCAACCTCCGAGATCCCGGCAGGGTGATCGGCGGGTGCTGAGGGAAGACCGCGTCGGCAGCCGGCATGGCATCCCGCGGGCTCAGGACACGGCTGATGCCACGGGCTGCGGCGAGGAGCATCGGCGCCAGCCCGGGCCGGAATTCCGAGGATCTCGGCACCACGACGCCGAGGGCCGCGATCGCCTGGCCGTCCGGCGAGAACACCGGAACGGCCACTCCGGTGGCCTCAGAGTCCACCTGGCCGTCCACGGCGGACCAGCCCTGGCGGCGGATCTCCGCCAACTGCTGCCGCAGTTCCGCCTCCGTCGGGTTCACCACGCCGCGGGCGCTGCCCTCGTGCCCCGGAGAGGGGATCGGGGCGCCGAGCTCCGCGGCGTGCGCGGCCAGGAACGACTCCGTGACGTGGCGGTGCGCGAAGGCCAGCAGCACGAGGCCGAGTGAGGTGGTGAAGGTGGGCATCCGGCCGGCGATGGTCGCCTGGTTGGGCACCGCCCCGCGGGCGGAGAGCCGCTCGAGGACGAGCACCCCGGCATCATCCAGCACGGCGATCTGGGTGTGCTGGCGCAGCACGGCCTGCACATCATCCATGTAGGGCATGGCGGCCCGGCGCAGGGAGGTGCCGGGGCTGGAGCGGGAGGCCAGCTCCCAGAGCTTCATCCCCAGACCGACGGCACCGCCCTCCGTCCGCTCCAGCAGCCCGGCTGCCGCAAGCCGGTCCACCCAGCGGTAGGCGGAGGGCAGGGGGATGGCCGCACGGCGGGCCAGGGCGGAGACCGAGAGCGTCTGCCGGTCCGCGTCAAAGGCACCCAGGATCCGGATCAAACGGTCCAGGGTGGTGTCCCCCGGAGCGCCGGGGCTCGCCGGTCTCGGCTCCATCTGGGGGTCAGCGGTGTCTCAGTCAGTGCCGGGTGCGTGGCGACTGGGCGGACAGGGGATCGGCGTCGGACTCCTGCTGGGCGGGGACGGAGTCAGGGGGTGTGCCATGTTCGGCCCCATGAGTGGGGCTGGGGATGGCCTGGGGGGCTGTCGGCCCGGTGACGACGGCCTGGCCGGCGGCATTGCGCCGCCAGCGCTCCCGGACGGACTCGTCCAGCTCCTCCCACCCCGGGGCCGGGGGCTGGCCCAATCCGGGCAGCATGGCCTGGCCCTGCTCATAGAGGGCTCGCCCTGCACGGTCCCGGGCCTCAGAATCATTTGTCACACCTTAAGTATGGATGAAGGCTGGCCTCCCCGGGAAGCATGGCACACTCCTGGACACCGTAACGTAGGACACTGGCCCCACCGCGCGGTGCGGATCACTTCAGGGGTGCGGGCCTCAGGAACCGATCGCGGGCCCGGGTGGAGCATGTGGCCAGGACCCATTCCAGCGGCCCCTGGGACCACTCTGAGATGTTCCGCCACAGGACCACGAAGAGTAGGCCTGCCGCCACCTGCAGCCAGAAGGACAGGTACGGGAGGGACTCCAGCAGGTGGGTGGAGATGAAGAGCAGGTGCAGTGAATACAGCGTCAGCGTCATCGTGCCCAGCAGGGCCAGAGGCCTCACCAGCCAGGCCGCCCTGGAGCCCACGAGCAGCATGGCGCCAAAGGCGGCGACGGCCCAGCCCAGCACGTTGAGCATTTCCAGCGGGGTCTCGGAATACGGGGACAGGGCGAACAGCCACCAGCCAGAGGAGGTTGGTGTGGATTCGTAGTCCGAGCCCCAGATCATGATCTGGGTCAGCGTCCCCTCGGACAGTCCCGGCGTGGTCTCCAGGATGCGGCGGAAGCCACCCATCGTCTCCAGTGCGACGGTCGAGACGGCCCAGCTGACCAGCGCCGTGACCAGCCCGCCCACGACGAGCCGGAGCTGGGTGTCCCGCACGCTCAGGTTGAGCCGTCCGACGGCCATCCCGGCGCAGATGAACGTCATCCAAGCCAGGGCCGGGTAGGTCCCGGTGACGAACACGGCGCTGAAGGTGGCGTCCGGTTCCGTCAGCAGCGTGGTCAGCGAGGGGTCGAATCCGCCGAGGGACGGCATCCTCCCGGATGTGGCGAGGACGAAGATCGAGCCGATGACGGCAAACACCCCGGCCAGTCCGATCAGCGTCCCCGTCGCGGCACCCAGCAGCGGCAAGGCCATCAGGAACATCGCCCCGTAGTAGGCCAGGATGATCCCGGCCGGCGGGTCCGCGACCGCCAGCAGCAGGCCGAGCGCGATCAGGATCCCGGCTCGCACGGCCGTGGCGATCCTCGAACCGTTCAGCACCCTTCCCCGGTGCGGCGTGCTGCCGCCGGTGGACAGGGACAGCGAGACACCGGCCAGGAAGGCGAACAGTGCCGCCGCAACGCCCGAGCCCAGGAGCCACACCAGGGTCGGGTCCCCGTCGTCGCTGACCGCGGGCAGGACATGGACGGCCATCATGCCGACGAGGGCCAGCCCCCGGGCGGCGTCCACGCCGACGATGCGCACCTTCCGGGTACGCGTGCGGTCTTTCGTGGCCGGTGTGACTTTCTCGGGCACAGCGGGTTCCATTCTCTGGGATGGGCTCACTCCGCTGGCACCTTCGCGGCGGCCAGGGCGGGGAGGAGTCCACGTTCGGGGACGAGCCCGAGCTCGGAAGGGGCACCCGGCTCGTCCATCGGGGCGAAGAACCCGGCGGTGACGGTGGCGGCCAGGTCGGCATGGATGGCGCGCTGCTGGTCTACGGTGAGTCCCACCAGCGGTAGCCGGACGGAGCCTGCCTGAACGCCGAGCATTTCCAGTGCCGCCTTGGCGGACGCGGCTCCGGGGGCGCGGAACATCCCCATGCAGATCGGCAGGAGGTCCCGGTGGAGGGCCAGCGCCTCGGCGTTCCGGCCCTCGTCGAACAGGCGCACCAGGGTGGACAGGCGATCACCCACCACATGGCCCACCACGGAGACGAAGCCCGTGGCTCCCACCGACAGCCAGGGCAGGTTCAGGGAGTCGTCACCGGAGTAGAAGGCCAGTCCCGTGGTGGACATGACTTCCGTGGCCGCTTCGAAGTCACCCTTCGCGTCCTTGACGGCAATGATCCGGGGGTGTTCGGCCGCGGCCCGGAGCGTGTGCGGTTCGATCGCGACCCCGGTGCGCTTCGGGATGTCGTAGAGCATCACCGGTAGCGGCGTGGCCTGGGCGATGGCGCGGAAGTGTTCGAGCAGTCCGGCCTGGGTCGGCCGTGAGTAGTAGGGAGCCACCACCAGCAGTCCATCCGCACCGGCCTCGACTGCCTTCTCGGCAAGCTCGACGCTGTGCCGCGTGCTGCCCGAGCCGACCCCGGCGATCACCTTGCGGCCGGTGCCCGCCGTGGCCCGCTTCGCCGCGGCGATCATCCGAGATTTCTCGGCATCATCCGTGGAGATCGACTCGCCCGTGGTCCCGTTGACGGCCACCGCATCGTTCCAGCCCGGCCGGGTCAGCAACGTGGCCAACCGCTCGGCCGCGACGTCGTCCACGCCTCCGGCGGCTTCGAAAGGGGTCACCATGGCGGTGATGACCCGGCCGAAGGAATTCTCGGCGTCCAGCGGAAAGGCCGAGCCGGCGTCGGGCCCAGCTGTTGATGGAATCTCTCGGTGGCTGGCGTGGTGATTCATCATGACTGGGTCCCCTGTTCGATCCGGGCCTCAACGGCGGAATCTTCGGTGGTACTGCGTGGGCTGGGTTGGCTGATGGCGGGTTCCGGGACCGGGCCGGCCACGGAGGGTCCCGAGCCGGGTGTCCACTTGCGGTCCCAGCGGCTGATCGGGTTGCCCGCCCAACGGCCGTTCGCCGGAACGGACTCCTGGGCCATGACCAGGGAGCCGGGGCCAACGGTGGCGTGGTCCTCCACGGCGCTGCCAGGCAGCAGGATGCTGTTGGGGCCGAGGGTGGAGTAGTCCTCCATCCGCACGTGGTCCAAGCGCATGATCCGGTCATGGAACAGGTGCGTCTGTAGCACGGTGCCGCGGTTGATGCTGACGCCGTCGCCAATGTGGATCAGGTCGAACTCCGGAAGCCACCAGGTCTCGCACCACACCCGCCGGCCGACGTGGGCACCCATGAGCCGCAGCCAGATGTTGAGCATCGGTGTGCCCAGGCTCATCCGCACGAGTCCGGGGACGGCCAGGGATTCGGAGAAGACATCGGCCAGCTCGTTGCGCCAGATGAAGGACGTCCACAGCGGGTGCTGTTCAGCCTTGAACCGGCCGACCAGGGCCCACTTGGCCACCAGTGCGATGCCGCACGCCACCGTGGCGCTGGCCATCATCACCGGTCCGGCCACCAGGAGCATGGCCCCCATGCCGCTGGAGATGTAGACCTGTGCCAGCACCCCCACGCAGGCCAGTGCCATCCAAGCCGTGATGACCAGGGGCAGGAACCGGAAGACCTCGACGGCGGCGCGGGCCGCCACCAGGTTCCGGGGCGGGTCATAGGTCAGGTCGGATGCAGCATTGTCCACCGGGCGGGGCAGCTCCTTGGCCGGGCGGCCGAAGAAGTTGGAGCTCTCCGGCATGTCCTGCGGGGCGGAGGACAGGACGGCGACCAGCGAGTTGTCCGGAATGTACCGGTCCGCACCGATGATGCTGGAGTTGCCCGCGAAGGATTTCCGGCCGACTGAGGCTGGCCCCAGGTGCAGCCAGCCGCCCCGGACCCGTACGGATGTGGCCATGGAGTGGTCGGCCATGAAGGAGCGGTCCTGCAGGGTGGTCAGGTGCGGAATGGTCTCCATGGTGGAGATCTCGACATGCCTGCCGACCGTGGCGCCAAGGATCCGCATCCACAGCGGGGTGAGGACGCTGGCGTAGAGGGGATAGACGGAGACGAGGGTCTTGGCCAGGAGCTGGTTGCTCAGCCAGGCGGCCCATCCAGTCACCGAATGCAGCTGGTGCATCCCCGGGACGAGCAGGCGGGCCAGAAGCCGGACGGTGCCGGCCGTCATGGACAGGAAGGTGAGGACGGTCAGGACCAGGAACACCGGCACCCAGGCCGCCAGGGCCAGGAGCATCTCGGACATCGCAGTGATGTCCTGCACCACGGGGATCACCACCAGGGCGCCGGGCACCGCGGAGACCATCGGCATCAGGGCCATGCCGAACAGGGAGAGGGGATAGAGCATGGCGACCGCAGGCTTGGCATTGCGGCTGCGCAGGGTCTCGGACCATTCCTCGCCGGCCTCGCCGACGTATTCCATCTGGGAACCGGCCCAGCGTTCGCCGTCGGGGACGGTCCCGGACACCACGGTGCCCGGTTCCACCTCGGCGGAGTCACCGATTCGGGCTCCGTCCATGAGGAACGAACGGGTGCCCACGCGGGCGGCTTCGCCGACGTGGAGCTCACCGACGTGCACGCTGTCACCATCGAGCCAATGGCCGGCCAGGTCCACTTCGTATTCGATCGAGGCCACGTCACCGACCGTCAGCAGGCCCGTCACCGGGGGCAGGGAGTCCAGGTGCACGCCGTAGCCGATCCTGCATCCCAGCAGTCGCGCGTACCAGGTGCCCAGCGGTGTCCCCATGATCGGTTCGAGCTTCCCGAAGGTCACGATCCGCTCGGCCGCCCACAGCCGGAGGTGGACCCACCCCCCTCGCCCATACGTTCCGGGGCCGATGCCCAGGGTCAGGGTCCGCGCGGCGCCGGCGGCGAAGAGGATCCGCGAGGGCAGGCTGAACAAGACCAACCACGCCAGCAGGAGCGGGATGAGTGGCGGATCGGGCATCCAGGTCGCCACGGTTGTGAGGTTGGACAGCATCCAGCTGACGATGGCCATGCCGGTGACATAGCGCAGGCCGGTGATGGCGTAGAGGCCGATGATGACGGGTGCCTGGAACAGCCCCGTCCACCATGGCGTGGGGCGGGTGTCTTGGACTTCCGTGTCCTCGGACTCCAGTCTTTCAAGACGCGCCGCAAGGTTACCCAAGGTGGGGTGGTCGTAGATGTCGGCAATCGAGACATCGGAGTACTGCGTCCGCAACTTGCCGACGAGTTGCGCAGCGGCCAGGCTGGCGCCGCCCAACTGGAAGAAGTCACTCTCACCGTCCAACGGGACGGGTCCGAGCAGCTCGGTCCACAGCTCGGCGATCCAGCCCTCGGTGCCGGTCAGCTGGTGTCCGGAACCATCACCCGTTGCCACGGGCCACGGCAGGGCCTTGCGGTCGACTTTTCCGGAGGTCTTCTTGGGCAGCTCGTCCATGATGACCAGGGCCGGTACGAGTTGTGCCGGCAACTGCTCCGCGAGCCGTTTCCGCAGTTCGCCGATGTCCAGGGTGATGCCCGGCTTGGGCAGGAGATAACCGGCCAGGACCTTGTTGCCGCTGGGGGTGTGCTGTACGGCGACGGCACCGGCGGCCACCCCGTCGAGGCCGCCGAGGGCCTCGTCGATCTCGCCGAGTTCAACGCGGCGTCCACCGAGCTTGACCTGCTCGTCGGACCGGCCCACGAAGAGCAGGCCTTCCGGGTCGGCCACGACGAGGTCACCGGACCGATAGGCCCGGTCCCAGCCGAGGGTGGGCATCGGGGCGTACTTCTCGGCATCCTTCTCGGCATCCAGGTACCGTCCGAGGCCGACTCCGCCGATGATCAGTTCGCCAGTCTCGCCCCAGGCGACGGGTTCGCCGTCGGCGTTCACGACGGCGAGGTCCCAGCCGCGCAGCGGCAGGCCGATGCTCACGGGGCCGGTGCCGTCCAGGGCGGCGCCGCAGGCAATGACGGTGGCCTCGGTCGGGCCGTAGGTGTTCCAGACCTCACGGGTAGGGCTGGCCAACCGGGTGATCAACTCGGCGGGGAGGGCCTCCCCGCCGAAGATCAGCAGGCGGATGTTGTCCAAGGCCTCCTGCGGCCACATGGCGGCCAGTGTGGGCACCGTGGAAACGGCCGTGACGTCGCGTTCGGCGAGCCAGTCGCCCAAGTCGGCGCCGGACCGGACGAGCGACCGCGGGGCGGGAACCAGGCAGGCACCACTGCGCCAGGCCAGCCACATTTCCTCGCAGGAGGCATCGAAGGCCACGGACAGTCCGGCCAGCACGCGGTCACCCCGCGTCAGGGGGGCCTCCGGAAGGAACATCTCGGCCTCGGCGTCGGCCCATGCGGCGGCAGACCGGTGGCTGATGGCGACGCCTTTGGGCTTACCGGTCGAGCCGGAGGTGAAGATGATCCAGGCGTCATCGCTGGGGTGTGGTTCCGGGCTGCCTCCGGTGGTGGGCACACCAGTCCGGGCCGTAATCGTCAGGCCCTCTGTGATGACGGCGCACACGGACGCCTCGGCCCACACGGTGGCCGCGCGCTCGTCGGGTTCGTCCGCATCCACCGGGACGTAAGCCGCTCCGGCGAAGAGGGTCCCGAGGATGGCGATGTACAGGTCCACCGAGCCGGAGGGGACCCGGACGCCGACGCGGTCGCCGGCACCGATGTCCATGGACCAGAAACGACGGGCCATCTCGTCGATGCGTTCGCCGAGTTCCGCGTAGCTCAGGCAGGTGGACCCGTCGTCGATGGCGGAGGCGCCCGGGTAGGCGGCGATGGTGGAGCGGAGGATGTCCACCAGGGTGCGCTTCTCGGCGGCCTGGCCGCCGGAATACAGGGCCAAGCCGCCAGGTCCCGGCGTCGGATTCCGATGACTGGCCTTGGGGACTGTGTCCGCGAGGCTGTTCCCGGCGTCTCCGGAAAAGCGCTCAGCCGGCTTCGATTGATCCTGCAGTGTCAAATTCCTACCCCGTTGGTTCAGTGAAGACGGCAGCTGTCCGGACATCTCGCGTTCGGGTGAAGGCGAAATGGCGGGCAGTTCGGTGTGGACATCGTCAACGCAGCGCCGGAGATTCTGGGATTCGGCTCGCTTCGCGACCATGCCTCGACATTCGAGCCTAAGACCCGGACCTACGCAGCCATAGCCATCGGCATACTCGTTAATTGCCCGGATACACGTGGATGCTGGCCCGTACCCCTACTCGGCCGTGCCAAATCCGGGCCGGTTCGATACCCCTATTTCGATCCCCGCCCATGTCACGAAGGTATAACTCGAAATAGAGTATTGACAGATCCGGAACACTGTGCAATGCGAAGAATTGTTGGTTTACGAATCATGACGAATCAGTAGGGCCTCGGCGAGTTCACTCAGCGACACGTCCCCATACGCCACGGAGCAGCACCGGAATACTGCATCAGAAATTGGCATCGGCACCACCCCCTGATTGCCCGGACAATTGGGACACAATAGAAGGTGTGAATATGGCACCCACCGGGTTTCGAGGGCGCTCTCCGCGCCCCGCACCGAGCGACCCCCCGTTGTCCCGACAGCCCCCTGCCCGTTCGGCGGCCCAGGGTACGTCGGCGGTTGTGGGCGCCGTGCTGATGGTCCTGTTGGCTGGCTGCACCATCATCGAACCGGAGGCCTCGGCGTCTCTAGCGACCTCGCCCTCCTCCTGGAGTGCAGGAGACCCCGAAGCACGCACCGGGGGATCCGCGGCCACCACCGAGGGGCCCTGTCACGAACTCAACGAGGGCCGGGTGCAGTTCGTGACCGACGACGCCGTGCGCGTGTTGTTCGCAGTGGCCCACGAGCGTGACGACACCGAGGTGGTCCTCACCAGCTGCCTGAGCACGAATGGAAGCTATGTCGAGGAATGGGCCACAGCCGGCTACGTCGGCTCAGGCGGGTTCGGGCCTGAGGACGCCACCGAGGTCAACACGCTGCAGACCCCGACCGGTTCCTACACCATGACCGAGGGATTCGGCCGCAGCGATCCCGGGACGGAGCTGGAGTACCACACGCTGACCCCGGAGAGCCGATGGGGTGGGCGGGAGGACTCGAACCACTTCAACCAGTATTTCGAGGGGCCGGGCGAATGGCCCGATGAGGACCTCTGGCGGCTCATGCAGTCCGGTCTCTACGAGCAGGCCGTCGTCATCAACTTCAACCGGCCGCCGGATGCGGTGGCCCAACCCGGGCGGTCCTTCGCGATCTTCCTGCATGCCGGACTCACCGAGTCCTGGGGATGCGTGTCCACCGACCTCGACACGGTCACCCGGGTCCTCCAGAATGCCACGCCCGGGGATCGGATCGTGATGGGAGCGGAAGACGACGTCTTCGGCGATCCGGATACCCCTTAACGCCCTGCGGGCAGAAGGGACCAGTCCCTTCTGCCCGCAGATCATGGGGTAACCGGTCCGCTATTTGGCGATGGAGTCTTCGGGGCGGAAGCCCTTCTTGGCGAGCTGGATCTGTTCGTAGACGTGGTGGCGCAGTTCGGCGAACCGCTTGGAGGAGCGGGTCTCGAGCTGGTCGCGTTCGGCGGGCAGGTCGATCAGCAGGTCCTCCTGGATCACGGTGGGTGAGGAAGACAGGATGATGACGCGCTCGCCCAGGTAGACCGACTCGTCGATGTCGTGGGTGACGAACAGGATGGAGACCCCGAGCTTCTTCCAGACATCCCGGACGAGGTCCTCGAGGTCGGCGCGGGTCTGGGCGTCCACCGCGGCGAAGGGCTCATCCATGAGCAGCACCTGCGGCTGGTAGGCCACGGCGCGGGCGATGGCCACGCGCTGCTGCATGCCGCCGGAGAGTTGCCAGGGGTAGGACTTGGGCACGTGGGCCAGGCCCACGGCCTCCAGCGCGTTGTCCACGAGCTCGTCCCGCTTGGCCTTGTCCATGCCGGCGTTCTTCAACGGCAGCTCCACGTTGTCCCGCACCCGCATCCACGGGAACAGGGACCGGCCGTACTCCTGGAAGACCACGGCCATGGACTTCGGCGGGCCGGTGACCTTCTTGCCATGCAGGGTGACCTCACCGGAGGTCGGGTCCAGCAGGCCGGCGATGCACTTGAGCAGGGTGGTCTTGCCCGAGCCGGAGGGCCCGACCAGGCAGGCCAGCTGGCCCTGGGGCAGGTCGAAGGTGAGGTTGCGGACGGCCTCGATGTCACCGCCGTCGGTGTGGTACACCTTCTTCATGTTCCGCACGGCCAGCATGGCCTCACCGTCCGGCATGGTCTTGCCCACGGTGATACGCCCGTCCGGGGTATCGGCCACGCCGCCCTGGGAGACGACCAGGCCTTCGGGCGCCGCGTTGATGGAGTTCTGCTCAGAAGTCATGGTGGCTCCCTTTTCAGTGGGGGTTGCGTGGGGGGTCTCGGGGTGCACGGGCTCAGGCTGCATTCTCGATCTCCCTCAGGCCGTGGTACCAACGCAGCACGCTGCGCTCGATCAGCTGGAAGATGAAGGACATGATCACGCCGATGATGCCCAGCAACACGATGCCGGACCACATCTCCGGGATCGCGAAGGACCGCTGGAACTGCACGATCGTGAAGCCCAGCCCCGAGGAGGCCGCGAACATCTCGGAGATCACCATCAGGATCAGCGCAATCGACAGGGACTGGCGGATGCCCGCCATGATCTGCGGCATCGCCGAGGGCAGGATCAGGTAACGGACCCGGTTGAAGCCCTTGATCCCGTAGGTGTGCGTGGTGTCGGCCAGGACCTCGTCCATGGACCGCACCCCCTCGATGGTGTTCAGCAGGATCGGCCAGACCGCACCGGAGATGATCACCGCGATCTTCATGTCGTCGCCGATGCCGATCAGCAGCATCAGCACGGGGATCAACACGGTCGGCGGGATCGCCCGGAAGAACTCCAGCGTGGGCTCGGTCAACGCCCGCAGCCAGCGCACGGAGCCGATCAGCAGGCCCCCCACGATCCCGATGATGATCGAGCCGGCCACGCCCCAGAGCAGCCGGATCAGGGACGGGATCATGTCCGTGGTGATCCGGTCCTCGGTCCAGGTCTCGAAGAAGGTCTCGAACAGCAGTGCCGGGGTGGGCACGAAGAAGTTCTTCTCACCGAACGCGGTGGAGAAATACCAGATCAGCACCAGGATCACCGGCAACGCGGCGATGAAGAACAATCCCTTCAACGCCCCGGTGGCGCGCTTGGCACCCGGGCTCGGACGCTTCGGGGCGGAAACAGTAGCTGTGGCGCTCACTTGGCGACCTCCGTTCGGACCGAGGAATGCCAGGACAGCACCCGGCGCTCGATCATGCGCATGACCAGGTTGATGATGACGCCCAGCAGGCCGGTGGCCAGGATCAGGGCGTACATGGCCACATAGGAACCACCGGACTGGGCCTTGGCGATCTCAGCACCCAGACCCGGGTTGCCGATGATCAGCTGGGCGGTGATGGCCAGGATCAGCGCCACGGCCGAGGCCAGGCGCACACCGGTCATCAGGTACGGCAGCGCCGTGGGGAAGATGACGTAACGCAACCGCGCCATCGGGCCCAGACCGTAGGACCGGGCCGTGTTCATGGCCACGTTGTCCACATCCGCCACCCCGTACAGCACCTGGATCAGCACCTGCCAGAAGGACGCGTAGACGATCAGCAGCAGGGCCGACTCGATCTCCACGCCGAACAGCAGCACCGCCAGCGGGATCAACGCCACGGAGGGCACCGGGCGCATGAACTCGATGGTCGAGTTCGTGAACCGGCGCAGGAACGTGGAGGAACCGATGATGAACCCCAGCACGGCGGCGGCGATGCAGGCGATCAGCATGCCCAGCAGCCACTGCCACATGGTGTCACCGACCGCCTGCCAGAACGCGGTCAGCCCGAAGTTGCGGAACAGGTCCGCGATCGCGGCCGAGGCCGGCGGCAGGAACGTCCCGTTCACGATCCCGGTGCGCGGCAACAACTCCCAGATCACCAGGAATCCCAGCAGGCCGATCAGGCCCAGGGACTTGGTGCCCCAGTTCCGGCGCGGCTTGCGCTTGGCCCGGGACGGACCGGACGACGTCGGTCGCCCGGTCACCCCGGTCTGCGCATACGAGGTCGGTGGTGCCGCTGGATCCGGACGGGTGCCGATATCCAGACCCGCCACCGTCGAGGCATCGGTATGGCGCCGGACATCTCCGCGGCGACGATCGGAACCGCTGGAGGCCTCGAGCCGGTGCAGGCGCTCGATCTCCGTCTCGCGGTGGGGGTCTCCGGACCCGCCCGGGCCACTAGGGCCCGGCGCGCCGGTGGACGGTACAGATTCAGTCATCGATCGAGGTGCTCCGCTCGCGACAGGGGATGGTCGGTAAGGGACGGCTATGCTGACAGTTTCGTCAACAATATTGTGACCCGACCCACAGGCTATGGCCAGCCTAGTCAGGGATTCGGTTTAGTTCAAGACATCAACGATTATATCCCTCAATTGATTGATGGGTCCCATGCACGTCATCGATGGCCGGACGATGGACGGACGATGGCCGGAAGGAGGCGTCATGCTGGACCTGAACCTCATCCGGGTGTTCGTGGCCGTGATGGAAGAGGGCACGCTCACGGCAGCCGCCGAGAAACTCAGCCTCACCCAGCCGTCCATCACTCACGCGGTGAACCGCCTGCGCCGGGCCACGGGGGACGAACTCTTCGCCCGCTCCGGCCGCGGCGTCCGCCCCACCCGCGCCGCCCGGCAGCTCTACGCCGAGGTGGCCTCCCTGCCGGCGGCGGCCGACGCCGCCGTGGCCGGGCTCACCGACTTCACACCGGCCCGGGCCACCACCACCTTCAGGATCGCCCTCACCGACCTCGGCCAGCTGGTCTTCCTGCCGCGCCTCGTCCCCGCCCTGGCGGCCACCGCGCCACGGTGCAGCCTGGACGTCGTGCCCCTGGACACCAACTCCGCGGCCGAGGACCTGGTCTCCGGCGCCCTCGACCTCGCCATCGCTTCCACCCCACCGGCTGGCAACGTTCGAGCCCTGCCCCTGAGGCGCGACCGGTACGTCTGCGTGGCACGGACCGGCCGGTTGGGGCCCGAGGCGCCGACCGCCGCTGAGCTCTCCGGCGCCGCCCGGGTGGTGATCCGCGGCTCCACGGGCCACACCCTCGTCGAATCCCGGATGCCGACCCCGGCCGCGGGCTCCGTGGCGG
Organism: Microbacterium sp. A93; assembly: GCF_051842835.1. Lineage (NCBI taxonomy): Bacteria > Bacillati > Actinomycetota > Actinomycetes > Micrococcales > Microbacteriaceae > Microbacterium > Microbacterium sp. A93. The sequence continues at coordinate 423,458 of NZ_JBPXMT010000002.1, forward strand.
TCTCCACGTTCTCCACCATCCCGGCGCTGGTGGCGGGAACCGACCTGCTGGCCTTCGTCCCGCAGATCCTGCTGCCCGAATGGCTCCGCACGTGGGACCTCAGCGAATGGCCCCTGCCCTTCGAGGACACGGATGTCACCGTCCATGCCTACACCGCCCCCTACGCGCTCACCGCCGCTACGGCGTGGTTCGTCCCGTGGGTGGTGGACCTGCTCCGCGACCTATAGACAAGGCCTATGGGTGATGGACGGAATGATCATTGGACCAACCGTGATTTTCCTCATACGGTGCCATCATGATCATCCCCTCATGGAACACCGCACCCCCCATCCGCCTCGGCCCGGTCCGCCGTCTCACTGCGGGAGCCGGCATCCTCACCCTCGTCCTGGGCCTGGCAGCCTGCGGCTCCGGTTCGCCCTCGGGCGGCGCAGGGGACACCGCATCGGCCGGCACCGGTTCCGAAGCGGCCTCCGGTGAGCTGACCCCCATCACCGTCGGCGCCATCCCCATCGGGGACGTGGCCCCCATCCACGTGGGCGTGAAGGAGGGCTTCTTCGAGGACGAGGGCCTGGACGTCGAGATCGTCAACACCTCGGGCGGCGCCATCGCGGTGCCGGGCGTGGTGGCCGGCGACTACGACTTCGCCTTCGGCAACACCGTCTCCCTCATGGTGGCCCGTGACAAGGGACTTCCTCTGCAGTACGTGGCCAACGGGACCACCACCACCGGCGAGGAGGGCAAGGACTTCGCCGCCGTGGTCGCGCTCGAGGACTCCGATCTCGAGACCTCGGCCGACCTGCAGGGGCACACCGCCTCCTCGAACAACCTGCTCAACATCGGCGACACCGCCATCCGCCTGGCCGTGGACAACGCCGGGGCGGACGGCTCGGAGGTGGACTTCATCGAGCTGGCCTTCGGTGACGCCGCAGCAGCCGTGCAGAACGGTCAGGTCGAGGCCGCCCTGGTCCTCGAGCCCTACCTGACCCAGTCCCTCGATGCCGGCCTCAAGGCGGTCTCCTGGCCGTACGCCGAGGCGCACCCGGACCTGGACATCGGCGGCTACTTCACCTCGGAGGAGACCATCGAACAGCGTCCGGAGGACGTGGCGGCCTTCACCCGCGCCATGCGCAAGTCCATGGAGTTCAGCCAGGAGAACCCGGAGGTGGTCCGCGAGGTCATCGGTGAGTACACCGAGATGGACCCCGAGATCCTCGACCGCATCACCCTGCCGCGCTTCAACGCCGACTTCTCCCGGGAGGCCATGGCGGCCCTGGGCGAGGCCGCCGTGAAGTACGGCGTGATCGACGACGCCCCAGACCTGGACGCCCTGCTGCCGGAGGAGACCCCGTGACCGCTGTGACCAGCACCCAGACCGCCGACACCGCAACCGCCGCACCCCTGAAGGTCAGCGAGGCCGTCGGCCGCATCATCGCCCGCATGGGCGCCGCCCACGTGTTCGGCGTGGTCGGTTCCGGGAACTTCCGGGCCACGAATGCGCTGATCGCCCCCAGCGCAGAGCGGCCGGACGGGATCCCCTTCACCGCGTCCCGGCATGAGATGGGCGCCGCCTGCATGGCGGACGCCTACTCCCGCTCCACCGGCCGGCTCTCCGTGGTCACCGTCCATCAGGGCTGCGGGCTCTCCAACGCCCTGACCGGGATCGGGGAGGCCGCCAAGTCCCGCACCCCCGTGCTCGTGATCTCCGGAGACACCCCGGGCGGGCAGTACGGCTCCAACTTCTACATCGACCAGGACCAGGTCGTGGAGGGCATGGGGGCGGTGGCCGAGCGGCTGCACTCCCCCGCCTCCGCGGTCCAGGACACCATCCGCGCCGTGACCCGCGCCGTCAACGACCGGCGCACCGTGGTGCTGTCCATGCCGCTGGACGTGCAGGAGGGGACCATCCCCGAGGACCAGCTGGCCCTCGTGGAGCAGGTGGCCCCGCCCGTGGCACCCACCCCGGCCGGTGCCTCCCCGGAGGCCGTGGAGCGCATCGCCGGGCTGTTGGCCGGCGCCGAGCGCCCGGTGATCGTGGGCGGCCGAGGCGCCGCGGCCGGCGTCGGGCCCCTCCGTGCCCTGGCCGAACGGGCCGGCGCGCTGCTGACCACCTCGGCGGTGGGCCGCGGCCTGTTCCACCAGGACCCGTGGCACCTCGATGTGATGGGTGGCTTCTCCACGGACGGTGCCGCCGAGCTGGTGGCCCAGGCCGATGTCCTGCTGGTCTTCGGCGCCGCCCTGAACCGGTGGACCACCCGGGACGGCACGCTGCTGCGCGGCAAGACCGTCATCCAGGTGGATGACACCCCGCGTGCGTTCGGCCTCCACTACCCGGTGGACCTGACCATCCTGGGCGACGCCGGCCTGACCGCCGCCGCGGTGGACCTCGCCCTGGCCTCGCGGCTGGGCTCCGAGACCTCGCGCACCGGTTACCGGACCGATGAGACCCGCGCTCGGGTGGCCGAGTCGCTGAACTGGCGCGACCAGCCCTACGAGGATGTCTCGGAGCCTGTGGTGGCCGGCGAACCGGACAGCGGACGGATCGACCCCCGGCTGCTGACCAACCGGCTGGACGAGATGGTACCGATGGAGCGCGTGGTGGTGCCGGACGGCGGCAACTTCAACGCCTACCCGGCCATGCACTTCCGGGTGCCGGACAACACCGGGTACTGCGTGCCGCTGGCATTCCAGTCGATCGGGCTGGGACTGTCCAGTGCGATCGGCTCCCAGCTGGCCTCTCCGGAGAGGATCGCCATCGCCGGAGTGGGCGACGGCGGGCTGCTGATGTCCCTCGTCGAGTTGGAGACCGCCGTGCGGCTGAAGATGCCGCTGATGGTGGTGGTCTACAACGACGCCGCCTACGGGGCCGAGGTGCACCACTTCGTCCACGAGACGGACCGGCTGGGCACCGTGCAGTTCCCGCCCACGGACATCGCGGCGATCGCCGCCGGCTTCGGCTGCGCCGCCGTGACCGTGCGGCAGGAGTCGGACCTGTCCCCCGTGCAGCAGTGGCTGGACGGCCCGCGGGACCGCCCCATCCTCATCGATGCGAAGATCGCCGACTTCCCCTCCTGGGTGTTGGCGCACAGCTTCGCGGACGGCGAGTAACGAGCCGGGTCACCGGCCATCGAGTAGCGAGTAGCGAGTAGCGAGTAGCGAGGGACACCCATGAACACGCGAAACACCTCTCTGTCCCGCCGGCGGCTGTTGACCGTCGGCACGGCCGCCCTGGTGGCCACCACCGCCGCCGCCTGCGGATCGGGTGACCCCTCCGGCGGCGGGGGGGCCGGGGCATCCCCCGGGACGGGCGACTCAGCCGGCGGGTCCGGAGACCTGCGGGCGGTGACGGTCGGTGCGATCCCGATCGTCGACGTCGCTCCCCTGCATCTGGCGAAGGAGCAGGGGTTCTTCGAGGAGGCTGGCCTGGACGTCACCATCGAGAACACCTCGGGCGGGGCGATCTCCTTCCCCGGCGTCTCCTCGGGCCAGTTCGACTTTGCCTTCGGCAACGTGGTCTCGATGATGGTCGCGCGGTCCCAGGGCATCGGACTGAAGTTCTTCTGCTCCGGCTCCACCACCACCGGTGAACCGGGCCATGACAACGTCGCGTTGATCGCCGCCCCCGGTTCAGGATTCAAGACCATCACGGACCTGGAGGGCAAGCTGCTCTCCTCGAACCAGCTGGCCAACATCGGCGACACCGCCTGCCGACAGGCCCTGGACAAGGCCGGCGGCGACGGGAGCACCCTGGAGTTCATGGAGATGGGCTTCCCGGACGTCCAGGCGGCCCTGGAGAACGGGCAGCTGGACGCCGGCGTGGTGGTGGAACCTTTCGTCACCCCCGCCCTCGCCTCCGGGATGGTGGCCGTGGCGTGGCCGTACGCCGAGGCCAATCCGGAGCTGGACACGGGCGGCTACTTCGCCAGCGAGGACACCCTCGCGAAGGATCCCGACCTGGTCCGGTCCTTCCGCGAGGCGCTCGTCCGCGGTCTGGAGTACGCCCAGCAGAACCCGGACGAGGTCCGGCGGATCACCGGAACCTACACCCAGACCCCGCCGGAGGTCCTGGAGCAGATCAAGTTGCCGCGGTTCCGTGCGGACTTCAACCTGGAGGCCCAGGAGGAGCTGGCCGCCAGCGCCCGGAAGTACGGCACCATCACCGGGGAGCTGTCCGTGCCGGACATGTTCGCCGAGCTCTGACGCTACTCGAGCAGCAGCGCCGGCTCCTCCATGATCGCCGCGACGTCCGCCATGAAGCGGGCGGAGAGGTCCCCGTCCACCACGCGGTGGTCGAAGGAGCCGCCCAGGGTGGTGATCCAGCGCGGGATGACCTCCCCGGAGACCACCCACGGCTTCTGCCGGATGGTCCCGAAGGCCACGATCGCCACCTCCCCTCGGTTGATGATCGGCGTGCCCGTGTCGATCCCGAGGGCCCCGATGTTCGTGATGGAGATGGTGCCGTCCGCCATCTCCGACGGCTGCGTCTTGCCGTCCTTCGCCCGCCTCGCCAGGGTGCCGAGGGCTTCGGCCAGCTGCCGCAGGGAGAGCTCGTTGGCGTTCTTGACGTTCGGCACCAGCAGCCCGCGCGGGGTGGCGGCCGCGATCCCGAGGTTCATGTAGTGCTTGACCAGGATCTCATCGTCCGTCCAGGTGGCGTTGACATGCGGGTTGCGCGCCGCCGCCCAGATGACGGCCTTGGCCAGGATGAGCAACGGTGTGACCTTGACGCCCTCGAACTCGCGTGAGGTCTTCAGCCGCTTCACGAACTCCATGGTCCGGCTGGCATCCACGTCCACGAAGATCGAGACGTGCGGGGCGTCCCGGTAGGAATCGGAGACCGCGGCGGCCGTCGCCTTGCGCACGCCCTTGACCCGGATCCGTTCGGTCCGCGACTCGTTGTCCCCGCCGTCCGGCATCCAGAACGAGGCCGAGGTGTCGATGTTCGTCTCGCGTTCGGCCAGGTAGTTCTCCACGTCCGTCCGCGTCACCTCGCCGAACTGGCCGGTGGCGCGCACCTGGGTCAGGTCCACGCCGAGCTCCTTGGCGATCCGCCGCACCGGCGGTTTGGCCAGGACGCGCTCGAACAGTCCCGCCACCTCGGTCTGGCGTTCGCGTCCGGCGGCCATCAGCTGCCCGACGGCGGCCGGCAGCTTCAGCCCGCGCGTCGCCGCGGCGGTGGGCTGGGCTGCGGCCGGGGCGGGGGGCTGAGCGGAGGCGGGCAGGCTGGCGGCGGGGAGGGTGGCGGCGGGCAGAGCGGCAGACTCTTCCCGCAGTCGCGGGCTCCACGAGGGCGCCACTGCGGCCTGGCCGGAGGGCGCCGGCGGCTTCGAGGCCGCCGGTCCAGCCTGGCCAGCTGGTGCGGACGAGGGCTTGCGGGGGCGGCGCGTGGCCGCATCGGCCTTCGGCCCGGAACCGGTCAGTGCGGCACCGGAGTTGTCGGAGCCTGCCGCCTCAGCGGAGCCGCCAGCGGGGTCCCCTCCGTCCGCCGGGACGGGTGCTTCCTCGCCGACTCCGTGCTCGGCGGTGTCCCCGGCCGCCTCCGGCAGGGTGTATCCGGCGTCCACGGCAGCTCCCGCCACACCCATCGTGCCGCGTCCTGCCGATAATGAGGATGGTTCGGCAGGATCGCTGTGGTGCGGGACGCTTGAGGATCCCGGTGAGGCGGCCGTGGCGATGCCGATGATGGGGGCACCCACCTCGATGGTCTCCCCGGTGGGGGCCATCAGCTCGGCGACGGTGCCGGCGTAGGGGCTGGGCAGCTCGACGAGGGACTTGGCGGTCTCGATCTCGCAGAGGACATCGTTGACGGCCACCGTGTCCCCGACCGCCACCTTCCATTCGGTGATTTCGGCCTCGGTCAGGCCCTCGCCGACGTCCGGCAGGGTGAAGATCTCCATGGCGTGCCTCCCGGCAGTCAGTAGGCGTTCAGTAGGCGTTCAGTAGGCGGTTGATACGCGGTTCAGTAGGCCGTCAGTACGCGAAAGTGCGGTCCACGGCGTCCAGGATCCGGTCCAGGTCCGGCAGGTACTGCTCCTCCACCTGGGACGGAGGATAGGGCAGGTGGAAGCCGCCCACCCGGATGATGGGGGCCTCGAGATGCAGGAAGGACCGCTCCGATAGTCGGGCCGCGACCTCCCCGCCGAGCCCGCCGAAGGTCGGTGCCTCATGGGCGATGACCATGCGCCCGGTCTTCTCCAGCGATCCCTGCAGGGTGTCGAAGTCGATGGGCGAGAGCGAGCGCAGGTCCACGACCTCGATCGAGCGGCCGTCCTCGGCGGCGGCGTTCGCGGCGGCCAGTGCCACCGGGACGAGCGGGCCGTAGGCCACCACGGTGGCGTCCGTGCCGGCGCGCACCACCTGGGCCTGGAAGGCGCCGAGCCCGCCGTGGCCGCCCTCGCCCGTCTGCACCTCACCCTTGAGCCAATAGCGGCGTTTGGGCTCGAAGATGATGACCGGATCCGCCGACTGGATGCCCTGACGCGTCATCCAGTACGCGTCCTGGGCGTTGGACGGCGTGATGATCCGCAGCCCCGGGGTGTGCGCGAACAGTGCCTCGGGGGACTCCGAGTGGTGCTCGATCGAGCCGATGCCGCCGCCGTAGGGGATGCGGATGGTCACGGGGACGGTGGCGGTTCCGCGGGTACGGGCGCGCAGCTTGGCCAGCTGCGTGGTGATCTGGTTGAAGCCGGGGAAGACGAAGCCGTCGAACTGGATCTCGGCCACGGGGCGGTAGCCGCGCAGCGCCAGGCCGATCGAGGTGCCGATGATGCCGGACTCGGCCAGCGGGGAGTCCACCACGCGGCCGGCGCCGTAGGTGGCCTTGAGTCCCTCGGTCACGCGGTAGACACCACCGAGCGAGCCGATGTCCTCACCCATCAGCAGGACCTTCTCGTCCTGCGCGAGCTCGTCCGCCAGGGCCCGGTTGACGGCCTTGGCGATGGTCAGGGTCTCGGTGCTCACGCGCGGCCTCCCTGGTCAGCGGAACCGGACCGGTCTGCGGTACCGGCCGGGCCGGCGTCGGGGACATCGGCGAAGCCGGCCTGCCAGGCGTGATGCCAGGCCTTCTCCTCGGCCACCAGCGGGTGCGGCTCGGCGTAGACGGTGTCGAAGACCTCGTCCAGGCTCATGCCGTTCTCCGCCGTCATGGACAGGACGTCCTCACGGGAGGCGGCGGCCAGTTCCTCGCCCTCGGCGGCCACCGCCGCGAAGAATGCGTCCGGGTCCTCACCGGCGGCGCCGCTGGAACGCAGGTACGCCTCCAGACGCACCAGGGGGTCCACCCGGGCCCAGTCCGTCTCCACCTCCCGCGTCCGGTACTTGGTGGGATCATCGGCGGTGGTGTGCGCCCCCACCCGGAAGGTGTGGGCCTCCACCAGGACCGGCCCGGCCCCGGTGCGCGCCTGTTCGGCGGCCCAGGCGGTCACGGCGTACATGGCCAGGGGATCGTTGCCATCCGCGGTGACGCCCTGGAAGCCGTAGCCCGCGGCGCGCTGGGCGAGGGGGACGCGTGTCTGGGTGGTGGCGGGCACCGAGATGGCCCACTGGTTGTTCTGGCAGAAGAACACCACGGGCAGGTCGTAGCTGGCCGCGAACACCATGGACTCGTGGACGTCGCCCTCAGAGGAGGCGCCGTCCCCGTAGCAGGCCAGCGCGATCTGGCCCTCGCGGCGCACGCGCTCCGCGTCCCAGCCGGCCTGGTCCCGCTGGATGCCCCAGGCATAACCGGTGGCGTGCAGGGTCTGGGCAGCGAGCACGAGCGTGTAGGGCTGGACGCGGTGGTCCTCAGCGGTCCAACCGGCGTGGGAGACACCGCGGAACAGCTCGAACAGCTGGCGGGGGCTGACACCGCGGCCGAGGGCGAAGAGGTGTTCGCGGTAGGTCGGGAAGATCCAGTCGTCCTCCCGCAGGGCGGCCAGGGCACCGGCCTGAGCGGCCTCCTGCCCGATCGCGGGGACCCACAGCGCGAGCTGTCCCTGGCGCTGGAGGGAGGTGCCCTCGGCGTCGAGGCGGCGCTCGGTGGCCATCAGCCGGTACATCCGCTGCAGGGCGGCCTGGTCGAGGCCAGCCAGATAGGGCGTGAACCGTGCGTCCTGGTGCAGGGTGCCCTCGGCATCCAGCAGTTGGACGGCTCCGGCCGGCAGCATGGTCGCCTGGCTCGGCGGCTGCGGTTCACTCACGTGGAACTCCTTCTCTCCCGGCGCATCTGGCGACGGTCCGGATCCAGACTAGTCGCGACGGCCCCTCCTCGGGCGTTTCACGACGTCGGCCCGGTCACCCGGCCGATCGCCGACGGACTCTTGTGGACACCGGACGGTCAGGGGCTCGGCGGGAAGTCGGCGCAGAGCTGCAGGAAGCGGGTGTTGGCCTCCACCTCGCCGATGGTCACGCGGACGCCCTCCGTGCCGAAGCCGCGCACGGCGAGTGCCTGACGGGAGGCGGCTTCCACGAACTCGGGCGTGCGCTCCCCGAGGGGCAGCCAGACGAGGTTGCCCTGCGAGTCCGGCACGTCCCAGCCCAGTTGCCGCAGTCCGGCCATGACCCGTTCGCGCTCGGCCACGATCCGCCCCACCCGCTCGGTGACCTCGTCCAGGTGGTCCAGGGAGGCGATTGCGGCCTGCTCGGCCACGGAGGACACGGCGAACGGGGTGGCCAGCACGCGCAGGTACTGGGTGATGTGAGGATGCGAGACGGAGTAGCCCACGCGCAGGTTGGCCAGGCCGTGGGCCTTGGAGAAGGTGCGTAGCACCACCACGTTGTCATGCCGGCGGTACACCGTCAGGGCGTCGACGGCGTCCGGCTGGGTGATGAACTCCGTGTAGGCCTCGTCCAGGACCACCAGGACGTCCTGCGGGACCCGGGTCAGGAAGGCCTCCACCTGCGCCCCGGTCAGGGCCGGGCCGGTCGGGTTGTTGGGCGTGCAGAGGATGATCACGCGGGTGCGTTCGGTGATGGCCGCGGCCATGGCGTCCAGGTCGTGGCGGAAGTCCGCGGTGAGGGGGACCTGGATGTCCCGGGCCCCGGACGCGCGCACGATGATCGGGTAGGCCTCGAAGGAGCGCCACGCGTAGATGACCTCGTCGGCAGTGCCGTCCGGGCCGGTGCCGGCGAAGGTGGTGATGATCTGGGTCAGCGCCCCGAGCGAGCCGGCCCCGGTGACGATGTCCTGCGGCGAGACGTCCAGATGCTGTCCGAGCCGTTCCCGTAGGGCGGTGGACAGCGGGTCCGGGTAGCGGCAGAAGTCCGTGAACTCGGCGAGGGCTGCACGCACCGCGGGGACCGGCCCGTAGGGGTTCTCGTTGGAGGAGAGCTTGTAGGAGACGAGGCCTTCCACCGCCGCCGCAGGCTGGCCCGCGGCGTAGGCCGGGAGCTGGGCGAGGACCGGACGGGGACGGATGGGGTGCGGCTCGTTCATGACTCACCAGCCTAACCCCGCTGGTCCCTGCTCGGGTCAGGCCCGGCAGCCGGAACGGGGCCAGCGTGGGAGCATGGACCATGGTCAAATTCCTGCTCCGCGTCATCGTCAACGGGCTGGCCCTCTGGGTGGCCACCCTGATCCTGCCCGGCATGGACGTCATCCCCTCCGGCACGGTCGCGGACACGGGCGACCCCACGCTGAACGCCGTGATCGCCTTCCTGGTCATCGGGCTCGTGTTCGGCGCGGTCAACGCGGTGGTCAAGCCGATCATCTCGCTGCTGGCCCTGCCGCTGACCTGCCTGACGCTGGGCCTGTTCACCGTCATCATCAACGCCGGCATGCTCATGCTGACCGTGTGGCTGACCTCCTACCTGCCGATGCAGCTGACCGTGAATGCCTTCTGGTGGACGGCGGTCTTCGCGGCCGTCATCGTCTCGGTGGTCTCGATGCTCGCCAACGGCGTGTTCGGCCTGAACCGCGCCAGCAGGGACTGAGCCCCAGGAGGTCGCCGGATGCACGGCGGACCTCATGGGGTCTTGGCACCGTGCATCACCCCGGGCCGCACCCCGGTCTCGGTACGACGTCCGTTCGGGTGCGTGAGAAAGGAACTACTCGATCCAGCACCGAGCGGGTGACGGGGGTTGCCGGGGCGGATCCGCTCGAACTGCACACTCCGGGTCACCCCGCCGCCGGCCGTCAGCGCCGCGATGTGCTCGAGGGCCGGGGCCTGCCGTGCCACGTCCGGGTCCTGGTCCAGCAGGGCCGCGTGGAACCCGTAGTTCTCGAAGGCATGACCGGACATCAGGTCCTTCCCCTCGGGGTACAGGGATTCGTCGTAGCCGCTCACGGTGATGGTGGCCCGGTTCGCAGCCTGCGGATTGGCCCGTCCGTCCAGGGCGGCGGGAAAGTCCTCGTCATGCTCCAGATGTGCCGCCTCGACGCTGGCCGGCACCCTGATCCCACCGGTCGGTGAGCCGATGGTGAACAGGCCTTGCACGTCGTAGGTCGCGGCGATCCGTTCATCGGCGGCGATCCGCGCGGCGTGGAGGCCCCCCTGGCTGTATCCGGTCAGCACCAGGGCATCGTCCTGTCCCGCCCCCGCCGCCCGGAGGGCCGCACCCACGGCGGCGGACACGTGCTGGGAGTCCAGTGCCATCGCCTCAGCGTTGCCTCCTACGTCCCAGGGGTTGGTCGACCAGCCGCTCGCGTCACGGTAGTCCCCGGTCTGGGTCCCCGGGAGGGAGACGAGCCACACCGTCTCGGGTGTCCCCGGACCGTCCGGAGTGAACTTCGTGATCTGGATGGACCCGGGGGCGGCTCCACGGGCCAGGTCCAGGTGGGACATGACGTTGGAGATACTCCCCTCGCCCTCGGGCGTCCACGTCTCCTCCCACTGGTCGGCAGGCGGCAGCGTCCCCTTGAGACGCACTGGACCGATCTGCACCAAGCCGGCAGCCCTGCCCAGCACCGTGACCAGGGGATAGAGCTGTTCCGGTCCGGACAGGGCGCCCGTGGCACCCTCGTCCCGGGCAACCCGGCCGGTCACCTCCGAGGCAATCAGGAACCCCCGTCCGAGGCCTGGGACCATCATCCCGAGGACCCCGGCCAGCACCTCCGGGGCGGCCTGGATGGCCAGCTCCGTGAGGGGGAGTGGCAGCGGCTGGCCGCTCAGACCCAGCCCCAGGGCGCCGACGAAAGCCACGCCGCCCAGCAGCTCTTCCATGCGCCGCTGGGCCGCTGCCTCCGCCTCTCGGTACGTTCGGGCCGCGGTCCGCACCGCCACGGCGAGCATGGCGGCCTCGGCGCTGATGGCCATCAATCCGGCGGACAGCTCGGCAGTCCGGCCGGTGAGAACCCGCCCCGGGCCGGTGTGGGCCGCAGCGACAGACATCAGGGATCCCCAGCCGGCGGCGCGGAGGGACAGGGCCGAGGCCTCGTCCGTGGCACCCACCAGGAGCAGGCTGCCCCGCTCAAGCTCGTCCAGGTTGGCATGGATGGACCCCGGCCCGCCGCGGACCGAGAACGACGGCGGCTCCCCGGGCGATGCGTACCGGCCCGGGACCTCGAGGCCGTCCAGCAGCCCGGGACGCCCCACGCCGGCAGGCACGGGTACGGTTCCGGCCATCTCAGCACACCCCCAGCGTGGCGGCGGTGGCCACCGCCTTGACCGCCTGGAGCGTCTCCCGGAGACGGGCGATCTGCTGGTGCAACTCGCCGATCGAGACCCGGGCCAGGGCGGCGGACTCCTCGGCCACCTCCGCCAGGTCTGCCGCCCGCACCCGCAGGCGTTGGCTCCGCTCCACCAAGGCCTCACCCGCCGGCGAGCGCCAGTCCATGGCCGTCAGTGAATGGACCGACTCGGCCACGCCCCGGGTCCCGGAACCCACCAGCCGCAGTTCCTCGACCACCTGGTGGAGTTGCACCACGGCCGCCTCCAGCACGCGGAGCAGCTGTTCATCCCCGGCCATCAGGTGCGCAGCGGTCTCAGCCACCGCACACACCTGCAACCCACTGATCGGTATCGTCATTCCCGTCCTCCCCGTGCAGCCACGCTCCGTCCGAAACCACGCTAGGGAACGCCGTGTCCCCCGTGGGCGGACGTCAGGGGCTAGTGGGGATAAGCCCAGAGCATTCGGTTCGCTGTGGAGGAACGGCCGCGGCGCTGGAAGACTGTGCCCATGAGCACCCCGAGCACCCCGAGCCCTCAGCGCACCGAGTTCGATCCCGCCGCCCTCGGCGACCGGGAGACCACCCTGCTCGTGAAGTCGATCCTCATCCCACGGCCGATCGCCTGGGTCGGGACGGTGGACGCCGACGGCACCGCGAACCTGGCTCCGCACTCGTTCTTCACGATGGTCTCCGAGGAGCCACCGATCGTGATGTTCTCCTCGACCACGCGCAAGGACACCCTCCGCAACGTCGAGGCCACCGGCCAGTTCACGGTCTCGCTGGTCTCGCGGCCACAGTTCGAGGCGGCCAACCAGACCTCGGCGCCCTATGACTCCGAGGTGAGCGAGTTCGGAGCCGCCGGGATCGAGGGCGAGCCCTCGGCCGCCGTCGCCCCTCCCCGGGTGGCCGGCTCCCCCGCAGTGATGGAATGCGTGCTGGAGAGCATCCTGCCCGTCGGCGGGAACTTCATGGTGCTCGGGCGGGTGGTCCACGTGGCGGTGGACACGGACACGCTGAGCACGGATGCCCGTGGCCGGACCCTGCCGCTGGCGGAGAAACTGGACCCTCTGACCCGTCTGGGGCGGAACGAGTGGGGCACCCTGGGTGAGGTGCTGGCCATCGACCGGCCGCGGGCGGGATAGCCACCGGATACCGCGGGACGGCGGCGCGGCCGAGCCTGCCGGTGCTAGCGTGGCGGCGTGACCGTCTCGTCTTCCAGCCCTGCGCCGCCCCCCACCTCACCGGCTTCCGGGCCGGCCGGTCACCGGGACGGCCCGCACCGTCCCGTGGGATTCGACCGCGACCGCTACGTCGAGCTGCAGTCACGCCACATCGAGGAGCGCCGCCAGCAGATCGGCGGCAAGCTGTACCTGGAGATGGGCGGCAAGCTCTTCGACGACCACCACGCCTCCCGCGTGCTGCCGGGGTTCACGCCGGACAACAAGATCGCCATGCTCGAGCAGATCAAGGACGAGCTTGAGATCCTGATCTGCCTCAACGCCAAGGACCTGGAACGGCAGAAGGTCCGCGCGGACCTCGGCATCCCCTACGAGGAGGACGTACTGCGCCTCGTGGATGTGTTCCGCGAGCGCGGTTTCCTGGTGCAGCACGTGGTGCTGACCCAACTCGAGGACTCCAACCAGGTGGCGCTGGCCTTCGCCGAGCGCCTGGAGCGTCTGGGCCTGACGGTGGCCCGCCACCGCGTGATCCCCGGTTACCCGCAGGACACCCGCAGGATCGTCTCGGAGGAGGGTTTCGGGCTGAACGAGTATGCCGAGACCACCCGGGACGTCGTGGTCGTCACCGCCCCGGGGCCGGGCTCCGGCAAGCTGGCCACCTGCCTCTCGCAGGTGTACCACGATCACGCCCGCGGCATCGCGTCCGGCTACGCCAAGTTCGAGACGTTCCCCCTCTGGAACCTGCCCCTGGACCACCCCGTGAACCTCGCCTACGAGGCGGCGACCGCGGACCTGGATGACATCAACCTGATCGACCCGTTCCACCTGGCCGCCTACGGCGAGCAGGTCACCAGCTACAACCGGGACGTGGAGGTCTTCCCCCTGCTCACGGCCCTGCTGGAGCAGCTCACCGGGTCCTCCCCCTACCGCTCCCCCACGGACATGGGCGTCAACCTGGCCGGCAGCTGCATGGTGGATGACGGCATCTGCCGTCAGGCCGCCCGCCAGGAGATCGTGCGCCGCTACTACAAGGCCCTCGTGGACGAGCGGATCAACGACGCCGAGGCGGATGTCTCCGAGCGCGTGGCGATGATCATGTCCCGAGCCGGCTGCACCCCGGGTGACCGGGCCGTCGTCGCCCCCGCCCTGGCCGTGGAGGAGCGCACCGGGGAGCCGGGCTCTGCGATCGAGCTGGCGGACGGAAGCATCGTCACCGGCAAGACCTCCGATCTGCTGGGTTGCTCCGCCGCGATGCTGCTCAACGCGCTCAAGGTCCTGGCCGGCATCGAGGACGAGACGCACCTGCTCTCCCCCGCCGCGATCGAGCCGATCCAGACCCTGAAGACCCAGCACCTGGGCTCGAAGAACCCACGGCTGCACACCGACGAGGTGTTGATCGCCCTCTCGGTCTCCGCGGCCTCGGACGAGAACGCACGGCGGGCGCTGGACGAGCTGCAGAACCTGAACGGCTGCGACGTGCACACCACCACGATCCTGGGCACCGTGGACGAGGGCATCTTTCGGTCCCTCGGCGCGCTGGTCACCTCGGAACCCCGCTTCCAGCGCAAGGCCCTGTACCGCAAACGGTAGGCACCCCTCCTAGGCGCAAAGTGACCCAGCCCCCACCGTGGTGACGGGTTTAGGTCACCCTGTGCCCGACGGCGGCCGGGCACGCCGGGTGCCCGGCCGCCGCCTCACCAGCTGGTGACCTTGGGCAACGCCACGGACTTCAGGCCTTCGACGCCGAACTCCAGCCCGTAGCCGGACTTCTTCACCCCGCCGAACGGCACCCGCGGGTCCACGGCACCGTGCTTGTTGATCCACGTGGTGCCGGCCTGCAGCCGCGCGGCCACCGCGCGGGCCGCCTCCAGGTCGGTGCCCCATACCGAGGACCCCAAGCCGACGTCCAGGCCGTTGGCCCAGGCGATGGCCTGCTCCAGGTCGGTGTACCTCACGATCGGCAGCACCGGCCCGAACTGCTCCTGGGACACCAGCCGGTTGTCGTTGTCGATATCCGCCACGAGGGTCGTGGGATAGAAGTAGCCCGGCTGGTCCTGCACCGGATCCCCGCCCATCAGGATCCGCGCCCCGCCGTTGCGGGCGTCCTCCACCAGTCCGGCGACGATGTCATACTGCTGCCGGTTCTGCAGGGGGCCGAGCACGTTCTCCTCCTCCAGTCCCACGCCCATCGGCATCCGCTGCGCCACCTTCACCAGGGCCTGGCACATCGCCTCGTACTGAGACTCGTGGACATAGAGCCGCTTCAGCGCCGCACAGGTCTGGCCGGTGTTGATGAACGCGCCCCAGAACAGGTCCTCGGCGATCGCCTCCGGATCCGCGTCCGGCAGCACGATCCCGGCGTCGTTGCCGCCGAGCTCCAGGGTGAGGCGCTTCAGGGTGTCCGCCGCCGAGCGCATGATGGCCTGGCCGGTCTTCGTGGAGCCGGTGAACATCAGCTTGTCCACGCCCGGGTGCGCGGTCAGCGCCGCCCCGAGCTCACCCGGGCCGGCCAGCACCTGGAGCACCCCCTCGGGGAGCACCTGGTTCAGCACCGCGCCCAGGGCCAGCACGGACAACGGGGTGTACTCGCTGGGCTTGAGCACCACGGTGTTGCCCATCCGCAAGGAGGGGGCGACCTGCCAGATCGAGATCATCATCGGCCAGTTCCACGGCCCGATCGCCCCGACCACGCCCACGGGCACGTACTCGAGGACCGCCTTGCCGGACTCATCGTCCACCAGGACCTCCGGCTCGATCTCGAACGCGGCGTTGGCGCGCAGCCATCCCGCACAGGCCCCGACCTCGAAGCGCGCGTTCGGGCCATTGAGCGGCTTGCCCTGCTCCCGGGAGAGCACCGCGGCCAACCCCTCCGCCGAGTCCTCCACCGCATCGGCGGCCCGGTTCAACAGCTCGGAGCGCTCGGCGTGGGACCGTGCGGCCCAGCTGCGCTGTGCCTCCCGCGCGGTGGCCACCGCCTCGTCCAGGTCCGCCTCCGCGCGCTGCGGGGCCCGACCGACGAGCTTGCCGGTGGCCGGGTCCATCATCTCCACCCCCTGCCCCTCCGGTGCCTCGATGGCGGCCATCAGGCCCTTCACGGTGGTCAGGTCGGTGGTGGTGGTCTCGGTGGTCATGGTGTTCCTTTCGTCGGGAGGTCTTCGGGGAGTCTCGGGTGTTGTCGGGTGCCGTAGGCGGCCAGCTGCCGGATCGGCCGCGGGATCTCAGTCCAGTTCACCACCGGCGCCGATGCCGCGGTAGGTCTGCGGCCGCCGGCTCTGCAGCCACCACGACCAGGCGGTGCCAACCAGGCGGGCGCCGATGCCCGCGGCGAACAGTCGGTCCTGCACGACCCGAGGCTCCCGGCCCCGAAACGCAGGGCGCGCCCCATCAGTCGCTGGATCCAGTAGGGGTACGTGGGACCCCTACCCCTACCCCCACCGGATCCCGCAACTGATGACCGGCTCCCGATACAGAACCCGGCGAACAGCCCGGTGGTGGAAGAATGAGCGGTATGCCTGAGTCCTCCGCGCCGCAGTCCGCCTCCCCCGTCAGCTCCCAGCCATCCGGTGCCCCCACCACCCGGGGCACGACGCCGGCCCGCCAGTCCCTGGCCGACGCCGGCATCCCCTTGGGCCCACTCGACGGCAGGTACCGCTCGGCGGTGGCACCGCTGACGGATCACCTCTCGGAGGCGGCGCTGAACCGCAACCGCCTGCACGTGGAGGTCGAGTGGTTCATCCACCTGGCCCACCACGAGGTCCTGCCGGGACTGTCCCCGCTGACGGCCGAGCAGGAGGCGGGGCTGCGTGCCATCGTCACCGACTTCGGCTCCGAGGGCGTCGCCGAGCTGGGTGCGATCGAGAAGGAGACCGTCCACGATGTCAAGGCCGTGGAGTACTACATCGGCCGCCGGCTGCCGGCGCTGGGCCTGGAACACCTCACCCCGCTGGTGCACTTCGCCTGCACCTCCGAGGACATCAACAACCTGAGCTACGCCGTGGGCGTGCGGGACGCGATCGCTGAGGTGTGGCTGCCGGCCGGGCGGGCCGCCGTCGGGACCATCCGGGAGATGGCCACCGCCGCGGCGGGCACCCCCATGCTCTCCCGCACCCACGGCCAGCCGGCCACCCCCACCACGCTGGGCAAGGAGATGGCGGTGTTCGTGTACCGCCTCGAACGCCAACTACGCCGCGTGGAGCAGCAGGAGTACCTGGGCAAGATCAACGGCGCCACGGGCACCTACGCCGCGCACCTGGCCGCCGTCCCCAGCGCCAGCTGGCCGGATGTCTCCCGCACGTTCGTGGAGCACCTGGGGCTGAGCTGGAATCCGCTGACCACCCAGATCGAGTCCCACGACTGGCAGGCGGAGCTGTACGCGGATATCGCGCGGTTCAACCGCATCCTGCACGGTTTCTGCGTGGACGTGTGGAGCTACATCTCGATCGGCTACTTCGCGCAGATCCCGGTGGCCGGCGCCACCGGCTCCTCCACCATGCCGCACAAGGTCAACCCGATCCGCTTCGAGAACGCCGAGTCCAACCTGGAACTGTCCAACGCCCTGTTGGACTCGCTCGGAGCCACCCTTGTGGAGTCCCGCTGGCAGCGCGACCTCACCGATTCCACCTCCCAGCGGAATATCGGCAACGCCCTGGGCCACTCGGTGCTCGCGCTGTCCAACGTCACGAAGGGCATGGCCCAGCTCAAGGTCGCCGAGCCCATGCTGGCCGAGGACCTGGACCACAACTGGGAGGTGCTGGGCGAGGCCGTGCAGACCGTGATGCGCCAGCAGGCCATCGCCGGCGTGGAGGGGATGGACAACCCCTACGAGCGTCTGAAGGAGCTCACCCGCGGCCGCCGCGTGGACGGGGAGCGGATGCGCGAGTTCGTGTTGGGCCTGGGCCTGGAGCCCGACGCCGAGGCGCGCCTCCTGGCGCTCACCCCCGCCTCCTACATCGGCCTGGCCGAGGAGCTGGCGCGCCTGTACTGACCCCCAACCCACCGGGCACACCGTGACGCCGCCCCCACCGTGGTGACGGCTCTGCGTCACTATGTGCCCCGCGGCCCGGCAGCCACCGTAGAAGGAGCACTGATGATCGAGGCCAGTGAGACACCGGCGTACCTGGAGACGCTGCTGTTGGTGCTGGACCTGCTCGGCGTCTTCTTCTTCGCGGTCTCGGGGTCTTTGCTGGCCGCCCGGCGGCAATTCGACCTGATAGGCTCCCTCTTCCTGGCGTTCCTGGCCGGGCTCGGCGGCGGCGTGGTGCGGGACCTCATCATCGACGAGGGCGTCCCCTACGCCTTTTCCAACCCGCTGTACCTCATCCCGCCGGCCTTGGCCGCGGGTCTGGTGTACTTCCGGCTCGTCACGCAGGGCCGGCTGCGCCGCACGCTGCTCGTCTTCGACGCCGCCGGGCTGGCCCTGTTCTGCGTCACCGGCACGCGCACCGCGCTGGCGGCCGGGATCGAGCCCATCATGGCCATCCTGCTGGGCATGGTCACCGGTGTGGTCGGCGGGCTACTACGGGATGTGGTGGCCAACGAGGTCCCGGAGATCTTCAACCGACACGGCCTCTACGCCGTGCCCGCCCTGTTCGGCGCGGGGTTGAGCTCGCTGCTGTGGACACTGGACGCCTTCAACTGGTTGACCGCGGCCCTGGTGATGCTGGCCGTCTTCGCCTTCCGGCTCATCTCGTTCCGGATGGGGTGGGTGGCCCCCAACGCCGCGCGCAGCCCCGGCTCCTGAACCGAGGGGCACGACGCCGACCGGGGCCCGCCGCACCGGCCTCGCCCGGCGCTCCGCGCGCGTCTCACCCGATCCCGGCGGGCGCAGAATGACGAAACCACGTCACAACGGTGGGGGCGCGGTCACTCTGCGCCCAGGGGCTCTATACCTATGGCCATAGTTATATTAGGCTCGGCTCAACGCTGCGTGACCTGGACCACCGCGCCCGGTCATGCAGCGGCCAAGCCAGCCCGGCCGGCGTCGGGCCCCTGGACCCCGCCGGCACCCGCCTTCCGAAGGACCACTGTGAACACGACCCCCGCCGCTTCCGGACGCCCCTCCGTCATCACCGAGCCCTCGCTGGAGATGACCGGCAAGGACAAGGACATCAACGACCTGCGCGAGGCCGCCCCGTTCATCCCGGCCGGCACCCGCATCAACGTCACGTTCCTGGGCAACGAGGACCTCGGGATGCGCATCAAGGCCTCCACCGCCGCCAAGGAACTCGGATACACGCCGGTGCCGCACATCTCGGCCCGCCGCATCTCCTCGCAGGCCGAGCTCGAGGAGTACCTGACCGCGCTGCGGGACACCGTGGGCACCACGCACGCCTTCGCCGTGGGCGGCGACCCCTCCGAGCCGATGGGCCCCTACGGCTCCTCGCTGGACATGATCCGCACCGGCCTGCTCAAGGACTACGGCATCACCGACGTCTCGATCGCCGGCTACCCCGAGGGACACCCGGACATCACCGAGGCCCAGCTGTGGGAGGCCCTCGAGGGCAAGGCCGCCTCGCTCAAGGAGCAGGGCCTGAACGGCACCATCCTGACGCAGTTCGGCTTCGACGTGGACCCGGTCTTCACCTGGATCGAGGAGGTCCGCCGCCGCGGCATCGACCTGCCGATCCGCATCGGTGTCCCCGGCCCGGCCGGCATCAAGCGCCTGCTGACCTTCGCCTCCCGCTTCGGCGTCTCGACCTCGGCCGGCATCGCCAAGAAGTACGGCTTCTCGATCACCAACCTGCTCGGCACCGCCGGCCCGGACAAGATGATCAACGCCCTCGACGCCGGCCTGACCGAGGCCCACGGCGACGTCAAGCTGCACTTCTACACCTTCGGTGGCATGAAGACCACGGCCGAGTGGATCCAGCAGTTCAAGGCCAAGCACTGATCACCGGTTGATCTCAGTGAGGGCAGGACGCCGCGGTGCGTCCTGCCCTCACTGCTGCGTGGCGCGTCTGGGATCCCGGTGGACCGGAAGCGTCGGCGCAGAAGCACGTGCAGGCCAGTCCTAGAGTGAGGGGCATGCCCCTGCCCCACCCCGGCCCCGCACCCCGCCCGCCTCGGCGCACCACGCAGCCGGTCGGCGTCGCGCCCTCCGGCCCTGTCCTCCGGGGCACGACGGCGGCCCTCGGCCTCCTCCTGGCCCTCACCGGATGCGGTGGTCCGGGAGGGGATGAGGAAGTGGTGGGCACCTCCTCGCCGACCCCGGCGGTGAGTGCCTCCGCGACGAGCATCTTCCAGCTCTCCCCCGGCCAGTGCTTCGACCGTCCCGCCGAGGACGGGCTCTACGAGGTGGCCGTGGTGCCGTGCGAGGTGGCCCACGATCTCCAGATGTACGCGCTGTTCCAGCTGGACGAGCCGTCCTGGCCGGGAGAGGACGCGGTCCACGGACTGGCGGATACGGGGTGCCGGGAGCAGTTCGCCGCCTTCACTGGAACCGAGCCGGAGGAGTCCGAGCTCGGTTACACCATGTACACGCCGTCCGAGGGGTCCTGGTCCGAGGGCGACCGTCAGGTGCAGTGCGCCCTGCAGCTCAACAGCGGTGGCCGGATGATCGGCTCGCAGATGGGTGCTGCCCCGACGGGGTGAGCCTGGGGCCTGACGAGTTCACAGCCGATCGGTCATTTCACCGTGGGATCCCGCGGTGAAATGACCGATCGGCTGTGAAGATCCAGAGGCGTCTGGCAGCAGAAGGGGCCGCGCACCGCTGACCGAGCTTGGACGGGGCTTCGGACACTGCCTGTGGATAACCGAAGTCGCCGTTGTCCGATCCTCTCTAGGGTCAGAGTGGGGACCGCCGGGATCCCCGGTGACTGGAGGGGATATGGATCAGGGCATCAGGCCGTCTGGCCGTCTGGCCGTCTGGCCGATCACACCCGCTCGTAGCCGCTGTTGGTCTCATCACAGCTCTCGCCCTCACCGGAGATGATGGACCGGCTCAGGAGATCGCCCCGGACTGCGACGCTTGCCGAGGCCTCGAGGCCGGTACGGTCGCTCTCTATGAGGCCGGCGGCTGGACCCTCGGCACGTCGTTCGATCTGTCGGAACCCAGCACCCACCACCTCGAGGACAGCCCTGCTGTCAGGGTCGATCTGAGAGTCGGCCAGGAGCAATACGGAGTGCGCGCCGACCTGGATGCGCCCGGGACGCAGGAGGCCCGCAAGGAACTGGAAGAGGTCGTGGAGGATGTCACCGGAGAGGGGCCGGATTGGCGCATCGACCGCTACGAGTTGGGCTTCACCTACTTCGAGGAGGAGCTCGGCCACTGGGTCGTCTACGACGGCAAGTACTGGTACGGCGACCACGTCCACGCCCTCGAGGGGTTCACCGTCAAGGAGAAGCAGTGAACGCGACGCGCAGAGCACCCTTCCGTTCATTCGGGCAAGGCCTGACTTGTCTTCTTCTGACCCTGGCAGCGGCCTCGTGCTCTGCTTCGTCTCCGGAATCCACGCCGGCAACGTCAGCGGTCACGTCCTCACCGACGGCTTCGTCCTCCCCCTCCTCGTCGGGAACGACATTCATCGCCGCCACGCAGGAGGAACCCGCGCGGAACGTCCCGGAGCCTGAGATCCCCGCGGCGGTGACGGAGAAGTCCGAGAGGGGCGCTCGGGCAGCCCTGGACCACTGGTGGACGACGCACCGCTACCTGGAGCTCACAGGAGATGCCTCACCGCTCGAGGAGATGTCCGGTTCCGGCTGCGGCTCGTGCGTCCACACCTCGGAGTTCTGGCAAGACGTGTACACGGAGGGAAACTGGTCCAGTGGATCGGGCCGTGAACCCACCGAGGTTGAGGTGTCGCTGTCCGGCCAGAAGTCGGACGCACGGTTCGCCTTTGCGGTGGACCAGGAGGAGTACCACGTCTGGACGCCTGCCGGTCTCGTGCTCAACGACATGCACCGTCATTTCGCGGATACGAAGCAATGGGGCGCCCGAGCCCGGTACACGGAGGACGGCCACTGGATCGTGTACGACATCTGGATGTACTACGACGGCCGCGAGGACGCAGACGGAGAAGAGGACGGGGAAACCTGATCCAGGGAGGGTCTCGTGGTCATCACGTGACCTGCGCCGGAGGATTCACAGTGGAATGGTCATTTCACTGTGAAGTTCCACGGTGAAATGACCAATCGGCTGTGATGATCCAGAGGCGTCAGTCGGAGGCCGCTGACGTCGGCCGGGCCTCCGACACCGGAGGTCCGCTATGCGTAAGGCACCCCATGCTGACGCAGCTTGGCCTCCAGGGACGCGGGATTGCGCACATCGCTTGCCAGCCACCGGACCATGCCGTTGCCCTGGGCTCGGATGGCGTCCTCGCGGATCTTCTCGGCCGTCACGACCTCCTCCGCTGACTTGCCGGAGTAGCTGGCCCGCCCCAGGTACTTCGTCAGCCCGTCGAACTCCCCGGTCAGACGTTGCTCCTTCCACCAGAAGTCTGTGATCCCGATGCGCCGGCCCTGCTGGTCGTAGACGCTGTGTTGGAGCTCTGGCAGCTCGAAGCCCAGATCCCGGATGACCACGCGGCTGGCCGATTCCCCGGCGGACTCGGTCTCGGGTCTCGCGAACCCCGTCTTGACTCGGAGACGATCCGCCGACGCGACGGAGACACTCAGCCCCCGCAGAGCATCCATCGATTCCCTCGACCACGCCGCGGCCATATTCTTCTCGCGGACACCGGCCCCGGCGCGCCGTCCGCTCAGGACGGCGTCCAGGATGACCGCCGCCTCCACCGGATCCATCCGGGGAATGACATCGGCCAGGACCAGAGCCAGGCGCTCCACGTAGAGGGACACCCCGGCGAGGACGAGCTTCTCGGCGCCCCACGGGAGTGCCGGCGCGCCAGGGCCGACCGGTCGAGACAGCCTGTTCCACGGCCGAGGTTTGAGGTGGCGGGTTTCCTGGAACGGCGCATAGTTCATCCCCTTCGGCTTCAATGGCGCCCGGTGGCCGGAGTCACCCAGACTCCGGGCCCGGAAACTGAGAGACTTCGGCACAGACCAGAACCCAAGCCCGTGGAACAGCAGCGCCGTCTCACGGCAGAATACCGGTGGATTCCCGCGGCGGGCTGCGGCTGAGGCGAAGGCCGACGCCAGGTGTCGCTGCCGGGGGAAGGCCGCGTTCCAACTCGCCGGATCGGCATAGACACCCGCGCGAATGCGGAAGAGCCGTCCCTGTTTCGCCGCACGGGCCAGGGTCCGAGGCGACGTCCCCGGACCACCCTCCTGGTCGGCCAGGATCAGGTGGATGGACCAGGCCTCCAAGGTCCCCTCCGCCCCACGGACCACCGGATGCCCCTGGAACTCACCCACCCCCACGGGCGAGGCCAAGAGCTCCGCAGCAGATTGCCGCTCGTCCACTGTGAAGGGCAGGGCGGATCGAGCGTGAGACGAGGTGGTGGGACGGCTCTGGGTCGGATGTGAGTCAAGAGGCATGGGGACATCTCAGCAGGCTCCCGGGTGACGATCAGCCACGCTGGCCGCGACTGTGGACAACTCGCCCGGGCTCGGAACCGAGTCCAAGGCCGAGGGCCCACCAACTCTCACCGCGGATCGGTCTATTCATGCCGGAACACCGCTGTGAATTGACCAAACGGCTGTGAAAGTCCTGAGAGGCATGCACCTGCGCCCCTCACCCTCTGCCCACAGCCCCTCACCCTCTGCCCACAGACCCTCACCCAACACAACGACGTCGGCGCCCCACCTCGAGGAGGTGGGGCGCCGACGTCGTGCTTCAGGATGTTCCCCGGCCGTGGCCGCGGAACGGGACTACCGGGTGATCAGGCCTTGTAGCCGGTGCGCCAGCCGCCCTGGTAGGACTCGCGGGCGACCGCGGAGAACGGCACCGGGGAGACCGTGGCCGAGACCTCGGTCTGGACGTGCGGCTCCACGGTGGTCTTCTTCGTGCCACCGTCCGGCTCGCCCCAGACGACCTTCAGCTCGGCGCCCTCGGGGACGTCGGCGTTGATGGTGGCCAGGGACAGCGCGCGCTTCTCGTTGGCGGAGTAGCCGGTGAACATGGACATGCCCACCACGTTGCCGTCGGCGTCCACCACGGCGTCGTAGTTGGAGGAGCCGTAGTTGGCCAGCGGCAGGTCGAAGTACTTGAAGGGGGTGCCCTCCGTGTCGTACAGCGAGGACTGGATGCGCTTGATGTCCTCCGGATCCCAGGCCAGGGTGACCTTCTTGCGCTGGGCAGCCGGATCGAGCTTCTCCAGTGCCTCACGGCCGATGAACTCGTGGTCGAACTTCACGAAGTTGCCGTAGCCGAGCTCCCACGGGTTGAGGTAGTAGTCCTCGATGTTGTCCGAGACGAAGGACCCGGCCACGGCGTTGTTGGCCTCGTAGGAATCAGCACCCAGCCACGCGCGGTACTCGGCCATCATGCCGTCACCGGTGTAGATGGCGGGCAGCGGGGACGGGATCCAGCCGGACTCCAGGGTGTTGGACGGGTAGGCGCGGGAGCCCACGGGCACCATGCCGAACTCGGCACCGGCGGCCAGGATGGCCTCGCGGATGCGGTCGTAGTCGGCGTAGGGGCCCCAGATCTCCAGGCCCGGAGCGCCGGACATGCCGTGGCGCAGGGTGCGGACCTGGGTGCCGTCGATGTTCATCCAGGACATGTTGAAGAAGCCCAGCTGCTCCAGCTTCTCGCCGTGCAGCTTCTCGATGATCTCCCAGGCGCGCGGGCCCTGGATCTGGAAGCGGTAGTACTCGCGGTGCACCGGCTTGCCCATGGGGCGTGAGGGGGAGCGGCGATCCTCGACGATCTCGAGGTTCTTGTAGCCACCGCGCTCGGCCTGGAAGAGCATCCAGTTGGTGACGGGGGCGCGGCCCACGTACACGAACTCCTCCTCTTCCTGGCGGAACAGGATGCCGTCGCCGATGACGTGGCCGGCCGGGGTGACCGGGACGTACTGCTTGGCCTTGTTCACGGGGAACTTGGCCACGGAGTTGATGGCGGTGTCCGAGATCAGCTTGATGGCATCCGGGCCGCGCAGGATCAGGTTGTCCATGTGGTGCGACTGGTCGAACAGCACGGCGGACTCACGCCAGGCGCGCTGCTCCGAGCGCCAGTTGGAGAACTCCGGGGCCACAACGGGGTAGATGTAGGCGCCGATCTGGGAGTTACGCAGGTGGTCGACCACGTTGCCGGATGCATCCAGCACGTCCTGCAGGGACTTCTTTGCAACGGATTCAGACATCGAACCGGTCCTTTCTTGGGGGTGTACTGCCGGGATATTGAAGAGAAGCTGACCGAGAGTTGAGGGGTGGACGGCGCTCCGGCACCACGGCCGAAGGGTGATCCGCACCACAAGTGGTTCGATCACCACCATATACCTATGTCCATAGGTATGTCGAGACGCCGTCGTCATACTCGGGACTAGTCTTCAGATCATGACCACCGAACAGCCCTCGAACCGCACCGCCGCCCTGCCCACCGTGGGCCCGGACGGGACCCTCGACCCGGCCGGTGACGGCGTCAGCTTCCACACCCGCAAGTGGGTCAAGCCCGAGGACCTCAACGCCAACGGCACCCTGTTCGGCGGTTCGCTGCTGCGCTGGATCGACGAGCAGGCCGCCATCTACGCCATCATCCAGCTCGGCAACCACCGCAGCGTGACCAAGCTGATCTCCGAGATCAACTTCGTCTCCTCGGCCCGTCAGGGGGACATGATCGAGATGGGCCTGAAGGCCACCCACTTCGGGCGCACCTCGCTGACCATGCGCGCCGAGGTCCGCAACATGATCACCCGTCAGGTCATCCTGACCATCGAGCGGATCGTCTTCGTCTCCCTCGGTGAGGACGGCCACCCCGCCCCGCACGGCTACACGGACATCACCTACCACCGGGACCGGCTTCCGGTGCAGCACCGGGACTAGATTCCCGACGCCGGTGCCCGGGTTCCCGGCCCCCGGCACCGCGGTGCCCCGCACCGGGCACTCAGGACCGGGTGCTCGGCACCGGGCACTCAGCACCGGGTGCTCGGCATCCAAGCGGGGACCAACCCGTGCATGACGGCGCCGGCAGGCCGATGATGGAAGCAGTATGGAAGCAGTCGAGAGGAGATGCCATGAGCGAACAGAAGAACACCCCGGGAACCACCTCGGAGACCATCACGGTCACGAAGACGGTGACCACGAGCGACGCCGAACTAGCCGAACGGCTGGTCGCCGATGCCACCCAGGCGCAGGTCAAGCACGAACAGGACGACGCCCGAGCGGACGACTGGGGTGAGGCCTCCTTCCCCGCCTCCGATCCCCCGCAGAACTACTGAGGGCCTCACCCCAGCGGCCCCTACAGGCGCAGCACCGCGATCCCGCCCAGCGAGGTCCCCAGGATGACGGCGGTGGACAGGGCCCCGAGCACCACCGGGCGGAAACCCACCCGCAGCAGACTCCTCAGGTGCACCCCGAGCCCGAGGGCGAACATGGCGGCCGAGAGCAGCAGTGTCTGCAGGATCTGGGTGCCCGCCAGCACCGGCTCGGGCAGCAGGCCCGTGGTGCGCAGCAGCATCGTCGCGATGAACCCCAGCACGAACAGGGGGATCAGGGGCGGACGCCTGCCCTGCGTCGCAGCACCCCCATGCCGGTCCTCTCGCCGGTCCTCGCTCCGGCGTACGTAGATGGAGAGCCCGGCCATGATCGGCGCCAGCGTGAGCACCCGGGCCAGCTTGACGGTGACGGCCACCGCGAGCGCCCCGCCGCCCACGGTCCCACCGGCGGCGACCACTTGGGCCACCTCGTGCGTGGAGGCCCCGATCCAGATCCCCAACGTCTCCTCCGGCAGCCCCAACACCCCGCCGAGGAAGGGCACCAGCGGGATCATCAGCGTGCCGAACAGCACCACCAGGGTGATGGCCGTGGCCACCTCCTGCTGTCTGGCCTTCACCACACCGTCAGCACCGGCCACCGCGGACGCGCCGCAGATGGAGAACCCGGCGGCGATCAGCATCCGCTGGGCCATCGAGACCTTGAGCAGGTGCCCGATCCACAGGGTCGCGAGAAAGGTCACCGTCACCGAGAGCACCACCACGGCCAGCACCCCGGCGCCGAGGTCCAGGACCGAACCCAGGGAGACCTGCAGGCCCAGCAGCACGATCCCCGCGCGCAGCAGCCTCCTGCCGGAGACCGCCACCCCCGGGTCCAGCCGCGCCGGCACGGGGGCCAGGTTCCTCCAGGCCACACCGCCGAGGATCGCCACGAGCAACGGGCTCACACCCGGCAGCAGCTGGCCCGACCCCCAGGCGAGCACCGCGGCGCCGAGGCAGACCGCCAGACCGGGCAGGGCCGCCGTCGGGAAGGACGGGAATCGGAAGCCACCCCGCGGCGTGCGGTGACCCGGCGCGTCTCCGGGCGGGAGGGCGTGAGGCCGGGCGCCGCCGGTGGCCTGGGGAAAAGTCATCCCTCGACGATTCCAGTCCCCGCCGGCCGGCAGTAGCCCCCGGGCGACCATCGCGGTCATATGATGCTGATATGCCCGCTGCAGCCCCTCCCCACCCCCCGATCGACTCCTGGCTGAACCTGAGCATGCTGCGGCTGCTCGTCGGCACCGCGGACCACGGGAGCCTGAGTGCCTCGGCGCGGGCGGCGGGGATCGCGCAGTCGAATGCCTCGCGGTCCCTGCGCACGCTCGAGCGGCGGCTCGGCTACACGCTGCTACACCGCTCCACGCGCGGGTCCACCCTGACAGCAGAAGGCGTGCTGACCGTGGAGTGGGCGCGCGAGGTACTGGAGGCGGTGGACCGTCTGGCGGCCGGGGCGGAGGCGTTGGCGCACCGCGGGCAGGAGGAGCTGACGATCGGCTCGAGCATGACGATCGCCGAGCACCTGCTGCCGGGATGGATCTGGGCGTTCCGTGCGCAACGGCCCGGCGTGGCCACGCGGCTGACGGTGATGAACTCGGCTCAGGTGATCCAGGCGGTGGCCGGCGGGGACGTGGCGCTGGGCTTCGTGGAGACGCCCGACCTGCCCGCGGGGCTGCAGCATCTCACGGTGTTCACGGACCAGCTGGTGGTGGTGGCGAGGCCGGGGCACCCGTGGGCGCAGCTGGACGGGCCGCTGGAGCCGGCCGAGCTCGCGGTCACGGCGCTGGTGGAGCGGGAGGAGGGCTCCGGCACGCGCGCGTTCCTGGACCGGCTCGTGGACGACCACCGCCCCGCGCCACTGGTCGAGCTCAACAGCAATTCCGCCATCTGCCAGGCGGTGATCGAGGGGATCGGACCGGCGGTACTGTCCCGGCTCGCGGTGGCCGGCTACCTGCGCTCCGGCCAGTTGACCGAGATCCCGACGCGCGGGCGGCAACTCGGCCGGACCCTCCAGGCGGTCTGGCGGGACCGGCTGCCGCCCGCTGGCGCCGCGGCCGCGTTCGTGGAGGTCGCCCGCGGTGCGGGGAGTCTTCCGGACGCTGGCCACTGACCCAGCCCGTCCGTAACGTGGGCCGTGGAGACACCACTCATTCGACAGAGGAGGACGCATGCGCGCAGTGATCGTGGAGGCCCAGGGTGCTGAGGCCCAGGTCAAGGAGATGGCGGAGGATGAGATCCTGGTGGGCGTGGGCCAGAGCGGCACCGTGGAGCTGGACGTGCTGTACTCCAGCTACAACTACAAGGACGGTATGGCCATCACCGGTGGAGGTCGGGGCATCCTGCAATCCTGGCCCATCATCCCGGGCATCGACATCGTCGGCACCGTCACCGCCTCCGAAGACCCGGACTGGGCTGCCGGGGACACGGTGGTGCTGAACGGGGACGGCATCGGCGAATCCCTGAACGGCGGCTTCGCCACCCGGGCGAAGGTCAGTCCCGCGGCCCTGGTCAGGCTGCCCGAGTCCCTGAGCCCGGAGCGGGCCGCCGCCATCGGCACCGCGGGGTTCACGGCCATGATCTCCGTGCTGCACCTCGCCGACGCCGGCGTGACCCCGGACTCCGGTGACGTGCTGGTGACCGGTGCGGCCGGCGGAGTGGGCTCCGTGGCGGTGTCCCTGCTGGCCGGCCGCGGCTACCGGGTGGTGGGCTCCACCGGTCGCGTCGAGGAGGAGGGCGACTACCTGCGCGAGCTGGGTGCCGCAGAGCTGCTCGACCGCCACGAACTCTCCGAGGAGCTTGGCGGGCCACTGCAGAACCAGCGGTGGGCCGGGGCCATCGACGTGGCCGGCAGCACCACCCTGGCCAACGTCCTGGCGCAGACGCAGTACGGCGGCACCGTCTCCGCCTGCGGCCTGGCCCAGGGCATGGACCTGCCCACCACCGTGACCCCGTTCATCCTGCGCGGGGTCACCCTGACCGGGGCGAACTCGGTCTACGCCCCCCGGTCCCTGCGCGAACGGGCCTGGACGGCACTCGCGGAGGAGCTCAACCTGGAGCAGCTCGACGCCATGACCACCACGATCGGCCTGGCGGAGACCATCCCCTACGCCCACGAGATCCTGGCAGGGCGCACCCGCGGGCGCACCGTCGTCGACGTCAACGCCTGACCTTCACTTTCAGGGCAGAACGAACCGGTTCGTTCTGCCCTGAAAGTGACGGAGGGGGGACCTGTCAGCGGAGCTCGCGGAGGAATTCGGCGATCTCCCGGGCCAACGCCTCGGGCTGCTCGAGGGCCGCGAAGTGCCCGCCTCGCGGCATCTGACTCCAGCGGCGGATGTCCGGGTAGAAGCGTTCCACCAGCGAGCGCGGTGGCAGGCGGATCTCACGGGGGAAGGCGGCGTAGCCGGTGGGCACGTCCACGGTGGCCCCGCCGTCCAGCGGCCCGTTGCCGTGCACCTGGTCGTAGTAGGGCCGGAAGGAGGAGGCGATGGCCCCCGTGAACCAGTACAGGCAGATGTTCGCGAGCATCCGGTCCCGGTCCACGGCCTCGAAGACGTCCCCGCCGTGGTCCGTCCAGGCGTGGAACTTCTCCCCGATCCACGCCGCGAGACCCGACGGGCTGTCCATCAGCGCGGCCGCGAGGGTCTGCGGCTTGGTGCCCTGGATCTGACCGTAGGCACCCTCGAGGGAGCGCCAGGCGATGGACTTCTCCCGGTAGTCCAGCTCCTCGGCGGTGGCGCCCTCCACGGGAACGGCCCCCGGGGAGATCGCCATGAAGTTCACGTGCACGCCGGCCAGCTTCTCCGGGTGCCGCACCCCGAGGCTCGTGCTGATGTGGGCACCCCAGTCTCCCCCCTGTGCCGCGAACCGCTCGTAGCCCAGCACCTCGGTCATCAACTCGGCGAAGACGTCCGCGATCTCCGGGACGGCCAGCCGGTCCTGGCCGGGGCGGAAGGACAGCCCGTAGCCGGGCAGCGATGGGGCCACCACGGTGAAGGAGTCCGCCGGATCCCCGCCGAACCGCGCGGGGTCGGTCAGCCGCGGGATGAGGTCCAGGAACTCGAACACCGAGCCCGGCCACCCGTGGCTGAGCAGCAGCGGCATCGGGTCGGGACCTCTTCCGGGCACGTGCAGGTAGTGCACGGGGATCCCCCGGATCTCGCTGCGGAACTGGGGGAAGGCGTTCAGCGCCGCCTCCTGGCCGCGCCAGTCGAACCCCTCCCGCCAGTACCCGAGCAGCTCGCCCAGCCAACCGACGTCGGTCCCGTGCGCCCATGGCCTGCCCGGCGCCTGGTCCGGCAGCCGGGCGTGGGCGAGCCGACGGCCCAGGTCCTCCAGCTCGGCATCGGGGACGTGGAGTTCGAAGGGCACGGGCCAGCGGGCATCTGGTGTCATGGGCCACAGGGTACGTGAACCGCCAGCGCGGGTGGGCGAGCGCCGCTGTAGCCTGCAGCAGTGCCCTCCTCCGAAGACCCCTCCGAAGACCCCTCCGCAGAACAGCCCCGCCAGACCCGCACGCCCGGCACCACGGTGACGGCGCCGGCCGACCCGCAGCCCGCCGGCCCAGCCGCCGCCGTGCCCGCCGCGAACCCCCGACTGCTCGTGGCCGTGCTCGCCGCCACCGGAATCGTGGTGTCCCTCGCGCAGACGTTGGTGGTCCCGATCCTCGGGGAGCTGCCCGCCATCTTCGACACGGATGTGGCCACCGCCTCCTGGGTCATCACGGTGACGCTGCTCGTGGGTGCCGTCAGCACGCCGGTCATGGGCAAGCTGGCCGATCTGTACGGCAAGAAGCGCATGATGCTGGTGGCGGTGGTCCCCTTCATCATCGGCTCCGTGGTCTCCGCGCTCGCCACGGACGTGATCATCATGATCCTCGGCCGCGGCCTCCAAGGGCTGGGCACCGGCATGATCCCCCTGGGCATCTCACTGATCCATGACGTGCTGCCCCCGAAGAAGGCCGGCTCGGCCATCGCCCTGATGAGCTCCTCCATGGGCATCGGCGGCGCCCTGGGCATCCCGATGGCTGCGGCCGTGGCCCAGTTCGCCAGTTGGCGCGTGCTCTTCTGGGCGACGGCGGCCATCGCCCTGGCCACGGCCGTCACCATCGTGGTGGTCATCCCCGCGATCCGCCCGGCGGCCCGTCCCGCCGTGCTCGGCAAGTCCGGGAAGCCGGTCCGCTTCGACGTGGTCGGCACCGTCGGCCTGGCCGTCGGACTGACGGCCCTGCTGCTGGGCATCTCCAAGGGCGCCGAATGGGGCTGGGTCAGCGTCCTGACCCTGGGCTGCCTGGGGGCGGCAGCCGCAGTGCTGGTGGTCTGGGGCGCCTACGAGTGGCGCCGTCCGGGTCCGCTGGTGGACCTGCGGACCAGCATCCGCCCCGTGGTGCTGCTGACGAACGTGGCCACGATCCTCTTCGGTTTCACCATGTATGCGATGAACCTCATCATCCCGCAGATGATGCAGCTGCCGGTCGAGCTGGGCTACGGACTCGGCCAGACCATGATCCAGATGGGACTGTGGATGGCCCCCATGGGGCTGGGCATGATGGCCGTCTCCGGACTCGGTGCCAGGATCAGCTACCGCCGGGGCCCGAAGACCACCCTGACACTGGCCGGCGTGGTCATCGCCGCCGGCTACGGGGCCACCGCACTGGTCCTGGCCACCCTCGGGAACCGCACCACGGGGGCGGCGGACGGCGCCACCCTGCTGTGGACGCTCGTGCTGCTGTGCCTGGCCGGGGCGGTGGTCGGCTGCGGGATCGGCTTCGCCTACGGCGCCATGCCCGCCCTGATCATGAGCGCCGTCCCGGCGACGGAGAAGGCCTCCGCGAACGGACTCAACGCCCTGATGCGCTCCCTCGGCACCACCACCTCCGCCGCAGTCATCGGTGCCCTACTCGGAGCCATGTCCCACCAGGTCGGCGGCGCGCTGGTGCCCACCCACACCGGCTTCCTGGTCGCCCTGCTGTGCGGGGCCGGAGCGGCGCTGGTGGCGGCCGGGATCTCCGCGGTGATCCCGGTGCGGACCACGGGGCGGACGGGACATCGGGTGGCGGGCCGGGACCAGGTCTCCACCTGACACCTTCCACCGGGCAGCAGGGGTCTTGAAGTTCCCCGGGGCGAGTGGGATAACAGTTCATGTGGCCGGCGTCACATCCGGCCCGTACTCCACTCATCCACCAGCTCCTCGGCTCTACCGCGGCCTGGCACCCGACGACTGACGTCATGGTCAGCCCCGCCTGATGCATTCCCTGGAGCACGCACCAAGGGGATTCACCATGTCAGGATTCACCACGCCGGCCCTTCGCTGGGCCGGCACCCTCGCGGCAGCAGCCCTGCTGGCCGCGGGGCTCACGGGACCGGCCCAGGCAGCCGGGCCGGGGCAGACGACCGGTGCGGCCGGCGTCGGGCCCTCCGTCCTCACGGCAGCGGTCAGCGACACCGCGGAGATGGACTGCACCGACCTGGCCGGGCTTCAGATCAGCGCCGGAGAGATCGACGTGCCGACCTCGGGTGCCGTGGTCAACACCGCCGAGCAGGTCACGGACGAGACGGACGGCTCCTACTGCAAGGTGGTCGGCAAGACCCTGCCGGTGGACTCGGAGGCGCCGGGGGTGACGTTCCAGGTGAACCTCCCGGCCGAGTGGAACGGCGACTCGCTGCAGTATGGCGGCGGCGCGTTCAACGGGACCCTGATCACCGGCACCGGCCGCCACAACCTGCAGCCGCACGACCTCGAGACGCCGCTGGCCCAGGGGTACGTGACCCTGGGCTCGGATGGCGGCCACGAGTCCAGTGCCGGTTTCGACGCAACCTTCGCCCTCAACGAGGAATCGCTGAAGGACTATGGCCTGTGGTCCATCAAGAAGGCCCATGACGTCTCCGAGGTGCTCACCGAGGCCTACTACGGCGAGGTTCCGGAGCACGCCTACTTCATCGGTGGCTCGCAGGGCGGGCACGAGGCCCTGGACGCCGCGGCCCGATACCCGGACGACTACGAGGGTGTCGTGGCCAACTACCCGGCCTACAACGTCATGATGCTGCACCTGGCCTCCCTCAACGCCGGCCAGGCCGTGTACGCCGAGGACGGCGCCGCCTGGCTCAGCCCGGCGGACACAAAGCTGCTGACGAACACCGTCTACGAGATGTGCGACACCGTGGAACTGGACGGGGTGGTGGACGGGGTCATCTCCAATGTCTCCGGCTGCAACGACGTGCTGACCCTCGAGAAGGTCACCGAGCTGCTGGGCTGCGAGGCCGGCAACACCGGGGAGGATGCCTGCCTGAGCCCGGAACAGCTCACCGCCATCGACACCATCGCCTCCTCCTACTCCCCCGGCGTCGAGATCGCCGGGCAGAGCGAGTTCGGGCCCTGGCCGATCCTGGAGGGCGCCCTCTGGGAACGCTCCACCTTCGGGGCCGAGCCCCAGCCCTCCAACCCCCTCTCCGGTTCCGAGGGCCTGCTCTACAGCGTGGGCGCCACCAACGTGAAGTACCTCATCACGCAGGATCCGGCCTATGACGCCATGGAGTTCGACCCCACCGAGTGGGAGGACCGGATCCAGGAGCTGGCCGCCATCACGGACGTCTCCGATGTCAGCCTGGAGCCCTTCTTCGACCGTGGCGGCAAGCTGCTGATGACGCACGGCACCGCGGACGACTTCATCAGCCCGCACAACTCGGATGCCTACTGGGAACAGCTGACCGAACAGTTCGGCGAGTCGCTGGCGGAGCACGCCCGGTACTACAAGGTCCCCGGCCTGGGCCACGGTTTCGGTCCGTTCAACGCCACTTGGGACGGGCTCGGGGTGCTCACCGACTGGACTGAGCGCGGCGAGGCCCCGGGTACCCTGACGGCCTTCGACGCCAACGCGGGAACCGACCGGACCCGGCCGATGTGCCGGTTCCCGGCCTGGCCCGAGTACCAGGGCACCGGCTCCGAGGATGCCGCGGCCTCCTACGAGTGCGTGACGAGCCGGACCGGGCAACCGCCGGCGGACTTCACGGACAACGCCCCGGGCTCGCAGTACTACGCGCCGGTCCGTTGGCTGCAGCTGCAGGAGATCAGCCGCGGTTACGCGGACGGCTCCTTCGGCAAGGTCAAGGACATCTCCCGCGGGGAGTCGCTGGCCTTCCTCTACCGCTATCTGGACCCGGACGCGGAGCCCGGCGAGGTCCCGTTCCGGGACGTGGCCGAAGGGTCCACGTTCTTCGAGCCCATCAGCTGGGCCGCCGGGGCCGGGGTCGCCCAGGGCTACACCGACGGCGACTTCAAGCCGTACCGGCCCGTGACGCGTGGGGAGTTCGCCACCTTCCTCTACCGCGCCGTGGACCCGGAGCACCAGGGGCCGGAGGACACCGAGTTCTCGGACGTGGAGACCACCGACTCCCACTACCAGGCCATCACCTGGCTGGCCTCGGAGGGGATCTCCGAGGGCTACCGTGACGGCTCCTACCGGCCGGGACAGCACATCTCCCGGGCCGAGACCGCCACGCTGCTCTACCGCTACCAGGAGCTGGTGGTCGATCAGGGTTGACGCCCACCGGCCAGTCGCCCAGCCACAGTGATCCGACCCAGCCACAGCGATGATCACTGTGGCTGGGCAGGATCGTTGTGACGCAGGATTCCCGGCCGCGTGAACTATCCTGTATGTCGGCGTATGACGGGGCGAGCGCGCGTAAAACTACGCTTAACCAGTCACCACCCCCTTGACAACAGGAGCATCCCCCATGATTCGCAACCGCACCCGCGTGCTGTCCCTCTCCGCCCTGGCCCTCACCGGCGCATTGGCCCTGTCCGCGTGCGGCGGTGGCGGTGGCGACAACGCCACCGCCGAGCTGGGCACCGAGGAGAACCCGGTCCAGCTCGGCGTGGTGGGCGCCTCCGAGGCGTACTGGACCACCTACGAGGACGCCGTGGAGGCCGAGGGCATCTCCCTGGACATCGTGGACTTCACCGAATACTCGCAGCCGAACCCGGCCCTGTCCGAGGGCGAGCTGGACATCAACCAGTTCCAGCACATCCAGTACCTCGCGGACTACAACGTGGCCTCCGATGACACCCTGCAGGTCATCGGCGCCACGGTCATCTACCCGCTGGGCCTGTACTCCACGAAGCACGACTCCCTGGAGCAGATCCCGGACGGCGGCCAGGTCATCGTCCCGAACGACACCGTGAACCAGGCCCGCGGCCTGCTGGTGCTGCAGGCGGCCGGCCTCATCACCCTGCAGGACGGCGGCAATGCTGCCTCGAACCTCGAGGATGTCATCGAGGAGGAGTCAAAGGTGACCGTCTCCGCCCTGGACGCCGCGGCCATCCCGAACTCCCTGCCGGACGTGGACGGCGCGATCATCAACAACGACTTCCTCAACAACGCCGGCCTGACCGGTGAGGACGTCCTGTTCGAGGACGACCCGGCCGATCCGGCGTCCTTCCCCTACATCAACATCTTCGCCACCACCGAGGAGAACGCGGACAACGAGGTGCTGGCGCAGATGGTGGAGATCTACCAGAGCAACGAGGACGTCCAGGCCGGCGTCCAGGAGTCCGCCGGCGGCACGGCCGTGTTCGTGGACACCACCGTCGAGGAGCTGCAGACCTCCCTGGTGGACACCGAAGAAGCCATCCGCAGCGCCGGACAGTAAGGACAGCCGCCCCGCATGCCCCACATCGCCCTGCGAGACGTCACCAAGCAGTACCCGCCCGCCCAGCGCGGCGGGGACCCTGTGGTCGCCGTCGATCGCGTCTCCCTCGAGATCGAACGGGGCGACGTGTTCGGCATCATCGGGTACTCCGGTGCCGGCAAGTCCACCCTGGTGCGGCTCGTGAACGCCCTGGAGCCGGCCACGTCCGGGACCATCGAGATCGACGGTACGGATATCACCCGGCTCTCCGCCGCCAAGCAGCGTGAGATGCGCACCGGCATCGGGATGATCTTCCAGCGGTTCAACCTGCTGAACTCGCGCTCGGTCCGCCGCAACGTGGAGTACCCGCTCGAGGTGGCCGGTTGGGACAAGGCCAGGCGCAAGGCCCGCGCCCTGGAGCTGCTGGACTTCGTGGGGCTGACGGACAAGGCGGAGAACTACCCGGAGCAGCTCTCCGGCGGGCAGCAGCAGCGCGTGGGGATCGCCCGCGCGCTGGCTGCGGACCCGGAGATCCTGCTGGCGGACGAGGCGACCTCCGCCTTGGACCCCGAGACCACGGACGAGGTCCTGGACCTGCTGGCCCGGGTCAACCGGGAGCTCGGCGTGACGATCGTGGTCATCACCCACGAGATGGAGGTGATCGCCCGGATCGCCACCAAGGTGGCCGTGATGGAGCGCGGCCGTGTGGTCGAGTCCGGCGCCACCTATGACGTCTTCACCACCCCGCAGACCTCCACCGCCAGGCGCTTCGTGCGCACCGTGGTGCGGAACCTGCCCTCCGGGGACGAGCTCACGGAGCTGCGCGCCCAGCACGAGGGGCGCTTCTTCACGATCTCGTTCACGGACGCCGGGGCGTCCGAGGCGCGCGTGTTCGGCGCGCTGGCCCGGGCTGGCGTCGACTTCAACCTGGTGTACGGCGGCGTGGACTCGATCCAGGGCCGCGTCTACGGGCTGCTGACCATCGCCGTACGCGGTGAGGATGCGGCCGTCCAGGCGGCGCTGGCCTCCATCGGCGAGGGTGTCACCGTGCAGGAGGTGGCCGCATGAGCATCAGCGAGCAGGTCGTGGACCTGATGCCGACGCTGCTGGAGCAGACCGGCATCATGATGTGGATCGTGGCGCTCTCGCTGGTCTTCGGCGGGATCGCCGGGACCATCGTGGGCACCGCGCTGTATGTGACCCGCAAGGGCGGGATCATGCAGCAGCCCATCATCTTCTGGGTCCTCAACGTCATCGTCAACACGTTCCGCCCCGTCCCGTTCATCATCTTCATCGCGGCCATCCAGCCCTTGGCGCGGCAGGTGGTGGGCACCGGCATCGGCTCCGACGCCGTGGTGTTCGGCATCTCGATCGCCGCCACCTTCTTCATCGCGCGGCTGGTGGAGCAGAACCTGATGGCCGTGGACCCCGGCGTGATCGAGGCCGCCCGCGCCATGGGTGCCGGACCGTGGCGCATCATCCGCACGGTCATCCTGCCGGAGGCCTTCGGTCCGCTGATCCTGGGCTACACCTTCGCGGTCATCGCCCTGATCGACATGTCCGCCGTGGCCGGCATCATCGGCGGCGAGGGCCTGGGCAACTACGCCGTGGCCTACGGCTACCGCCAGTTCGACCCGGTCGTCACCTGGAGTGCGCTGGTGATCATCGTGATCGTGGTCCAGGTGATCCAGGCCTTGGGCAACCTGCTGGCCCGCAAGATCCTGCGGCGGTAGGCCGCCGGCAGGCAACATCAACGGCGGGGAATCACGACGGCGGCCGGGCACCTCAGGTGCCCGGCTGCCGTCGCTCGTTATGAGGGCAGAACGAACCGGTTCGTTCTGCCCTCAACGTCAGTTCACCACGCCGTCGTAGCGCTGGAGGAAGGTGGCGAACTCGGCCCGGGTGACGTTGGCCCCCGGGTCGAAGGTGCCGTTGGCACGGCCCGTGGTGATCTCCTCATGGACCATCCAGGAGATCGCCTCGTAGAAGTTCGTCTGGCCCTTGACCACGTCCTTCAGCTGTGACGTGGCCGGGGCGGTGTAGTCCGGGTCGGCCTGGCGGTAGAGCACGGCCGCCACCTGACCGCGGGTCATGTTGGTCCCGGACCGGAAGGTGTGGTCGGAGTAGCCGGTGACCACACCGTTCTGCGTGGCCCAGCTGATGGGTTCGAAGAAGTTGTGACCGGGCGGGACATCCTTCAGACCCGAACTGCCCGGAACCGTGAAGTCCTCATCCACATAGCGGTAGAGGAAGGCCACGGCCTCGCCACGGCTGACGGGGCGGTGCGGCCTGAACGTCCCATCGCTGTACCCGGTGGTGATCTCGCGCCCAACCATCCAGTTCACGGGGGCATAGAACCAGTCGCCCGAACCGACATCTGAGAACCGCACCGGTGGCGCCGCATAAGGGGAGACCTTGAGGGTGTAGGGCTTGCCCCAGGTGGCCCAGGTGTCCTGCCCCCGGATCGCGATGTAGGACCGGCCGGCCGGCAATTGGACGGCCTGCGCGGCCAACGCGACCCCGTTGGCCGCGGCCGGCCCCAGGGGGAACTCGTGGGTCCGCCGACCGTCCGCGTCATACACGCCCACCACGTAGGAGCTGGCTCCGGTCAGCCCCGCCGGGAAGGTCAGTGACAGGCTCACCCGGGCTGCTGCGTCCAGGTCCACGGCGTAGTAGTCGTCGTCGTACCACGAGGTTCCGGAGCTCGACCCGGTGTAGGCCACCCCCAGGGGCAGGGAGTCGGCTGCCGTCCGGGTGTCGTTCGGCTCGGTCTCCACCACGCCGGGGGTGTGCGTCACCCTGACCGTGTAGGTCTTGCCCCACGAGTCCCAGGTGTTCTGGCCGGTCAGACGGAGGTAGTACTGGCCCGCGGGGAAGTACAGGGCCGTGGACCGCAGGCGCGAACCGTCGGCGTCGGCGGACCGCAGGGTGAAGGCGTGCAGCGTCCGCCCGCTCGCGTCCATGAGGTGCGCCTCGTACGCCGTGGCACTGAAGAGCCCCGCCGGGAACCCCACATCCACCACCATCCGGCCGTCGCTGGGCAGGTTGACGCCATAGAAGTCGTACTCGTACCAGGAGTTCGAGAGCATGGACCCGGAGTACGTGGCGCCCAAGGGCAGCGCGTCGGCCAGAGCCCTCGTGTCGTTGGACTCCGTCTCCACGGCCCCGGGGGTGTGGGTGACGGTGAGCGAGTAGTCCTTGCCCCACGAGTCCCACGTGTTCTGCCCGCTGATCCGGATGGAGAACCGGCCGGCGGGCAGGTACATGTCCAGCGCCTTGAGCCGGGCTCCATTGGAATCCGAGGCGACGACGTCATAGCTGTGGATCACTCCCCCTCCGGAGTCATAGACGGTCAGCCCGTAGACCTGAGCGCTGGTCAGCCCGGCAGGGAACTGGAAGTCGATCCTCGTCAGCCCGGCTTGCGGGAGCGTGACACCGAAGAAG
Source organism: Microbacterium sp. A93 (assembly GCF_051842835.1). Classification (NCBI taxonomy): domain Bacteria; kingdom Bacillati; phylum Actinomycetota; class Actinomycetes; order Micrococcales; family Microbacteriaceae; genus Microbacterium; species Microbacterium sp. A93. The sequence continues at coordinate 462,591 of NZ_JBPXMT010000002.1, forward strand.
TCGTACTCATACCAGACCGTCGAGTCCATGGAGCCGGTCATCGTGTCCCCCAGCGGGAGCGAGTCGGCGGTGGCCAGGGTGTTGTTCGGCTCGGTCTCTGTCAGGTCGGCCGCGTGGACGGGGCCGGTGAGGAACAGCGCCGTCAGGACGGCGGCAAGAAGAGTGACAAGGAGCGCTATGAACCGAGTGGTGAACGTCTGCGGGGGTCGATGTGGGCGCGGCAGGGGAAGGTCTGGGACCTCTGGCCTATTCACTTGTTCTCCTGGGGGATGCGGAGGGATGACCGCCGGCCCGGGCTTCCATGAGACGTGCACCGACCTGCGATGGGCAGGAGCGTAGCAAGTGCCGCCACAGGAGACCAGCATTGCCAGCCACGCCTGAAATCCCCTGACACGCGTAAGAATCCGGAGCATCCAGTGGCCGCCCTGTCATCGGTCTGACTTATAACGATCCGCTCGATTGGCCCTCAAAAATTGACAAGTGTAATACCTCGTCCTGCCAGCAGCATCAGCAGGACGACCCATGAGCGATCAGTCGCCACCCCAGAACCAGCAGCCACACCCCCAGACCGGCCGCTCCCTGGCGCCCCTGGTCAACGCCGCCGCGCTGCAGCGGTTGGAGGCCACGTTCGAGCGGGTGCCACCGGTGGAGCTCGGGGACACCTGGACGGTCTTCGCGCAGGACACCTTCCTGACCCTGCTGACGGACCTCGCCGAGCGCCGCCGCTTCCACCTCTCGGCGATCACGCTCAACCCCACCGAGGTGGCCGGCGACTTCGTCCGCTACATCTCCCACCGCCTCCTGGACCACTCCCCGCTCGGCCCCATCATCCACCGCCGCCCCGGCCCGGACACCGCCACCCAGCGCGCCGAGTTGCTGGCCGCCGGCACCGTCTGGCTCGTCCAGCAGTGGCTCGCCGCCTCCCCCGACCCGCTCACCGAGATCGAGGACATGGTCGGCCGGCTCTCCGCCCTGCTGCTGGCCAGCTCCGGCGCCACGGCCGCCGAGATCGCCGCCGTCCGCGCAGCCACCGACCCGGAAGGGGCCGGCTGATGGCCCAGCACCGCAAGGCCAAGCCCACCTACCACCTGAGGCACGACGCCGGCCGGCCGGTTTCCGCCCACCGGCGCGCCTTCCCTGCCCGGTCGGTAGGCCGCACCCCGCCCGCACCACCGGCCGCCCTCGAGTCGTCACCCGACACCTCGGCCCTGAGGAAGTACGGTCCGCTGGCCTGGTTCGGAGTGATCCTGCTGGCCCTGGCGATCATCCCCTCGATCTACTCGGGCCTGCTCACCAGCTCCGTCAAGGACCCGACGGGTCATCTCGATGCGGTGCCGGCCGCCGTCGTGAACCTGGACGAGCCGGCCGAATCCCAGGGCGAGACGATCCACCTGGGCGATGACCTGGCGGAGGAGCTCGAGCACCCGGACGAGGCCAGCTCCAACCTGGACTGGCGGCCGATGGACGCGGAGGCCGCGCAGTCCGCCCTGCAGTCCGGGGACGTTCTGGCGGTGCTGACCATCCCGGAGCACTTCTCGTCCAACGCGGCGGGGCTGTCCACGGGCGAGGCCGCGGACGCGCAGTCCTCGCGGCTGCAGGTCCAGTCCAATGACGGCGCCAACATCATCATGGGCAACATCGCCTCCACGATCGGCACCACGGCCGCGGCCACGGTGGCCGAGGGGATCGGCGAGGAGTACGTGCAGAACGTGCTGCTGGGTTTCACGGAGGTCCATGACGGCATGGTCGAGGCCACGGACGGCCGGGGTGATCCGGCCGGAGACCACCGGCTCCCCCGCGCCCCCCGCGGCCTCGATCCCGCTCTGCGCATCGGCCTGTGCTCCGGTGAACATCACCCCGGAGACCTCGGCGCCCACGTACCGCTGGACCAGCACGGCCATCCCGCCCGCACCCCCTTCGTCCCCCGTACCCGCCGCTCCAACCGGCCTGGCGTGGTGCCGCGCTCGGTACGCCACCGCACGCTCTCCCCACAGCGACGCCCAGCACCGCAGGACCGCCGGGCCGGTTTCCTCCGCACCTCGGACGTTCAGGACGCTCTCATGCTGGCCGGCCCCCGAGGCCAGCGCCCCGTCCTCTCCTAGTGCGGAGGACCGCACCGCCACGGCCACGGGAGCGGTCACGGCACCGGCCCCACCCACCGGGCCGCCCAGAGATCTCAGCCCCTCCCGCACCCCGTCCGCGACCGCCGCGGGCAGACTGGAGGCGAGGAGCCGGCGTCGTGCCTCAGGGTGGTGGCCGGCGGCCAGCCGCTCCAGGCCCAGTGCGCTCGCCACCTCTCGGTAGACGCCCACCGGGATCGCGAAGCCGTCCGGCACGGCGAATCCGGCACGGAGCAGCCGGGCCAGGGGCGCCGCCTTGCCACCGCACTCCGCCGGATCACCGGCGTCCCGGAGGGCCACCCTCCTCGTCGCCGCGGTCACGGCCGCGTCCCGCCGGGGAAGCCGGTCCAGCGCAGCGGTTCGGGCAGGTGGGATTGGTCGTTGACCATCACGATGCCCGGCGGTTCGCCCTCGCGGACCTCGAGCATCGTCAGCGAGTCGTTGGCGATCCCGGCCAGGGACATCCAGCATGCGGGCGGGAAGGCGAGGGCCTGACGGATCAGCCATGCGATGGGGTAGGCGTGGGTGACGAGCACCTCGTGCGTGGCGCGCTGGCCCGGCGCGTTCGACCGACCGAACCGCCTCACCAGGGCGTCCGCCGAGCGGCGTCCCGCGTCCGCCTCCCCGTAGCGTACGAGGTAGAGGGTGCGGGCCGCCACGGTCACGCCCCGCTCGGTCCCGGTTCCGCGCCGCGAGCGCGCCCCAGGCTGGCGAGCAGGTCTTGGTGGAGTTCGGCCCAGACGGTGTGGCAGGACAGGATCCCGACGCCGGCCACCCACCGGTCCTCGCTCGCGCGCGCCTTCTGCACGGCGGCAGCGAACTGGCGCGGGTAGCGGGTGAAGCGGGGCAGGCGGTGCGTCAGGTCTTCGAGGAGATGCCCGAGCGACTCGCCCTGCTCGTTCAACTCGCGGAGCACGTCGGCGCGCCGGGCGGACTGCTCGGCGGGTGGCCCGAGCTGCCAGCGCGTCAGCAGGGTGACGAAGCGTTGAGCTCCTCGAATCGGTCCGCCGCGTCGGTCAGGGTGGGCTCGGCCCCGGAGTCCCCACGCTCCTCGGCGAGCAGGGCGGTGAGGCGGTCTCGTCCGGCGTCCGTGAGGATCCAGCCCGTGGCGTCGGCGAAGTCCGTGCGCTCGACGAGGCGTACTCGGCCGAGGTCGAGGAGGACGCCCTCCGTGGTGTCGGCGTCCAGATCGGCCCGTTCCGCGGCAGCCGCGGTCTCGGCGAAGCCGCCCAGGCGGACGGCGTTGAGCACGAGCAGTTCGGGGTGGGATCGCCAGACGGTGGCGACGTGGTGCTCGGTCACGGCTGGTCCTCCGCGGTGCCGGCCTGGGTGCGGTAGGAGACCCGCTGGAACCGCTGTTGCGCGGCCTGGGGTGACTTCACCCCGAGCTGTCCGGCGATGTCGGGCCAGGTCAGTCCCTCCGCTCGGGCCACGAGCAGCAGTCCGGCCTCGAGCGCGGCCATGTCCTCCCGCGCCGACTCCACGAGCCGCAGAGCGGCGCGTAGGTCGTCATGATCGGCGTGCCCCACGGCGGAGTTGGCCCGATCCAGGGTGAACCGCAGCAGGGTCAGGTCATCGGGCGGGCTTCCGGCCCGTTGCCACGGGAAACGCGGCAGGCCGTCGGCACCGGCGCCGAGCAGTCGGTCACGTGCGGCGGCGACTTCATGGAGTTCGTGGGACTCATCAGGGACAGCTGGGGTCATGCGGTCAGCCTGTCAGAATCAACACTTTGTTGTCAATCTTCTGTTGATAACTCCAACCAGGAGCACACAGCTCAGTCACAGTGATTATCACTGGGGCTCGGCAGGATCAGCGTGGCTCGCCGTCAAAGCCGGCTGGGTAGACCCCACCGCTCGGCCGTCACCTCCCGCAGCGGTCCAGCCGCTCCCACGGCCAGTCCTCGGCGATCCAATCCACGAGCGCGTCTGCCAAGGGACCGTCCAGACCGGCGTGGCTGGCCCGAACCCAGGACTGGACGGTGACGTCGCAGCCCTCCTTCTCGGGCGGGTAGAGGTAGACGCAGCCGATCACGTCACCTTCACCGGGGCTCAGCACCGTGAAGGTGAACCCCTGGCGGGCCTCGAAGTCGGCGGCATGCCGGGTCAGGTCCCTGAGGTTCCGCTCCAGCGGATACCCCTCCGGCGGCGGCCAGCTGCCGTCCGGGTATCCGGGCGTGGACCGGATGTGCTCCATGCTGGACGCCCACGCTGCAAGGTCGGCCTCATTGTGCTGTGGGCCCAGCGGCTCGAGGCGGAACCGGTCAGTGACCAGCAGGACTGGCGGATCGAAGTCGGCAGGGATGAACGCCTGAGTGACCATGGGCGCAGTGTAGCGGGACCACCCGGCGCCTCACCACGCCCACCGAGGGACTGCTCACGATGACGATGATCCACCTATCGGTCCGCACAGTAACCCGGTGCTAGCTTGAGGCCATGGCTGACCAGTGGGAGCCCGACCGTTCAGGCGATGGCAAACAGTTGGAGAGCAAGGATCACGCCCGGTTCCAACGGCGTGAGTGGCGTTTCGTCCGCGTCGGGTGGGCTGTCCTGGCGCTCTTCATCGTCGCGGGCCTATTGGGGCTTTTCGGGAACGGCCCCCTGAGTGACAACTCGACCACCAGCGACTCCGGCCACGTGAGCATCGATCATCAGAGGATCGCGCGCAACCTGGCGGACGACACCCTGGTCCTGCGGCTCTCCGAGGAGACCGTCCAGGACGACCAGATCACCCTCAGGGTGACCGGCTCCTGGGTCGAGGACATCGACGTCTCCGGGATCGCGCCCCAGCCCAGTACGGAGTACGCCATCCCCGGTGGCGTCGCGTACGAGTTCGACGTGCTGGAGCCGGGCGACCTCACGGCGACCATCTCGTTCCGCGCCACCGGGTACGGATCTCTCGATGGCCGGGTGGCCGCAGGCGGGGATTCGGTCGGCTTCACCCAATTCGTTCTGCCCTAAGGAGACCCCAGGGACGCCGTGCTGCGCGCACTCGTCATCTACCTGATCCTGATGCTGCTCTTCCGTATGACGGGCAAGCGGTCGATGGCCCAGGTGACCACGTTCGACTTCGTCCTGCTGTTGCTCGTCGGCGAGGCGACGCAGCAGGCCCTGCTGGGCGAGGACTTCTCGATCGTGAACGCCGCCCTCGTGATCGCCACCCTCTTCGGCCTGGACCGGGCCTCCGATTTCCTCGGCTGGCGCTTGCCGTTCTTCAACCGCGTCACGGAGAGCGTGCCGTTGGTCCTCGTCCATGATGGCCGCGCCCTGGACAATGCCTTGGCCAAGGAGCATCTGAGCGAGGACGACATCCTGGGCGCGGCGCGCCAGAGCCAGGGGCTCGAACGGATGGACCAAATCAAGTGGGCCGTCCTGGAACCCTCCGGCGCCATCAGCATCGTCCCCAAGAGCGGCGGCCCCGTCACCTGAGGTGCCGGGACCGCCGCTTCACCTGGCGTCAGCGCTCGACCCTCCGTCAGTTTCGTGGCAGCGACGCCATGAACTCGTTGGTCGCCTCGTCCAGCAGGACATACTCCTGATAGTGGTCCACCGCGTCACGGGTGTCGGCGTAGAAGAACCGACCCCCATCCCCGAAGCCACCCTCCACCTCGATGGTGACACCGCGTCTGCGGTAGTCCTCCAGCACTCGGCCGTATTCCTCGGCCGAGTCCAGGACGCTGCACATGTGGTGGTACTTCAGCGCGAAATCGCCGCTGTCCGGAAGATGGCGGCGATAGAGGTCGGCCGGGCCGGAGACCGGCTGGATGATCTCGAACTGCAGGTCGCCCACGTAGCAGAGGCCGACGTCGATGACCAGCGGTTCGCTATCGGCGACGGGGAGTCCGAAGTCCTTGAAGACCGCGATGGAGCCGATGCCCTGCTCTTCGCGGAAGACCTCCACCGCACGATCGAGGTCGGTGGTGACCCAAGCCTGCTGGAAGATGTTCTTGTACACAGTGTCCCTCTGTTCTTCTGTTCCTCGGGATGGCTTGCTGTTCGCGGACCGGTCAGACCAGACCTTCGAGGTCGGCCTTGAGCTGGAGGGCCAGATACTTGGATCCCGGCCTGACGAAGGACAGGTTGCCACCCATGAACCACAGGCCGGGCTGACCGGACCTGCGCCAGACGGAGCGCAGCTCCCCCTCCTCGTCCAGTCCCCAGACGGGACCGCAGTCACGCACGGCCTCCTCGCCGAGGATGTCCCGTGCGGTATCGAGGATCCCCGTGTACCCGGTGGCCAGCACCACGGCATCCATGTCCTGACGCTCACCATCGTTGAAGACCACGGCACCGGGCTCCAGCCTGTCGATCTCGACGCCCTGCTTGACCGCGATCGTGCCGTCGACGATCAGCTGGGAACAACCCACGTCGATGTAGTAGCCACCGTTGCGTTCCAGGAACAGCATCATGGTTCCGGTGTCGTCGGGCCCCAGGGTGAGCTTGAAGCCGGCGGCCTTCAGTCCCTCGTGGACCTCCCGGTCCCGCTCGACCGCCGCGGCCGTCGCCGCTCGCAGACCGTCGCCGGCCGCCAGGTTGGGGGTGGACCACGCGATCAGGTCCGCGATCTCAGTGGGCGGCCCGTCCTCGGAGTAGAGGCCCAGCATGAGGTCGACGACCGTCTCGGCTCGGATGACGTAGGTCTCCGAACGCTGCAGCATGGTCACCTGGGCACCGTGCTCGGCGAGGTCTTGGCAGATGTCATGGGCACTGTTGCCCGCGCCCACCACGAGCACCCGCTTGTCGGCGTACTCCGCGCCCGAATCATAGAACCGGCTGTGGATGACCGACCCGCCGAAGGTGTCCTGTCCTGAGATTTCTGGCACATGCGGCAGGTTGCCGCTCAGTCCCGTCGCCATCACGACGTGCCGAGGGTGAAGGCTTCGCTCCGAACCGTCGTCGCGCCGCACGGTCACCGTCCAGCGCGCCTGGGCCTTGTCGTAGCTGGCCTCCCCAACCTCCGCGTTCGTCCAGACATTGAGCTCCAGGGCGCTGGCGTAGGTTTCCAGCCAGTCCCCCATCTTGTCCTTGGGGGTGAAGACCGGCCAGCTGCTGGGGAAGGGCAGATAGGGAAGGTGGTTCGAACCCACCGGGTCGTGGAGCACCAGGGAGCGATACCGATGACGCCAGCTGTCGCCGATGCGTTCGGCACGCTCGATGACGAGGGTGGGAACGTCAAGCCGGCCCAAACGAGCGGCCAGCGAGAGACCCGCGTGCCCACCGCCGATGACCATGACCTCGGGATCAGTATCCGTGAAGTCCCGGGTCCGGGTGCGCTCCTCCAGCCAGTTCCGGGCCGCCCGCCCGGCACCGTGGGCCCCACCATGGGGACGACGCCGGCCGGTCGTCTCCTCTAATCCCGTCAGCTCGTCGAGCTGGGTGAAGATGGTCGCGGCCCGCCAACCCGCAGGTGTCGAGGCCAGGTGCGCCACTCCGGTGCCACGGCCATGCCGGGTTCGCAGGGCGAACAGCACCATCATCGTGGACCCGTCTTCGCCATAGGCTGGCTCCGCACTCGGCGCGAGCTCGAAGCCGCCCGCCCCCTGCTCTCTCGCCGCGGCGATGAGCTCGCCCACTGCCTCGGCAGCGTGGCATGAACGGAAGTCCCAGGTGAAGGTGAGGACGTCACGCCACCAGCCATCGTCGGTAAAGACCTCGCCGAAGGACGTGCTCCCGCCCTCCGCTACCAGTCCCTCGAAGGCCTTGAGCCAGTCCTCGGCGACGTCAGCCGCCTGTCGATCAACCGATGCTGTCAATGTCATGGGTTCCCCTTAGTGCTCGACCATTACCGCCATTGGATGGTGCCGTTACTTCGCGTAAGCGCCGGCGTCGACGGGCAGGGTGATGCCCGTGACGTAGCGACCCTCGTCGCTGGCCAGGTACAGCAGGGCATTGGAGATGTCGTCGCTCTCGACCCAGGGCACGGGCAGGGAGTTCAAGGACATCATCCCGGGCATGGCCTTCTCGGCCGTCGGGTTCGGGTCCTCCGGGACGAACATCGAATACGTTCCCGGGTTCTGGATCATCATGGTGTCCACATTGGTCGGATGGATCGTATTGACCCGGATGCGATACTGAGCCAGTTCGTTGGACAGGTTCCGCATGAGCCCGACGATGCCGTGTTTCGCGGACACGTAGTGCGCCACGTGCTGGACTCCCTTGAGGCCACCGATCGAGCTGGTGAACACCATCGAGCCACCGTCGCCCTGCTCGATCAGGCGGGGAATCGCCACCTTGGCGGCGTGGAAGACGCCGGTCAGGTTCACATCGATCATGTCCTGCCACATCTGGCTGGTGATCTCCCAGGCGCGGCCGTAGGTGGCAATTCCCGCGTTCGCCACGACCGTGTCAATACGGCCCAGTTCCGCGACACCGTCGTCGAAGGCCTTCTGCAGAGCCTCGAGGTCGCGGACGTCCGCGACCTTCGCCACCATCCGCCGGCCGGTGGCCTCGACCAGCCGGGCCGTCTCGTCCAGGTCTTCCCGCGTGGCCAGGGGATAGAACGGCGTGACGGTGTCGATGTCGGCACAGATATCGACACCGATGATGTCCGCGCCCTCCTTGGCCAGCCGGACCGCGTGGTTGCGACCCTGCCCCCGCGCCGCTCCGGTGATGAAGGCGACCTTGCCCTCCATGCGTCCACTCATCGTGAGATTCCCTTCGTCGTCCTTGATCGAACATCCGGTTCATGGGGCACGGAAGGCAGTACAACGGCATGGGAGCGAAGCCGACCCCGGACTGCTGCCAACTGATCCGTGCGAATGATTGTGAGCGACATTACATCACGGATCATGGAGAGAAGTCAGTGGTCAGTGGCCGGTTTCATCGGCGGCTCCAGCACCTCGGGATCGAGGAAATGGGCCCCGGAACGGTCTCCGGGGCCCCTGCTCGGTGGGCCCTAGACGGCGGACTCCACGAGCTGCTTCTGGTCGCCGGTCGCCTCCACCGTGATGCGCCGCGGCTTGGCATGCTCCGCCACGGGGATCCGCACGGTCAGGACGCCCGCCTCGTAACCTGCCTTGATCGCACTGGTATCGAGCCGTTCACCCAGGATGACCTGACGACTGAAGAGTCCCCGCGGCTGCTCGGACGCCAGCATCTCGGCCCCTTCGGGGGCCCGCTGCTTCCGTTCGGCCCGGACGGTCAGGGCATTGCCCTCGATCCCGAGGTCGATCGAGTCCGCCTCGACACCGGGCAGGTCGAACGAGATGATGAACTGGTCTCCTTCCCGCCAGGCCTCCAGGGGCATGGCCGCCGGCCGGGACCGGGTGCCCAGCACCTGCTCGGCGAGTCGGTCAAGGTCGCGGAATGGATCGGTACGCATCAGCATGATTGCTCACTCCCAACAGATGTTCGGTTTCCCTACGCTGGCCAGTTAGGAAAATCTAAACTGGCTGACGCATATTTTTATACCTCGTGAACTCAGATCGTGCAAGAGTGGAATCAGTGGATTTTCGGAGCGACGGAAGGGAGCCGGAGTGGCAACACAGAAGGACAGCGAAGGCGTCTACAGCATCTCGGTGACGGCCAAGATGGTGGGCATGGGGCAGCAGAACCTCCGCCAGTATGAGAACCGCGGACTGCTGGAACCGGAGCGGACGGCCGGCGGCACCCGCATCTACAGCGTCCGGGATGTCGCCGTGCTCCGCCGCATCGGGGAACTGCTGTCCGAGGGCCTGAACCTGGCTGGCATCCGCATGGTCCTTCAGCTCGAGGCCAGCAACCGGCAGCTGAGACGAGAGCTGGACCGCCTCAAGGACCAGGACTGACCCGGACGAGACAGCACCTCCACCAGCACCGGCTCGACGTCGGCCGGTTCCGGCCCCGCTGTCAGGCCGGGTAGGGACGCGAGAGGTGTGGAGGATGTGGCAGGATCCCGGCTCGGAGATACTGAGGGCATGCCTTCCGCCGACGAGCTCCTGGCGACTACCAGGCACTCGCCCACGTCATATGTCAGGCGCGGGACGGTAGCTCGGACTTCTCCGGTTGGCTCATCTGGCCGGTCACCGGCGCGGTCGCCGTCCGGGCCGTCCGGGAGGACACCGATGCCGCGTTCACGGATGCCATGGCGCTCCTGGCCGAACTCACGGGCCGGCTCATCTCTGAGTTCTCCCTGCGCATCCTCCTGCGTCACGACCTCCCCCGGGGCCTGGAGATCATCGCCGGCTGGACGGATTCCTCGGACGCGCACGTCAGACGCCTGGCCAGCGAGGGCACCCGCCCCTACCTGCCGTGGGCGGTGCGCGTCCCGGGCATCACCACGCATCCCGGCCTGACCGTGCACCTCCTTGACGCGCTGTACCGGGATCCCAGCGACTACGTACGGCGCTCGGTGGCCAACCACCTCAATGACCTCAGCCGGGATGCCCCGGATCTGGTGGTCGAGACCGCACAACGGTGGCTGGACCTGCCCGAGCCGACGACTCCCGCGCTCGTTCGCCACAGCCTGCGCACCCTCCTCAAGAACGGCCACCCCGGGGCCCTCGCCCTGCTCGGGTTCGCGCCCGCGTCGGTGGACGTGGAGGGCCCGCACCTCACCGAGACGCAGGTGCCCTGGGGCGGCGAGGTCCGCTTCAGCGCGGTGCTGCGCAACAGCGGCCCAGAGCCCGCCCGCCTCGCCATCGACTACATCATCCACCACCGCAAGTCGAACGGCACCCTCAGCACCAAGGTCTTCAAGCTCACCACCGCCGATCTCGGCGCCGGAGACGAGATGGTCATCAGCCGGGCACACTCCTTCCGGGCCATCACCACCCGCCGCTACCACCCCGGCGGCCATGCGATCGCGCTCCAGGTCAACGGGATCGCCACACCCCCGGCGCCCTTTGAGCTATTGCCCGCGGCCGCCGCGCCCGGCGCCTGACCCGGTCAGCACCTGGCCCACCACCCCGCCCGGACAAGACCCGGACTGGAACAGCGTGGGCCGTCAGGCCGCCGCGTCCTCACGCGACGCCCGAGCCAGCCTTTCGACGAGCTCCTCCGGGATCGGATGGCGCGGGGAGAAGGTGATGCCGGTCTTGGTCGCTTTGAGGCCGGCGGCCGCGATGTCCTCGGCATGCTCGGAGATGGCACCCGGCTGGAGATACAGCCCGCACTGCTTGCTGAACGCCGCATAGCCCGCAACGATTGAGCCACCGATCCTGAACCCGGGCATGTCATACGCCACGATCTCCTCCGCCTCTGGCAGGGTGCGGGCCAGAATCGAGCGCAACCGGTGCAGTTCGGGCCGGAAAGGCTCGGCTGCCGCGGCGATGTAGGCGTCGTGGTCGGCGATTGTCGTCATGGCTGTGGTTCGCCTCTGATTCCCCTGAGTGTCACGATTCTCGTTCCCTGTTCCCTCATACCCTTCCATGGTCTGGGGCATCTGGACGATCACGACGCCGGCCGCCCTGGTCCCAGCGCCCGTTGCGGTAACCGCGGGGCGAGACCCCTCGATCCCCACGGCCGTCAGGACCGCGGCCCCGGAGACGTCCAGCGGACGGTAGCACGGATGGTGGTCGTCACATGGTCGGGGAGATAGGGATTGGAGGCCCCGCCGTCGTGGTCGCCCCATCGGATCTCCACGGCGTCCCCTTCGGAGACCTCCGCCTCACTGACGGCAGCCAGGGACACCCAACCGACGTTGACCGTGAAGGCGTGCACGTGGGTGGTGCCCACCCACCGATCCCCCACACGGACCTCATCGTGGTGCAACGCAGACATCTTGTACGGGTCCAGCGGCCGGTACTGCTCGGGACGGCCCAGCTCTGATCCGGCCGTGATCCGCTGCGCGTCCTGCGGATCCCACACCAGCCAGGCCTTCCGGCCGTGGGGTTCGTCCTTCATCCGCTCCAGTGCCTCACGGCCGATGAAGTCGTGGTCGAACTTCACCATGTGTCCGTAGCCCAGGTCCCACGGCGTGCGGTAGTAACCGCCGACGGTCTCGGGTCGATAGCTGCCGGTCAGCACCACGCCGCGGCTCTCGAAGCCCGGATCGGGCAGCCATTCGCGGTAGGGGCGCATGGCCTCGCCGGAGTAGATCGCCGGGACGGGCAGGGGGATCCAGCCGCTCTCCGCCAGGGTGGATCCGTAGGCGATGGAGCCGCCCCGCACCATCCCGAACTCCCCGCCGGCGGTCAGGATCGCCTGCAGGAACTCCTCGCGGTGCTCCTCCGGTCCGAACATCTCCAGCCCGGTGTTCTCCGCACCGGGCGCGGCGGCCATCGTGTGGCTCAGGGCCTGGACGGGGACCCCTGCGATCTCGAACTCTCCCATCCGGAAGAACTTGATCGGGTCGAAGGAACGACCCACGGCTTTCTCCAGGATCTTCTGCGCATGGGGCCCCTCGAGTTCGTAGCGGAAGAGCCGCTTCGATACGGGCCCCTCCCCGGCGAAGAGCCGCCCCGGTTGGAGCTCCAGGTGGGCGTCGTATCCCCTCTGCTCGGCCTGGAACATCAGCCAGTTCATGGTGGCCGGTGCCCCGACCACGGCGTAGAGCTCGTCCGAGAGCCCGAAGAGGATGGAGTCCCCGATGACCATGCCGTCCTCGTTGACGGCGAGGTACTGCTTGGCTCGGCCGCCGGAGAACGTGTCGTACCCGTTGACCGAGGTCTCGGAGAGCAGCTTCTTGGCATCTGGACCGGAGAGGTAGAGGTCATCCATATGCCACGACTGGTTGAACAGGGTGGCGGTCTGCGCCCAGGCACGTTGTTCGTCACGCCAGTTGGTGTGCTCCTGCGGATAGGGGAACACGGGCCCGGGACGGACAGGCTGACTCAAGGCCTCGAGGGGTGTGGGGAAGGTGTCCAGAAAGTCCTGCAGCGACGGTGACATGGGAGGTTCCTTGGCTCAGAATGTACGGCCCGTTGTTGCCCGGCCATTCGGCCCGGCCCCTCCTGCGCGGGCACGGTTCCATTGTTCACCGGCACCTGGCGTCGAGGCCATGGTCGGGCATCTGCGCAGTGCACCACCCCTACGACGCCGGCCCGGTCGCCCCCCGCACGGCCGCGATCGATGCGTCACCCCGGGATGCAGAATCCAGATGTCCCCGTCCGGGGGCAGGTAGAACACCCCGAAGGACCGGTGCTCGGAGTCGTCCGCCCACATCGGCACCACCGCCACGGCAGCACCGGTATCGGCGTTGACCCACTGCGCGTGGGGCATTCGGGGCTGGGGCCCGGGGTGGGCCCCGGAACTGTCTCCGGGGCCCGGTTCGATGGCCCTAGGCGGCGGACTCCACGAGCTGCTTCTGGTCGCCGGTGGACTCGACCGGGATGCGCCGCATCGGCGAACTGCTGTCCGAGGGTCTGAACCTGGCCGGCATCCGCCTGGTCCTGGAGCTCGAGGCCCGCAACCGGACGTTGCAACGGCAGGTGGAGCGCCTCAGGGAACAGGCATAGGCAGGAGGTCTGGCGTCCGGTGCGGGAGACTCAGCGTCCGAAGAGTCGGCCCAGCCAGCCGGAGCCGGTGTCCGACGATGCGCCGCCACCCACTCCGGCAGAGGCCTTCTGATCGCACGAGCACCGATTGGCCACCGGGACGTTCCGCATCACCTGGTCCACATGGTTGCCGCAGCCGGCCCAGGTGGTCTTGCCGCATTTCCTGCACGTTGCCGCCTGGCACATTTTGCACTCCTTGATGGTTCGGTCTCGTGGCCGACATCGGCCCTCCGACTCAATTGTTGCATACCCATGGGGGTATCCGCCGACCATCGTACAAGACCTTGCGTGATACCCCCCGCCGTATTATGGTCGAGCCAGCAATAGATACCCAAGGGGGTATCTGGAACCGCATGAAGGAGACCCTATGCTGCTTGAACGGATCTATGACGAGGACCTCTCCCAGGCCAGCTACTTCATTGGCTGCCAGGCCGAGGGGACGGCTGTCGTGGTGGACGCCCGCCGGGACCTGACCCCCTACCTGGAGCTGGCCGCCAAGCACGGCATGACCATCGTGGCGGTCACCGAGACCCACATCCACGCCGACTACCTCTCCGGCACTCGCGAGCTGGCAGCGAAGACCGGCGCCGAGATCTACGTCTCCGGCGAGGGCGGACCGGACTGGTCCTACGGGTTCAAGGCCAACCTCCTGCATGACGGCGAGTCCATCACGGTCGGCAACATCACCGTCCAGGCGGTGCACACCCCAGGCCACACGCCCGAGCACCTGTCCTTCCTGATCACCGACGGGGCCTTCAGCGACGCGCCGGGGTACATGCTCACCGGCGACTTCGTCTTCTCCGGAGATCTGGGCCGGCCGGACCTGCTGGACGAGGCCGCCGGCGGGGTGGACACCCGCTTCGACGGTGCCAAGGACCTGTTCCGCAGCTTGAAGGAGAGGTTCCTGACCCTGCCGGACTACGTCCAGGTCCATCCGGCACACGGCGCGGGCTCGGCCTGCGGCAAGGCCCTGGGTGCCATCCCGTCCTCCACCGTCGGCTACGAGCGCCTGTCCTCCTGGTGGGGCAAGTACCTCGCCGAGGACGACGAACAGGGGTTCATCGATGAACTGCTGGAGGGCCAGCCGGACGCCCACGCCTATTTCGGCCGCATGAAGCGCGAGAACCGCGATGGCCCGGCCGTGATGGGTGATCGCGCGCCACTTCAGGAGCTGTCCCTCGAGGACGTCGCCCGCGACCTGGAGCAGGATCGGATCACCTTCGTGGATACCCGCCCGGTGGACGAGGTCCATGCCGGGACCGTGGCCGGGTCGATCAGCATCCCCAACCAGGACAAGATGGCCACCTACGGCGGCTGGGCCTACGATCCGGAGGCGGATGACCGCCCGCTGGTGCTGCTGGCGCAGGATCAGGAGCAGGCCCAGGAGTTCTGGGACCACCTGGTGCGCGTGGGCATCGACCAGGTCAAGGGCTACGTCACAGGCCTCGAGGGCCTGCCGACCAGCAGACCACGGCTCATCCAGCCGGAGCAGCTCGAGGACTTCGACGCCGCACTGATCCTGGACGTGCGCAACAGGACCGAGCACACCGACGGCCACATCCCCGGCTCGCGCCAGTTGAGCGCCGGCCGCGTCCTGTGGCACCAGGACCAGCTGCCTGCCGAGGGAACCATCGTGACCTACTGCCAGTCCGGGATGCGCAACTCGGTGGCCGCCAGCACCCTACGCCGGGCCGGGCACGACGTCGTGGAGCTCGACGGCAGCTACAACGTCTGGTCGGCGTGGGCCGGACGCAACGGCGTCCAGCCGGAGACCTCCGCGGAGACTCAGGAGCCGGCGACCGCCTGACCCCTCGCGGGTCAGCGCGATGACCAGACGGTGACAAGACAGAGAAAGGGCGCCCCGCTGTCGCGGGGCGCCCTTGGCGTCGATCCGGGGACTCGGAAGGTCAGGCCAGGGAGAGGAAGAGCTTCTCCATGTCAGCCTTGTCCATAGAGCCGTCCTCCTTGGCCAGGCACTGCTCCAGGCCGGTGGCAATGATGGCGAAGCCGGCCCGATCCAGCGCCTTGGAGACGGCGGCGAGCTGGGTGACCACGTCCTTGCAGTCCCGACCCTCCTCCAGCATCCGCGTCACCGCGGCCAGCTGCCCCTGGGCGCGCTTGAGTCGGTTGATGGCTGGCTTGAGTTCGGTGGGATTGAGTTCCATGGGCGTTCCTTAGGGGTCGGGGAAGCGGGGCGTCAGCCGCCATCCTATACCCCCAGGGGTGTGTTGCATACCCGTGGGGGTATCTGTCAGACTCGTGGAGACATATCCACCGAACGGAAGGGAATCCCCTTGACCCTCACAGACCCCGCCCTGACCGACATCGACCCCCACACCCTGCGCGAGCGGATGGAGCTCCACGAGGATCTGATCGTGCTGGACGTCCGCTCCGCCGCGGAGTTCGAGGGCATGCACATCAAAGGCTCCTACAACGTCCCGTTGCCGCTGCTGTCCGAGCACGCCGATGAGGTGGCCGAGCGCCTGGACCGCCACGTGGTGCTGGTCTGCCAGTCCGGTGTCCGCGCAGGACAGGCCCGCACGCGGCTGAACACCGCCGGCCTGGAGAACGCGACGGTCCTCACCGGCGGCGTTCCGGCCTTCGATGCGGCCGGCGGTGACGTCGTCCGCGGCGCCCGGCGCTGGTCCCTGGAGCGCCAGGTCCGCATGGCCGCCGGTTCCCTCGTACTGGCGGGGATGCTGGGCGGCAGGCTCATCTCCCCCAAGGTGAGCATGGTGGCCGGCGCCATCGGTGCCGGACTGACGTTCTCCGCCGCCACCAACACGTGTGCCATGGGCAATGTCCTGTCGAGGATGCCGTGGAACAAGGCCGCCTCCGAGCCCACCTCCCGGTCCGCGATCCAACAGCTGCCGTGACCGCCACGCTCATCGTCACCCTCGCGCTCTCGGTGCTGATCGGGGTCTCCCTCGGCCTACTGGGCGGCGGGGGGTCCATCCTCACCGTCCCGATCCTGACCTACGTGGCAGGCCTGCCGGCCCGGGAGGCGATCGCCGCCTCGCTGTTCGTGGTGGGCACCACCTCGATCGTCAGTGTCGTCTCCCACGCCCGCAATGCCCGGGTGAAGTGGCGCACCGGCCTGGTCTTCGGTGGTGCCAGCATGGCCGGCGCCTTCGGCGGCGGCCTGCTCGGCGGGCACATCCCGGGCACCCTCCTGATGATCGCCTTCGCGCTGATGATGGTCGCCACCGCGGCAGCCATGATCCGCGGCCGCAAGAACTCGGTCGCCGCCGGTGCGGATGAGGCCACGCGGCTGCCCGTCGTCAAGGTCGTCATCGAGGGGCTCGTCGTGGGCCTGGTGACCGGTCTCGTCGGTGCCGGCGGTGGGTTCCTGGTGGTGCCCGCGCTGGTGCTGCTGGGCGGACTGTCCATGCCGGCCGCCGTCGGGACCTCCCTGGTGGTCATCTCCATGAAGTCCTTCGCCGGGCTGGGTGGCTACCTGACGAGCGTCCAGTTGGACTGGGGCCTCGTGGCCGGGGTGACCGCCGCCGCGATCGCCGGTTCGCTGATCGGCGCGAAGCTCACCGGGATCATCCCCGAGAACGCGCTGCGTGAGGGCTTCGGGTTCTTCGTCCTGGCGATGGGCGTCTTCGTGCTCGTCCAGGAACTGCCGTCGCCGGCCGGGCCGATCGTGGGCGTGGTGGGCTCCGCCGCCGTGGTCGGCGCGCTGCTGTGCCGCTACACCATCCCGGCCTGCCCCCTGTATCGCCGCCGGACCAGCGTGGAGGCATCCCAGCCGGCGTAGCTCCAGCAGTTGCGGAGGGCCGCTGCGGCCGTCCTCACCGCCCGCAGCGGTCCAGCCGCTCCCAGGGCCAGTCCTCGGCGATCCACTCCACGAGCGCGTCGGCCAGGGGACCGTCCAGGCCTGCGTGGCTGGCCCGCACCCAGGACTGGACGGTGACGTCGTACCCCTCCTTCTCGGGCGGGTAGAGGTAGACGCAGCCGATCACGTCCCCTTCGCCGGGGCTCAGCACCGTGAAGGTGAATCCCCTGCGGGCCTCGAAGTCGGCGGCGTGCCGGGTCAGGTCCTCGAGGTTCCGCTCCAGCGGATACCCCTCCGGTGGCGGCCAGTTGCCGTCCGGGTATCCGGGCGTGGACCGGATGTGCTCCACGCTGGACATCCACGCCGCCAGGTCTGCCTCATTATGCTGCGGGCCCAGCGGTTCCAGGCGGAACCGGTCGGTGACCAGCAGGACCGGCGGATCGAAGTCGGCAGGGATGAAGGTCTGCGAAGACATGGGTGGAGTGTATCGAGACCGCAAGGCGCCTAACCATGCCGGCGGAAGAAGTACTCGTCCGCCGTCTCCCTCCTGCGGAAGTAGAACCCACCGGTCCGGCAGGCATCGTTCGGCGAGGCCTCGGGGTGGTAGTCGAGGACCACGCCGACACCGCTCATCTCCTGGACCCAGTCCAGCAGATCCCGGCGGTGCGACTCCTTCACCTCAAGGCATTGCTGCATCCGGTTGAACGTCATCAACCTCCGCATGGCCCCGGTGTTCCGGTGACGGGCGTCGATGTCCCACCCGGTCATCTCCTCGACGGAGCGAGGATCTCCGGCAGCGCTCCCGGCGGAGGCCTGCGTGTCCTGCTGCGCGCCCTGCGCACCGTCGGTCAGTTGGCGCCAGACCTCGGAGGGGATCACGTCGAGGGCGTCGGCGATCTCCCGCAGTGTTCTTCCGTCCCGCCGCATCCCCATCAGGGTGGCGAAGTCCGGGAGTTCTGGTGGGACGGTCATGGAGGGCCTTCCTTCGGTGTGGCTCGGCGACGGTCCGGTCGGTCCGATCCGGACGCGGTCCCCCGAAGGTAGCTCCGCCCGGGGACGTGATAACCGGTGGCCGAGTCAGTCGCTCAGGCGATCGCCTCTCAGAAGACGCACGACGACGGCCCCGGCCCCCTGGGTGCCCACGGAACCTTCCCCCCGGGTCCCCGGACGGGGCATAGCACCAGTACCACCGTCACCCACCAGGGAGAGGCATTTCCCCATGCGCACCCGCTCAGTCGTCACTATCGCCTTCACATCACTCCTCGCCCTCGGCATCACCGGCTGCACCGCCGGCACCGAGGACACCGGGTCCCCCGCCGCAGAGCAGGTGGCCGCTTCGCAAGAGGCCGCGCCGATCGATCTGACCGGCGAGTGGGAACAGTCCGGCGAAGCCGATGAGGACAACGCCAGCATCCAATCCGCGACGATCGTCGACGACACCATTTCCGTCTATTGGCTCAACGATGGCGAGAAGGCGCTCTACTGGGCCGGCACCGCAGGCTTCCCCGAGGACGCAGGCGATTCGTTCACCTTCGACTCAGAGAACGACACCGACCGGACCGGCACGGCGCTGCTCGCCTCCAGCGACGACACGAAGACCTTCACATTCGAGGACGAGACCCTCAGCTATGAGGTCAGTGCCCTGGGCGAGACCTGGACCGTGGATCTCCAGCAGACCAGCGAGACGCCGGCCGTCGCACCGGCTGCTGAGGAAAAGTCCACCAGTGATCTCGGCGTGACCATCGGGGGCGCGTCGTTCTCCGAGGACTATGAGGGCGCCCCGGTCATCGTCGTGGACTTCGAGTTCACCAACGGCTCGGAGGAGACCACCAGCTTCATGATGTCCACCACCACACAGGCCTTCCAGGGCGGCATCGAGCTGGACGCCTACTCCATCGGAGTAGAGGGTCTCGACTCCAACAACTCCATGACCGATCTCAAGCCCGGCGCCTCGATCGACGTCCAGGTGCCGTTCACGCTCCGCGACGAATCGCCCGTGACGGTCGAGGTCGGCGAGATGTTCAGCCTGGACGGCGGCCTCCTCGACACCCAGAAGTTCGACGTCACGCAGTAATCCGGGGCGTCAGCCTGCGCTGGAGCAGAACTACCAGCAACTTCTGCCCTCAAAACGCGGGGTTGGATGCTGGCCGTCGAATCATGATGGCGACTCTGAACTCAAGGACCCGAGAACCCCGTCAGGACCTCCCGCACCACAGCCCCCGGATCCGCCGCCTCCATCAGGGCCCGCACCAGCGCGACGCCGGCCACGCCCGTCCCCGCGAGCGCGGCGGCATCCGCGGCGGTGACGTCCCCGATCGCCACGATCGGCAGCCTCGTCGCCGCCACCAGCGGACCGTAACCGGACACCCCCAACGGCTCCCGTCCGGAGTCCTTGGTCGGCGTCAGCCGGAACGGCCCGGCCCCGATGTAGTCGAGCAGCCCGCGCAGTCCCTCCGCCGCGCGGACCAACTCCAGGGTGCCGGTGGTCAGCCCGATGATCGCGTCCGGTCCCAGCAGCTCCCGCGCCGCCTGGACCGGCAGGTCGTCCTGCCCGAGATGCACGCCGTGGACCGCAGCGCCCCGGGCCCGGGCGGCGAATGCCACGTCGGCCCGGTCGTCCACCAGCACCCGGGTGGCCGGGTTCGCCGCGCGGACGGCCTCGGCCACGGCACACGTCAGCTCGAGCAGCTCGGCCGCGGTCGCGTCCTTGGCCCGCACCTGTACGACGCCGGCCCCGGCACCCGCCGCTGCGGCCGCCACCTCCACGGTGCGCCGCCCGGTCCCCGAGGTCACTAGATAGCAGCGCAGGTCCAGGGGATCCCGCCGCGACAAAGCACCGTTCACTGCCCCACCCCGTTCTCCACGACCAGTCCTACGGCATCCAGCGCGTCCAGGAGCTCCACCCGGAAGCTCCCCGGCCCGGCGGCCCGCTCTGCGGCGAGCTCCCCGGCCAGGTCCAGCCACGTGGTCGCGGCCAGCGCCGCACGGAACGGGTCCACCTCCACGGCGCAGCACGCCGCGGTCAGCGCCCCGAGCAGGCACCCCGTGCCGGTGACCCGGGTCAAGAGCGAGGTGCCGCGCGTGAGCAAAGCCTGCCGGCCGGCGTCGAGCACCAGGTCCGTTGCACCGGAGACGGCGACGGCGCCCCCGGTCCTGCGCACCACCTCCCGGGCCGCGTCCTCGGCGGCCTCCGGGGCCGCCACCGAGTCCGCCCCGCGCCCGCCCGCGCCGGCTCCCACGAGCGCGAGCACTTCCGAGGCATTGCCCCGCACCACCTCTGGCTGCGAATCCAGCAGCCGCCGGGCCAGCGGGGTGCGCACGGGGGCCAGCCCGATCGCGGTGGGGTCCAGCACCCAGGGGCGGCCGTCCCGCACGGCCGCGGCGACGGTGGCGGGGATGCCGTCCATCGCGTCGGTGCTCAGGGTGCCGAGGTTGACCGCGAGCGCGTCGGCCACGGTGGTCACCACGGGTGCCTCGGCCAGGGTCTCGGTCATCATGGGGCGGGCGCCGGCGGCCAGCAGCCCGTCGGCCACGATCCCCATGGACACGGTGGCGGTGAGGCAGTGCACCAACGGCGCACGCTCGCGCACCGCACGGATCACTGGCGCGACGGCGGCCAGGTCCGGGTCGCGGATCAACGGGACACCCCCGTCGGAACAGTCCCCGCGGCCACCGCATCCAGGTCGTCCACCAGGTCCTTCGGGGCGAGCCGGGGTCCGAGCGCGGCGCCGAGGGCGAGCAGCAGTCCCCCGAGGCCGACGAGCACCATGACCGAGCCGTGGCGGCCCAGCAGCGGTTCGATCAAGGGCAGGTAGAACGGGTAGAGCGCCGGCACCACCAGGGACAGGCTGTAGCCCATGCCGTAGCCGGTGGAGCGGATCCGGGTGGGGAAGCGCTCGGAGAGGTAGGCGGAGACCGGCCCGTAGGCGGAGACGGTGATGACCTGCAGCACCGCGGCGAACACGGCGGCCAGCAGGAAGGTGGAGGTGGTGACGGCGAGCCACCACACCACCGGCCCGGCCAGGGCGGCCACCAGACCCCACAGTATGAAGAGTCGTCGCCGGCCGGTGAACGTGGAGAGGTGACCGGCCACGGCCATCACGACCGCCTGGGCCACCGAGGCCAGCCCGATGACCACGGGCACGGCCGCCGGGTCCAGCGCGGAGTCCGTGGTCAGGCGTTCGGTCAGCAGCAGCACCGTGCTGTAGGTCAGCAGCCAGAGCCCGGTCATGAGCAGGAAGACCTGCCAGAAGGCTTTCGCCCAGCGCCCGGCGAGCAGGGATCCCAGGCCCGACGCCGGCCGCTCGCCTGCCGCTGCCGGCTCGCCGGAGGTGCTGGTCGCGTTGGGGGCGGCGGAGGAGTTGGCTGCGGCGTCCCGGGAGCGGTGGAACACGGGGGCGTCGGCCACCTGGCGGCGGTAGTAGACGAACATGCCGAGGGAGAGGGCGGCACCGAGCACGAACAGCAGCCGCCAGCCCCAGGCGGCGTAGTGCTCCGGGCCGATCAGGGCGAGCAGCCCGGCCACCGAGAACGCGATGGTGGCCTGCGCCCAGGGTGCCATCGAGAGGATCAGCCCGCTCATGAGGCCGCGGCGTTTCCCGGTGGACCATTCCATGGCCAGCGGGATGGCCGCGGAGTACTCCCCGGCCACGAAGATCCCGCCGAGGAACCGCAGCGCCAAGATCAGAGCCACGGTCCCGGCGCCGAGCAGCTCGTGCGTGGGCATGGCGGCGATGGCCAGCGCGCACACGGCGGTCCCGGCGATCGCGATGCGGGTGGTGCGGGTGCGCCCGAGCCGGTCGGAGATCCGGCCGAAGACGATCCCGCCGACGGGGCGGCCAAAGAGCATCGCCACGATGATGAGCGCCCCGATCGATGACGTGGCGGTGGCCGACGGGCCGGCGAGCACGAGCATGGCCGGGGCCAGGGCGGTCACCGGCAGGAAGACGTGGATATTGTCGATCCAGTTGCCCACCACCCCGGCGCGCAGGGCGGCCCTCCCCTCGGGCGGCATGGCCGCGACGCCGGCCGGTGCCGCGGGGAGCGTCGGTGCGTTTCTGGGTGTGAGGCCGGGTGCCTGCGCGGGTGTGTGTCCGGGGGCGGCCGCCGTCATCGGGCGGCTCCGGCCAGCTCATGCTGAGTGGCGGGGACAGAGGGGGCTGCGGGGGTGGAGGGTGCAGCGAGAGTGGAGGGGCCAGTGGCTTCCGGTTCGAGCCGCAGGGCCTGCTCGAAGAACTCGAGCTCATGCCGGCAGGCGGTCAGGTAGGCGCGGGCCGCGGCGGCGCGCACGGCCGGGGAGGCGCCGGCGAGTTCGTGCTCCACCTGGTCCAGGGCACCCTGCACGGCAGTGACGAAGCCGAGGTCCCGGTAGGTGTCCAGCCACAGGGCGTAGGGGTGGTCCTCGGGCACCTCCGGCAGCCCGGCGCCGACCTGGGCGTAGAGCCAGAAGCAGGGCAGCACGGCGGCGGCCCCCACGGCACGGTCCTCGCCGAGGGCGGTGGCGAGCAGGAAGTCCGTGTAGGCGCTGGTGACGGGGCTCGCGGTGGTGCGGGCGGCCTCGGGGCGGGTGGCCATCCAGGTGCGGTGCAGGTCGGCTTCCTCGGTGATGGCGCCGGTGGAGGCCTCGGACCAGAACTGCTGGGACGCGGTGCTGGAGGATCGTGCGGCGAGGGCGGCCAGGGAACGGGCGTAGCGGTTCAGGTAGAGCGCGTCCTGGGCCAGGTAGAACGTGAAGTCGGCCTCGGACAGGCTGCCGTCGACCAGCGCCTGCACGAAGTCCGAGGCCCCGATGGCCGCGGTGGTCTCCGCTCCGGCCTCCCAGAGGGCGGCGGTCCAGGGGCCGGCCGGCGGCACGGCGGCAGCCAGGGTAGAAACCCCAGGGGCACCCAGGTCCCGCGGTGTCTCGAGAGCCCAGGGGACGGCGTCGTGCCTCAACCAGGGGTTTGCCGCGCCGGCGGCCTGCAGCCGTCGGGACCGGTGGCCGTGGTCCACGGGGCCGTGGCCGGAGCCGACCTGCAGGGCGGCGCCGTGGAGGATGGCCTCGTGCAGCCAGCCGGTGGCCCAGGTCAGGGCGGCGTGCGGGGTGTCCCCCCGGCCGAGGCGGGTGGCCAGGGCGGCCGAGAGGGAGCAACCGGTGCCGTGGGTGCTGGTGGTGTCCACGCGGGTGGAGGGCACCGGGTGGCGGGTGCCGTCCGGGCTGACCCAGGTGTTGGTGACCCGGGTGCCGTCCAGGTGCCCGGTCTTCACGACGACGGCCACGCCCGACTGCGCGGACCACGCCGCGGCCTGGTCGAGGGCCTCGGTCTCGGTGGTCGCACGGGGCTGGCCCGTGAGGACGGCGAGCTCGTCGATATTGGGGGTGACCAGGGTGGCGCGGCGGCAGAAGGCGACCATGGCCTGCTCGGCTTCAGGCTGCAGGAGGCGGTCCCCGCTGGTGGCGATCATGACCGGGTCGACCACGAGGAACGTGGGTTGGACGTCGCCCAGCCAGGCGGTGACCGTGGCGATGATCTCCGCGGTGCCGAGCATGCCGGTCTTGACGGCGTCGAGGGTGACGTCGTCGCTGACGGCGCGCAGCTGGGCTGCGAGGAAATCAGTGGGCGGGACGTGGAGATCCCGCACGCCATGGGTGTTCTGAGCGACCAGGGCGGTCACCACGCTCATGCCGTAGCCGCCGGCGGCGGTGATCGACTTGAGGTCTGCGGCGGCCCCCGCCCCCCGGTCGGATCGGTCCCGGCGATGGAGAGCACGCGGGGCACTGCGGGCAGGGCGGAGCTGGGCGGGAATTGGGTATGGCAAGAAGAAGTCACGCGGACATCCCTTCGCTAGTTCGAACTAGATCAGGTTCCACGGGTTTGATCTCAGCACCGGACGGTGCACCCCGTGTCCACGAGCCAGTATAAGCAGACCAGGAACTGTTGGCGGTCTGCACCCAGTTCCCTATTGCAGACGCAGAGCAACTGCGGCTGCAATAGGGAACTATGCGACGTCGCTTACAGTCGCACTCCTGAAACGATCAAAGGCGCTCTCGAGAAGGTCAGGTCGAGGGCGTTCTGTGTAACGCTTCGGAAGTGCCATGAGCTTCTTGCCGTGGAGTTCCTGAAGTCCATAGCGGAGCATCGGTCCATCGACCTCGTCGAGCAGATCCTTCCGAATCTGCACAACATGATCGGGACGAATTCCTAGGAAGTAGCTATCGAAGGCTGCGTGATGAATTTTGCACAGCGCCATGCCGTTGACCACAGAGGCAATTCCCAGCTCTTCACGGTCAGGCACGATGTGGGCCGCGTCCAGGAGCTGAGGATGAGCGAGACTACAGACGGCACAGCGGTTCTCGTACGCGGTCAAGACCGTTGATCTGAAAACTGGCTGGTGAAGTCTCACCTTTGTCTCTCGCCGGAGGTAGCGTCGCAGAGACTCTTCCATGACAGATCCGGCCATCATTTCCGGAAGCATGTCAATTTCTTCTACCGGAGCCATGGCGAAGCGCTTGTGTTCGATCTCTTCACGGACAATGTACACAGGCGCGATCACCTGGAATCGCGCCGGCTTCATGGCAACGCCCACGAACCAAATGAGAGGAAGCCGCAACTCCATGGCCCGGCGGAGTCCGAGGTTCTCCGGTTGGTTCGGGTCATCTCCACGCCATGCATACCGGATGAGCCCGTCCGCACCAATGTCGTCCTCGTAGGGTCGCTTCTGTCCCGGTGATCTGTAAACAGTTTGGAACGATAACGCGGCCTCGAATCCGCGTGGCTTGCGAATTCCTTGCTGCGTAGACTGGAGCGCGAAAGGGGCTCCTTGAAATGCGAAGTCCAAGATGTCATCGCGCGTAAGAGGTTCCAAGCCGTCACTTGTTCGCTCTTTGAGCCACTCGATAGCGGATCCGCGAAGTCCCACTGGCTCCGCCATAGCGCGGCCTCCTACATAGAGCCATCACGCAAACACGTGTGCATTTGCATCGTCAATATTCAGAGTACGGGAAAGCTACTAGAAACTCGGCGATCTGGGAACGTGCGAATCCTGTAGCTCGTCCGTAGCACGTACTTGGCGTCCAAGTGATCGATCGCCAGTTTTTCTCACGCAGTTCAATCGCCTCGACGAACGCCGGTGTGCCTCGTCAACATAAACGCCAGTCGCTGGAAAGATGTGCTCATGCCGATCGAGACCATCGAAGTTGACGACGACCAAGTTGCACGCATTCTCACGGTGCGCGAAGGACACTTCCAAGACATGAAGGCCAGGGAAGTAGCGCCTGGAAAATTAACAAAAACCCTCAGCGGCTTCGCAAACGGAGACGGCGGTGAACTTTACGTCGGCATCGACGAGAAGGATGGCCAGTTCACTTGGAACGGCTTCGTCGATGAAGAAGCAGCGAACGGTCACCTCCAGATTTTTGAAGAGCTCTTTCCTCTCGGAGAGGGCTTCAGGTACGAATTCCTGGCTAACGAACGAAATGCTGGGCTAGTTCTTCACGTGATCGTACTGCGTTCCGCATCGATCCGAAAGGCCAGTGATGGCGTTGTCTACCTCAGGCGAAGCGCGCAGTCTTTGCCGCTGAGATCCGAAGATCAAATTCGCAGATTGGAGCGAGACAAGGGAATTACGACTTTTGAAGGTGAGACCGTCAACTCCCCACTAGATACCATTACGAATTCGGAAATCAGCCTTACTTTTATGCTAGATGCATTCCCATTAAACGAGCCCGAACGGTGGATGCGGATGCAACGCGTGATCGTTTCAGACAAGCCAACCGTGGCAGGGCTACTACTTTACTCGGACTTACCTCAAGCCGATCTCCCCAAGAGGTCGTCAGTAAAGCTGTACCGGTACAAGACAGCCGACGCCGAAGGGCGCCGAGAAACGCTTGACGGGCAACCATTCACAATTGAAGGCCCACTTTACAACCAAATTAAGGATGCGCTGTATTTGACCACGAAGCTTGTCGAATCTGTTGGAAAACTCGGAGACACGGGGATCACTCCGATCTCTTACCCACCAGAAACACTTCATGAGATCATAACCAACGCCCTCATACATCGAGATTATGGCCTGGCTGACGACGTTCACATTCGCGTGTTCGATAATCGAATCGAAATCGAAAGTCCTGGTCGACTAGCCGGACACGTTTCGCCTCAGAATATTCTGGACGAACGATTTGCCCGAAACGGAAATATTGTTCGACTCATAAACAAGTTTCCTGACGCACCAAACAAAGACGTTGGAGAAGGCCTAAATACTGCTTTTGACGCCATGAAGAAACTTCAGTTAAAGAACCCTGAGATCACTGAATTAGATCATTCGGTCCTAGTGAACATCAAGCATGAGAAGCTGGCGTCACCAGAGCAAATGATTATGGAGTATCTGGAAACACACGCCGAGATAACCAATCGTATCGTTCGTGAACTCTCAGGGATTGGGTCTGAGAATAAGGTCAAGAATATATTCAATCGATTGATGAGAAGTGGCCAGATTGAGAGAGTTCCGGAGAAGAAGGGGAATCTTTCAGCGTACCGGCGTGTACAGGGCTGATCGGTCGTAGGCTTCTCTGCTGCAAGTGGTTACCTGTGCGGCCTGATTATCTCTTTTCTACGTCCAACCCAGGTTGGAAGAGTCGACAACCTACTGCGCCACGTACCCGCCATCCACGGACCACACGGCACCCGTCACGAACGATGCGGCGTCTGAGGCCAGGAAGCAGATGACCTCGGCGACCTCTTCGGGGGTGCCGAGACGGCCGATCGGCTGTCGGACGGTCATCTGAGACCGCACCGACTCGTCCAGGCCGGCGGTCAGCGGGGTCTCCACGTAGCCGGGAGCCACCGCGTTGACGCGGATCCCCGTCGGCGCGTAGCCCAGTCCGGCGGAGCGGACCAGGTTGGCCACCCCTGCTTTGGCTGCCGAATACGGTGCAGAGCCGGCCTGACCGACCAGCCCCAAGAGCGAGGAGAGCGCGACCACCGCCCCGCTCCGCCGGCCAGCATCAGCAGCCGCCATGTGCCGCAGCGCGTGCTTCATGGACAGCGCCACCCCGGTCAGGTCGATGTCCAGCACGGTGCGCCAGTGATCCAGGTCCAGCTCGTGCAGCGGGCCCTTCCGCTCGGCGATCCCGGCGTTGGCCACCAGCACGTCCACGTTCCCAGACCCACCGGCATCACCACCGAGCCCCGCAGCAGCATCCATCAACCCCGCCACGGAGTCCTCGTCGGTCACATCGCAGCGCACGAACAGCGCACGCCCACCCGCAGCCTCGATCTCCGCCACCACGTCAGCGGCCCGCTCATCCACGTCTCCGATCACCACGGTGGCGCCGCGGGCG
Source organism: Microbacterium sp. A93 (assembly GCF_051842835.1). Classification (NCBI taxonomy): domain Bacteria; kingdom Bacillati; phylum Actinomycetota; class Actinomycetes; order Micrococcales; family Microbacteriaceae; genus Microbacterium; species Microbacterium sp. A93. The sequence goes on from NZ_JBPXMT010000002.1 coordinate 490,220, forward strand.
GCCAGCATCCGGGCGGTCGCCGCCCCGATCCCGCCGGCCGCACCGGTGATGACAGCGGTGCGGCCGGCGAACGGCATCGGGTCGACGCCCAGAGAACCGCTCAGGCTCACGCACCGACCTCCATGGCCCGCTTGAGCGCCTCGGGCTGACCGGACTCTGCGGCCAGCTCGGCGATGTCCCGACCCATGCGATAGCCGAACACCAGGGCCGGGCCGATGTGCGAGCCGTAACCCGGGTACCCGCCACCGAACACGGAGACCGCCGCGGCACCCACGGAATACAGCCCCGGGATCCGGGAACCGTCCTCACGGATCACCGCGTGCCGCTCATCGACGTCGATCCCGGCGAAGGACCCCAAGTCCCCCATCTGCACCTTCGCGGCGTAGAACGGGCCCTGGTCGATCGTGGCCAGGTTCGGATTCGGCTTATGGTCCATGTCCCCGCGGAAGTGGTTGTAGGCGGTGGAGCCGCGGCCGAACTCCGTGTCCTCCCCGGCCACAGCGTCCCGGTTGAACCGCTCCAGGGTGGCCTCCAGTCCGGCGGCGTCCACCCCGATCTTCCCGGCCAGCTCGGCCACGGTCTCCCCCTTGACCAGGTAGTCCGCGGCGTAGAACAGCTGACGGGGAATGGGTGTGGGCTTGGCGAAGCCGATCCCATACTTGTCCATCAGCTTCTCATCACCGATGATCCACGCGTAGACCGACTCCTCATCCTTCATGTGGTCCAGCATCTGCCGGCCGAAGTCGTGGTAGCTCAGGGCCTCATTGCCGAAGCGCTTGCCGTGCTTGTCCACCGTGATCATGCCGGGCAGCCCGATCTGGCGCAGGTGCGGGAAGAGCCGCTGCTTGCGGGTGACCAGGTCCTTGAACACCGTCACCGGCGCCCAGGACCCCGGGGAGGAGACGTCGGCGTTGATCCGCCCGCCGGCGGCCATCGCCATCCGGGCCGAGGACCCGTCATGACCCTGGGTGGGCGTGAAGTGCTCCCCGCCGTTCGCATCGTGCGGGAAGTACTGCTTCCGCAGCTCCGCGTCCCCGGAGAACCCGCCGCCGGCCAGCACCACGCCCAGCCGGGCCTGCACGGTGCCGGCCCGCGGACCGGACAGGACCGCACCGGTGACGGCGCCGTCGTCGTTCTTCACCAGTTCCTGAACGGGAGTGCTCGTCCACACCCGCACCCCGGCATCCAGCGCGGAGGCCACCATGCGGGTCATCAGCGCCGAGCCGTTGGTGCGCTTGAGCGGCTGGCCGAACAGGGCGGTGTCCACCCAGGTGCGCAGCAGCTTGGACGCGGTGTAGGTGAAGGCCTTCACGGACTGATTGGCCTTGAGGATGGTCGCCATGTCCGGGCCCACCTGGGGCATGTACCCGAACACCGTGTAGGAGCTCAAGTAGGGCTGCAGCTCCTTGCGGCGGGACCCGAGCATCCGGATGTCAGCGTCGGACGGCAGGATCGCACGCCCGCCCAACCGAGCCCCGGGCAGGTCCATCTGGTAGTCGGGGGCCTTCTCCGGGTAGGAGAACACCACGGAGGTGTTGTCCTCGAAGAAGTCGATGGCTTCGGGGACGGTGTCCAGGAACCCGGCCACACCCTCCTCGTTGTAGTACTCGCCGGACAGCGCCTGCAGGTACTCCTCCGCCTCGGCCCGGGTATCCCCCGTGGCCGCGGCCCCCTTCGGATTGCCCGGCACCCAGGACCAGCCCGCGGACAGGGCCGTGGTGCCGCCGAAGTGCGGAGACTTCTCCGTCACGATCACGCTCAGCCCGTCATGGGCCGCCCGCAGGGCGGTGGCCATCCCGGCGGCGCCGGAGCCGACCACCAGCACGTCGCAGTGGTGGACGGTTTCGGTGCGGTCTGCGGCGGGGGTGTTCTCAGTCATGTGTTCTCCAGAGGTCGGGGAAGTCTTCGAGGCAGAGGGCGTCGTCATCGTCAGATCCGGCCAGTGCCGCGCAGGTAGGGCTCGCCGAGCTCGGCGATGGGGGTGTGGGCGGTCTCCCGGGCGGTGAAGCAGGCCACCGCGGCGATGAGGGCCACCACGCAGCCGAAGATCGCCACCGGGACCCAGCCGAAGGCGCCGGCACCGAGCAGCAGGCCGCCGATCATCGGGCCGAAGCCGGCCACCATCAGGCCCAGCTGGTTGCCCATGGCCATGCCGGTGTAGCGGACGGGGGCCGCGAACAGCTCTCCGAAGAAGGAGGTCCACACGCCGTTGAAGCCGGAGTACAGCACGGTCATGAACAGCACGGAGGCCGCGAACACCAGCCAGATGTTGCCGGTGCCCAGGGCCAGGAAGTACAGGAAGATCGCCACCGAGCAGCCGATCATGGCCGTCAGCATCAGCGGCTTGCGGCCGATCCGGTCCGAGAGCTTCCCGGCGAACGGCATGACGGTCATGGACAGGCCGATGGCCACCGCATTGACGGTGAGGATGTCCGTGCGCTCGAAGCCGCCGTGGTCCACGGCGTAGGACAGGCCGAACACGGTGAAGATGGTCTGCATCAGGGAGAAGGCGGACATCAGCAACACGCGGAACACGTCCCCGCCCTGGTACTTCAGCACCTCGCCGGCGGGCAGCTTCTTCTTCTCGCCCGCCTGGGCCACCTCCTCCTCGAAGACGGGGGTCTCATCCAGCTTGGTCCGCACCCAGAAGGCGATGGCCAGCACGAAGATGGAGAGCAGGAACGGGATCCGCCAGCCCCAGCTCATCAGGTCCTCCTCCGGCAGGGCCGCGATGGGGATGAACACGATCGTGGAGAGCACCATGCCGGCCGCGTAGCCCATCATCACGAAGGAGGTGAAGAAGCCGCGGCGGCCCTCCGGGGAGTGCTCGATCGTCAGCGAGGAGGCCCCCGCGGACTCGGCGCCGGCGGAGAAGCCCTGCGCCAGGCGGGCCACCACCAGCAGCACGGTGGCCCAGATGCCGATCGAGTCGAAGGTCGGCAGCAGGCCGATTGCCAGCGAGGCCAGGCCCATGATCAGCAGCGTCACCAGCAGCACGTTCTTCCGCCCCAGCCGGTCCCCGAAGTGGCCCATCACCAGGCCGCCCAGCGGACGGGCGATGTACGCCACGCCGAAGGTGGCGAAGGAGGCGATGGCCGCGATGGCCGGGTCGCCGCCCGGGAAGAACAGCTGCGGGAACACCAGCGCCGCGGCGGTGCCGTAGATGAAGAAGTCGTAGTACTCCATGGTGGAGCCCAGGAAGGAGGCCAGGGCGGCCTTCTTCGGCGTCCCTTTGGCCGTGAGTGAGTCCTCCGGGTGCTGTTGCACGGTGTGCGGGGTGGTGATGCTCATGAGGGGTCCTTGGAGGTGTGGGAAGTGGCGTGGGTGGTGGAATCAGAGGAGATCTCGAGGTCCACGTAGGCCAGGTCCTGCACGTTCGGCAGGGAGAAGGGCTTGATGGCCTCGTGGGCGGGGTGGGTGTTGTAGACGGCGAGGGCCTCGCGGTCCTCGAAGTCGGCGATGATGACGTGGTCCCAGGACTTCTCCGTCTTCAGGACATCCGGTCCGTGCTGCAGGGCCAGCAGTCCGGGGATGGTGCCCTGGAGCCCGTCCAGGCCGGTGATCCACTGGGCGCGGATGTCCTTGGTGAAGCTGTCCTTCCAGCGGAACATCACGATGTGCCGGATCATGCTGAGACCTCCTCGAGCTGTGCGGAACCGGACCAGGCAGCGCCCGATGCGCGGCCGGCGTCGTTCCCGGTGTATTCGGCGGGCTGGCCCGCCAGGCGGCGGCCGGCCAGGTAGGCCATGGTCATCAGCGGGCCGAGGGTGGCCCCGGCACCCGGGTAGCCGGCGGCGTAGGGGCTCTCGGTGGTGTTGCCCGCGGCGAACAGGCCGGCGATCGGGGCGCCGTCCACGTCCATCACCTGGCCGTTGCCGTCCGTGGCCACGCCGCCGCAGGTTCCGAAGGCGCCGTTGACCACTTCAAGGGCGTAGTACGGGCCGTACTGCAGTGGCCCGAGGGAGGGGTTGGGCCAGGCGTTGTCCGCGTCCCCCCAGTAGCGGTCGTACTCGGAGGAGCCGCGGCCGAAGTCCGGGTCCTCGCCCTGCTCGGCGTGGGCGTTGAAACGCTGAACCGTCGCCTCGAGGTTCTCGGCCGGCAGACCGAGCCTCGCGGCGAGTTCAGCCAGGGTGGGGGCCTCGATGAGCCAGTCCGGGGTGGGGTCCCCCGCGCGGTGGTCCAGGATGCCGTAGCGCTGGAGGTAGGACTGGTCGAAGACCACGTGCGCCGGGGTGTTCAGCGTCTGGTTGTTGGCCGAGTCCCAGGACTGCAGCACGCGGGCCAGGTCGTTGTAGTTCTGCGCCTCGTTGGCGAAGCGCTCGCCGTGGCGGTTGACCATGATGGAGCCGGGGCCCTGGCGCTCGAAGCGCAGCAGGGAGCCGACCGGCTCGCCGTCCCGCAGGGTGCCCGTGATGGACATGGGGGCCCACCAGGCCTCGCGGGTGCCGCGCGTCATGGCGCCGATCCGCTGGGCCATCTTCAGGGCGTCCCCCGTGTTCGAGGGCGGGGAGCACATGGTGTACAGGCGGGTGGCGAGCATGGAATCGGCGAGCTGCCGGTCCCACTCGAACCCTCCCGCGGCCAGCATCACGCCGGCGTTCGCCTGGATCTCGGTGCCGTCCGCCAGCACGACGCCGGCCACGCGCCCGCCGCTTTCGACCAACCGTTCCGCTCGGGCGTCGGTCGCGAAGTGGACGCCGTGCTCGAGGCAGGCCTTGAGCAGCATGGCGACCAGGGCGTGGCCCTTGGCCGCGTAGCCCTGGGCCTGCCGCTCGTTGAGCTCGTCCCACGGGAAGGTGGTGAAGGCACCCCAGTCCTCGTACTCCTGCATGGTGTACGGGTGGCGGCCATCCGTGCGGACGTGCTCGGCCAGCTCGCCGAGGGCCTCGCGGGCGTTGAACAGCTCGGGTTCCACCGTGCGGCCGCCCTTGACCGCGCCGGGCAGATCCTGGCGGTAGTCCGGGAAGTTGTCCAGGAAGATGAACCGTACCCCGAGCTCGTCCTCGGCGAAGCGGAGCATGGTGTCCCCGTGGTCCAGGGCGGCGTCCAGCAGCTCGGCGCGGCCGCGGCCCCGGGCCACCGCCTCCACGTACTCGCGGCCGGCGGCCTTGGAGTCGGCGATCCCGGCCTCGCGGGCGTAGTGGTTGTCCACCACCCAGAGCATGCCGCCGGAGACCGCGGAGGTACCCCCGAGCAACTCGGACTTCTCCAGCACGATGACCCGCTGCCCGGCGCGGGCGGCCGTGGCGGCGGCGGTCAGGGCGGCGACGCCGGAGCCGACCACGGCGACGTCGTAGGCGAGGCCGTCATCGGAAGCCGGGCGTCCGGCGTCGGCGGGATCTGCGTGGAGCAGGCGCATGAGTGGATCCTTCGGTCAAGAGCAAATGTCTAGACCAGGATCGTGTCAGGGGTCACACTCCGGGTGAGAGAGGGGGTTCCATTGAACCGAACCATCCGACCCGTTCAACGGGACAGGGCGCGCCCGCGCCGGGGGACTCCTAGCGCGCCGCCCGCACCGTGAAGGTGTACTCACTGGCAGTCTGTCCATCCGGTGCCACCACGCCCACCGTGATGGTGGAGCCGTCCCTGGCCGGGATCCGGACGGAGGAGGACTGTTCCACCCGGCGTCCGTTGACGGTCAGCCTGCGGACGTTGTTGGACAGTGCTGTGGGGGTGATCGTCAGGTCCCTGGCCCTCCGGGGGACCGTCACCTCATAGTCGAAGACCCACGGGTTGAACTTGTCCGTCAGCTTGTTCTCCACCCCGTTCGAGGGGGCGGCCCAGTGCAGATCCGTCCCCACGAGCTCGGCGCCGCTGAACTCCACGTTGCCCAGCACCGAGTAGCGGTGGTGGCCGCCGGGGGCGTTGTAGTCCACCGTCACCCCGGACGGGTACGCGTTCGTTGGTGCGCTCAGGTAGTCCCGCGGCTGGTCCAGGCCGGCGCCGATGGAGTTGCCCACGGCGATCCAGTTCTTGTCCCGCCACATGTCCCCCACCTTGGACATCCGGGAATTGCGCACCGGCCCCGTCGGATTGCCGCTGATGCCGCCCCGGATGGAGGGCTCGATGGCCTCATCGCCGTCGTCGATCATGTTCTGGAAGCACTCCAGGAAGTTCTCGATGCATTCCATGCCGACCGCCACGTCCTGGTGGGCGTTGGTCACTTCCACCACGTGACCCGTGGTGCTCCGCCGCCGGTAGTCGGCCAGCAGCTGCAGCTGCAGGGACAGGAACAGGTCCGCCTTGATGCCGTTGAACTGCGTGGTGTCCGCCGTGTAGGGGCGGTTGCAGCCGTAGTGGTCCGAACAGTAGACCCACCCGGTCTGGTTGATCAGGGCCGTCAGGAGGCCGTCGGTGTGGCCGGGGGCATGGAACAGACTCACCTGGACGTTGCCCAAGTCGATCTCGAAGCCGTCCCCCACGGCGACGGCGGCCTGGCCGGCTGCGCGGTGGTCCTCCCGCCGGGCGGCGCTCAGGGCTGCCTTCTCCCGCACGGTGGTGAACAGCGTGATGCCCGCCGAGGTGAAGTTGTGGATCTGCTCGGCGTGGTCTGGATGGTTGTGCCCGAGCACCAAGTCGTAGGGCCGGGAGGCGATGGTGTCGATGAAGGCCTTGAGGTCGGCCTTCTCCGCGCTGTACTCGCCCGCGTCGAAGACGATGCCCCTCCGGGAGCCCTCGATGTAGTAGAGGTTGGCCTGGTAGTACTCGGCCGGGTTGCTGATCTTCCAGATGGCAGGCTGGGCTCGGCCGGCGTCCTTGATCTTGCGGGCCACGAACTCGCCCTGCTGCGGACGGACGATGGTCCAGGAGAACTCCCGGACGGCGCTCTGCCGCATCCCCTGGCGATGGGCCATGGCCTTGAGCCGGTATTCCTTGGAGTCCGTGGTGGAGGACAGGGGGTTCACGAACTGCAGCACGCCGTTCTGACGCAGGTCGAACGTCGGGGAGTCGGTGGTCGGATCCGCCGGTTCGCTGCCGTCATCGGTGTAGGTGTAGTGGATGGAGGCGCCCTCCGTGGGCGTGGTGATGTCGATGTACCTGCGGGGGGCCGTGGTCCCGGGCTTGCACATGACCTGCGGCGGTGACACGAGGGATTCCGTCAGCTGCTCGAAGGCCTCCCGGGCCGCGCCGGCCGGGACCGGCCCGTTGGCGCTGGGGAGCAGGCCCAGGATGTCCTTCTTCGAGGCGGGGACGTGGAAGGCCCTGACCAGCATGTCCGCGGCATCCTCGCGGGTCAGCGGTTTGTTGGGGTTGAACGTCTGCCGGGCGTTGGAGATGACCCCCTCTTCAAGGGCGGTCTCGATCTGGTAGGAGTTCGGGGTCTTGCCGAGTTTGACGTCCTTGAAGGTCGGCTGGGGCAGCTTGTACGGGTCGATGTACAGGGACGAGTGCACCCAGTCGAAGTGGTTCGAGATCATGGTCACGAACTCCCCGCGCGTCAGGTGCTTCGGGCCGCCACGGGCCGCTGCCGGTGCGGCCGAGGTGGCGGAGACCCCTACCGTTGCCGCTGCCGCGACGGCGAGCACGCCGAACTGCCGGCGAGAGACCCGGGACCGCGTGAGCTCGTCTAGAGTCGGCAGCTTGGAATCATGTGTGCAGGAGCACGATTCGTCCATGGTCATCTCGCTTCTATGGGGCCCTGTCAAAGGGAATTGCAGTGATGATGAAATGAACCCTAGGGTTGCGGCCCTGTGGTGGCGAGCAGTTTCATCCAGTTTCATCAGGAGGCAGCAGTGCCCACCCCGCACCGGGTGACCATCTATGACGTGGCCCGGCTCAGCCGGGTGTCCCCGGCCACCGTCAGCCGGTCACTGAGCCAGCCGGACAAGGTCCACCCCCAGACACTGGAGCACGTCCTGGGGGTCGTCGAACGGCTCGGATACCGCCGGGGCGCCTCTGCCAGGTCCGCCGGGGCGCGGCATTCCGGAACGATTGCCATGGTGGTACCGGACATCGCCAACCCCTACTACTCGGAGGCGATCCGTGGGGCCGAGAAACGGACCCAGTCGGCGGGCGTCGGCCTGCTCCTCGTCAACACCGAAGAGGATCCGGTCAGGGAACAGGCCAACATCGAGCGCCTGATCGGACGGGTGGACGGTTTCGTGCTGACCTCGAGCCGCCTGCCGGATGAGGCGATCAGGTCGCTCTCCACCAGGACCCGGGTGGTGCTGCTCAACCGTCATATCCCGGGGATCTCCTGCGCCCTGGTGGACCAGGACCAGGGTTCACGGCACATCATCGCGCACCTGACGGCCTTGGGCCACACCCGGGTGGCCTACGCGGGCGGCCCCTCCAGCAGCTGGGCCCGCCACCAGCGGTGGGCCGCCCTGTCCGATCACGCTCAGGCCAACGGGGTGGAGATCCGCCAGCTCGGCCCCTTCCGCCCCTCCATGGAGGACGGGCCCACCGCAGCCGAGGAGGTCCTGCGCGCCGGTGCCACCGCCGTGGTCGCCCACAACGACCTCCTCGCCATCGGGATCATCCAGCACCTTCAGGGCAACGATCTCGCCGTCCCCGCAGACCTCAGCGTGGTGGGGTATGACGACATGTTCGTCTCCCGGTTCTGTACTCCCCCATTGACCACCCTCGGAGGCCAGTACGAGGCCGCCGCCCACCACGGGGTCGAGATGCTGGTCGAGGGGCGGCGGAACCAACTCATGGTCCTTCCATCCAGCCTGGCCATCCGTGACTCCACCGGACCGGCACCCGCCCCGAGGTGGTGATGCCGCCTATCCCTGCTGGCCTTCGTCACGTCGATGAGTCCCGGGGTGGGGCTGCGGCAACCGGGCACGCCAGCACTGGTGGCGCACCCGGTTGCCCTGAGCGAGGCTCAGTCCGTGAGGTACCCGTTGGGGTTGAGCACGAACTTCGTCGCCGCTCCGGCATCGAACTCGGCATAGCCGCGCGGGGCGTCCTCAAGGGAGATCGCCTTCGCATTGACAGCCTTCGCGATCGGCGCCTTGTCATGCAGGATCGCCATCATCAACTGGTGGTTGTACTTCATCACCGGGCACTGTCCCGTGGTGAAGGACAGGGACTTGGCCCACCCCGTGCCCAGCGAGAGGGACAGCGAGCCCTTCTGGGCAGCCTCATCCGCGGCCCCCGGATCACCCATGACGTACAGGCCCGGAATGCCCAGGGATCCGCCGGCGGCGGTGATGTCCATGAGGGAGTTCAGGACCGTCGCCGGAGCCTCCTGACTGGCCTCCTTGCCGTGCCCGCGGGCCTCGAAACCGACGGCGTCGATACCGCTGTCCACTGAGGGGACACCGAGGATCTGCTCGATCTGGTCCTGGAGCGGGCCTTCGCCGACGTTGACGGTCTCGCAGCCGAAGGTCCGCGCCTGCGCCAGGCGGTCCTCGTTCAGGTCGCCCACGATCACGACGGCGGCCCCGAGCAGCTGCGCGCCCATGGCCGCTGCCAGGCCGACGGGGCCCGCACCGGCGACGTAGACGGTGGAGCCGACGCCCACCCCGGCCGTGACGGCACCGTGGAAGCCGGTGGGGAAGATGTCGGAGAGCATCGTGAGGTCCATGATCTTCTCCAGCGCCTGATCCCGGTCCGGGAACTTCAGCAGGTTCCAGTCGGCGTAGGGGACGAGGACGAACTCGGCCTGTCCGCCGACCCAGCCGCCCATGTCCACGTAGCCGTAGGCGCTACCCGGACGGTCCGGGTTCACGTTCAGGCAGATGCCGGTCTTACGCTCCTTGCAATTGCGGCAACGGCCGCAGGAGATGTTGAACGGGACGGAGACGATGTCACCGACCTTGATGAACTCGACGTCGGACCCGACCTCCACCACCTCTCCGGTGATCTCGTGTCCCAGGACCAGATTCGCCGGGGCCGTGGTCCGGCCGCGCACCATGTGCTGGTCCGAGCCGCAGATGTTGGTGGCAACGGTCCTGAGAATGACCCCGTGGGGTACCTTGCGCCCCACGTTGGCGGGGTTGACCCCCGGGCCGTCCTTCAACTCGAAGGTGGGGTATTCAGTATCGATGACCTCGACGACGCCCGGTTCCTTGTAGGCGACGGCACGATTTCCTGTCATAGCGGTTCCTCACTTCTCAACGGGGTGCAGCGGTAGGTCACTAGTGGGCTGTGGGCGCGGCGGATCTCTGGTGCTGCCCTGCGGAGGGCTCATCCGCGCAGTCTCGTCATCTCCGGGTCATACAGCGGATCGTCCACCACAGTGGCCGCGATGCGGCGCCCGAGGTACTCGATCTCCACCGCGTCTCCGGTCTCCACCCGGTTCGGCAGCCACGCGTAGGCGATCGGCCGACGGACGGTGTATCCGTAAGCCGCACTGGTGACGTAGCCCGAGGCCTCGCCGCCCACGTACACCGGTTCCTTGCCGAGGACCACCGAGACCCCGTCGTCGACCGTCAAGCAGCGCAGTCGCGTGGTGGCCGCAGCGGCCCGCTCGACGAGCGCGCCCTTGCCGACGAAATCGTCCGTCTTCGAGGCTTTGACGGCGAAACCGAGTCCGGCTTGCTCCGGCTCGTGGTCGCTGGTCATGTCCGTACCGAAGGAACGGAAACCCTTCTCCAGACGCATGGAGTTGAAGGACTCGCGGCCGCCGGCGATGATCCCGTGCTCCTGGCCCGCCTCCCAGATCACATCCCACAGCCTGTGCCCGACGTCGGCGGAGGCATAGAGCTCCCAGCCGAACTCGCCCACATAGGACAGGCGCATGGCGGTCACCGGGATGCCACCGATGGAGATCTCCTTGGTGCGGAAGTACTTCAACCCGTCATTGCTCAGATCGTCGCGGCTGATCTTCTCCATGACAGCGGCGGCCAACGGGCCCCAGAGGCCGATGCAGCAGGTGCCGGCGGTGATGTCCTTGACGTGGACCCATTGGGCCGGATTCTCCTCGCTCTGGTGGCGCGCTTTGCGGGAGATGTAGGCCAGGTCCACATTGGAGTTCACACCGGCCTGGTACGACTGCTCGGACAGGCGTGCGACCGTGATGTCGCTGGTGATGCCGCCGGCCTCGTCCAGGAGAAGTGTGTAGCTGACGGCTCCGGGCGCTCGCATCATGCTCGACGTCGTCAGGCCATGCAGCAGGGGACCGGCACCGGGTCCTGTGATCTCCAGGCGTTTGAGCTGGGTCATGTCGAACATGGCCACGGCGGTCCGGGTCTTCCAGACCTCTGCAGCGGCAATCGGGGAGTGGAACTTGTCGGACCAGGAGTCGCGTTCGGGAGCAGCCCACTCGGAGGGCATCTCGTCCAGCAGGGCGGCGTTCGCCTCGAACCAGTGTGGGCGCTCCCAACCGGCAGCCTCCAGGTAGAACGCGCCAAGTGCCTTCTGCTGCTCGTGGAAGGGGCTGACACGCACGTTGCGCGGGGACAGCCGCGGCTCCAGGGGATGGCGTACGTCATAGATCTCGACAAAGTTCTGCTGCGAGGTCTCCGAGACGTACTCCGGCGTGGTCTGTACCTCCTCGAACCGGTTCAGGTCGCAGTCGGACAGGTCGAGCCGGGAGCTGCCGGTCGCGATCAGTTCGGCGACGGCCCTGGCGATGCCCGGACCATGGGTGACCCACACGGCCTCGGCCACGAAGAAGCCGTCGACATGGCGGGATTCGCCCACGAGGGAGCCACCGTCCGGCGTGAAGGAGAAGATGCCGTTGAACCCGCGTTTGATCTCGGTGTTCTCCAAGTCCGGGAGTAACTCCTGGCTGGCCTCCCACTCCGCGGCGAAGTCCTCAGGGGTGAAGGGCAGGGACGAGGGCATGCGTTCGCCCGTGATGTCCTCTGGCCGGTACGCCGGCAGGGTGTCGAGGTCGACCGGCATCGGGCGGTGCGCGTAGGAGCCGATGCCCACGGTGTCGCCCCACTCGCGGTAGTACAGGTCCCGGTCCTGGTAGCGCAGGATCGGGCGGCTCGCGCCGCTGGGCAGCTCGTTGACGCCAGCCAGGGATGGCACCGGCGTGGTCCAGGCGAACTGGTGGGCCAGCGGCAGCAGCGGGATCTCGGTGCCGACCATCTTGCCGAGGTTCGGGCCCCAGAAGCCGGCGCACGAGACGACGATGTCCGCCGGGAACCGCTCCTCGCCCGCCACCACAGCCGTGACCCGGCCTCCGGACTGCTCGATGTCGGTGACGGTGGTCCGGTCGCGGAACTCGACCCCGGCGGCCCGGGCCCGCTCCATGACCAGCTGGGTTCCCTGGGCGGCCAGCGCCAGCCCGTCGCCCGGGGTGAAGAGCCCGCCGAGCGGCATATCCGGGTTGAGCATGGGGATGAGCCGGAGGCACTCGTCAGCATCGATGATGTCCGCCTGAACCCCGTAAGAGCGGTTCCAGCCCGCGCGGCGGTGGAGGTCCTGCAGGCGCTCTTCCGTGGTCGCGATCTCGAGACCGCCCACGGGAAGGAACGAGCTGCGGCCGTCGGCGCCGATCAGGGACGTCAGCTTCTCAATCGTGTATTGCGCGAACGCCGTCATCGACTTCGAGCCGTTGGAGGAGAAGACGAGGCCCGGCGCATGCGAGGTTGAGCCGCCGGGAATCCCCAGCGGTCCCTGTTCGAGGACGAGGGTGTTCGTGTGTCCGAGCTGCGCGAGCTCGTCCGCGAGGTTCGCGCCGACGATGCCGGCCCCGATGATCACGATCCGGGGAGAGGTTGTAGGCCTCATGGATCACTCCTTACTGTGCTGACGTCTGTGGTGCTCCCGGCGACGTGCGCCGCCGGCGATGTTCCGTGGAGGGGATGTCCCGCCCGCCGATCTCCGGCGTCCGGTTCTGGTCTAGGCGTCCACGACCAGGTCCGTCTGCGCCGTCGAGCAGCACGGCAGGAACTTGCCGGCGTCGATCTCGCGGGCACGGATACCGCCCTGATGATTCATGTCCACCTCGCCGCTGATCTTGACGACCTTGCAGGAGCCGCACATGCCTTCCCGGCAGTTCGCCCCGATGCGTACGCCAGCCCCCCGGGCGGCATCCAGGACGTTCGCCTGGGGGTCGATGCGGACGTTGAGGCGGGTGCGCAGGAACGACATCGTCAGGCTTCCTTGGCCGACCACCTCGAAGGTGGACGGGTCGACCGGACCGGTCGCGCTCGATGTGGCCGGACTCGACGTGATCGGGCCCGACTCGGCCGGGTTCGATGTGGCCGGGCTCGGCTCGGCCGCTGCGTCACCGCGAATCTCGGGGTCGTTGAGTTCGGCGATCCGGTAGAGATCCAGCGCGCCGGTGGGCGGATCAACGACGTCGGCCGGGGCCTCCCGGACAGCCTCGCGGACAGCGTCCTGGGCCGCGGCGTACTCCTCGGCGAATTCGCCGGCGAGGGCCACTTCCTCCTTGTACTCCAGCGCGGTCTCGTGGGTGCCGGAGAACGACTCGATGAAGATCGAGGTGTCGTCCACGCCCACCTTCGCCAGCAGGTCGGCGGCGACGTCGATGTACCCCTCCGGACCGCAGGCGAACACCTTGCGCCCGTTGGCATCAGGGACCACGGTCTCGATCATCTCGGCGGTGAGCCGCCCGACCATGCCCTCCCAGAGGCCGGGGACACTGCGGTCCCCCAGCGAGTAGTACACGGTGATCCGCGAGTCGACCGCGGCCAGATGCTCGAGTTCGCGGGAGAACGCGAAGGTGCCGGGGGCAGCCCCGTGATACAGCATGACGACGTCGGCGTTGCCCGGGAGGGAGTGGATCGTCCGGATCATCGACATCATCGGGGTGACCCCGGAGCCGGCCGCCAGGAACAGGTATCGGGCGCGGCGGTCATAGTCGGGCAGGTGGAACGCCCCCACGGGGCCGAGTACCTCCAGCACCGCACCGGGCCGGATGTGCTCGTGGATCCACGGCGAGACCAAGCCGCCTTCCTCGCGCTTGACCGTGATGGCGAAGGTCCACGGCTCCGTCGGAGCACTCGACAGCGAATAGCTGCGGTTGACCGGCTCTGCATCCGGGCCGTTCACCGGGAAGGCGATATTGAGGTACTGCCCGGAGCGGAAGGCGAGCGGGGCGCCGTCGGTCCGGCGCATGACCAGGGTGAGCATGCCCCCGGCTTCGGGGATGGTCTGGACGCACTCGGCCAGGAACTCCTGCGGGTACCAGGGGTCGAGCGCCTTGGCCGCCGCCGCGAAGGGCAGGTCGGTGGAGGCCTGGACCACCCGGTTCCACGGCATCTCCAGGCCCCGGACGCGTCGGACCTCCGGGAGCATCGTGAGGGTGCTGCTGACGGTCATACCACGTGCTCACGCATGCGCTGGGTGTACCAGTTGATGAACGCCTCGACCTGGTACTCGCTCTTCATATACGGTCCGGGCTCGTAGGCCGGGCTGTAGGTGCCCTGTTGGCACATCTCCACGAAGTTCTTGTCCTGCAGGTTCGTCTGCTTCCACGTGTGGGTGAGCGTGTCGAGGTCGTAGTCCACCCCCTCGACGGCATCGTCGGCCACGAGCCAGGTGGTGCGCACCAGCGTCTGGTGCTCGTTGATCGGGAACGCGGCGAACGTGATCACGTGGTCGGACATCAGGTGGAACCAGGAGTTCGGCTGCAGGTGCATGGAGCAGCGGCCCAGCCGGAAGTCGCGGAGGTCCCCCAACAGCTTCTTGGACAGCCGGCGGCCGGAGGCCGAGAAGGATTCGCCCGCACCGTCGAGCGGCTCACGGGAGATGCGGATTCCGGTGAGGCGGGTGTCGAGTTCCTCGACGACCGCAAAGGGCAGCCCGTAGCGGGTGCAGCGTCCCCGCAGGGCGTCCTCAGCCTCGATGTTGCGGTTCCAGACGTCCTCCAGATGCGGCGGGACGATCTCCTCGGTGAGGCCCCACGTCGGGAAGAGCGAGCAGGCCAGCTCGGGGTGGCCGTCGCAGTGGTAGCACTCGCGGTTGTTCTCCACCACGAGCTTCCAGTTGCCCTCCTCGAGGATCTCCTGCTGGTAGGCCACCCGGGTATTGGCGATGTCATGCGGGGCCAGGTACGGCTCGAAGATCCCCGCGACCTCATCGAAATCAGCGGGCGGCTCGTCCGCCAGACAGACGAACACCAACCCGGCGACCACCCGTCCGTGCGCCTTCTTCAACGCGAAGCACGCCTTGTCGAAGGACGTCTCGCCGGGCGATGAGGCATGGATCAGGTCGCCGGCCGCCGAGTAGGTCCACGAGTGGTACCCGCACACCAGGTTGCCGGTGGTGCCCGTCTTCTCCGGGAGGACCCGGGCCCCGCGGTGACGGCACACGTTGTGCAGGACATTCACGCCTTCGTCGGTGCGGAGGACGATCAGAGAATACGGACCGTAGTCGACGGTGACGTAGTCACCCGCCTCGGGGATCTCGGCGAGGCTCGCGGCGAAGAGCCAGTGCCGGCCGAAGATTCCTCGCATGTCCGCGGCGAAGATCTCGGGATCGGTGTAGAACGGTGCCTCCAACGAGTAGCCGACGCGGCGCTCGTCGAGCAGAAGGCGCAGCTGCGCCGCCTGTTCCCCGGTGGGGGTGGAGGCGAGGCGACCGCGGTGGGTGGAGGTGGGGTTCATGGCGAGAGTCACGGTTCTGAGTCCTCGAGTCTGCGGGGGCGTGGGGGCTACGGGCCAAGAAGAGGCAGGGCAGGTTGCAGCTCTGTGATCGGCGTCACGTAGAGCGTAATGGTGCGGACGGTGCAATAAAAAGCTCGGATATCCGTCATGAACCGTGCACAATAAGTGCATGATCGATCGCCGCATCCTGACCCTCCGGACGTTCGCCTCCTGTGGCAGCATCACGGCGACCGCGGAGCTCACCGGCTTCTCCCGGTCTGCCGTCTCGGCGCAGCTGCGGGAACTCCAGCAGTCACTCGGCATCCGCCTGCTGCTGAAGGAGGGCCGCGGGCTACACCTCACGGCCTCCGGGCGCTATCTCGTCGCGCAGACGGACGGCCTGATCGAGGAGTGCGACCGCATCAAGTCCTCCATGGCGTCGGTCGCCGGGGCCGCACCCCTCGAGTTCGGCCTGGGAGGATTCTCGACTGCGGCGTCCAACCTGCTGGTCCCGCTCGCGGCGCATCTGCGTGCCTCGCGACCAGAGGTCACCGTGCGGGTGGTCGAGGCGAGCCCGACGCGGTGTCTCGACCTGCTCCTCGCCGAGCGGATCGACCTCGCCGTGGTGGTGGCCACTGAGGCCGAGGCCGGCGTCGGTGCGGATTCCCGCGTCGAGGAGACACGGCTTCTTGACGATCCGCTGGACGTCATGCTGCCGGCGGATCACCGGTTGGCCGACAGCTCATCCGTCTCGCTGCATGAGCTCATGGGGGAGGTCTGGATCACGGACGCGCCCGGCACCGCCTACCGCGCGCTCTTCTCCGCCGCGTTCACCGCCGCCGGGGTGACCCCGAACGTCCAGCACGAGGTCACCGAATGGGAGACGACGACTGCTCTCGTCGGGGCCGGGTTGGGCCTCGGCCTGGTGCCGCGCCTGGCGAGTCCGGCCGGAGCCGAGAATGTGCGGCGTGTTCCCATCTCGGGTCCAGCGCGGCCGACACGGCGGATCATCGCCGCCGTGCGCCGGGGCACAGCGACCGCACCCACCATCGCCGCCTCCCTGGACCACCTGAAAGATGCCGCCCGGCGCCTGCTCACGGAGCGCCTGACGGAGAATGTCTAACCTCGAATCCCTTCTTCCCCAGGGGCACTGCCGGGGACTCCCGCCGGTTGCGTGCCGGGTGATTGACTGTCAGGTGGGCGGTGGCCGTGACGCCGGAGAACTGCCACGGCCACCGCGTAGACCGCACACACCGCACAAAGGACTCTGATGACTGTTGTTCCCGCCTACATCGCCGCGAACGCCACCGACCCGATGACCCTCGGCACCATCGAACGGCGCCCGGTCGGCCCCCACGACGTCCGGATCGACATCCACTGGTCCGGTGTCTGTCACTCGGACATCCACACCGTCCGGGGCGAGTGGGGACCCCAGCCGTACCCGCTGACCGTCGGGCATGAGATCGCCGGGATCGTGGCGGAGGTGGGCTCCGAGGTGACCTCACATCAGGTCGGCGACCGGGCCGGCGTCGGCTGTCTGGTGAACGCCTGCGGCGACTGCACCAACTGCGCCAACGGGGACGAGCAGTACTGCCTGAACGGCTCCGTGGGCACCTACGGCGCCAGGGACCGGGACGGCACCATCACCCAGGGCGGCTACGCCACCGAGATCGTGGTCGACGCCGACTTCGTCCTGCGCATCCCCGAGTCCATCCCCTTCGAGGCCTCGGCCCCGCTGCTGTGCGCGGGGATCACCACGTACTCGCCGCTCAAGCACTGGGGCGCCGGGCCGGGAAAGCGCGTGGGGGTGGTGGGCTTCGGCGGACTCGGGCACATGGCCGTGCAGATCGCCCACGCCATGGGCGCCGAGGTCACCGTGCTCTCACAGTCATTACGCAAGCAGGAGGACGGCGAGCGCCTGGGCGCGGACCACTACTACGCCACGAGCGACCCGGAGACCTTCACCACCCTGGCCAAGAGCCTGGACCTGATCATCAACACGGTCAGCGCCCCGGTGGACGTGGACGCCTTCCTGAGCCTGCTGGCCGTCAACGGCGCCCTGGTGAATGTGGGCGCACCAGCCGAGCCGATGAGCCTGAACGTCGGCTCGCTACTGGGCGGGCGCCGCACCTACGCCGGGTCCATGATCGGCGGGATCGCCGAGACCCAGGAGATGCTCGACTTCTGCGCCGAGCACGGCATCGGCGCGGAGGTCGAGGTCATCAGCGCCGACCAGATCAATGAGGCCTGGGAGCGGGTCCTGGCCTCGGACGTGCGCTACCGCTTCGTGATCGACGCCTCCACGTTCACGGCCTGACCCTCTGGGTCCGGCAAGAGCTGGGATCCGGGCTACGGCACGTGATGTCCGGCGGCCTGGATCAGCCCGTACCACTCGGCCCGGGTCAGCCGGAGGTCCGAGCCGGCGGCCGCGTCCGTGACCCGCTGCGGGGTCGTGGTGCCGAGTACCACCTGCAGGTTCGCCGGGTGACGGGTGATCCAGGCGGTGGCGATCGCGATGGGGGTGACCCCGTACTTCTCAGCCAACCGGTCCAGCGCCGCGTTCAGCTCGGGGTGGTCCGGGGAGCCCAGGAACACCCCGGAACCGTCACCGGACTGGATCGTCGAGTAGGCCTGGAGCGTGATGCCGTGCAGGCGGCAGTAGTCCACCAGCCCGCCCCCGTCCCGCACCACGGAGTCCGGCTGACCGGCCATGTTCGAGGCGAGCCCTTGGGCCACGATCGTCGAGTGGGTGAGCGAGAGCTGGACCTGATGGGCCACCAGCGGCTGGCGCACGGAGGCCTGGAGCAACTCGATCTGCCGCGGGGTGTGGTTGGAGATGCCGAAGGCCCGGACCTTCCCGGCGGACTCCAACTCGTCGAAGGCGCGCGCCACCTCCTCCGGCTCCACCAGGGCATCGGGGCGGTGGAGCAACAGCACATCGAGGTAGTCGGTCCCCAGTGCCCGCAGTGACTCCTCCACCGAGGCCACGATGTGCTCGTAGGAGGAGTCGTAGTGCCACGTCTCCCCGTCCACGATCCCGGTCTTCGTCTGCAGGGTGATCTGCCCGCGTTCGGCACCGCTGAGCCCGAGCGCCTCGGCGAAGCGTCGCTCGCAGTGGTGATAGCCGCCGGGGTGGTTGAAGCCGTAGAGGTCGGCGTGATCGAAGAAGTTGATACCCGCCTCGCGGGCGGCGGTGTAGAGGTCGCGGATCTGCTCATCGGACTTCTCCGCGATCCGCATCATGCCGGCGATGACGGCGGGTGCAGTGGTCTCGGTGGTGCCGAACGGGACGGTTTTCATGGGTTCAGGATCGCACGGTGTAGCGCAGCCAGACCACGCTGACCCCGGCCAGGGTGGCCACCTCACTGCGACGCAGTCCGGGCACCCGGCGGTTCGTCCCCACCGGCAGGCCCGCCAGCTCCGGGGTGATCTTGGCGCGGCGGGACATCAGGAACGCGCGCACTTCCGCCTGGTTGTCCATGGCCCGAGCCTAGTCAGGCCGGTCCTGGCGGAGGAGTCCCTACCGGTACCCCCACAAGCAGGGCTACCCGGGCCGGCGCCTGACATGGTTCTCTGGAACCAGACGTCATGCCCGACGCCGGCCCCGTCCTGCCGCTTTGAGTCGAGTTCGGGTGGGTGCTGGGCACAAACACCCACCCGAACTCAACTGAAAACGAGGGACGCAGAGCCCCCGAGAGGAGCCCCCATGGACTTGGACAGCGAACTGAACGACCTGCTGGCGGCGATGGACGCCGGCGAGAGGATCACGGGCGATTCGCCCCTGCACGCGGTCATGCATGCCACCAGCCAGGAGGCGCAGCGGATCACCGGCGAGCTCAACGGCGGCTACCACGAGCCCGCGCGGGTCCGGGAGCTGCTGAGCGCGCTGACCGGCCGGGAGGTGGACGAGACGGTGACCCTGTTCCCGCCGTTGACCTCGGACTTCGGCAAGAACTTGCGGATCGGCAAGCGCGTGTTCATCAACTCCGGCTGCCGCTTCCAGGACCAGGGCGGGGTGAGCATCGGGGACGACTGCCTGATCGGGCACAACGCGGTGTTCGCCACCCTGAACCATGACATCGATCCGGCGCACCGCGCGGACATGGTCCCGGCGCCGATCCGGCTGGGATCGAACGTGTGGCTCGGCGCGAACGTCACCGTGCTGCCGGGGGTCACCATCGGGGAGAACTCCGTGGTGGGTGCCGGCTCCGTGGTCACGAAGGACGTCCCGGCGAACACCGTGGCGGTCGGCTCCCCGGCCCGCGTGGTGCGGACCCTGTGACCCGGGGTCAGCGGGGGCGAGGTTCGCTGCGGCGCTGCATGCCGCGGGCGGTGGGCTCGTAGCCGAGGCGGCGGGTGATGGCCCGGGCGGCGAACTGCAGCTGCGGGATGGTGACCGCCAGCTGTTCCTCGCCGCGGGGCACGATCACGGTGATGGCCCCCACGGCCCGCTGGTCCTCCACGAAGATCGGCACGGAGATCCCACTGGATTCCTCCACGATGATCCCCGCCATCGAGACATAGCCGTTGCGGCGGATGTCCGCGAGGATCCCCCGCAGGCGCTCCGGATCCGTGACGGTGTCCGGGGTGAGTTTCTCCAGCCGCCGGTTCAGGAAGCGCTCCTGTTCCTCCTCCGGCGCATAGGCCATGAACACCAGCCCGGCCGAACAGCCGTGGACCGGTAGCCGGCCGGCGATCCGGGTGATGTTGATGGTGGCGTCATCGGCGGCGAGCCGCTCCAGGTAGAGCACGTCCGTGCCCTCCAGGACGCCGAGGGAGACGTGGTTGCCGGTGTGGTTGAGCAGGTCCTCCATCGGCGGCAGGGCCGCTTCCCGCAGGGAGGAGGCCCGGGATCCGCGCGAGGCCATCTCCCACATCCGGTGCCCGTGGCGCAGCCGGCCCGAGTCGTCCCGGACCAGCAGCCCCTCCACCTCCAGCTCGGCCACGAGGCGGTGGACGGTGGAGACCGGCAGCCCGACCGTCCGCGCGAGCTCCCGCAGGTGCAGCGCCGGCGAGTCGTCGGTGAAGGCCGCCAGGATGCGCACCACCCGGTGGATGACGGATTCCCCGGAGGGCGAGTTGGCCACGTACGTGCCTTTCGTCGGAGAAGTGGCCTCGATTATACCGATCAACGGAACACCCTCGCGATCCCCCGGGCTCGCCTTCCTAGGGTGAGCCCATGAGTACTTCCCCCACCACCCCGGCCACGCCCGCCCTCCACGGCGCCACCCACGACGCCGGCTCCGGCCGGGCCGCCGGCAAGGTCGCCCTGATCTCCGGGGCCGCCCAGGGCATGGGCGCCTCCCACGCCAGGATGCTGGCCGCCGCCGGGGCGTCCGTCCTGATCGGCGACCTGCAGGAGGACACCGGCACCGCCCTGGCCGAGGAGATCAACGCCGCCGAAGGCCGCACGGCCGCCGCCTTCACCGCGCTGGACGTGACGAGGCTGGAGGACTGGACGGCCGCCGTCGGGCAGTGTGTCCGCCAGTTCGGAAAGCTCGACGTGCTGGTCAACAACGCGGGGATCTACACGCCCGGCACCGTGGAGGAGGCGTCCGTGGCGGACTGGGCGCGGACCCTGGACATCGACCTGACCGGCACGTTCCTGGGGATGAAGGCCGCCGTGCCGGAGCTACGGAAGCAGCCGACGTCATCGATCATCAATGTCTCCTCGATCGCCGGGCTGGTTGGCTTCAAGAACCGCGCCGCGTACTCGGCGGCGAAGTGGGGCGTGCAGGGGCTGACCAAGACCTCCGCCCTGGACTTCGGGGAGGACGGGATCCGGGTGAACTCCATCCACCCCGGCTCCGTGGAGACGCCGCTGACCGCCGGGCTGAAACGCGGCTTCGGGCAGGTGCCGGCCGGCCGCGCGGCGCAGGTGGAGGAGATCAGCATGCTGGTGCTCTACCTGGCCTCGGACGAGTCCCGCTTCGTCTGCGGCTCCTCGATCGCGATCGACGGCGGCGAGACGGCGGGCAACAACCTGCGCCAGGATGCCTGATTCCCGGAGTCGGTTGAGTGGGCGGGCAGGCCTCAGCCGTAGTGGTACCGGCAGGCGGCGATGCGCACCTCACCCTCGGCCGCCTGGTCCAAGACCTCACCGACGCCGGGTCCGCCACCACCGAGGCCGAGCGTGGACCCTTTAACCGGCCCCGCTCCACCCCCTAGACTCGCGAACATGACTTCGGAGCCAGAGCAGAACCTGCCCTGCACCCCGTCCACCCCACCTGCCGATTCCGCCCCAGGGGCCGGGCCATCCAAGCAGCCCAGACCCCTCACGGGGCCGACCCTGCCCGGCAATCCCTCCGAGGCCTGGGATCAGATCCGCCACACGGCCGAGACCACCACCCAGAAGCTCAACGAGTTCCGGCAGCACAACCAGAGCCCGGCCGACCTGCAGAAGACCGCCCGGCAGTTCGCCGAACGCGGGCGAGAGGAGACCGGCCGGGGTCTGCGCGCCTTGGCTGAGGCCGCGGGCAAGCTCGCCGACCTGGTGGACGGCACGGCCGGCACCCAAGCACAGCACGCGCAGGAGCCACCGGTCATCGAATCGAAGAAGCCCGACGCCGGCCCGGACCGTCCCGCTTGAACCGGTTCCCTTCCCTGGAGGAAACATGCCCACCCCATCCGGCCCGTCCGGCCCGTCCCGCCGTACCCTCCTCGGTGCCGGAGGCGCCGCCGCCTTGGCTGCACCCTTCCTCGGAGCCGGCGCCGCAGCCGCCGACGCCCCCGAACCGGTACTGGCCTCACCGGAGACGGTGCCGGACACCGGCATGCACCTGGTGACCCTGGGCACCGTCGCCGGCCCCGCGATCCGGGGAACGCGGCACGGCATGGCGAGTGCCGTCGTCGTCGATGGACTGCATTATCTGGTGGACTTCGGCCTCACCATGCCGCGCCAGGCGTCCGACGCGGGGCTGACCGGGAACAAGCTGCGCCAGGGATTCGTCACCCACCTGCACTCGGATCACATCTCCGAGCTGAGCGCCTACATGCTCTACAACTGGGGCCCTCCAGTGAACGGCGTGAACTCCCTGACCGGGATCATGGGCCCGGGCCGGGCCCGGCTGCCCCGGGGCATCAGGAACGCCGTCTCCCCGCCCCAGACCGGCATGAAGGACGTCATCAAGAACCTGATGCGGGCCAACGCCTATGACATCAACATCCGCACCACGGACGAGGATCGCGTTCCCCTCAACGAGCTCTTCGAGGGCGTGGACATCGAACTGCCGCGGCGGCCCCGTGCGGATCCCGACCGGAACCCCGTGCCGGACATGGAGCCGTTCACCATCTACGAGGATGACCGGGTGCGGGTCCAAGCCACGCTGGTGGAGCACCTGCCCGTCTTCCCATCGTTCGGTTTCCGCTTCGAGTCCCAGTACGGCGTGATCACGTTCTCCGGGGACACCACCGAGACACCCAACATGGTGGCGCTGGCCCGCGACGCAGATCTGCTGGTCCACGAGGCCATCAACATGGACTACTACCGGGACCAGGACTTCAACGACGCCTTCCTGCACCACCTGGAATCCAGCCACACCACCCCCGAGGGGATCGGTCGCATCGCCGCCGCGGCGGGAGCCAAGAAGGTGGTGGTCAGCCACATCGCCGGGATCTTCTCCGCGGCCGACATCGCGGGCATCAGCGAGACCTACGGCGGGCCGTACGTCCTGGCGGCGGACCGGCAGCTGTTCAGCGTCTGAGGGGCTCGGCGGGCGTCTGGCAGCGGACACGGTGGGGAGGTGTTCGCCCTCCCCCGCACCACGGCCGGGCCCCCCGGCCTTCACCGCGAGGCGAACCACCCCAGCCCACCCCCCACGTCGACGGGGATCCTGATCGGCGGCCGTGTACCGGGATCACCGTGCAGCCGGGACATCCCCCGCCGGGACCTCTCCCGGCCGGTACTTCGGCAGCCTCGAGGCCGGCACGGCGGCCACCACGCTGACGCCGGCGAGGATGAGGAAGCCGAGCTTCAGGGTGCGCAGCCGCTGCTCCTCGTTCAGCGCCACGGCGGCCTCGACCTGCTCGGGGCTCGCCGTGGTGCCCTCCGCCAGGGCGCGCAGGTCCTCGTTGTCCACGAAGTTGGCGTTGTCCAGGTCCGCCTGGGCCACCAGCTCCTGAGGCAGCACGGGATGCTCGTCCACCGCCTGGGAGATCCCGGAGCTGACGGTCACCAGCACCGCGCCCATCACGGCGGTACGGCGTACTGCACTGCGCACTGCACTGACGTGTCGGCGCTGTCCGTCACGATAGACCCGCACCACGGACCGTGACCAGCAGCGATCAGTCGCCCGAAGGCCGGGCCAGGTCCTGGGGTTCGGTGCCTGGGTCCACCGGCGCACCGGACTGGTACACCGCGCGGGCGAGGGTGTTCGAGGCCAGCGAGGACACGATCACCAGGGAGACCACGGTGATCAGGCTGACCACCAGCACCCACCAATGGAAGCCGTTCAGTCCGGTCAAGTGCACGTACACCCCGGCGACCACGAGGGGCAGACCCATCCCCGTGGCGGGGGAGAACACATTCATCATCTGCAGGGCGTCCCGGGAGCGCACCATCGCCACGGCGGAGAGCAACACCAGCAGTGCGCCACCCAGCATCAGGATGGACGCCAGGATCTCGTATCCAGCCACTAGCGTTCCCCCCTCGTCAGGATGCGTGCCAAGGCCACCGTGGCCAGGATGCCCAGGAAGGCCGCGAGCATCGCCGCGTCCTGGATGATGGCGGATCCGGAGTGGATCCCCACCATCATCAGGATCCCGACGCCGGCGAAGTAGACCAGGTCCCCGACCACGGCTCGCTCGGCGGCCGCGGCAGAGGTGTAGATGCGGAAGAGCCCCACGAGGATGGCCACGGCCAGGATGAGCAGCACCCCCGAGAGGACCACGTCGTAGGCGGAGTCGATGCTCATCCGGTCTTCCTTCCCCCGTGATCCGTGCGGTCCTCGTACTCCTGCCACCGTGGCCCGCGGGTCATCCGCAGCAGCCGCTCCTCCATCTCCCGTAGGCCCTCCCGGACGGATTCCCGGTCTTGGTCGAAGACGGAATGGACGAAGACGGTCACGGGCTCGGTGTCCGAGCCGTGCGCCGTGCCCACCACCAGGGTGCCCGGCGTGATGGTGATGGAGGAGGCCATCCAGGTGACCTCGAGGTCGGTCTCACAGCGCAGTGGGAAGGCCACGATGGACGGCTCCGCGAACGCGCCCGGTGTCAGGGCGCGCCGGGCCACCGTCACGGAGCCCGCGATGACCTGCCCGATCAGCCAGGCCAGGTAGGCGATCATGGACCCGAGGCTGAACCGCCGGGAGGCGCGTGCGCGTGGCTGGTCGGCCGTCATGGCAGCACCGCCTCGATGTAGGGGCCGGTGTCGAAGAGCCCGGCCGTCGCGCTGTCGATGAAGGGCATCAGGACGCCGGCGAACACGAAGAGCGCGATGGAGACACCCATCATCGTCACCCCGGGGCCCAGCAGCCGCAGCGGGATGCGGACGGTGGTGTCCAGCGGCCGGGCCTCGGTCCGGCCGCCCCCGCGCGCGGCCGGCCAGTACCGGCGCAGCGGGGCCCCCGCAAAGCTGCCGCCCCACAGGCGCTGCAGCGCCACGAGCGTAACCACGGAGGAGACGACGATCGCGATGAGGAACACCGGGGTCTGCCACAGCGGTCCGCTGTCCCCTGATTCGGCCACGGCCAGGCCCAGTCCGAGCTTGCCCCACAGCCCGGAGGTCGGCGGCAGCCCGGCCAAGGACAGCAGGCCCAGGGCCACCAGCACGGCGGTCAGCCGCTCCCGGTGCATCACCCCGGAGAGCCGCCCCAGCACCCCGGTTCCGTAGGTGTGCTCGACCGCCCCGACGGTGGTCAGCAGCGAGGCCATCGTGATCACGTGGTGCACCAGGTAGAACAGGCCGGCCGCCACCGCCGCGGGCGAGGCCACGGCGACGCCGATCAGGATGTGGCCCACGCCGGCGACCATCTGGAAGGCCAGGACCCCGCGGAACCGCTGCTCGCCCAGGGAACCGAGGGCGCCCAGCACCATGGTGACGAGCACGACGACGGCGATCACCACCGCGACGGTCTCGCCCATCCCGGTGCCCGGCTCCGAGGCGCCGGCAGCGCCCGAGGCACTGGCCGGCGTCGTGCCCGGTTCGAAGGCGGTGAAGTAGAGGCGGAAGATGGCGTACAGCGAGACCTTCGTGTGCAGCGCGGAGAACAGGGCCATGATGCCCGCCGAGGTCCCCGCGTAGGCCCGGGGCATCCACCCGTGCACGGGAACGACGCCCGCCTTGATGGCCAGGGCGAGCAGCACGATGGTGACGGCCAGAGCCACCTGGGGATCCTCGGCGGCCCGGCCCGCCAGGACGGCCAGGTTCACGGTGCCGGCCGAGCCGTAGACCAGGCCGACGCCCATCAGCAGGATCAGGCTGGTCACCAGGTTGACGATTACGAACATACGGCCCAGGCCCAGACGCCGCCAGGTGCCGGTCACGGCGATGAGCGCGTAGGACGGCAGCAGCATCACCTCGACGAAGACGAAGAGGTTGAACAGGTCGCCGGTCAGCAGGGCGCCGTTGACTCCGGTCATCAGCAGCAGGGCCAGGGCCGGCACGAACCGGAGCCGCGCCTCCCCGGTGAGGGTCAGGAACCACCCCGCGGCGGCCGTGGCCAGGCCGGTGGTGGCCAGCATCAGGGCTGCGAGCATGTCCGAGACCAGGGGGATGGCGATGCCGCCCTCGAAGGAGCCGATGGCGGTGGCCACCACGGGGGTCTCACGGTGGAACAGCATCAGGGCGACGGCCCCGGCGACCGCCAGCGCGGGGACCCCCACGAGCAGGACCCGGTCCACCACGCGGCGGCGGATGATCACCGAGAGGCCGGCGCCCAGGAGGGGGACGGCCACGAACAGGGCCAGCAGCGAACCGGCCGTCACGTCGTTCATGTGTGCTCCTCTCCGGTCTCGGGTATCTTCTCCTGGTCGTCGTTCCTGCCGATCACTGCGAGGGCGAGCATGAAGATGGTGGTCGCCATGGAGATCACGATCGCGGTCAGCACGAAGGCCTGGGGCAGGGGGTCAGCCGCCGCGGCGGCCTCCGCCGTGGACATCAGCGGCTCGGTGCGCCAGCCCGGCACGCCCGAGGCCAGCAGCAGCAGGTTGGCGGCGTGGGAGACGAGGGTCAGCCCGAACACCGTGTGGACCATGCTCCGCTGCTGCAACAGCCAGACGCCCGCGGCGGTCAGCACGCCGACGGTCACGGCCAGGACGAACATGTCACCGCCCCCATTCGTCAGGTCGATCGCCGGTGGAGATGTGCTGGCTGGTGGGCCTCACCGGTGTCCCGGTTCCGTCATCGGAGTGGGCCTTCCGGTCGGCCGCGAAGATCAGGCTGTCGATCGGGTTGTCCCTCGGTCCTTCGATCTCCCCCAGCATGGCCTCGTCGACCCGCTCCCGGGCCCCCTCGCCGCCGGGGCTGTGGTGGACCGAGTGCGCCGTGCCGAGCACGTTGAACGCGAGCAGGATGAGTCCGATGACGGCCAGGTAGACGCCGGCGTCGAACACCATGGAGGTACTGACGTGCTGGCCGAGGATGTAGCCGTGCTGGGGTTCCATGTACGTCCCCGTGACCGCCATGTTCCACAGTCCGGTGGACACTGCGACCACCACGCCGCTGCCGATCAGGTAGACCGGCAGCCGGGGCGGGCCGACCTGCCGGTCCCTGGAGGTGGACAGGTAGACCAGGCCCACGATGGCTGAGCCCACGAGCGCGGCGATGAACCCGCCTCCGGGCTCGTTATGGCCGCGCAGGAACAGCATGGCGGAGACTAGGGCGAGCACCGGGATCAAGAACCGCAGCATCAGCTGCAATTGGCTGATGTTGCCCCAGGAGCTGAGGATGGCACGGCGGGCGGTCGGACTGCCGAGGTCCGGGCCGTCGGGTCGGTCGGCACCATCCTCCTCGCGGACCACCCGGTCCGGGTCCGGGTCCATGTACCGGTTGCGGACCGTAGAGAGCACGGCGGCCAGGGCGATGCCGGCCATGCCCAGCACGGCCAGTTCCCCGAGGGTGTCCAGGGCACGGAACTCCACCAGGATGACATTGACGATGTTGTCACCGCCGGTGATCTCCCCGCCGTTCTCCAGCAGGTACGTGCCGACCTCGGACTTCTCGCGCCGACCAGTCAGTCCCCAGGTCGCCAGGCCGGTGGCGAGCCCGGCGCCGACGGCGACGACCGCCGCCGGCACGGCCCGGCGGACCCTGGGCGCCATGAAGGTCCGCGGCAGCTTCTGCAGGACCAGCATAATGACGATGATGGTCAGGCTCTCCACCAACAGCTGGGTCAGGGCCACGTCCGGAGCACCGAGGGCGACGATCTGGACCGTCATGAGGATGCCGATGGCGGACAGGGCCACCGTGGCGCCCAAGCGGGAACGGCTCAGTGCCACACCGAGCACCGCCACGGCCATCAGCACCAGGAGGACGATGTCCACGGGCTGCGTCAGGTCCTCACGCAGCGGCGGCAGACCGCCCTGCGCGGACAGCACCAGGACCCCGGGGACGACCACTGCCGTCAGTGCGGCGACCATGGCAGCTGCGTGGGAGGCGGCAGCGTCCCGGGCGGTGAGGCGGGCGACGGCGTGACCAGCCACCGTCAGGCCACGGTTGCAGGCCTCGATGATGGAGGCGCCGCTGAACGGCAACCCGTTCCGCTCCAAAGCCGGCCAGAGCCGGTGGCGCAGCAGGACCGTCAGCACGCCCACGGCGAAGACGGCGAGCGTGGTCAACAGCTCGGCCGTGACGCCGTGCCACAGCACGAAGTGCGGTTCGGGGGCGGCACCGGGCAGGGCTGTGTCCGTGGCGGCCCCGACGCCGGCATCCAGGAGCGGCAGAGCGAACAGTGCCGCGACGGAGGCCAGGATCGGCAACGCCGTGGCGGTCACGAGCACACCGCCGGGAGCGTGGAGGGGCTTGGCCTGTCCCTGCCCGTGGTTCTGGGCAGGGGCCCGGTGCGCCGGGTGCGCGGATCCTTCGGGACGCTCCGGGTCGGTGAAACCGCCCACGACGACCTTGGCGCAATAGGCGAAGGTGAGCACGGAACCGAGGGCGGCACCGGCCAGCGCGGCCGGACCCGCCCAGGCCGCCAGCGTGCCCCCGGCCCCGCCGTCCGCGGCCCACTGGTGGAGCGCCGTGAAGATCGACTCCTTGGAGATGAACCCGAGCAACGGAGGGATGCCGGCCATCGCGCCGGCGCCCAGGACGGTCACGGCGAAGGTGAACGGCATCGCCCGGTACAGCACCGGCAGTCGCCGCAGGTCGCGGGTACCGGTGGCGTGGTCCACCACGCCGACCACCATGAAGAGGCCGGACTTGAACAGGGCGTGCGCGATGGTGTGGATCAGCGCGGCGACGATGCCCGCCTCGGTCCCGGTGCCGATCGCGGCGACGATGAGCCCGAGCTGACTCACCGTCGAGTACGCCATGAGCTTCTTGAGGTCGTGCTGCTGCAGGGCCCGCCAGCCGCCGACGGCGGAGGTCACCAGACCCACGACGACCAGCAGCACGGACCAGGTGACGTCCTCGTGGAACACCGGGGAGAAACGCAGCAACAGGAAGATGCCGGCCTTCACCACGGCCGCGGCGTGCAGGTACGCCGAGACGGGCGTGGCGGCCGCCATGGCGTCCGGGAGCCAGGAGTGGAAGGGGAACTGGGCCGACTTGGTCATGGCGGCCAGGGCGATGAGCACCCCGATCAGGGTGGTGAACGCCGGGTCCTCGGCCCACACGCCCGAGGCCATGACCTCGCCCAGGTCCATGGTCCCGGTGCGGGCCGCCATCAGCACCACCGCGACCAACAGGGCCAATCCGCCGAGGAAGGTGATGAGCAGGGTCCGCATCGAGGGGGCGAAGGCCCCCTGCCCGGACCGGGCGATGAGCAGGAAGGACGCCAGCGAGGTCAGTTCCCAGCAGATGAACAGCACCGCGAGGTCATCCGCCGTGACGAGTCCGACCATCGAGAGCGTGAACAGGGCCATCCCGAGATAGAAGCTCCGGTTCGGACCGGGATCCAGGTACTGGGTGGAGTAGACGAGCACCACCGCGCCGATGAGCAGGGCGATCAGTGTGAAGACGCTCGAGACCGGGTCGGCGGAGAACGCGAGCCGGATGCCCTCTCCGCCCTCACCGCCCCAGGACGGGATCCAGGGGGTGGACCAGGTGGCGGCACCCGGCCTCTGGATCAGGGCCGGGATATACGCGGCGGCCGCGAGCACGTACACCGCGGCCAGCGGCCAGCCGGCGTGACGGCCCCACCAACGGCAGAACAGGGGGGTGAGGATGAGTCCGACCGCGAGGACAGCGAGGGTCAGGGCGGTGGACATGCGCTCCAGACTAGCAATCTTGAAGGGTCCCCATGGCCATCAACCCCGCTGGAACGCGACGATCCGCTCGATCGCCTCGGCCACGTCCCGCTGCCCGGCGGCGAAGGACAGCCGGACGTACTGATCGCCGTGCGCCGTGTCGAAGTCGGTCCCGGGGGTCAGCGCCACATGCGCCTGCTCCAACAGGGCCTCGCAATAGGCGGTCGAGGTCCCGTACCGCTGCAGCATCGCGGCACCGGGCTTGGCCCAGAAGTAGAACGCCCCGTCCGCCGGGGCGGCGTCCGTCCAGCCCAGCCGGTCCTGATGCTCCAGCAGCAGCGCGCGGGCCCGGGCGAACCCGGCCACCTGCACATCACACTCCGCGTAGGACTGCTCCGTGAACGCCTCCACCGCCGCATACTGCGCGGACGCCGGCGGGCACAGGGACACCGACCCGGAGAGCCCGCTGATCGCCGGCGCCAGGTCCTCGGGCATCAGCATCCAGCCGATCCGCCACCCCGGCATTCCCCAGTATTTGGAGAAGGAACTGATCACCATCGCCTCGTCCGAGTACTCCCAGGCACAGACCCCGTGCTCGGCCCCGTCCCCGTACGTCACCCCGTGGTAGATCTCGTCCGAGACCAGCCGCACCCCGCGCGCCGAGCACCAGCCGGCCAGCGCGGCCAGCTCCTCGCGGGTGGCCATGGTCCCGGTCGGGTTGTTCGGGGACGCGAGAATCAAACCGCTCAGTGGCCCATGGACGGCCTCCGCCTCCTCGAGCAGCGCGGGGGTGGGCTGAAAGCGCACGGCCGGGCCGGCGTCGAGCTCCACCACCTGACAGCCGAGCGCGGTGAGGATGTTGCGGTAGGCGGCATAGCCGGGGCGGGCCATGGCCACCCGGTCCCCCGGGTTGAAGGCGGCGAGGAAGCCGAGCATGAACGCGCCGGAGGAACCCGTGGTCACGGCCACCCGCGCCGGGTCCACCTCGATCCCGTACCAGCGGGCGTAGTGCGCCGCGATGGCCTGCCGCAGCGGCGCGATCCCCAGGGTGGGCGTGTAGTTCAGCGCCCGCCCGGAGGAGTGCACCTGGGCCGCCCGCGCGTTGACCGCGGTGGGTGCCCCGCCGCCTGGTTCCCCGGCGCACAGGCTCACCACGTCGGCCCCGGCCGCGCGCAGCTCGGCGACCCTGCCGAGGATGGTCATCACCTGGAAGTCGGGGACCTGCGAGCGCGAGGAGGGTCCGAGGGGCCGGTGGGAGGGGTGCTGTTCAGGGTGCTGGGATTCGGCGGCGGGCATGCCCCGAGCCTAGCCACCGCAACGAATTCACCCGCCTACCCCACGCATCACGGCCGCGCCACACGTCGAGAATCGCCGAGCGAATCGACAGTTGGCGCGGCCGTGATCCCATATTCCGGGTCAGCCGATCCGCAACACCGGTTTGATGGTCTGGCCGGACTTCGAGTCGGCGAAGGCCTGCTCCACCTGGTCGAAGCCGTAGTACCGCACGAGCTCGTCGAAGGGGAAGCGGCCCTGACGGTACAGCGCGATCAGCGCCGGGATCAGGTCCTGGGAGGTGCCGGAGCCGCCGAGGGTGCCGACCACGTGCTTTCCCCACAGGGTCCGCTGGTGGTCCAGGCTGAACCGGGCCTGGGCGGGGGCGCCGCCGATGAGGATCAGGGTGCCGAGCATGCCCACGGCCTCGGCGGCCTCCTCGATCACCGCGACCACACCGGTGCAGTCGATGACGTAGTCGGCCGGACCGCCGCAGATCTCCAAGATCCGCTCCAGGGCCTGCTCCCGGCCGGAGTTGATGGTGTGGGTGGCCCCGTAGCGGGTGGCCAGTTCGAGCCGGGAGTCGTGCAGGTCGATGGCGATGATCGTGGTGGCCGGGGTGTTCCGGGCCGCCATGATGGCCGCGAGTCCCACGGCGCCGGCCCCATAGACCACCAGCGATTCACCGGCGGAGGGCCGCGCGGTGTTCAGCACCGCTCCGGCGCCGGTGGTGATGCCGCAGGCGAGTACGCCCAGCAGCTCCAGCGGCACCTCGGGGTCCACCACCACCAGCGCGTTGGCGTTGGCCAGCGAGTAGGTGGCGAAGGAGGACTGGCCGAAGAAGTGGCCGGACAGGCTCGAGCCGTCCGCCCGGGAGTAGGCCGAGGTCCCGGCCTGCGGGCCGATGAACCGCTGCCCGCTGGCCACGGCGGGGCCGAGCAGGTCGCAGTACCGGTGCTCACCGCGGCGGCAGTTGCGGCACTGCCCGCAGAAGGGCCAGCCCATGATGACGTGGTCCCCCACCGCCACGGAGTCCACGCTCGTGCCGATCGCCTCCACCACGCCGGAGCCCTCATGCCCCAGCACCCCGGGCAGTGGCAGGGGCATGTCCCCGGCCTGGGTGATGGCGTCCGTGTGGCAGACCCCGGAGGCCACCACCCTCACCAGGACCTCGCCGGGGCCCGGCTCGGCCAGCTCCAGCGTCTCCCGGACGAAGGGGGCGTTCTTCGCCTCGACAACGAGTGCTTCGATCTTCATCAGGTGTCTCCTCGGACTCAGGTCATGATCAGCAGGGGTTGTTCGGTGTTCGGGCGCCGGCGGTAGATCCGGGCCGGACGGCCCAGCCCGTTGCTGCCGGGCGGGACGGCCCGCAGCTCCAGCGCCTCGAGCTGCGGCTCCATGGCCCGCCGGAAGGTGTCCTTCTGGTGGGGCGATCCGGCCACGGCGTCGTGCACCTGGCGTAGTTGGGTCATGGTGAACTGGTCCTCCAGCAGGTTCCACGGGTCCGGCGCCTGCCCGTACTCCCAGCGCACCATCTTCACGGCCCACGCGATGATCTCGTCGTGGCTGAAGGGCAGCCCCTGCGCCTCGGTGACGGGCCGCAGCTGGCCGTGGCCGTGTGCCAGCCCCTGCTCCAGCGCTGCCATCGGCAGCACGTCCAGGTGGGTCACAGTCAGCACCCAGCCCCGCTCGTCCCGGGCCGGGTCGTCGAAGACGTGCAGCTGCCGCGGCGAGCGGCCCTGGATGTGCATCCGGGTGTCCAGGCACCGCAGCACCGCATCACCCAGCCGCTCGCGTTCGCGCAGCATGGTGCCGGGCAGCATCCATTGACCGGCATGGCTGCCCTGGTCCCGCTGGCGCAGGACCACGTTCAGTTGGCCGTGGGCCACGGTCAGGAGCACGACGTCGGCCGCCACCGAGGGGCGGGGATAGGCCAGGAGGTCATCGGGTTCCGGAGACATACCAACCAATCTATCCAGCGCGGTCGGCGGCGCCGTCTCCGGTGAAGACTCCGGTGAAGCGTCAGGCGAACAAGGTAGCTGCGTCACGCACGAACTCCTCACCCGTGGTGAAGGTGGTGCCCCAGATCCTCAGGGCATCCGCCACGGGTTCCTGCATGGTGGCCCGGCTGAACCCCTCCACGCCGTACCGGCCCGTGTAACCCAGCCCGCGGACGGCGGACAGGATCCCGGGCAGGTCGAGGCTGCCGGTGGAGAGCAGGCCCCGGGAGGACTGACCGAACTCCAGGTATCCGAGGTGGGGCAGGGCGTGCGCCACGGCGCTCAGCAGGTCCGACTCCTCGAGGGCCATGTGGAAGGTGTCCAGGTGGATCTTCAGGTTCCTCGACCCGGAGTGCTCCACGAAGCGCACCGCCTGGGCCGCCGTGTTCAGCACGGAGGTCTCGTAGCGGTTCACCACCTCGAAGGTCATCATGATCCCGGCCGCGGCCGCCTCATCCGCCGCGTCCCCCACCAGCGCCGCCGTGGTGGCCACGTCCTGCGCCGTCGGCAGCGCGGAGGCATCCCCGTGGACGCCGTAGGGCACCCCGTTGAGCTGGTCCCCGCCCATCCGCTGTGTCATCTCCACCGTCCGGCGCAGCTGGTCGAAGCCCCGGCGCCGGACGTCCGGGCTACTGGACATGACGTTCGCCTCCGGGGACTGGACCACCATCGCGATGGGTTCCAGGCCGGCGTCGTGAATCCGCTGTCCCAAGGCCTCGATACCGCGGGCCGAGGGATCCAGCGGGCCCAGCACCACGCGCCGGTATCCGGCGTCCTTCAGGACCGGCAGGCAGCGGGCGAAATCCTCGCCGAAGGGGTCCGTGGTGAAGGCCGCGCTCTGGCAGGCGACGTCCTCGCGCACCTCAGAACTCCGGCAGGTCGAAGCGGTGCTTGAACACCGAGTAGCCGTCATCCACGGACACCACGGTGCCGTTCATGGCGTTGGACTCCTCGGAGAACAGGAAGGCCACCACGTTGGCGATCTCCTCCGGCTCGGTCATCTTGTTGCGCAGCTGCTCGGAGGCGAAGAGCTCGCGCAGCTGCTGCGGGAACTGCTGGATGATCGCGGTGTTGGCGCGCCCGGGGGTGATCGCCAGCACCCGGGTGCCGTGCTCGGCCAGCTCGTAGGCGGCCGAGCGGGTGAAGGAGATGACGGCGGCTTTGGCGGCCGAGTAGGTGAAGGACAGCTCGGCGGCCTGCTCGCCGTAGATGGAGGAGGTGTTGACGATGACGCCGCCCCCACCCTGCTTCTTGAACTGCCGGCCGGCGGCCAGGATGCCGTAGTAGACCCCGTCCTGGTCCACCCGGATCATCGGGTGGTAGTCCTTCTCCGGCTCGTGCTCCAGCAGCGGCCTGCCCCCGGCGATCCCGGCGTTGTTGAAGATCCCGTCCAGCCGCCCGAAGGTGTCCACGGCGGACTGCACGGCGGCCTGGACGGCGGTGAAATCCGAGACATCCACCGCGACGGCAGCCGCCTGGCCCCCGGCGACCGTCACCTCATCGGCCACGGCCTGGGCCCCGGCGAGGTTCAGGTCCGCCACCACCACCTTCGCGCCCTTCTCGGCGCAGCGCCGCACGGTGGCGCGGCCGATGCCGCTGGCACCACCGGTGATCAGCAGGACTTTGTCTTTCAGAGTGGTCATGGTGTCTCCATCTGGTCGGTTCAGAACATGGTGTGTGAGAGCGCCAGCGCCCCGCCGTCCACGGCGAGCACGGCGCCGGTGACGAAGGAGTTGCCCGGCGCCACGAGGAAGAGCATGGGCGCCTGGATCTCCGCCATGGTGCCCATCCGGGCCAGCGGGATGGTCTCCTCCCACATCCGCTCCCCGGCCGCATCCAGCACGGCGTCCCCACCGATCCGGGTGCCCTTGAAGGGTCCGGGGGCGATCACGTTGACCCGGATGCCGCGGGGTGCCAGCTCGAGGGCGACCTGGCGGGCGAGGTTGATGATCGCCGCCTTCGTGGCCCCGTAGGCGTAGGAGACCATGGGGTCCGTGCGCAGCCCGGCGGTGGAGGAGGTGACCAGGATCCGGCCGTGGTCCGGTAGCACCCGGGCGGCGGCACGCACCGTGTCGAAGGTGCCGCTGAGGTTGGTGTCCACCACGTGGTCCCATTCCTCAGCCGAGTACCGGGCGATCGCCCCGTCCTCGGTCCGGTAGCTGCCGCCCCCGGCGATGCCGGCATTGGCCACGACGACGGTGGGCCGGCCCACCTCGGTCACGATCCGTTCCAGCGCCTCGTCAAAGGCCCCGGACCGGGAGAGGTCCGCGGCGTAAGCATGGGCCGTGCCCCCGGCGGCGGTGATGCCGTCCCGGACCTCCTCCAGCCGGCCTTGGTCCCGCCCGAGGACGACGACGGTGGCGCCGGCGTCCGCATAGATCTCGGCGGCGGCGCGACCGATCCCGCTCGAGGCCCCCGTGATGACCACGATGTCCTGGCGCATCGAGAAGATCTCGAGCAGGCGATCGGTTCCGGTGGTGGTAGTCGTCATCGGCCTCACATCGTCGGTTCGTAGTCGGCCACGTTGGTGCGGTCGATCAGCTCTGCCTCGACCTCCACGAAGTCCTCCTCGGGCAGGGTGCCGTCGGCACGGAAGGCCTCGACGCTCTCCACCGTCATGTCCACGACCTTGGACCAGTCCTGCAGAACGGACGCGTAGAAGGGGCCTTCCTTCTCGATCTCTGCCGCGGCCGCACCGAGAGCGTCCACGCCGGTCACGTAGATGTCGTCCTGGCCGGATTCGTTGATGGCCTGCACGGCCCCCAGTGCGGCGTGGTCCCAGCCGGTCCAGATCCCGTCCAGGCCGTCCGGGTTGGCCTGCAGGAAGTCGGTGACGAACTTCAGGGTCTCCTCCTGCGAGGTGCCCGGGTTCAGCACCTGCTTCATCTCGCCGCCGGCGAGGTTGGCTCCGGCGGCCTCCAACTCATCCACGGCGATGTTGCTGCGGGTCATGATGCCCACGTGCGGATCGTGCCCGATCACCATGACGTCCTTGCCCTCGAGACCGCCCATGGCCTCATCCAAGGCGCCGAGGCCGAGGTCGGCGATCTGCTGCTGGTCGAAGGTGATGTCCTGGACGAAGTCCTCGTTGGGCTCCACCCCGCCGTCGATCGAGAAGATGGGGATGTCCGAGCCCTCAGCGGCGTTGACGAGCGGGGCGATCTGGCGGGGATCCGGGAAGCCGGCCACGATCACGTCAGCTCCCTGGGTGATCGCCGACTGGACGTCGGTGTTGATCTTGTCGTAGTCGAAGTCGGAGGTGTACAGGGTGACGTCCCAGCCCTTCTCCTTGCCCTTCTCCACGAGCTCGTCGAGGGATTCCTTGCCGGCCGGTGTGCCGTACCCTGCGGTGAAGGCGGCGACCTTGAAGCTGTCGTCGCCACCGCCTCCGGCGTCGCCGGAGCATCCCGTGAGGGCCAACATCCCGGCGACGGCGAGTCCTGCGGTGATCTTCAGTGATGTACGCATGGTCTTCTCCTGTGGAAGGTGCCACCTGGCGGTGGCGGTGGGGTGGATGGGGGTATCCGGGGGTGAGAGGCCGGCATCGGCCTATCGGTGTTTGGACTTGAAGGATGAGAGCAGGACCGCTCCGACGATGATCACGCCGGTGAGTACCTGCTGGATGTAGGTGTTGACGCCCACGATGTTCAGGCCGTTCTGCAGCACGCCGATGATGCCCACACCCACCAGGGTTCCGCCGAGGTTGGCCTGGCCCGAGTTGGCGATGGTCATACCCAGGAACACGGCCGCCACGGCGAGCATCATGTAGTCGTTGGCGCTGGTGGCGCTGGCGCTGGAGAGCCGGCTCACGAGCACGATGCCTCCCAGCCCGGAGGCCAGGCCGGCGAGGGCAAAGGCCCAGAACACATTGCTGCGGACGTTGACGCCGGACAGCCGGGCCACCTCGGGGTTTCCACCCACCGCGTACCAGCGGCGGCCCACCGTGGTGTACCGCAGCACCACCCAGACGATGAGCGCCACCACGGCGGCGAAGATCACGGGCATGGGGATCCCCAGTGGCCGGGCCTGGCCGATCCAGAAGAACGACTCCGGCATGTCATAGAGCGTGGTGCCGTCCGTGACGATGAAGGCCAGGCCGCCGATGGTGGTCATGGTCGCGAGGGTCGCCACGATGGCCGAGATGTTCAGGTAGGCCACGAGCAGTCCGTTGATCATGCCCACCGCCAACCCTGCGAGCAGTCCCAGGACGATCGCCAGTGGCACCGGAAGACCGCTGAGCATCAGGGCGGAGGCGGTGGCCCCGGACAGGGTGGCAGTGGTGCCCACCGAGAGGTCGAAGTGGCCGGTGACCATCACCATGGTCTGGGCGGCGGCGATGATCGTCAGGATCGCCACCTGGGCCAGCACATTGGTCAGGTTGCCCAGGCTCAGGAAGGCTGACGGGCTCATCACCCCGAAGATCAGGATGAGGGCAGCCAGGGCGATGATGGTCCCGCCCTGCCAGACCATCTGGACCAGTGGAGTGCGCTTCTCGGGCACGGCCACCGCAGTCACGGTATCGGGGGGAGTCACGGTAGCCATCTCAGGCGGTCCTTCCGTAGCAATAAGACAGGAGTGTCTCCTCGTCGGCACCTTCTGCGGGTACCTCACCGGAGACGCGTCCCTCATGCATGATGAGGATCCGATCGGACAGGCCGATCAGTTCGGGGAGTTCGGAGCTGACGGCGATGATGGTGGTTCCCTGCGCCGCCAGCTGCCGGATCAAGCGGTAGATCTCGGCCTTGGTGCCCACATCGATGCCGCGGGTGGGTTCGTCCAGCAGCAGCACCTGGGGATTCCGGGCCAGCATCTTGGCCAGGACGACCTTCTGCTGGTTGCCGCCGGAGAGAAGCCCCACCGCCTGACGGGGACTGCGGGCCTTGACGCGCAGGTTCTCCATACCGCGGCGGGCCAATTCGGTGACCTGGCGGGAGGACACCCACCCGGCTGAGCTGACCTTCTCCAGGTTGGCCCCGGCGATGTTGTCCTGGATGGAGGCCCCCAGGGAGACACCCTGCGAGCGCCGCTCCTCGGGGACGAGGGCTATCCCGTGACTCAAGGCCCGGCCCACACCGCCGGTTCCCGGCAGCGGCTTGCCGTCCACCGTGATGGTCCCGGCCGTCCGCTTCTGGTCCCCGGCGAGCAGTCGCATCAGCTCGGAGCGGCCGGACCCGGCGAGTCCGCCGATGCCCAAGACCTCGCCGGCATGGGCGGAGAAGTCCATCCCCTGCACCTTGTTGCCGCCGAGGTCCTGGACGCTCAGCACCACCCGGTCCGTGGCGGTGCCGCGCTCGGGGTACAGGTCCTCGGCGGGCCGCCCGACCATGGTGGAGATGACCTCGTCAATGGTCATCTCGGCGACGTCCTGGGTCACGATGGTCTGGCCGTTGCGCATGATGGTCACGCGGTCGCAGAGTTCGAAGACCTCCTCCAGGCGGTGGGAGACGTAGACGATCCCGACCCCGTCCGCGCGTAGTCCGCGCAGCACGGTGAACAGGTCCTTGATCTCCGTGTCCGTCAGGGCCGCCGTCGGCTCGTCCAGGATGAGCACCCGGGCGTCCGAGGCCAGGGCCCGGGCCACGGAGACCATGGTCTGTTGCACCGGGGAGAGCCGTCCGGCCAGCCGGCGCAGGGGGATATGCCCCTGGTTGAGGCGGTCCAGCTGGCGCCGCGCCTCGCGGCGTAGCTCGCTCCAGCGCACCAGCCCGGAGGAGCTCGGGGTGCGCTCGCCGAGCAGGATGTTCTCCGCCACGCTGATCGTGGGGATGATCGAGGTCTCCTGGTACAGGGCCACCACGCCGGCGTGGTGCGCGTCCCGGACCCCGGAGAACTGGACCGGCGTCCCCTCGGACTCGATCGAGCCGGCGTCGGGCTGGTGGACGCCGGTGAGCACCTTGATCAGCGTGGACTTCCCGGCGCCGTTCTCCCCCAGCAGGGCGTGGATCTCCCCGGGACGGACCTCGAGGCGGGCCTCGGTCAGGGCGGCCACACCGTCGAAGTTCTTGGAGATCCCGGTGGCCTGCAGCGCGAGGCGCTCCGTCTGCGGCGCACGGGGCTCCGCCGTGGCGGTGTTCATGCCTGCCCCGCCCCGGACCCTGTGTCCTCCGGCAGTCGGTTGCATCGGATGACGACCTTCGGATGGGTCCCACCCAGGTGGGTCTCGAAGGCCTCGGCGGCGTCCTCCAGGTCATAGACGGACTGCAGGAACGGCTCCAGGTCCAACTCCTCCAGCAGCCGCACGGCCCGCGGGAACGTGTACGGGGACACGAAGACCCCCGTCAGCGTCAACTCCTTGCGATAGAGGTAGTCGGAGAGGTTCAGCGGCAGCTCGTACCCCTCCGGGTACATGGCCCCGTAGACCACGGTCCCGCCGGGGGCTGCCAGGTCCAGCAGTCCGGCCACCGCGTGCCGGGAGCCGGAGGCGTCGATCACGACGTCGAATCCCACTCCCCCGGTGATCTCCCGGTTGCGCTCGGCCAGGGATTCGCTGTTCGGGTCGATCACATGGCGGGCACCGAAGCGCCGGGCCAGCTCGCGACGCTCGGCGATCGGCTCGATGAGGGTCAGGTCCGTGGCGCCGTAGCGGTGCATGAGCTGCAGGGACAACTGGCCGATGGGGCCGCCACCGCAGACCGCCACGCGGTCCCCCGGACGGATCCGCGTCTTGTCCGCGATCCGCACGGCCACGGACGTGGGCTCCAGCAGGCAGCCCTTGAGCAGCGAGACGGACTCCGGCAGGCGGTACACCTGGGACTCGTGCCAGACCACGGAGCGGGCCATGCCGGGGCGGTTGTACTCCTGCAGGTTCTGACAGAACTGCTGACGCCCGTCCTGGCAGGGTTGGCAGGCGCCGCAGAACCGGACGAAGTTGCCGGAGACCCGGTCCCCGACCTTCAGGTCCCTGCGGCGGACACCCGAGCCGAGCTCGGCCACCACGCCGGAGATCTCATGGCCCAGCCCGATCGGCACGTCGGTGCCGAAGAACCCCTCGGCCAGGTGCGGGTCGGAGCCGCAGATCGCGGCGTAGGCCACGGCGATGCGCACGTCCTCCGGCCCCACCTGGTCCGCGGGGAAGGTGACCACACCGATCGAGCCGCGCTGGCCGGCGTCGGGCGCTGTCAGGCTGCCGATCTTGGTGACCGCAACGGTCTCGACGGCGGTCATGCGCTCACCCCCTGGACCATGGCGCGTGCCGCATCCACGGTGGCCTGCAGGCCGTAGCCGTGCTTGTCCCGCAGCTCGGTGTCCTCGCCGAAGCCGGCGAAGACCTGGGGGATGCCGAGACGCTGGAAGCCCTCCAGCCGGATGCCGCGGTCCACGATGACGTCTGAGATCTGGGAGGCCAGGCCGCCGTAGGCCAGGTGGTCCTCCACCACCACGAAGCGGCCGGTCTCCTCGGCGCACCGCTGGATGAGGTCCGCGTCGATCGGCTTGAGGGTGAACATGTCCACCACGCGGGCGTTGATGCCGTGCTCGGCGGCCAGGATGTCCGCGGCCTCGAGGGCCTGGGAGACGGTCTCGCCGTGGGCGAAGAGGGTCAGGTCCGTGCCTTCGCGGGCGGTGATGCCCTTGCCGATCTCGATGGTGACGGAGCCGGGCTCGTAGACCACCTTGTCCTTCTTGCCCACGGCCAGGCGGATGTACAGCGGGCCGGTCATGGACATGGACTGGCGCAACACCTCGCCCACCATGAGCGGATCACCGATGGAGGTGACGGTCATGTTGACCAGGGAGGTCATCAGGCCCAGGTCCTCCACGGCGTAGTGGGTGGAGCCGCCGTTGCCGACGAGCCCTCCGTGCGTGCCGACGATCTTCACGGGCAGGTTGGGGTAACAGATGTCCGAGCGGACCTGTTCCAGGGCGCGCATGCTCAGGAAGGGCAGCATCCCGGAGACCACGGGGATGTTGCCCTCGTAGGCCAGTCCGGCGGCGATGCCGACGCAGGCCTGCTCCGAGAGGCCGACGTCCACGAAGCGGTCCGGGAAGGCGTCCCGGAACTCCACCAACGTGGCGCCGATGTCCGGGGTGAGGACCCAGAGGTTGTCATTCTCCTCGCCCAGTTCCTTGAGGGTCTGGCCGATCACCGTGCGGGAGGAGAGCAACTCCCCGAACGTGAAGGAGGTGGTCTCTTCTGTGCTTGCTGCACTGGAGGATGTGCTGGTCATGCTCAGGCCGCCTTTCGTCCGTGGGCCAGCGAGGCCAGGGCCCGCTGCAGGTCGGTTTCGTTGAGGGAGCCGGCGTGCCACGCGAGGTTGGCCTCCATGAAGTCCACGCCCTTGCCCTTGACCGTGTCGCAGATGATCACCGTGGGGGTGTCCGAGTCCGGGGCCGGCAGGGAGTCGAAGGCCCCCACGAGGGCGCCCATGTCATGGCCGTCCACCTCGATCACGCTCCACCCGAAGGCCCGCCACTTGTCCGGGTAGGGCTCGAGCTTCACGCGCTCCTCGGCGAAGCTCGTCATCAGCTGGCGGTTGCGGTCGATGAAGGCCACCAGGTTGCCGAGGTTGTTGCTGTTGGCGGCCAGCGCGGCCTCCCAGACCGAGCCCTCGCCCGTCTCGCCGTCCCCCATCAGGGTGAAGACGCGGTGGTCCATGCCGTTGCGCCGGGCGTGCAGGGCCATGCCGGTGGCCAGCGGAAGCCCGTGGCCCAGGGAGCCGGTGGAGACCTCCACGCCGGGCAGCTGAACCTTGCACGGGTGCATCCCGTAGGCGGAGTCGAGCTGGCCGTAGGTGTCCACGATTTCGCGGTAGTCGAAGAAGCCGCGGATGGCCATGGTGATATACATGCAGACGGCGGCGTGGCCCTTGCTGAGCACGAAGCGGTCACGCTCCGGGTTGCTCAGGTCCTGCGGATCAACGTGCATTCCGTACTGGAACAACAACGTCAATATATCGGCGCAGGAAAGGTCTCCACCAATGTGGACGGCGCCATTGTATTCGCCACAAAGAAGGAGCAATTTCTCCCGCAGCTCGTAGGAGAGGTCTTCCAGCTCGGCGACGCTGGTCTCCGGCCGGGTGATGGTTGAGGTCATGGGATCTCCCAAAGAAATCGCGGTTGCCCAGCGACTTTGCTGGGAAGTGATCTATATCTCCATGAGACAGTAGACCCCAGCGCAACGAAGGTAAAGCCCTATTTCCCTCATTTTTGCGCTAACAGGCTGAAATGTCGTCTGACATGGCACTTCAGGATTCAATCCTCTCGCCGGGCCGCAGGTCGTGGCGGTTCTCGAGCCAGCCGTGCGCGCATCCTTGACGCGCCCCCGGCCCCTTTGGTTCACTATGATCAGAGTGATGTGAATCACGCCTCTCGGCATCCAGTCACGGACCATCCCGTCTCACCGCAGAATATGCGTATTCGCCCCGATCCTGATGGATATTCACGTCTCCTCAGCCGCATTCACTATCCCTGAAAGAGGCATCATGACTGACACCAGCACCGTCACCCAGACTGGGGGCGCTGCTTCGCAGGGCCTGCCCAGCACCCCCCTCTACTACGGGGGCCAGGAGCACTCCACGGAGAAGAGCCTGACCATCACCAACCCGGCCAAGCCCTCCGAGACCGTGGGCTACGCTGCGGCCGCCACCCGGGACCAGGCCCTGGCCGCCGTGGCCGCCGCCAAGGACGCATTCCCCGCCTGGGCCGCCCTCTCCCCCGCTGAGCGTGGCGCCCTGCTGACAGAGGCCAACGCGACCGTGGCCGCTGACGTCGAGGCTGACGCCGCCATCCTCTCCGCGGAGAACGGCAAGATCGTGGGCGAGTCCATCGGTGACCACATGGGCCTGGTGCAGCGCACTGATCTGGCGATCGGCCTGGCCGACATCGTGGACGCCACCGAGACCCTACCCGGCCCGCCCACCGAGACGATCGTCTCCTACAAGCCCATGGGCGTGGTGACCATCATCGTCCCGTTCAACTGGCCGATCGCCATCCTCGGCGCGGCCCTGCCCTACGCCCTGATGGCCGGGAACACCGTCGTCGTCAAGCCACCGCCGTCCTGCCCGCTGGCCACCACCCGCGCCGTCCAGCGCTTCGCGGAGAAGCTGCCCGCCGGCGTGCTCAACGTGGTCACGGGCGAGGACGCCGAGATCGGCGAGGCGTTGGTCTCCAACGAGGATGTGGCCAAGGTCTGCTTCACCGGCTCCGTGGGCGGCGGCAAACGCATCATGTCCATGGCCGCGCAGTCACTGACCAATGTCACCCTGGAGCTCGGCGGCAATGACGCCGTGCTCATCCTGGAGGACGCCGAGTTCACCGAGGAGAACCTGGACGCACTGTTCGGCGGGATCTATGCCTCCACGGGGCAGATCTGCATGAACGCCAAACGGATCTACGTCCACTCCTCGAAGAAGGAGGAACTGGTCTCCGAACTGACCCAGCGACTGGAGAACGTGAAGCTCGGCCCGGCCACGGACCCCTCCACCACCATGGGCCCGTTCCACCAGAAGGCCCAGCTGCAGTTCGTCACCGACCTCGTCCAGGAGGCCAAGGACTCCGGTGCGGACGTCCGCGAGTTCGGAGAACTGCCCGGCGGCGACTGGGCAGAGGGGAACTTCATCCGGCCCTCGTTGGTCCTGGACCCGGATCCCTCCCTGCGCGTGGTCACGGAGGAGCAGTTCGGCCCGACCATCCCGGTCATCACCTTCGATGACGTGGAGGACGGCATCCGGATGGTGAACGACACCCCGTACGGCCTGTGCAACTCGGTGTGGACCTCCGACGAGGAGACCGCGCGGTCCGTGGGCTCACGCCTGGAGGCCGGGTACATCTTCCACAACACCCACGGAGCACCGTTCCTGGACCAGCGCGCCCCGTTCGGTGGCGTCAAGCAGTCCGGCATCGGCCGCGAGATGGGCCCCATCGGCCTCCGCAACTTCATGGAACCCCACGCCCTGGGCCTCTCCAAGGCCTGACCCCAACAACTGAAGGTCGATGGGTGACCCGATGTCCCGGATTTCCTGGATGTCGGGTCACCCATCGACCTTCAGATCTTTAAGAGATCACACCGGCGCGAGCGCCATCCGCTCCTTGTAGGCGGCGCGCAGGGAGAAGCCCTCGGCGAGCGCCTCCTCGCGGGTGATCTGCAGGCCGGCGGCGAGGATCTTCCGCGCTGAGAGGTGGTCGGCCGGGTGGTTCACGGATTCCACTGCGGCCAGGATGCCGTCACGGAAGCAGAACACCGAGAA
Source organism: Microbacterium sp. A93 (assembly GCF_051842835.1). Lineage (NCBI taxonomy): Bacteria > Bacillati > Actinomycetota > Actinomycetes > Micrococcales > Microbacteriaceae > Microbacterium > Microbacterium sp. A93. The sequence continues at coordinate 534,479 of NZ_JBPXMT010000002.1, forward strand.
CTTCGGGTTCGCCGGATCCGGATCCCCCACCACCACCGTCTCGTCGTCCGCTCGCACGATGTTGGCCATCTGCAGCCGGAACGGGCCCTGGGTGGACCAGAACCACGGCAGCTCCCGGTACGGTCCGTCCTCCCCGAGGATCACCTGGGCCACATGGCGGGCGTGGTCGGTGGCGTTCTGCACCGATTCCAGACGGAACGGCCCGCCGGCGTGCTCGCAGGGGAAGTTCGCGCAGTCCCCGATCGCATAGATATCCGGGTCCGCGGTGCGCAGGTTCGCGTCCACCACGATCCCGTTGGCCACCTCGAGTCCGGCCTCGGCGGCCAGCTGGTCATTGGGTTGGACCCCGACGCCGGCCACCACCAGATCTGCCGGGTACCGGTCCCCGGTGGTCGAGATCGCGAAGCCGACCCGGCCGTCGTCGCCGGCCTCGAAGGCGGCGATGCCCTCGTTCAGCCGCAGGTCCAGACCCAACTGCCGGTGCGCGTCGGCGAACCAGTCCCCCAGCAGGGGGGTCAGCGCCCGGCCCATGGGGCGCGGGGCGAACTCGAGGACCGTGACGTGACAGCCGCGGGCGAGCGCCGCCGCGGCGAACTCCAGGCCGATGAACCCGGCCCCGACCACCACCACGTTCCGTGCGGTGCCCAATGCGGCGCCGAGCTGTTCGGCGTCGGCCAGGGTGCGCAGGCCGTGGATGCCGGGCAGGTCGATGCCCGGGGTGGGCAGCTCGCGGTTGCGGGCACCGGTGGCGAAGATCAGCGAGGTATAGGGCAGCACCGTGCCGTCCGCGAGGGTGACGGTCCGAGCCTGCCGGTCCACGCCCGTGGCGGCGGTGCCGGTACGCAACTCGAGGTCCTGCTTGGCGAAGAAGGACGGTCCGCGCAGCGGCAGGGGCTCTGCGGTGGAGCCGTTCTCAGCGGCCTTGAGGAAGTCCTTGGACAGCGGCGGGCGCTGATAGGGCTGGCCGGGCTCCTCGGCCACGATGGTCACGGGGCCGGCGTAGCCGCCCTCGCGCAGGGATGCGGCGGCCTGCAGTCCGGCCTGACCTCCGCCGATGATGACGGTTCCTGGGGGGTTCGTCATTGCTCAGACCTGCTCTTCCGGGACGTCGACCTCGATGGACTCCAGCCCGGGGGCGCCGACCTCGATCTGGCAGCCCAGCCGGCTACGCTGCGGGTCACGCTCGGAGGCGGTGACCTCCAGCATCTCCTCCTCGTCGTCGCCGATCTCCGGCAGGGCCTCGAGGTATTCCTCGCGTACGTAGACGTGGCACGTGGCGCACATGGCCTGGCCGCCGCATTCGCCGACGATCCCGGGGACGCTGTTCTTCAGGGCCGCCTGCATGATGCGCTCGGGCTTCTCCAGCTCCAGGACCTGGGTGTCTCCATCGGAGTGGTGGAAGGTGATGGTGGGCATGCGGTGCTCCTGGGTTCAAGGGTTCGGGGTGATGAGCTGCCTCCATCCTGTGCTGGACACCACATCGAGGCAAAGGGGAAGATTAGACAATCAACATCGCTTCTCTCGATAAAGGACGCCATGGCCCTGCCCTTCACCCTGCGCCAGCTGGAGATCTTCGACGCTGTGGTGCGCACCGGTTCCCTGTCTGCGGCGGCGCGGGAGCTGACCACGGCGCAATCCTCGGTGTCCTCCGCGATCGATGAGCTCGAGCGGCAGGTCGGTCAACGCCTCCTGGTCCGCCGCAAGGCCCAGGGCGCGTGGCCCACGGCGGCCGGGCGTCAGCTGCACCGGGAATCGGCCATCGTCCTGCGGACCGCCCTGGAGGCCGGCCGGATCCTGCAGGAGCGGGACGGGCAGTTGCGCGGCCCGCTCACCGTGGGGGTCTATGACACGCTGGCGCCCTACATCCTGCCCATGATCCTCACGGACTTCGCCGAGGCACACCCGCTGGTGGAGCTGTCCTTCGTGGAGACGGACCATTCCGGACTGATGACCGGACTGCAGTCCGGGGCCATCGACGTGGGATTCACCTACCCGCACGATGTCCCGGCCGAGATCAGCCACGAGCTCATCCTGCAACGCGCACCCCACGTCCTGCTGCCGGCCGGCCACCGCCTGGCCGGCCGGTCACGCCTCACGGTCGCGGACATCGAGGGCGAGCCGCTGATCCTGCTCGGCAACACCCCGAGCAAGGCCAACACCCTGCGCGTCCTGGGCATCACGGAGCAGGATCCACGCATCGCCTGGGTGACCTCCTCCCTGCCCCTGACCCGCGCCCTGGTGGGCGCCCGGCTCGGGATCGCCACGCTGGTCCAGCCGGACGCCTCGACGTGGACCGTGGACGGCCACCCCGTGGTGGAGGTCCCCTTCGACGTGGACGCGGAGGACGTGAGCGTGCACGTGGCCTGGCTCAGCCCCGTGGAACGCCGCCGGCCCCCTCGCCGGGTGACCGAGCTGGTGACTTTCACCCGGGAGCGGTTCACCCCGCACATCAACGCCATCGACGCTTGGCGGCGGAGGCACGCGCCCTTGGGGTGATCTGGCGAGGGAAGATTGCGCTAGGGCCGGCCTCGGGTCAGTGTCCCCTCGAGCCGATCACCCGCGAGCCGGGCGGCCCGCCGCAGGGATCCGACCACGGCTTCCAGCTTGGACTCGCCGGCCGGAACCACAGCGGCCAACGCGGCTACCGGAGCCCGCCACGGGGCGAAGACCGGCACGGCGACCGCCGTGGCTTCGGGGTGAATGAACCCCTCTGTCACCAAGAATCCCCGGGTTCTGGCGGAGGTCATGAGCCGTTCCATAGCGGCGGCACTCAGATCCGGCGCCGGCGGCTGGGACGGACGCAACGAGGTGACGTACCCGTCCCTGGCGGGCCCGTCCGCGAAAGAGGCCAGGAGAATCCCACTGGAAGTCACGTACCACGGCAATCGCCCGCCCACCTCGGTGAAGTTCACGACCGACCCGGACCAGGACAACCTCTCGATGTAAAGCGACTCATACCCCGCCAGAATGCTCAGCTGGACGTGGTGCCGGATCTCCGCGTGCGCTTGCTCCATGGGCGCCATGGCCGCCTCCCGGAGTCCGAAGGTCCCGGGGGCGCGAATGGCGAGCTCCCAGAGTCGGACCCCGAGCACGTACCCCTGGTCCATGCGTTCGAGCAACCCCTCATCCACCAATTGACGAGTGATGGAGTGGACCGTGGTGACCGGCATCTGCGATCGTCGCGCGATCTCCGTCAGGGTCAGGCTCGAGTCGTCCGGCGTGAAGGCCTCAAGGACCATACACATCCGCGCCACGGCAGACATTCCGTCAGACCTTCGAGCCATACCACTCCCTCTAATTCGAATCATTCAAACTTCGCATCATTATCAGTGTGACACGAGTCATAGTCAGTTTCGAACCGCTCCCCTCGAAGGAGGACCTCGTGACCGTCACCCATCCAGCCCAGAATGTCTCCGCCCCGCCGGTGGTCGACCTCGACCCCTCAGTACTGGCCGCCGATCCGTATCCCGTCTACCGAGCCCTCCGAAGGACGGCACCGGTCGTCTGGGCTCCAGCCATCAACAAGATCTTGTTCACCACGTTCGACGCCTGCACCTACGTGGAGAACCACCCGGAGATCTTCAGCTCCCACGTCGAGGGCGCTGCCATGGTCAAGGCTCTGGGGGGACGCCCCCTCATCCGCAAGGACGACCCGGACCACGCCGCCGAACGCCAGGCCATGAACCGGCCCCTCCGGCCACGGAACATCAAGGAATCCTGGAACGCCCTCTTCGAGCGGAACGCTGAGACCTACCTCGAACGGCTCGAGGAGATCGGTTCAGGAGCAGACCTCAACACCGATTTCGCCATGCCCCTCGCCGGCCAGAACCTTATCGACATGCTCGGCATGCACGGCGTTGACCCTCTGGACATTGCGCGATGGAGTCTGGACTTCATCGCCGGTTCCGGCAACGTCACGGACAACCCGGATATCTGGTTGCGCTGCGAGACATCCCGGGCCGAATGCGATGCGGCCCTAGACGAGGCCATCCCGCGACTCCGCGCGCATCCCGACGCCTCCATCACCTCCGCCATGCTGGCCGGCGGACTTTCCGAGGATGCCGTTCGGAGCAACGTCAAGCTGACGATCTCCGGCGGGATCAATGAGCCCCAGCACATGATCACCAACATCGTCTACGAGCTCAGCCGCAACCCCGCAATACTGGACGCCGCACGCAGGGACCTATCGCTGTGGGACACGATCTTCAACGAAGCAGTACGCAAGTACACGCCGATCGGCATGATCACCCGAGAAACCGTTTCCGAGGGTGAGTTCGAGGGGATCACCATCCCGTCGGGAGCGCAGGTTGGTGCCTTGCTGGCCTCCGGCAACCGTGATGAGAGCCGCTTTCCGGAACCGGATGACTTCTCCATCCAGCGAAGCACGACGGCATCCCTGGCCTTCGGTCGCGGCGTGCACCAGTGCGCCGGCAAGTGGGCCGCCCAGTCCTCCATCGGCCGCATCGCGATCCCGCGGCTCTACGAACGCCTGCCGGACCTGCACCAGGACACCGACCGTCCCGAGATCTGGAACGGCTGGGTCTTCCGCGGAATGACGTCCCTGACGGTCGCCTGGTGACCCCTCCCCACCCGAACTCTGCAACGACCCCCACCAAGAAAGAGCACCCCATGACCCACTCCACCGTCGAATCGGAGGCGTCGCGCGGCACAGCGCCGACCGCCCCCAAGGAGCGCCGCCTCGTCATCGCGTCCAGTTACCTGGGTACTACGATCGAGTTCTACGATTTCCTGCTGTACGCGACGGCCTCCGCCGTCGTCTTCGCGCCCGTGTTCTTCTCCGGCCTAGACCCCTGGGCCGGCACCATCGCCTCCTTCGGCACCTTCGCGGCCGGCTACATCGCGCGCCCCCTGGGCGGCGTCATCTTCGGGCACCTCGGTGACCGATGGGGCCGCAAGAAGCTACTCGTCGCCTCCATGATGATCATGGGGCTGGCATCCACCGCCATCGGGCTGGTCCCGGATGCCAGTGTCATCGGCCCCTGGGGTGCCGTCATCCTGGTCTGCCTACGCGTCCTGCAGGGAATCGCCGTCGGCGGGGAGTGGGGCGGCGCCGCCCTCATGGCCTTGGAACACTCGGACCAGAAGTCACGGGGATTTGCTGCATCCTTCGTCAACGCCGGCGCCCCGTCAGGTTCTGTACTCGGCCTCTTGGTCATGAGCGGATTCTCCACGATGCCTCAAGAACAGTTCCTGTCCTGGGGGTGGCGCGTACCCTTCCTCCTCTCGTTCGTCCTACTCCTGCTCGGCCTCTTCGTCCGTGCGAAGGTCACCGAGAGTCCCGTCTTCCTCGAGGCCCAGCAGAAACTCGAGCAGGAGACTGCCGCAGGTGCCAAGCAACGCATCCCGCTGTTCGAGGTGTTGCGGCGCCCCAGGACTCTCATCCTCGTCATCCTGGCCTCGGTGTCCGCCTTCGCCCTGCAGACCCTGCTCTCCACGTTCGCCATCTCCTACTCCGTGGCGGCGGGCAACCCCCAGCCCCAGGTCATGCTGGCGTTCGCCGGGGCGGGCATCATCTCGATCGCCACGACCCTGCTCATGGGGCGCCTCTCCGACCGCACTGGTCGGCGACCTCTGCTGATCATCGGCAATGCGCTCTTCATCCTGGTCATCCCGGCGGTGATGTTCCTCGTGGGGCAGAACAGCATGCTGCTGGTCTTCCTCGGGTTCACCCTGGGCATCGTGGTGCAGACCATCATGTACGGGCCGATGGCCGCCTTCATCGCCGAGCGATTCGGCACCAAGGACCGCTATACGGGAGCCTCCTTGGGATACCAGATCGCCACCCTGATCGGCGGAGGATTCACGCCACTGGTCCTCGCCAGCCTCTATGGCGGCCAGAACCTGACACTGGTGATCGGTTACCTGATGGCCCTGGCGGTCGTCAGCCTCGTGACGGTGCTGTTCATGGCCGAGTCGAAGGACCGGAGCCTGCACGCAGAGACGGAGTAGCTCCCACCGCGATGCTGTAGCGGTACGGGGCTGGGATGAGCACCTTCCGGGCCCCGTGCCGCTGTAGCAACCACACTGTCGGACGAGGCGGTTGCCTGCCGACGCGACCCGTGACACGATAGGTTGCAATAGCAACTTAGGTCCGTTCGAGTCCGATCCGCAGGAGAGCACCATGACCACGACCGCACCCGGAGCACCCGCCGGCGCCCCCAGCCTGGACTTGGATCCCTTCTCCGTCCCCTCGCTGCAGGACCCCTTCCCGGTGGAGGACGCCATCCGTGAGGCGGGGCCGGTGGTGTGGCTGGAGAGCCACGGCATCTGGGCCACTGGACGCGCGGACCTGGTCCAGGAGATCTTCTTGGACCAGGAGACCTTCATCTCCTCCCACGGCACCGGCCTGGCCAACACCGCCCTGACGGACAACTGGCGCAAGCCGAGCGCGATTCTCGAACAGGACCAGCCCCAGCACACCGTGACGCGCAAGCTGATGAACTCCGCGCTCTCCCTCAAGGTGGTCAAGCAGCTCAAGGACGATTTCCAGGCCGTGGCACATGACGTGGTGGCGGAGGTCTGCGGACGGGGAGAGTTCGACGCCGTCACGGATCTCGCGGAGGCCTACCCCCTGCAGGTGCTGCCGGACGCCATCGGCCTGGCCCCGGAGGGACGGCGGCACCTGCTCACGTATGCCAACCTGAACTTCATGGCCATGGGGCCTCGGGACACCGCACTCTATGAGAACGCCGTCCTTCAGGCCACTGAGGCGCAGGAGTACGTGGAGTGGCAGATGCGCCGGGAGAACCTGGACGAGTCCAAGCTGGCCGGCAAGTTCTTCGCGGCTGCAGACGCCGGGACTATCACGGAGGAGACGGCCGGGCTCCTCGTGAGGACCTTCCTCTCCGCCGGGCTGGACACCACCATGCTCGGCATCGGCAACGCCCTGCTGGCCCTCTCCCGCAACCCCGGAGCATGGGAGGCCCTGCGCGCGGACCCCTCCCTGGCCCGCACCGTCTTCGAGGAGACCCTGCGCTGCTACGCCCCGAGCCCTTACATCGGCCGCACCGTGGGAACCCGCACCGAGCTCGGCGGCGTGGTGCTCGAGCCGGAACAGAAGATCGTCAACTGCCTCTCCGCGGCAAACCGTGATCCCCGCCGATGGGAGAATCCGGAGTCCTTCGACATCACCCGGGACGTCCGGGGCCACTCAGCCTTCGGCTATGGCATCCACGCCTGCGTGGGCCAGATGATGGCCCGCATGGAGGCCGAGAGCCTGCTGACCGCCTTCGCCACCCAGGTGAAGTCCTTCGAGGTCACGGCCGAGCCGGTCCGCAAGATCAACCACTGGCTGCGTGGCTACTCCTCCATGCCGATGCGGGTCACCATGAAGTAGAGATCCACAGCCAGGCTATGCAGACCGTGGAGACCTGCTAGGCGGCCCGCGCGTACTCCACCTGCATACCGTGCGCCCCCAGGTGCGCACCGGACCAGGCCAGGTCCATGCATCGGCGCTGCGGTGCCTGGCCATACGTCGCAACATCCGTTGAGTCCGACGACAGTCTCATCGTGACCGTGGTGGCGTCCGTGGCGCACGGCACGGCGCGTTGACCACGTGCAGGCTGAGGTCCAGGGGCGCGGTCGTCAGGGGTCACCTGCGGGCCTGTGGTTTCTGGTGCGTCGGGTGGGGCGGTGAGGGGTCGGGCTCGGTTGGTGTAGTGGTGGCCGGTGGGGGTGGTGACGTCGAGGTTGTGGGGTGTGGCCTGGTGTTTCCAGCCGGGGTGTTCTTTGGTGTAGTTGCAGCGTTCGCAGAGTCCGGAGCCGTTGGCGTAGCTGGTGGGCCCACCGTCCCGGTAGGGGGTGGCGTGGTCGACGTGCCGGATGGGTGACCCGCAGTACGGGGTGCGGCAGGTGTCGTCTCGGAGCATGATCATCTGGCGGAGTTTTCCGGTGAACTCCCGGCGGTCGGATTCCATCGCCACCAGTTGTCCGGTCTCGGGGCAGGTGTAGAGCCGGCGCAGGAACACGCGGGCCTCGGCCTCCCGGCGTGGGTCGGGGTCTGCGGGGTGTGCGGTGCCGTCGGTGAGGAGTGTGCGGGCGGCGGCGGCGGGGAGGGGTCCGTGGCCGGGGATCCAGGCGGCGTCGTTGCCGGCACCGAGCAGGGCGGTGTCCGTCATGATGAGTTGGATCTCCACGGGGGAGGGCTCATCGGGGCTGCGGCCGGTGAGGCGTTCGACGAAGCGATCGGCCAGGACCTGTTGGGGGCTGCGTCCGCCGGCTTCTCCGGAGGCCACGGTGGTGGCGGCCTGACCGGTGAGGGCGTTGAAGCAGGCTGCCGCCTCGAGCGCGGGTAGTAGGGCGGTGAGGTAGGCCATCCCATGTTCTGCCGGTTTGATGCGCACATGCCGGCCGGTGACCGCGTGGTCGTACTGTTCGGCGGCGGCCTCGGGGTCCTGCTGGTGGGCCAGGGCCTGGACCTGGCGGGTGAGTTCACGGATCCCCAGACCCGGCAGCCGCTCGGCCAAGACGGCGTCGACGTGGCGGCGGGCCGGGGCGGGCAGCCAGTGGGTGTGGCGTTCCACGGTGGCGGCGTGTTCCTCGCTGATCTGACCTGTTTGCAGGGCGGTGAGCGTGTGCGGCAGGTCTTCGGTGAGGTGGCGGGCTTGCCGCAGGTGGTTGCTGCCGCGGTGTGGACTCTGGCGACGGGCCAGGCCGATCTCGGAGCCCAGTCCGAGCCCACGGCGGGAGGCGGGGATGCCGCGGGCGGTCTCATCGAGGATCCGGTGCTGGTGGAGGGCTGCGGTTTCGCGGGCCTGGGCGGCGGCGCAGGCGGCTTTGAGGTCTTCAAGGACGCGGATGCGGTTGATGGCCTCGGCCTCACGCCTCAGCACCGCCAACTCATGTTCGCTGGGTCCGAAGCGAGCTCCGGCAAACCGATCACCCACACCACCGGCAGGGCTGGTACCCGGGGTGCTGTTGGCCCCGAGCGCGGCCACGGAGGCTGCCGGGACCATGCCGTCCAGCACCTCACGCAGCCCGATGATGGTCAGGGCATCCGCGGGCGCACCCCCGTCCAGGGAGGTGACCCCTGGAGTACGATCCGCGTCTTCGAACATGTGTACTACTCTAAGCCGTGACCCGGACACCGTAAAGGACTGCCAGCCGATCTGTTGACACCCTGTGGACACACTCTGTGGCCACGCGCCCGAGCACAGCAGCCACCCCGGCCCAGACGGAAGTCAGCAAGCTCAGTCGCCGGCTTCCAGTGCCCCCGCAGCCGCCTCTAACCACAGGTACACGGCCCACGCGCCCGGATCCAGGTGGCCCTTGACCCGGTCCCCGGCGTAGCTGGACCGGCCCCGACGGGGTGCCATGTCCGCGGTGGCCTCGGCCCCGGCACGCGCCGCCTCGGCGGCAGCGCTCAGGGCCTGACCCAACGGGATGTCCGCAGCGTCGGCGAGCGCCCGTGCGGCGGGAGCCAGCGCATCGAGCATGGTCCGGTCCCCCTGCTGGGCGCCCCCGAGGTCTTGGATGCCCTGCTGCCCCTCGGCCAGGGCCCGGGCCCAGTCCGCCACCGTGGGGGTCGCGATGCCGGCGAGCGCCTCGGAGGCCTTGAGCAGGAAGACCGCGTACAACGGCCCCGAGGTCCCGCCGATACTCCGGCGGGCCGTCGCGGACATCCGGCGCAACACCAGATCCGGCCGCGCCGGCTGGTCCGCAGCCTCCTCCCGGACCGCACGGGCACCCCGGTCCAGGCTGTGGCCGAGGTCGCCGTCGCCCACCCTCTGATCCATCTCGGTCAGCTCGGGCTCGGCGTCCTGCAGGGCGGTCAGCACCCGGTCCAGGACGGTGCGGCCCGGTCCGGCCAACGCGGGACCCTCGACGGGAATCACCTCGGCCTCCGGCGCGGGCAGGTACGGCTCGGTGTTGACACGCCCGGAGACGGCGGGCCAGGCGGAGGTCTGCACGGGGGCGTCGAGCAGATGGACCAGCTCGTCGTCCACGGCCAGCAGGGACAGGGAGACGCCCTCCATCTCCATCGCGGTCAGGAACGCGCCGGCCCAGGCCCGCTCCACGGTGATACCGCGTGACTGCAGCCAGGTCAGTGCGGCGTCGGCCACGAGCGTGATCTCCATGGCCGAGCTGCCGCCCAGGTTGTTGACCAGCAGGGCCGCCCGGCCGCCGTCGGGAATCCGCCCCGCGGCCAGGCAGGCGGAGAGCAGACGGTCCACCGTGGCCTCGGCCGAGGCGACCGCCGAGCGCTCCACGCCCTGCTCGCCGTGGATGCCCAGCCCCCACTCGACCTCATCGTGGCCCAGCTCGAAGCTGGGCGTCCCGGCGGCCGGGACGGTGCAGGAGCCCAGGGCCACGCCCATGGTGGACAGCGCGTCGGCGGCACGCTGCGCGGCCCCTGCCACGGCGTCCAGGTCACGCCCGGCGGCAGCGGCGGCACCGGCCACCTTGTGGACCAGCACGGTTCCGGCGATGCCCCGCTCCCCCGCGTGGCCGGAGGTGCCGGTCAGGGCCACGTCGTCCGCCACAACGACCATCCGGACCTCAATCCCGTCAGCTCGCGCCAGCTCCGCCGCCAGTCCGAAGTTCAGCCGGTCTCCCGTGTAGTTCTTGACCACCAGCACGACGCCGGCCCCGGCGTCTACCGCACGGATCCCCACCAACACGTCGTCCACCGAGGGCGAGGTGAAGACCTCCCCGGAGACGGCACCGGTGAGCATGCCGGGGCCCACGTAGCCGGCGTGCGCGGGCTCATGGCCGGCGCCGCCGCCCGAGAGGACCGCCACAGTGCCGCGGGCGGCCTCGGCGGCCACCACGGTGCCGGTGCCCTCCAGCAGCCGCAGCCGCGGATTCAGCCGGACCAGACCGGTCAGGGACTCGACCACGACGTGCCGCGGATTGTTGATGAGCTTCTTCATGTTGTCCTTCGCCTCTGATCTTGACTGAGCTGGTCATTTCCAATGGTTGGATGGGGCTCATGACGCCCCCCGAACCGATCCGTACCCCGCTCGATCACACGATCGACCGGGAGAGCTTCACCCCGGCCTACCTGTCCCTGGTGGACAACGCGCACGTCTGGGGCGGGTCCCGGATCTACAACGAGCGCTTCGGCGTGACCTCCCCCGACTTCGCCATCCTCTCCACCCTGTCCAACCGGCCGGGGTGCCAGGCCGTGGACATCACGGAGCAGGTGGCCCTGGACAAGTCCGTGGTCAGCCGGCGCCTGCAGCGCCTGCGGGACAAGGAGTTGATCTGTTGGGAGCAGGACGGCTCCCGGCGTCGCCTGTACCTGACGGCCGCGGGCGCCCGGGTGCACGACGCCGTGCTGCCAGTGGCCCTTGAACGGGCCGAGCTGATGGTGCACGGGTTCTCGGCAGAGGAGAGGACGCAGCTGCAGTCCTTCCTGCGGCGGATGTACGAGAACATCCCATTGATGAACCACCCCTCCTCCCTGGACCCGGCCCCGTCCTCGCATGACAACTCCTGATTCCATCCGTCTGCACACCCGACCTCTGGTGTGGGGGTACTTGTCGGATCGTAGGTGACATGCCACACTCGTTGCAATTGCAACTCGCAAGGTGGTGATGTGTTCCCCGAGTCCGCATCCCGCACCCACCGACTCCCCCAGGCAGGTCATTGTGAAGAGAATCCCCGCGGCGCTCGCCGCCACCGCCGCCTCACTGCTGCTGTTGACCGGCTGTGGCTCCGGCGCCCCCTCCGGCACGGCGTCCTCGGACGCCGCTGCGGCAGGCAGCAAGTCCGGCTCGGCCACCGAGACCGCAGGCGGCACGGCCGAGGGCGATCTGAGGGAGGTCCGCGTGGCCGCCGTCCCCGTGGTGGACGTCGCGGCCATCTACCTCGGTGAGGAGAAGGGGTTCTTCGCGGAGAAGGGCCTGACGATCGACATCCAGTTCACCCCCGGCAGCTCGATCTCGATCCCGGCCCTGCTGCAGGACCAGTACGACGTGGTCTACACCGGCAGCGTGAACGCCTTCCAAGCCCGCGAGACGGGGCTGCCCGTGATCGCGGTAGCCGAGGGCGGACGCACCACCGGGGAGCCCGGGGCCGACCACGGCGGGGTCGTGGTCCCGGTGGACTCGGAGATCCAGGACGCCGGTGACCTCGAGGGCAAGTCCGTGGCCGTCAACGCGGTCAAGGGCCTGCATGAGGCCGCCATCCGCCAGTCCGTCAAGAAGGCCGGCGGAGACCCGGACCTGGTCCAGTTCCTGGAACTGCCCCTGCCGGACATGCAGCCCGCCCTGGAGCGGGGTGCGGTGGACGCCATCTCCACCTCGGAGCCCTTCCTCGGCAACGCCAAGGACGCCGGCCACCGCTTGATCGCGGATCCGTACATCGACGTGGACCCCGAGTTCGTCACCGCCGTCTACCTGACCTCGGAGCAGAAGTGGGCCGAGGATCCGCAGTACATCAAGGACTTCGTGGAGGTCGTGAAGCAGTCACAGGAGTACGCCACGGCGCACCCCGACGAGTTCCGCACCGAGCTGTCCAACTTCACAGAGATCGACCCCGAGACCGCGGAGTCGATGATCCTCACGAAGTTCGGCTGGGGCTTCCCCGAGCAGGCCATGCAGCGCGGCGCCCAGGCCACCGAGGAGGCCGGCATCATCGATGACGCGGCAGCCGGCCTCGACGGACTCGTGGTGGACGTCCTGAAGTAACCCGCCCCCAACCAGAACTGGCGGTCAGATCCGGCCCACTTACTCTCGAGGGGTAACCACGAGAATCGGTCCGGATCTGACCGCCAGTTGCGCGTGAGTGAGGGATCAGGCCGCGGTGAGCCGCAGGGGCAGCCGCTCCCAGCCGCGCAGGGTGTTGTTCAGCTGCAGCGTCGGCTCCCCGACCACCTCGATCGTGGCGACCTTGCGGGCCAGCGCGCCGAGCAGGCACTCCCCCTCGAGCCGGGCCATGATCTGGCCGACGCAGGAGTGGATGCCGAACCCGAAGCCCACGTGCCCGGAGGCCTGGCGGGTGAGGTCGAAGGTGTCCGGGTCCTCCCAGTGGCGGGGGTCCCGGTTGGCGGCGGCCAGGAACATCAGCACCTTGGAGCCCTCCGGCAGGGACACCCCGGAGACCTCGGTGTCCTCGTTGACCGTGCGGAAGAAGGTCTGCACCGGGGAGACGAAACGGACGGTCTCGTCGAAGGCCACGCGCGCCTTGGACGGGTCTTCCCGCAGCAGCGCCCACTGCTCGGGGTGCTCTGCCAGTTCCCGCAGGGCCGCACCGATCCCATGCACGGTGGTGTCCACGCCCGCGGTCAGGAAGGACCGCAGCAGCCGCGCGGCCTCGTCCTCGTCGAGCCCGGCCTCGGCCGCCTTCTCATGCAGGGTGGCGCCGAAACGTCCCGCCTGGGGGGTCCCGACCACGCACTGCTCGGCGATCCACGGGGTCGCCTTGCCGCCGTCCACCATGGCCTGCTCGAAGAGCCGGTTCGGCGGACCGAAGGCGTTGAAGGCCATGTTGCCGTAGGGCAGCAGGTTCTCCCGGCCCTCCGCGGACAACCCGATGAAGTCCGGGAAGACGGACAGCGGATAGGCCGCCGCGAGGTCGGCCACCCCGTCGATCTCCACGGTGTCCCCCTCGGCGAACAGGGCGTCCACCATCCGGTTCGCCGTCTGCTGGAACTCGTCCCGGATCTGGCGCATGGTCTTGGGGTTGAACACGGAGGTGGCGACCTTGCGCGCCCTGGTGTGCTGGGGCGGGTCCGCCTCCAGCAACAACGACGGCGGCCGCCACGGCTTGTTCTTCTGGTAGTCCGCCAGCCCCACGCCTCGCCCGGAGACGAAGATCTCGTGGTTCTGCAGCACGTGGACCACCTCGTCATAGCGGGCCACCGCGTAGACGCCGTACTGCGGAATCCAGGCCACCGGCCCGGCCTCCCGCAGCGCCTCGTGCATCGGATAGGGATTGGTCAGGGTGGCGTCCGAGAAGGGATCATGGTCCACCACCGCCACGCCAGGCGGCGGGGCCGGGACGTCGGCGGGGGTCACTGGACGTTCACCGTGAGGGGCCCCCGGTGCGGTGGATGCAGCAGGGCCAGTCTGGGTGATGGTCGCGTCAGTCATGGGAGATTCTCCAATCAGTCCGTGTAGGTGGCGCCCTGGACGTCCAGGGCCTCGTCGATCAGCTTGTACTCGAGCATCAGGTCGGCGCCCTCCTGGACCTTGGCCACGTCCACCTGGGCGGCGAAGACGGGCAGGTCGATCTCCTGCACCACCTCCGCGGTGACGGTGGTGAACTCGGGCACCAGGGCGGCGAAGGCCTCACGGTTGCCGTCCAGGTCCTCGATGGACCGGCTCAGGGACTCGCGTAGCCCGGTGATGACCTCGGGGTTCGCCTCGGCGTAGTCCCGGGTGGTGATCCACCCGGCGACGGGCATGTCCGCGGCCGGCCCCGCGAAGAGGTTGCCGATCTTCACGAGCCCAGCCGCCTCCGAGACGGCCTGGAAGGGCTCCACCTGCCAGATGGCGTCGACGTTGCCGTTCTGCACGGCCGCGGCCATATCCGGGTACGGCATCTCCAGCACCTCCACGTCCTGCGGCGAGAGGCCGGCCTCCTCCAGCTGGGCGTACAGGGCAACGGTGCCGATGTTCTGCAGGTTGTTCACCGCGAAGCTCTTGCCCCTCAGGTCCGCGATCCCCTCGATCCCGGAGGCGGGGTCCACGTAGATCCCGTGGTCGTCCGCGCCGACGTCGTTGCCCGCGATCAGCACGATCGGCAGCCCCTGCTGTGCCGCCAGCAACGCCGAGGTGTAGTTCGCGTAGGTGACGTCCACGTTCCCGGAGGCCAGCGCGGGGATGGCGGCCGCACCGCCCTGGGTCTGGACCAGCTCGGCGTCGATGCCCGACTCCTCCAGATAGCCAGCCTCGTCGGCGTTGACGATGGTCGAGGTGTGCACCAGGGGGAAGTACCCGATGCTGACCTCGTGCAGCTCCCCGGAGGCGACCTGTGCCGAGGTGGAGGCGTCCTCGGATCCACTGCCGGTACTACTGGGCGAACCGGAGCCACAGGCGGTCAGGGCCAGGGCCGCGATCGAGAGCAGCCCGGCCGAGGCCAGGGTGCGCCGGCGGTGGGCAGGGGGCCTGCGAGCGGAGGTCAGGCGAGGCGTCATCAGGTGCTCCTAGGGGTCGAGGGTGACATGGACCACTATGGGTCGTGCCACACTGGTTCCACGCGCATCTTCTCTCTGAAAGGGATTCACATGGCCCGAACCTCGGCCGGCCGGTCCTCTCTGTCCCGGGCCGTGGACCTGTTGGACGCCTTCGACTCCGGCTCCGTGTACCTCACGGCCACGGAGTTGGCGGCCCGCGCCGGCAGTCCCGTCTCCACCACCCACCGCCTGCTCGGCGAGCTGTCCGCGCTCGGTCTGGTCGAACGGTCGCCGGACCGGACGTACCGGATCGGGGCCCGGATCTGGGAGTGGTCGGCCCGCTCCCCCGGGGCGGCCGGCCTGCGGGCCGCGGCGCTGCCCCACCTGCAGAAGGTCCACCACGCCGTGCGCCAGCACGCCCAGATCGGGATCCTGGTGGGCCACGACGTCCTGTTCATCGAACGGCTCACCGCACCGGACGCCGTGGTGAACTACTCCGTGATCGGCCAGCGCCTGCCTGCGCTGGCCTCCTCCTCCGGGCTGGTCCAGCTGGCCTGGCTGCCGGAGGCGGAGCAGGATGCCGCGATCACCGCCGGGGTCCGCCACTACACGCCCCTGACGATGACCGATCCGGACGAGATCCGGCAACGGCTCGGCGAGATCCGCCGTGCCGGGTACGTGAGCAATGACGGGTTCATCCATGCCGCCGCCCGCGGCATCGCCGTCCCGCTCCGAGGCCATCAGGACGATGTGCTCGGGGCCCTGTCCATCATCGTCCCGAACGACGCCGTCCCCATCCGTCCCTATGTGGCCCTGCTGCAGAACGCCGCCGCGGCGATCACCCGCGACTACGCGGCACAGACCCGCGGCCGCCCGGCCTGAAGCCTGGCTGAAGGACAGCGTCAACTGCCGCCGATCGCGAAGCTGCCGGCCGGCGTCGTACCCCGGCCTTTCCGGCGATGTCCCCCGCTCTTGGCACGGAGTTCACCCAACACCCCCCGGGGCGTTGACGGCAGACGATGGACTGGCGGGGACACGGTGGGAGAACCCCGCCGAGCCCATCGCCTCATCACTCGCGCCCGGCCTTCGCATGGCCGGGCACCGAGGCCTGACATCGGAGCCCCACATGCAGCGCAAGCTTCCCGCGGCCGCCCTGGCCGGACTCATGACCATCGGCTTCCTGGCCACCCCGGCCACCGCCACCCCCACCGAAGAGCACTCCTCCGCCCCCGCGCCGGCCGAGTGCACCGCGGAGGACTTCGCGGACAACCAGCCCGGCTCGCAGTTCTTCGACTACGTCCGCTGGATGCAGTGCTCCGGCATCACCACGGGCTACGCGGACCACACCTACCGCAAGAACGCGGACATCGACCGCGGCGAGTCCATGGCGTTCGTGTACCGCTACCTGGGCCCCGAGTTCACCGCGGGCGAGGCCACCTTCCCGGACGTCCCGGCGCATTCCACCCACTTCGAGGCCATCGAGTGGGGTGCGGCCGAGGAGGTCACCACCGGTTACCAGGACGGCACGTTCCAGCCGACCCGCTCCGTGGAGCGCGGCGAGTTCGCCTCCTTCCTCTACCGCGCCATCGATCCGGAGACCGGCAGCACCGGCGAGACGGACGCGTCCTTCCCGGACGTCCCCGAGTCCAACACCCACCACGATGCCATCGTCTGGCTCGCCTCCGAGGGCATCTCCATCGGTTACCAGGACGGCACCTTCAAGGCCAAGGACACCATCACCCGCGGCGAGGTCGCCGCGCTGATGAACCGCATGGACGAGGTCCTCACCGAAGAGGAACCCGAGGGACCGGGCGTCCCGGAGGCCCCCGCACCTGAGATGCCGGCCGGCGAGCCCGTGCTGCTGACCGACCCGTTCCTGCAGGACCCGCAGGCCGGCCAGACCAACGTCGCCTGGTTCACCGAGTTGGAGGGCCAGCGCCACTACGTGGTCACCGGGGAGGTCTACGATCTGACGGCCGAGGACCTGGCCCCCGCCGTGAAGAAGGCCGAGGCCTCCACCAGCGGCGTGTTCCAGTCCGAGGCGCAGAACGTCCAGTTCACCGTGACCCTGGCCGAGTCGGCGCAGATGTCCCGCACCGCCGAGGACGCCGCCTCCGTGCTCTCCGACGCCCCGGCCGAGGAGGACGGGATCGTCGCCCGTGACATCTTCCGCCACGAGGCCACCGTGACCGGTCTCGAGGATTCCGGCGAGGTGGACTACCGCGTGGTGTCCGTCTTCGAGGGCACCCCCGTACTCTCGGACACCTTCGCCCTGGAGGACGCCAAGTCGGCGGACGAGGACGCCAACATCCTGCTGACCTCGGACCACCAGGCCAAGGACAACACCCCGGCCAACCTCCAGTGGGCCGAGACGGTCATCGGTGACATCGACGCCGTGTTCATGGCCGGCGACCTGGCCAACGTGCCGGACCGCGCCTCCGAGTGGTTCGACTCCGAGAACGGCCTGGCCTTCTTCCGCGGCCTGCAGGGCAACGCCGGCTTCGAGGCCCCGAACGGGCAGACCTATGGCGGCGGGGAGATCCTGCAGTACGCCCCGCTCTACACGGTCATCGGCAACCACGAGGTCCAGGGCCGGGTGGACGGCATGGACTCCCTGAACGCGTCCTTCAACGCCCCGGTGCCCCGCGAGGTGGCCGAGGCCGAGTACGAGAAGGTCGCCGCCGAGGTCAACCCGTCCGGTGACGAGCAGGCCAAGGAACAGTGGATCGAGGACAACTCCTTCTCCACCACCACCTACGAGGAGCTCTTCACCCTGCCCGAGTCCGAGTCCGGCGGCGAGCAGTACTACGCCGCCACGGTGGGCAACACCCGCCTGATCTCCCTGTACTCGACCCGCATCTGGCGCTCCGACATCAACAACGAGGACCCGGCCGCCCGCCAGGCGAACACCCGGTACCAGGAGGCGCGCCAGAACCTGGACGACCCGATGGCCCAGGGCCACGGCTCCTTCCCCTTCGAGAGCCTGGCCGTGGACTCGGACCAGTACAACTGGCTGCAGGCCGAGCTCTCCTCGGACGCCACCACCGGCGCCGAGAACGTGGTGGTCATGATGCACGAAGGCCCGCAGGGCCTGGGTGACAACGTGGCCCCGCACTTCGCCGAGCCCACCAGGATCGAGGAGAAGGACGCCGAGGGCAACGTCACCGGCATCCGCTACGAGTACGAGGAGAGGAACAACAAGCTCCTCACCGACCTCACCCCGCTGATCGACGCCGAGGGCACCGCCGTGGACTTGGTCTTCAACGGCCACTCCCACCTGTGGAACCGCTTCGAGTCCGAGCACGGCGTGAACTACCTGGAGACCTCCAACGTGGGCAACTCCTACGGCGCCTTCCATGAGCTCTCCGGCGATTCCCGCCCGGTCCCGGGCGCACCCTGGAACGCGGAGAACTACGTGGAGCAGGGCAGCCCGGGCGGTCTGGAACCGATCGCCCCGTCCGAGCGGCCGTTCATGTCCTTGGTGGATCCCTCCGCCGAGGCCCCGTTCGTGGCCTCGAACGACTACAGCATCTTCACCAACCTGGACACCCAGGCCGGCTCGGTGACGTCGTTCATCCTGGACACCAAGGACCCGGCCGCGGTCCCGGAGATCCTGGACGTGTTCATGCTGGACTGACCCCCTCCCTCCCCATCACGAGAGCGCTACCTGTCGAGACACCCCGGTGTCATCGACAGGTAGCGCTCTCGTGTTCTGTGGGATGCGGGGATTGCGTGGCGTAGCTTGGCCTGTTGTGAGCACAGCACACCAGGGAGCACAGCAGACCGACGACGCCGGCCCCGGCCCCTCCCGCGCGCCGTTCGCCATCGGATTGGCCTCCTTCACCTCGAGCGTCGACCGCTTCGCCGTCAGCCCGCTGCTGGTGTTCCTGGCCGTGGACCTCGGGGTGTCCCTGGCCCAGAGCGTGGCCGTGGCCGGCGTGTACTTCCTGGCCTACGGCTTCACGCAGCCCGTGTGGGGCATGCTCTCGGACCGCTACGGGCGGCTGCGGGTCATGCGACTGGCCCTCGTGGGGGCTGGGCTAGCGGGCGCGGCCTCCGCGCTGGCCCCGGGGCTGGGGACGCTCATCCTGTTGCGCGGGCTGACCGGCATGTTCTTCGGCGGCGTCATCCCCACGGCCATCACCTTCATCGGCGACACCGTCCCGGGCCACCACCGTCAGTCCGCGCTGGCAGACAACATGGCCGCCACCGCCGTGGGGACCGCGCTGGCCACGGCGGTGGCCGGCGTGGTGGGCAGCACGCTGGGCTGGCGGGTGATGTTCGCCCTGCCGGTGCTCCTGGCCGCAGCCTGCCTGGTGGCCCTGCGCCCCCTGGCCGAACCCGAGCGCGCCGCCGGCCGCGGGCTGTGGGTCTCCCTCGCCCGGACCCTGTCCCACGGGTGGATGCTCGCGATCATCGCGCTGGCGTTCGTGGAGGGCGCCGTGGTCCTGGGCCTGCTCACCCTGCTGGCCCCCGCCCTGCAGGACCAGGGCTTGGATGCGGCCACCGCAGGCCTGTCCGTGGCCGCCTACGGTGCGGCCACCCTGGTGGCGAGCCGGCTCGTGAAGCCCTTGGCGCGGCGCTGGCCCGCCCACCGGCTGATCGCACTCGGCGGGTTGGGCATGGTGGCCGGCTACGCCGCCGTCGCGCAGCAGGTCACGATCGGCACCGTGGTGTTCGCCGCCGCGGGGCTGGGTTGGACGTGGGCGCTGATGCACACCGCACTGCAGTCCTGGGCCACCGTGGTCTTGCCGCAGCTGCGCGGCACGGCCGTGTCCCTCTTCGCCGCCGCGCTCTTCGCCGGCAGCTCGGTGGGCGCCCTGGTGGCCGGACCCGTGGCGAGCGCAGGCCACTGGGCCGTACTGTTCGGCGTCACCGCCGCGGTGGGCGGGCTGGTGGCGGTGCTGGCCTACGCACTGCGGCGGGCCTATCACCGCCGCCACGGCCACTGACGAGTTGTCCCACCCCGCTTGCATCTGGAGGTCGACGGATGACTCGAATCGCAGGAAATTCGCGAATCTGGGTCACCCATCGACCGCTAGTTGGACCGGGGAGGGCGCCGTTCGAGGATGTCGGCTTGGATGCGGTCCCGGCGCTCGGCCGATGCTGCTGATCCGTGGGGACCGTAGGCTTCCTCGACCTGCTGGAAGACGGGCTCCATGCCCTCGGCCGAGAGGTCCGGCTCGTGGAGGTCGATCGCGGCGAAGGAGGGGCCGATGTGCTCCATGAAGCCGCGAAAACCGGACGGCCCCCCACCGAGGTGCATGCCTTCGAAGGGGCCGACGGCCGCCCAGCGTAGTCCAAGCGAGTTGGTCACCAGGGTGTCCAGGTCTGCGGGGCTGACCACCCCGGACTGCACCAGGTGGACGGCTTCCCGCAGCACGGCGTTCTGCAGGCGGTTGCCCACGAAGCCCGTGGCCTCGCGGTGCAGCACCACGGGCTCCCGGCCCAGGGAACGGTAGAAAGTGAGGGCGCGGTCCACGGATTCCGGCGCGGTCCGCTCCCCGGGGACGACCTCCACGAGTGGCATCAGGTGGGGCGGGTTGAAGGGGTGGCCGATCAGCAGCCGGGCGGCCATCTGGTCCGGGAGGCCTTCTACCATCCGGCTCGCGGGCAGGGTCGAGGAGGAGGACAGCACGACGGCGTCCGGTGGCACGGCGGTGGCGAGCTCAGCCATCAGCGGCCGCTTGACCTCGAGGGTCTCGGGGGTGCTCTCCTGCACGAAGCCGGCCCCTCGGACGGCGTCCACCACGGACTCCGCGCGCGTGATGAGGGCGGCCAGGTCCCGGTGCTCGGCGGCGAAGTCCTGCACCACACGGTCCAGGTCCGGGCGGGGGTCGAAGATGCGCACCGGGTGGCCGTGGGAGGCGAACAGCCGCGCCCAGGACAACCCGATGGTCCCCGCCCCGATCACAGCCACCACGGGCCTGACGGATTCACTGCTCATGACAGCAGATGCTACCCATGCCCGAAAACGAGCGGTCGATGGGTGACCTCAGAGTCGGGATTCTCCCGGATCGGGGTCACCCATCGACCGCCAGTTGCAGGGTGGGAAGGTCAGCGGGTCCGGGCCTGCGCCTCCGCGGGGGCGCGTTCGGAATCCAGCCCCGCATCACTGGACCCGGGCTGCTCGCTGTGCACCGTCATCCGGCGCGGTTGCTCGGAGACGATCGAGAGGCTGCCCGTGGCCAGGGGTTCGGCCTCCAACGAGCGCTCGATCCGGGTGGCCAGTGGCTTCTCGTACACGAACATCAACAGCACGGCGGCGATCAGGCCCAGCGGGGCGATCCACAGGAAGATCGGGGTCAGCGCATCGGAGTAGGCGGTGATCACCACGTCGTGCAACGGAGCCGGCAGTCCGGACACGGCGGCCGGAGTCAGCGACTCCGCACTGCCCATCTGTCCCGCGCCGGAGGCGGGCAGGCGCTCGGACATCAGGTTCACCAGCCGCGAGGCGAACAGACTGCCGACCAGCGAGGAGCCGAGGGTGGCACCGATCTGACGGAAGTAGTTGTTCGAGGCGGTGGCGGTGCCGACCATGGTGATCGGGAAGGTGTTCTGCACGATCAGCACGAGGTTCTGCATGGACAGGCCCAGACCCACGCCGAGCAGGCCCAGGTAGGTGCAGGCCACCCACAACGGCTGGTGCGGATCCATCAGGGACAGCAGGACCATGGAGCCGCCGATGAACAGGGCACCGGCCACCGGGTACCACTTGTACCGGCCGTACTTGGAGACCAGTGCGCCGGAGGTGATGGAGGTGATCAGCATGGCCCCCATCATGGGGATCATGGCGAGCCCGGCCACCGTGGCGTCCAGGCCGAAGGACATCTGCAGGTAGGTGGGCATGTAGCCCAGGGCACCGAACATGGCCACGCCGATGCACAGCCCGGCGATGGTGGTGAGCACGAAGTTGCGCTCCTTGAAGAGCGTCATCGGGATCAGCGGCTCGGCGGTGCGCCGTTCCACCAGTACGAAGGCCACGGCGGCCAGCACGAACAGGCCGATCAGACCCAGGATGATCGGGTCGGTCCACGCGTAGGTGCCGCCGCCCCAGGTGGTCACAAGCACCATGGACGTGGTGGCCACGGCGATGAGGGTCATGCCGCCCCAGTCCAGGGTCGGACGCCCCTGGTGGTGGCGGGGCAGCTTGAGCAGGAAGATCGCCGCCAGCAGGGCCAACACCCCGATGGGCAGGTTGATCCAGAAGGCCCAGCGCCAGCCGGGACCATCCGTGAACCAGCCGCCGAGTAGCGGGCCGACCACGGAGGACAGGGCGAAGACGCCGCCCATGACACCCATGTACTTGCCACGCTCACGCGCCGGGACCACATCGGCGATGGCGGCCTGGGACAGGATCATCAGCCCGCCGCCGCCGAGGCCCTGGATGACCCGGGCGAAGATGAGTGTGCCCATGTCAGGCGAGAGACCGCCGACCACGGATCCGATCATGAACACCGAGATGGCGAAGATCAGCAGCGGCTTGCGCCCGATCTGGTCACCGAGCTTGCCGTAGATCGGCATGGCGATGGTGGTGGCCAGGATGAAGGCGGTGATGACCCAGACCATGCTGCTGACGCCGTTGAGCTCGCCCACGATGGTGGGCAGGGCCGTGGCGAAGACGGTCTGGTTCAGTGAGGCCAGCAGCATGGCCAGCATCAGGCCGATGAACAGCGGGAGGAGCGTCCCCTTCGGGATACTCGAGGCGGGGGCGGACGCGGACCCCTGGTGTGCGTCCTGAGAGGTGGTGGTCATGAAAGCTTCCTGTAGAGGTCCTGGTAGAGGTCAAGTGCGGTGGTGAGGGATCCGGATTCCAGCCGGACCCCCGGCATGCCGCCGCTGACGACGAGATAACGCAGCGGCACCCCGGCGGCCATGGTGAGCATGCGGGCGGCGCTCTCGACGCTGTGCCCGTTGAGCCCCTCCGACCAATCCGGATGATCGGTCATGGCGGTGGCGATGGCCTGGTAGACGAGGTCCTCGCCCTCGATCATCATTTCCCGGCGGCGCAGCAGCAGGTGTGGGAACTTCTCGAAGAGCCGGGACCGGCGGTCCGCGTCACCCTCGGCATAGGTGCTGCGGCCCACCGTCAACAGCAGCTCGGTGGTTCGCTGGATCAGGCCGTCCATGGCGAGGAATCCCTCCGGCAGTTCCGGGGCCGTGGGGGTCCGGACGCCGAGGATGGCGTCCTCCTTGGTGGGGAAGTAATTGAAGAACGTCCGCTGGGAGATCCCGGCCTCGCTGGCGATGGCCTCCACGGTGACGTGCTTCGTGTCCTCGTCGAGGGCCAACTCGGCCGCGGCATCGTGGATCGCGTGCCACGTCTCGGTCTTCTTGCGCTCGCGAAGAGACGTCGAGACAGGGGTATCTGTGGGGGGCATGCGAATATTGTTGCACGACTGCACTTATTGCGCAACTGCAAAATTGCAGTGATGCACCTCACTGCGGTGGGTGGTGAGATCCCGTGAGTGGTCAGACCCCGTGAGTGGTCAGATCCCGTGGCGATCCGCCCGGCGAACCGCACGGCAAGTGACCACTCACCGCGGAGTCCGGGGTGCGGGTCACCGCCCGTGCAGGGCGTTCAGCTGGTCGGCCGCGGACTCGACCGCCTCGTCCACCGACGGCTCCGCGGGCTGGCCGCCCTGCTGGCCACCCTCCGGCGCCGCCTGCGCGGCCTGCTCCTCCGCCATGCGCCGGACCTCGTCGACGTCCAGTCCCTTGACCTGCGTCAGCAGGTCCTCGAGGGCGTTGCCGGGCAGGGCGCCGGCCTGGGAGAAGACCAGCACGCCGCCACGGAAGGCCATCAGCGTGGGGATGGAGGTGATGCCGGCCATCGAGGCCAGCTGCTGCTCGGCCTCGGTGTCCACCTTGGCGAACACCACATCATCATGCTTCGCCGAGGCCGCCTCGAACACGGGCGCGAACTGGCGGCACGGCCCGCACCAGGCGGCCCAGAAGTCCACGAGCACGGTGTCGTTCTCGGCAACGGTGCTGCCGAAGGTGTCTACGGTGATGTCTACGGTGGCCATGGGTCTCCTGGGGTGTCGGGGGTCTGCATACGGGTGTCCACTGCCCTCAACCCAGAAGGCCCGCCCCTCTATTCCAGCTTCCTCAGTCCTGCCCCCGCACCAACTCACCCAGCAACCGGGCCAGCTCGGCCCGGTCCCGCTGGGAGAGGGCGGAGAAGTAGTCCCCGGCCTCCCGGCGTCGGGCCTCACGGACCTCATCCCGGAGCGCGAGACCTGCCGGCGTCAGCTTGATGCGCGTGGCCCGGCGGTCCGAAGGATCGGGACTGCGCGCCACCAGGCCTTTGACCTCCAACTGGTCGATGACCTCGGTGGCCGAACGGGGCGCGATCCGCAGGCGCTCGGCGATGTCCTTCAGCCTCAGCCCCTCCTCCGCCGCCCGCTCGTGCTCGTCATGGGAGTGGCCGCGCCCCCCGCCGCCCACGGTCCCCAGGGCCCGGAACTGGTACGGCGTGAGCTCGAAGGGCGCGAGCTGGTGGCTCCACCGGTGGCGGAGCCGGCGGAACGCGGCGTGCATGAGGTCGCCGAGGTCGGGTGTCTCGGCCGGGGGGCCACCAGCAGTCATGCCCTCATCCTACGCGAATATTGACCTGCAACCTCTTAGTGAGGTAACCTCCCTATGTCTCCTGAAGGGAGGACCCATGAGCATCCCCACTCCCCACGTCCCGTCCGGCGGGCCATCCGGCGAGCCGGCCCGCGGCCACCGCGCCGCCCAGAAGAACCCGGCCGACCAGGCCCAGCTGAAGCGCCACCCCGTCTCCCTGCGCCGCATCGCGGCCCTCTTCGCACCGCACAAGGTGAGCATCGCCGTCGTGGTGCTGTTGATCTCCGTCTCCTCGGTGGTCAACCTCGCCCAGCCCTTCCTCGTGAAGGGCGTGATCGACGACGCCCTGCCCCACCAGGACCTGCCCCTCCTCGCCTGGCTGACCGGCGCGATGGTCGCCGTCGCCGCCATCACGGCGGCGATCGGCGTGGTCCAGACCTGGCGGGCCACGAAGATGGGCCAACAGGTCATGCACACCCTGCGCGTGCAGCTGTTCACCCACCTGCAGTCCCAGCCACTGGCGTTCTTCACCAAGACCCGCGGCGGCGAGGTCCAGTCCCGCCTCATGAACGACATCGCGGGCATGCAGTCCGTGGTCACCTCCACCGCCACCGGCGTGGCCACGAACCTGACCACCACGGTGGCCACCGCGGCCGCCATGGTGGCCCTGTCCCCTCAGCTCTCCCTCATCTCGCTGGTGGTGCTGCCGCCGGCCATCTGGCTCACGCGCCGCGTGGCGCTGATCCGCCGCAAGGTCACGGACGAACGCCAGCAGACCCTCGCCGCCCTGCACACCCAGGTGGAGGAGGGCCTCTCCGTCTCGGGGGTGCGCCTGGCCAAGACCCTGGGCACCACCGCACGGGACGCCGAACGGTTCTCCACGCGTTCCGGCGCCCTCGTGGACCTGGAGATGCGCTCCCAGCTGGCCGGTCGCTGGCGGATGGCCACCATGCAGGTGGTCTTCGCCGCCATCCCCGCGGTGATCTACCTGGCCGCCGGCCTGCCCGCGACCTCCGGGGGCATGACCATCGGCACCCTGGTGGCCTTCACCGCGCTGCAGGGCACCGTGTTCCGCCCCGTGATGGGCCTGCTGAACATCGGCGTCCAGTGGGTCACCGCCCTGGCCTTCTTCTCCCGCATCTTCGAGTATCTGGACCTGGATCCGGCCCTCAAGCCCCCGGCCGTGCCCGCCGTGATCGATCCGGCGCGGGTGCGCGGCGAGGTCCGCCTCGAGGGCGTCTCGTTCTCCTACGGGGCAGACAACACCCTGCACGACGGCGGCCCCGCACCCCGGGTGCTGGACGGCATCGACCTGGTGGTCCCGGCCGGCACCACCACCGCGATCGTGGGGCCCACCGGCTCCGGGAAGTCCACCCTCGCCGCCCTGCTGCCCCGCCTCTACGACGCCACCGCCGGCGGCGTGAGCATCGACGGCACCGACGTGCGCGACTTCGCGCCCGAAGACCTCGCGGCCGTCGTCGGGGTGGTCTCCCAGGAGACCTACCTGATCCACGCCACCGTGCGGGAGAACCTGCTGCTGGCGGACCCGGACGCCACGGACGAGCGCCTGTGGGAGGTCCTGCACGCCGCCTCCCTCGAAGCGACCATCGCCGCCCTGCCGGCAGGACTCGACACCGTGGTCGGTGCCCGCGGCCACCGCTTCTCCGGTGGCGAGCAGCAGCGCCTGGCCATCGCCCGGACCATCCTGCGCGATCCGCCGGTGCTCGTGCTGGACGAGGCCACCTCCGCCCTGGACAACACCACCGAGGCCCGCGTGCAGGCCGCCCTGGACCGTCTCTCCGCCGGGCGCACCACCCTGATGATCGCCCACCGCCTCTCCACCGTCACCGCGGCGGACCAGGTCCTGGTGCTCGACGCCGGCCGGATCGTCGAGCGCGGCGCCCCGGCCGAGCTGCTGGCCGGGTCCGGGCCTTTCGCGGCCCTCGCGGCCCGCGGCATCCCCCAACCCGCCTAGGCGCACGGCAGACTCGCAGGAGGCGAGCACTGGCCATGGCCCCAGGGGTCGTGACTACGGTGGCGGGGTTCCGTCCCTTCGGAGAAAGGTTGACCCATGGCCACCGACCGGCCCCGCATCCCCGGCTCCCCCGGCCCTGTACCGCCCTCCCTCGAGGAGCCGACCACCCCGGCGGATCCCCTGCCGCCCAAGCCGGACCAGTCCGGACCGGCCACCGTCTCGCCCACCGGCCAGGAGACCGGCACCCCGCAGGGGCAGGTGGCCCAGGGCGGGAAGTTCCTGACCACCGCCCACGGAGCCCGGCTGAAGGACTCCGACCATGCGCTGCGCGCCGGTCCCCGCGGGCCCCTGCTCATGCAGGACCACCACTTCCGGGAGAAGATCAGCCACTTCGACCACGAGCGGATCCCCGAGCGCGTGGTGCATGCCCGTGGTTCCGGTGCGCACGGCACCTTCCGCGGCTACGGCACGGCGTCGAGGATCAGCCGGGCCGGTCTGTTCGGCAAGGACCAGGAGACCGAGGTCTTCGTCCGCTTCTCCACCGTGGTCGGCTCCCGCGGTTCCACGGACCTCGCCCGGGACACCCGTGGTTTCGCCACGAAGTTCTACACGGACGAGGGCACCTGGGACCTGGTGGGCAACAACATGCCGGTGTTCTTCATCCAGGACGCCCTCAAGTTCCCGGACGTGGTGCACGCCGTGAAACCGCACCCGGACCGGGAGATCCCCCAGGCACAGTCGGCGCATGACACCTTCTGGGACTTCGTGTCCCTGCACACCGAGGCCCAGCACCACACCATCTGGAACATGTCGGACCGGGGCATCCCCCGCTCGTTCCGGATGATGGAGGGCTTCGGCATCCACACGTTCCGGCTGATCGCCGAGGACGGTTCCACCGTCCTGGTGAAGTTCCATTGGAAGCCGAAGCTGGGCGTCCATTCCGTCACGTGGGAGGAGGCGCAGATCATCAGTGGCGCCGATCCGGACTTCCACCGCCGGGACCTGGCGGATGCGATCGAGGCGGGCGCCTTCCCGCAGTGGGAACTGGGCGTGCAGGTCTTCGAGGACACCGAGGACCAGATGTTCGCCGGGATCGATCTGCTCGACCCCACCAAGATGGTGCCGGAGGAACTGGTGCCCGTCGAGCCCATCGGTCTGATGACCCTGGACCGGAACACCTCCAACTTCTTCGCCGAGACCGAGCAGGTGGCCTTCAACCCGAACAACCTCGTCCCGGGCATCGACGTCACCAACGACCCGTTGCTGCAGGGTCGGCTCTTCTCCTACCTGGACACCCAGATCACGCGCCTGGGCGGGCCGAACTGGAACCAGCTGCCCATCAACCGCCCGCACGCCGAGGTCAA
Source organism: Microbacterium sp. A93 (assembly GCF_051842835.1). Classification (NCBI taxonomy): domain Bacteria; kingdom Bacillati; phylum Actinomycetota; class Actinomycetes; order Micrococcales; family Microbacteriaceae; genus Microbacterium; species Microbacterium sp. A93. Next base: position 562,470 of record NZ_JBPXMT010000002.1, read on the forward strand.
TGACATGTTGCGGGACGGCATGCACCAGAGCGCGGTGCACCGTGGCGTCGCCCCGTACCGGCCGAATTCGCTGGACGGGGGCAACCCCTTCGAGACGCCCGACGGCGACCGGCCGTTCATCGACCATCCCGCCCCGGTGGCGGCCTCGGTCAAGGAACGGGCCCTGCCCGCCTCCTTCGACGACCACTTCAGCCAGGCGCGCCTGTTCTTCCAGTCGCTGTCCGAGGTGGAGAAGGAGCACACGGCGCAGGCCTACACCTTCGAGCTCGGCAAGTGCTACGAGCAGGCGGTCCGTGAACGGCAGCTGCGGGCCCTGGCCAATATCGACCCGGTCCTGTGCCAGACCGTGGCCGCGGGCCTGGGCCTCCCCGCTCCGAAACCCTCCGAGGGTCCCGCCGACGTCGTCGCCTCGCCCGCCCTGTCCCAGGTCGGCCGGACCTGGCCGCTGGATGGGCGGCAGGTGGGCATCCTCGTGGGGCCGGAGGTGGACACCGGTGAGGTGGCCGCCGCCGTCGCGGCGGTGGGTAAGGCCGGTCTCGTGCCACTCGTCATCGCGCCCTCGGGGGGTGAGGCGGCCACGCGGCTGCTGGGCAAGGACCTGATGGCCCAACGCACCTACCTCACGGCGCGGTCCATCGAGTTCGACGCCGTCCTGGTCGCCTCGGCCACACCGCCTGCCCCGGATGCGGCGAACGGCCTGGACAGCAAGGTCGGCGTTGCCGCCGGGACCGGGACGGTCGACCCGCGGGTCGAGTTGCTCCTCAGCGAGGTCTGGCGGCAGGCCAAGGCGATCGGCTCCTTCGGTGCGGGCGAGGAGGTCCTGCGCTCGACCGGATATCTGGAGGGGGCCGGCGTCGTGGGCGGCTCCGGCGGCCAGGACGCGGTGCAGCAGCTGCTGGCGCTGATGCCCGCACACCGGGTCTGGGAGCGGTTCCCGACCACCGGGCGCTTCGCCACCACCTGACGCTCCACCCGCCACGTGACGCGGCAGGTGCGCGGAACCTCCACGGTTCCGCGCCCCTGCCATGTTCGGGCGTGATCCACGGGTGCAGGATGTACCCATGAAGCTTCCCCGGGAACAGCAGCAGGCGATGCGTCGGGCCGTACGGCTGGAATGACTCAGCCTCGGATACACCGCCTTCACCCTGACCCTGGTGGCCTTCGTGCTGGGCGGGTCCCAATCCATGAAGACGGCGTGGATCGAGGACATGCTCTCCACGATCCCGCAGATCGCGTTCCTCGTGTCCTTGCTCATCATCCGGCGCACCCGCCCCGGACCAGCCCGGCCCTTCGGCAACCACCGCGCCGCCGGCGTGGGCCACCTGGTGTCCTCGGTGGCCCTGACCGTGGTCGGTGGCTCCCTGGCCTTCGAGGCCGTCAGCGGTCTCCTGTCCGCGGAGCACCCGGTGGTGGGCACGGTGTACCTTTTCGGGAACACCATCTGGCTGGGGTGGCTCATGATGGGCGTCATGGCCGCGATCGCCGTGCCGCCGGTGCTGCTCGGCCACGCCAAGCTCAAGCTGGCTCCCGTCCTCAACGACAAGCTGCTGTACTCCGACGCCAAGATGAACAAGGCCGATTGGCAGACCAATGTCGCCTCGGTGGTCGGCGTGGCCGGGATCGGCTTCGGGCTGTGGTGGTTCGATGCTGCGGCCGCCCTGGTCATCTCCGTGGGGATCACCAAGGACGGGATCCAGAATCTCCGGTCCGCCACCCTGGACTTGATGGACCGCCGCGCCACGACCCATGACAACGCGAAGCCGAGCCCGGTCATCAGCACCATGACGGACGCCGTCGAGGCCCTGCCGTGGGTCCGCGAGGCGGCCTGCCGGGTGCGGGACCTGGGCCGGATGCTCCACGTGGAGATGTTCGTGGTGCCTGACGCCAGCCTGCTCAGCGTGGAACAGACCGAGGAGATCGTCGAGACCTGCCGGGCCGTCGCGTGGACCGTCGAGGACGTGGTGGTCATGCCGGTGTCCCGGCTGCCGGAGGCGCTGGTCCCGGCGGCGGACGGACGCTGACGGCGGGACACGGGCCGCCTCCCGGCCTGACTAGGATCGGGAGGTGACTGACCACGAGAACAACAGCCCGCCGGGACTCCGCCACGGCAGGGCGGCGGCGTGGGCGCCATTCCTGCTGACGCTGCTCGCCGTGGCGGCCCTGGCCGTGTGGGGTGCCCGGATCTATGACGACCTCCCTCAGACCATCCCCACGCATTGGGGTGCCGGCGGGAAACCGGACGCCTGGGAGGAGAAGTCCTTCGGCTCCGTCTTCATGCCCCAGCTGATCTCCGCCGGCACCGCCGCGATGATGGCTGTCCTGGCGCTGATCATCCCCGCCCTGATGAACCCTCCCCGGGACCCGTCCGCCTGGAGGCAGTACCGGCTGGAGGGCGCCGAACGGGCGACCATCTCCGTACTGGGCTGGATCTCCCTGCTGACCGTGCTGTTCGTCGGCTTTCTCGGTGTCCAGGGGTGGGCCACCCCGCAGGACGTGTCCTTCCGGTGGCCCATGGCCCTCTACCTCGTGCTGGTCTTCGTGATGATCTTCGTGCCCTACCACCGGTGGAACCACTGGGCGGACGCCCAGGCCACCGAGCACGGCGTCACAGCCACCGCCGAAGAACTGGCCGAGGACAGGCTCTGGCTCCCCGGCGGCATCTACAACAACCCGGACGAGCCGCTGATCATGGTCCCCAAGCGGGAGGGGTACGGCATCGGGACCACGATCAACGTCGGCAACCGGGCCGGCCGGACCGCCGTCGTGGTGTTCCTCCTCGTGTTCGTCGGCGGGCCGCTGGCGCTGGGCTTCGCCCTGGGATAATCCCCAGGGCGTGAAGTGAGCGGGGCCGGCCGCGAAGGTGCGTCAGGCCGGCAAGCCGACCTGGTCGGCGGAGGCCACCTGGTCCCTGCGGGGCGTGGATGCAGGAGGCAGGGGTTTGCGGAGGGAACTTCGCCCGGCGTGCCAGGCCTCCAGTTGCCACCGCCCCAGGAGCTGGTCGACCAGGCCGGCGCTGGCCGCACCGAACCAGACGTCGTCGGCCAGGGAGGGGTCCTGCTCGACCAATCCCCCAGCCAGGTCACATCCGGCGATCTGCTCGTGCACCGCGGCCGCCGTGACGTGCTCGTCGAAGTACCCGGTGACCGGGGCGCTGAATCCGAGCCGGCGGAGGCCGCGGACGTAGGAGGCACTGGGCCTCGAGGGAGCCGTCCCGTGGAAGGCTAGGTGGCCGGCGACGGCCCCCCGCAGGCGTCGGTGCAGTCCGAACAGGGACATCATGTTCACCGCCGCCAGCGAGAGGGCGGGCACCCGGTCCAGGTAGGCGCCGAATCCGGTCTCCAGGTCCAGCCCGTCCATCGCGGCGGCGAACAGCTCGGAGTGCATCCGGCCCGGTTTCCCGCCCGCGTACTCGTCCATCTGGATCTCCACCAGGGCGGCCTTGGCGCGGCCGTTCAGCCGGGGGATGGCCCAGGTGTGCGGGTCTGCCTCCCGGAGTCGGTTCACGGACTGGTGGACGAGGGCCTCCCGGACCTGCTCGAGGCTGGCCTGCCGGTCGATGAAGTCGGCCACCGAGGGGCCGTGGTGGCCGGCGGATATCTCGGACAGACGGCCGGCCATCTGCTGTGCGGACCTCGGCAGCTCCTGCATCGGCCCGTACATCTCCTCAGCCCCGCGGCGCAGTCGGGCCTCGAAGGCGGACTCGATCCGGTGCCGGACCTGCAGCAGGGCCGGGTCCCACTCCCACCGCTCGTCCACGCCGTTGACGCCGGAGTAGTGCAGTTCGTACAGGCAGAACAGGGCCAGCTGCAGGTCTTCGTCGTACAGGATGTCCTCCGAGGCCGTCAGCGCGCGCCGCACGGACTCGGCGGTGGTGGTCAGCTGGACGTCGGCCGGATAGGCCAGCAGGTCGGCCCACAGTGAGTAGGTGACCGGCCCTCGGGTCAGCGGCAATTTCACGGGAATCTCCTCGCACGGATACGGCGTCACGGGTGCATCCCTGGCGCGTGGTCCCCTGCAAGAAGTCAGCGCGGATCCGTGGACGGGAAAACGCGCATTACGGAGACTAGCAACACAGCCGGTATCCGGGAAGGCGGACGACCGGCCCTTCCCCGCCCCCCGGGCCACAGGCCTACGGTGGGGCCCGGACACGGACACCAGACCAGGAGGAACCATGTTCATCCGCGATGCCGCCCCCGGAGTGCACCTGATCGAACATGCCAACGTCAACTGCTATCTCCTGGAGGACGAGGAGGGCCTGACCCTGGTGGACGCCGGCCTGCCGGGCGTGTGGACGGAGTTGGGCCAGGCGATCCGCGCCCTGGGCCGGCGCCCCGAGGACCTGAAGGCCCTGGTGCTGACCCACGCGCACTTCGATCACGTGGGCGTCGCCCGGCGACTGGTCCGGCACCTGGGACTACCGGTGTACGGCCACCCGGGCGATCGCGTACTGGCCGCCCACCCCTACCGGTATGCCCACGAGAACCCGCGGGCCCTCTATCCGCTGAGGCACCCCCGTGCCGTTCCGATCCTGACCTCGATGCTCTTCGCCGGGGCCCTGACCGTCAAGGGGGTGCAACTCTCCGCGGAGCTGGACGGGTCCACCGTGGTGCCCGTACCAGGCCGGCCCCGCGTGATCCCCAGCCCGGGCCACACCTATGGCCACTGCGCGCTGCACCTGCCCGAGAGGGACGCCTTGCTGACCGGCGACGCCCTCGTGACCTTGGACCCGTATACCGGGGAGACGGGCCCGCAGATCGTGGCCGGGGCCGCCACCGCGGACAGCGACCTCGCCCTGCGCAGCCTGGACGCCCTGGCCGAGACCGGGGCCGGCACGGTCCTGACGGGCCATGGCCGGCCCTGGACGGACGGGATCGACGAGGCCGTGGCGCTGGCCCGCCGCCGCGGGCGCTCCTGACCCGGCGGTCAGGATGACGACGCCGGCCCCTCGCCACCCGCGGCGGCGCCCGGATACGGTGGAGACCGTGAGCCCAACCCCGCAACCGACCATCTCCCTGCAGGCTCGCTTCGCCACGGACCTGCCGGAACTATCCATCCCCTGGCAGGCCGAGCAGACGCCCGAGCCCCGGCTACTCGCGCTCAACGAGCCCCTGGCGACCGCCCTCGGCCTGGACCCTGACTGGTTGCGGGACCGAGAGGGTATCGACTTCCTGACCGGCACCAGGCCGCCCGAACAGGCAGCGCCGGTGGCCCAGGCCTACGCCGGCCACCAGTTCGGTGCCTACTCGCCCCGGCTGGGGGACGGCCGCGCCCTGCTGCTGGGTGACCTCACCGGTCCCGGCGGGCACCACCTGGACCTCCACCTCAAAGGCTCCGGACGCACCCCCTTCGCCCGTGGCGGGGACGGGCGGGCCGCCGTCGGGCCCATGCTCCGGGAGTACATCGTCAGCGAGGCGATGCACGGGCTCGGCATCCCCACCACCCGCTCGCTGGCCGTGGTCGCCACGGGCCGGACCATCCTGCGCGAGGAGGGGCCGCTGCCGGGGGCGGTCCTGGCGCGGGTGGCCTCCAGCCACCTGCGCGTGGGCAGCTTCCAGTACGCCCGGAACCTCGACGATCCGGCCATCCTGCGGCGGCTGGCCGATCACGCCCTCCGGATCCACCACCCGGAGGCCGCGCAGGACGCGCAACCCTATCTGTCCCTGTTCCGCCGGGTCATGGCCGCGCAGGCCGACCTCGTGGCCCGGTGGCTGCTCGTGGGCTTCGTCCACGGGGTGATGAACACGGACAACATGACGATCTCGGGCGAGACCATCGACTACGGACCGTGCGCGTTCATGGACGCCTTCGACCGCAACGCCGTCTACAGCTCCATCGACTCCGGCGGGCGCTACGCCTACGGAAACCAGCCGGCCATCGCGCAGTGGAACCTCGCCCGGTTCGCCGAGGCCCTGCTGCCGCTGCTGCACGAGGACCAGGACCAGGCGGTCTCCCTCGTCACGGAGGCGCTCGGGGAGTTCCCGCGGCAGTACGGCACGGCCTTCTCGGCCGGCATGCGGCACAAACTGGGTCTGCCGGCGGAGGCCGGCGATGAGGCCGTCGGCCCGCTGATCGATGACCTGCTCGCCCTACTGCAGCAGGACCACATCGACTACACGCAGTTCTTCCGCCGGCTGGGCCACGCAGCCCGCGGAGACCTGGGTCCGGTCCGGGCCGTGTTCACCGACCGGCCGGCGTTCGACGCCTGGACCGAGCGCTGGCAGTCGTTCTCCCCGGACCCCGAGGTCATGGACCGGACGAACCCCGTCTACATCCCCCGCAACCACCTGGTCGAAGAGGCCCTCGCGGCCGCGACGGCGCAGGATCTGGGCCCGGTGGAGCGGTTGCTGGAGGCCGTCAGCGCCCCCTTCGATGAGCGCCCGGGGCTCGAGCGCTACGCGGAGGGTCCTCCGGAGGACTTCGGCCGCTACCGCACCTTCTGCGGGACGTGAGCGGTCAGGGCGTCCGATCCACGGCAACCAGCCGGACCTCCACCAACCGCCCGTCTCGCACCGTTGCTGTCATCAGGGTGCACTCCGGTTGCATGCGCCGGTCCGTAGGCGAACCCGGATTCAGCAGCCGCAGGCCGAGATTCGCCGTCTCTTCACCAGCCACCGAGTCCCAGGGGATATGACTGTGACCGAAGATGAGCACATCGTCCTCCGGGAACGCAGCGGCCATCCGCTGCTCCCGCCCGCGGGCTGCTCCGGTCTCGTGGGTCATGGCGAACCGCACGCCGCCGATCTCCACCCGAGCCGTCTCGGGCAGCCGCCGGCGCAACTCCTCACCGTCGTTGTTGCCCCACACCCCGACAAGGTGCCGCGCCCGGGCCTGGAGCCCGTCCAGCAGCTCCGGCACCTGCCAGTCCCCGGCATGGAAGACGACGTCGGCCTCCTCCACCGCCTGCCAGACCTGCGCCGGTAGCGCGCGTGCCCGCCGCGGGATGTGGGTGTCGGCCAGGAGCAACAGGCGGATCGGTGCACAGGACATGCCTCAGAGGGTAGCTGGCCGCAGTCTCCCCGCGCCGGGACGCCGCCCCGGCCGGGTGTAGGCAGGCCGCAGGGCGACCGGCCCGATCCGATCAGCGGGCTGGCCATACGTCGCCGGGGGCAACACGCTTCGCGTAACCGGCCGGCGTCGTGAACAATGAATCCAAACGGGACCTGCGGCGCAGTGGTGCGCCGGGCCCACACCCCTGCCGGAAGGATCCACGTGGCAGAACACCAGTTCGGCTTCCGTACCCGCGCGCTGCATGCCGGCGCCGTCCCCGATGCCGTGCACGGCTCCCGTGCCGTGCCGATCCACCAGACCACCTCCTACGTCTTCGAGTCCGCCCAGGACGCCGCGAACCTGTTCGCGCTGCAGAAGTACGGCAACATCTACTCGCGCATCGGCAACCCCACGGTGGCCGCCTTCGAGGAGCGGATGGCCTCACTGGAGGGCGGGATCGGTGCGGTGGCCACGGCCTCCGGCATGTCCGCGGAGTTCATCACCTTCGCCGCCCTGGCCGGCGCCGGGGACCACATCGTGGCCTCCTCCAAGCTCTACGGCGGCACCATCACCCAGCTGGACGTCTCGCTGCGCCGCTTCGGCGTGGAGACCACCTTCGTGGACTCCATGGAGGCGGCCGACTTCGAGGCCGCCATCCAGCCGAACACCAAGGCCGTGTACACGGAGATCGTGGCGAACCCCTCCGGGGACATCGTGGACCTGCCCGGCCTGGCCCGCGTGGCGCACGCCGCCGGGGTCCCCCTGGTCGTGGACGCCACCCTGACCCCGCCGTACCTGATCCGCCCCTTCGAGCACGGCGCGGACATCATCATCCACTCCGCCACCAAGTTCCTCGGCGGTCACGGCACCACCCTCGGCGGCGTCGTCGTGGAGTCCGGTCTCTTCCCGTGGGACAACGGCAGGTTCCCGTCCATGACGGAACCCGTGGCCTCCTACGGCGATGTCTCCTGGTGGGGCAACTTCGGGGAGTACGGCTTTTTGACCAAGCTGCGCTCCGAGCAGCTGCGCGACTTCGGCCCCGCCCTGGCCCCGGCCTCCGCCCAGCAGCTGATGCTCGGGCTGGAGACCCTGGCCCAGCGCATGGACGCCCACCTGGCCAACGCCTACCGCGTGGCGGCCTGGCTGGAGGCGGACGAGCGCGTCTCCTGGGTCAACTTCGCCGGCCTGCCCTCGCACCCGCACCACGCGCGGGCGAAGGAGCTGCTGCCGCTGGGTGTCGGGTCCGTCTTCAGCTTCGGGGTGAGGGGAGGGCGCGACGCCGGCGCCACCTTCATCTCGAACCTGCAGCTGGCGAGCCACCTGGCCAACATCGGCGACGCCAAGACCCTGGTCCTGCATCCCGCCTCCACCACGCACCAGCAACTGAGCGCCGAACAGCTGGTGGCCGGCGGCATTCCGGACGACCTGATCCGGCTGTCCGTGGGCATCGAGGACGTGGAGGACATCCTCTGGGACCTGGACCAGGCCCTGGAGGCCACCGTGAACGCAGCCACCGAGGAGGAGAGCAAGTGAGCACCGCATTGCCCGACCGCACCTGGACCGGACCGTCCGCGCCCGAGCGGCTGCGCCTGCTGCGCGAGGCCAAGTCCATCGCCATCGTCGGCGCCTCGGACAAGCCGGCCCGCGCGAGCTACTTCGTGGCCACGTACCTGAACAGCTCGACGACGTTCGAGCTGTACTTCATCAACCCGATCCTCGCCCAGAAAGGCACCGAGATCCTCGGGCACCGGGTGTACGCCTCCCTCGCGGACCTGCCCGTGGAACCGGACATCGTGGAGGTCTTCCGCAAGGCATCCGATGCCCCCGGCGTCGTGGAGGAGGCCCGTGCGGCCGGCGCGAAGACCGTGTGGCTGCAGCTGGGCATCTGGAACGAGGACGCCGCACGCCAGGCCGAGTCGGCCGGCATGGACATGGTCATGGACCGCTGCGTCAAGATCGAGCACGCCCGCTTCCACGGCGGCCTCAATCTGGCCGGCTTCAACACGGGGGTCATCTCCTCCAAGCGCCAGGCGCTGGACCGCTAGGACCCGCCAGGACCCGCTAGGACCGGCCCCGCTCCATCCGAGCACCCTTCCCCAGCACCCCTCCCCCGGGCGCAAAGTGACCCCACCCCCACCGTTGTGACGGGGCGAGGTCACTTCGTGCCCGGGAGGGCGGGTGCCCGCCGCATCCCTCGTCTCCGCTCAGTGTCCCTCGTCTCCGCTCGCGGTCTCAGCTCAGCGCCCCTCGTCTCCGCTCAGCGTCGTGGAGGCTGTGGCCCTTCGCCCAGGTTGGGGTCTCCGTGGTGGCCGCCGCGCCCGTCCGTGAATCGGCGCGCGGCGTCCAGGACACGGTCGACTCCTGACGGCCGGCCCGTTCCCGATGGGCGGTTGTCGCGGCGCTGATCTACGGCGTCGGTGGCCTGCCGGATCAGCTTCCGACCCTGCGGACTCGTGGCGAAGGTCTGGGCCTTGCGGGCCAGGTCCTTGAAGTTCATGGACTCCTCCATCATCGATTCTCCTGCCGGTCTTCTCACCAGACAGAGCGAGACCCCGGGTATCCGGCTGCGGAGGGGAATCGCATTACGCCGGACCCGGGGTCCCTGTCATCACTCGCACCTTCATCACTCGCACCTTGATGAGGTGCTTCCAGCGTAGGAAACCAAGGTGGGGATCAACCCCACACCACCTGTGAGAACCCTGTGTATATCTCACCAGGGCGGAGGGGCCGTCCAGGCCTGCCCTCAAGGCGCGCTCCCGACGGTCCGAACGCGACGAGACCCCGGGCTGCCGGCCACCGAAGCGGTCCGGACCCGGGGTCCCTGTCATCACTCGCACCTTCATCACTCGCACCTTGATGAGGCTCTCTCAGAGTAGGGACCGCACATGGGGATGAACCCCACGGCACCTGAGTGTTCACTGGTCGGCGGCGCCGCTTCCGCGCCATCCCAGGCCTGGAGCCGCCCGAATCATTCTCTCGAGATACCCGATACTCCTCTTGCGTCAACACCTACTCGCTGGTAACTATGGGTCTCATTGCATGTGGCACTCGTCACACCCAGCAGCCACAGTCGCACTCGATGCGGCCTGACGCCAAGGATTCCTATGCACACCCGATCCCGCCACCACCTGCCCTGGGCGGTGCTGGCCGCACTCCTCGCCCTCTTCCTCATCGCCGGTCTCGCGTTCTACTCGCTCTACAGCTCCCGCGTGGCCAACGGCGCCGCCCAGCTGGACGACGGCATGCGCACCGCCCAGAGCGGCAGCGCCGAGCTCAATGACGGCGCTGTCCAGGCCAAGGACGGCGCCGAGCAGTTGGCCACCGGCACCGGCGACCTGAAGGACGGCTCCTCGCAGCTGGCACAGGGCGCCGCCGACGCCCATGAGGGATCCACGGAGCTGGCCGCCGGCTCCACGGAGCTGAGGGCCGGGACCACCGAGCTGAAGGCCGGCGCGAACCAGGCCTCCGACGGGGCGGGCCAGCTGGCGGACGGCGCCGGCCGGCTGTTCGCCGGCACCCAGGAGGTGGCCGCCGGTGCCCTCCGTGCCGACAACGCCGCCCGGAAGCTGAACGCCGGCGCCGGGAAGCTGAATGCCGGGGCCCAGGATGCCGCGGACGGCGCCCAGGTCCTGTCCGCCGGCGCGGGAGAGCTGCAGGGCGGCACGGACACCCTGGCCGCCGGAGCGGGCGACCTCGATACCGGTGCGAAGGCGTTGCAGGAAGGCGCCGGCCAGGCCGCTTCCGGCGCCACGGAGCTCTCCACGGGCGCCGGCACCCTGGCTGACGGTGCACGCCAGCTCGGTGCGGGAGTGGATGAGGCGGCGGCCGGCTCCTCCGAACTCTCCACCGGACTGGGCACCCTCTCGGCCGGACTCACACAGGCCTCCGAGGGCTCCACCGCTTTGAAAGCCGGCACCGCCGAACTGGCCGGGGGCGCCGCCCAGCTGGAGGCCGGCTCCGCCGAGCTCTACGCCGGTCTGCAGCAGGGCGTCGAGGGCACCGCCGAGCTCAAGGACGGCTCGGCCCAGCTCTCGGCCGGACTGATCCAGCTGCGGGACGAGGTCCGGAAGAACCCGCTATCCCCGCCGGACCTGCGCATCGCCGTGGAGCAGCTCACCGCGGGTGGGCAGCAGCTCGATGCCGGCGTCGGCGAGCTGCAGGCCGGCACCCTCCAGCTGCGTGACGGCGGACAGCAGGTGGCCGACGGCTCGACCGCCCTGTCCACCGGTGCCGACCAGGCCGCCGCAGGCGCCGCAGAACTGGAGACGGGGCTGATTCAGCTCGACGCCGGCGGCCAGGAGGCCCTGACCGGATCCCAGGCGCTGAACCAGGGACTCGGCCAGATCCAGGCCGGTGTCAAGGGCACCAAGAAGTCCCCCGGACTCGTCGGCGGCGCAGAACAGCTGGAGGCCGGCGCGGGTGAGCTCGCCGAGGGCAACACCGCCCTGGCCGAGGGCTCCACCCAGCTGGTGGACGGCACCGGCCGACTGCACGCCGGGGCCACAGAGCTGAGCGCCGGCGCCGGGAAGCTGTCCTCCGGCGCCGCCGAGCTGGCCGAGGGCAACGGGGCCTTGGCCACCGGTGCGGGCACACTGCACGAGGGCACCTCCGAGTTGGCGGCCAAGACCCCGGACCTGGTCGACGGCTCGGACCAGCTCACCGCCGGGGCCCAGACACTGGGTGCGGGTGCCGTTCAGCTGAAGGAGGGCAATGCCGCGCTGGCCGAGGGGTCCTCCGCCCTGGAGACGGGGGCGAAGAAGCTCGCCGGCGGTGCCGGACGCCTTGAAGGCGGACTGGACGAGCTGAAGACCGGCGCCGGCGATCTGGACGAGGGAGCCGCCCAGTTGCAGGAGGGGGCCACCGCACTGGCCGATGGCAACGGAGCCCTCGCCGAGGGGACCGGGAAGCTTGCCTCCGGGTCTCTGCAGCTCGCCTCCGGCACCGAGGAATTGCGTTCCTCCTCCCAGGCCGCCGCCGCGGACCAGATGGTGCAGAAGCCGGCCGGGCTGCTGCTGCTCATCCCGCTGCTGCTGCTGGCCATCCCGGTGGCCATGATGTTCCTGACGCGGCGCCGCGAACGGTCCGTGGACGCCTACTAGAACGGGTACCGGGCCACGGCCGGGGACGGATCCGGGACAGAGGACAGAGTAAGGCCCCGGGTGATCCGGCTGCGTGAGGGGAACGCATATCTGCCGGGCCCGGGGCCCTCTGTCATCACTCGCACCTTGATGAGGTGCTTCCTATGCTAGGAAGCCGACGTGAAAACGGGCAGGGCGAACGCTGTGAGTTCGCTGAGAGCCAGGTGCCCCGTAACAGGCGCTCACCCGCCACCGTGTCCCCGTGATCTACGGCACCATCGAGACCATGGAGACCACCCCCGCCCCCAGCACCACCCCCGCTGCCCAGAGCCCCGCCGTCACCTGGACCCCGGACCCCGGGCAGGCCACGAACCTGGGCCGGTTCATCGACTGGGTCGCCGAGCACCGCGGAACCGACCTCCGCGCCGAGGACGGCCGCCACGACTACCGCGCCGTCTGGCAGTGGTCCGTGGACCACCTCTCCGAGTTCTGGGACGCCGTGCGCGAGTTCCACGGGGTCATCGGCACGGGATTCACCACCGACGCCCTCATCGAGCCACAGATGCCCGGGGCCGTCTGGTACCCGGAGGCGCGGCTGAACTTCGCGGAGAACGTGCTGCGCTGGGCGGCGGACCCGGAGCGCGCGGGGCAGGCCGCCGTCGTGCGTATCTCCGAGGAGAACGAGACCGAGGAGATCACCTGGGCGCAGCTGCGGGACCGCACCCTCGCGCTGGCGGCGCGGCTGCGCGGGCTCGGCGTGCAGCCCGGAGACCGCGTGGCCGCAGTGCTGCCCAACGTCCCCGAGGCCCTGATCGGCCTGCTGGCCGCGGCATCCATCGGTGCGGTGTGGACCATCAGCTCCCCCGACCTCTCGGTCACTGCCACCCTCTCCCGGCTGCGGCAGCTGGAGCCTACGGTGCTCATCGGCACGCGCGGGTACCGCTTCAACGGCAAGGACCTGGACTACTCCGCGCAGCTCGCGGAGATCGCCGCCGGGCTGCCCACCGTGACCACGGTGCTCACGGAGGAGGACACGCAGGCCACGGCGCACGACGCCGGCCCGGCCGGCTCCCAGCCCGAGGTCACCGGCGAGGACGGGGCCGGGGAGACCGCGGCGGGATTCATCCGCCTGCCCTTCGCCCACCCGCTGTGGATTCTGTTCTCCTCCGGCACCACGGGCGATCCCAAGGGGATCATCCACTCACACGGCGGCATGCTGCTCGAGGCGCTCAAGGGCTCCGGGCTGAACCAGGACATGGGGCCGGCGGACCGTTACTACGTGGCCGCCAACACCTCGTGGATGGTCTGGAACACCCTCGTCAACAACCTCGTCACGGGTGCCTCCGTGGTCACCTATGCCGGCTCGCCGAAGGCGGGGGATGCGGACCGCCAGTTCGAGATCATCGAGCGCACGGGTGCCACCATGTTCGCCACCGGCGCCGCGTACCTGTCCCTCGTGGAGAAGTCCGGGCTGGTGCCGGGGCAACGCTGGGACCTGTCGAGGCTGCGCTCCATCCTGTCCACCGGCTCCCCGCTGCCGGACTCCACGTGGCAGTGGGTCCATGAGGCGGTGCGGGCCGAGGTGCACCTCGGCTCGGACACCGGCGGCACGGACATCTGCTCGGGATTCATCGGGTCCAACCCGCTGGAGCCGGTCCACCTGGGTGAGCTGCAGGGGCCGCTGCTCGGGGTGGACGTGCAGGTCTGGAACGAGGACGGCGAGCGGGTGCGTGGTGAGGTCGGGGAGATGGTGATCCGCCAGCCCATGCCGTCCATGCCCGTGGCCCTGTGGAACGATCCGGACGGCACCCGCTACCGGGACACCTACTTCTCCGTGTTCCCGGGATCCTGGGTACAGGGCGACTGGATCACCGAGACCGAGCGCGGCGGGTTCGTGGTCCACGGCCGCTCGGACGCCACCCTCAACCGGCAGGGCGTGCGACTGGGCTCGGCGGACATCTACTCCGCGCTGCAACACGTGCCGGAGGTGGTGCAGTCCATGGTGCTCGGGATCGAGGAGCCGGGCGGCTACTACATGCCCCTCTACGTCCAGCTGGTGGAGGGCGCCGAGCTGACCGAGGAGCTCGACGCCAGGATCCGGCGCACCATCCGCGAGTATGCCTCGGCCCGGCACGTCCCGGATGCGGTCCTGACCGCCCCGGGCGTCCCCGTGACGCATGCGGGCAAGAGGATCGAGGTGCCCCTGAAACGGGTGTTCACCGGGCGGCCCGCCGAACAGGCGATCAACCGGGGTTCACTCGCCAACCCGGAGGCCGTGGAGTTCTTCCTCACCGAGGCCGCGGCCTACCGGGAGGGGCTCACGGCCTGAGCGCATCCACATCCGTGCGGCGGTTGGCCAGCACGGGCAGGAAGGAGCGCACCTCGTCGATCCGTTCGCGGGTGACCTCGGCGGTCTCCACGGCCTCGCCCTCCTCGCCGAGGAAGGCCACCGGCACGGCCAGGGGGTCGATGATCGCCGAGTGACCCACGGTGTTGTCGCTACGGGTCCCCGCGGCGACCACCCACACGGTGTTCTCCACGGCGCGCGCCTTGAGCAGCAGCTGCCAGTGGTCGATCTTGTGGTCGCCCTTGAACCAGGCGGCCGGCACCAGCAGGGCCTCGGCACCGGCCACGGCGAGCGCCCGGGCCACCTCCGGGAAGCGGAGGTCGTAGCAGGTCATGATGCCCAGCGTCAGGCCGCCCACCTCGATCGTGAGGATGCCGCGGTCCCCGGCGGTGATGCTGTCCGATTCCTTGTACTTGAACGCGTCGTAGAGGTGCAGCTTGCGGTACGTCCCCAGGATCCGGCCCTCGGCGTCCACGGCCACCACCGTGTTGTAGGGGCGCTCGGTGCCGGAGGGCTCGTAGCCGCCGGCCACGATGGCGATCTGGAGGTCGGCCGCGATCCGGGTGACCTCGGCGACGAAGGTGGACCAGCCGGCGTCGACGGCCTCGGCCAAGGGGCCGTGCACATGCCGGACCGTGAACATGGACTCCTCCGGGAACAGCACCAGGTCGGCGCCGTCGTCCCGCGCCGACTCGGCCAGACGCCGCAACGTGGCCACGTTCTCCGAGACCACCCCCGTGGGGCGGAATTGTCCGACGCTGATCCTCATGTCCCGGTCCTCCCGCATGGTGCGATGCTGTCCGCCCAGCCTAGCCTGAGGCCATGACCCCCCCTCCAGCACAGGTGCCGGGCCCGCAGCCCCGCCGCCGGCACTCCACCGACGTCCTGGTGGTCGGCGCCGGCCCCACGGGGCTGATGGCCGGGGCCTGGTGCGCCAAGCTGGGCGTGCAGGCACTCGTGGTGGACGGCAAGTCCGGGCCCACGCGCGAGTCCCGCGCCCTGGGCCTGCAGTCCCGCTCCCTCGAGGTCTACCGGCAGCTGGGGCTGGACCAGGCCGTGCTGGACGGGTCCACGCCGGCGGCCACGGTCAGCCCGGGCTTCGGCCACCGCACGCTGGGCACCCTGCACCTGGACCGGGTGGGGCACGGGCTGACCCCATTCCCCGGCATCACGATCTTCGAACAGAGCGCCAACGAGGAGTTGCTCGCGGGCTTCCTGGCCCAGCGGCGGCGGCCCGTGGCCTGGGGTACCTCGTTCCACTCCTTCGCTGATCCCCGCCGTCCGGAGACCACCGACGCCGGCCCTGGTTCGCCTGGCGGGCCTGGCGGGCCTGGCGGGCCCGGCCGGCGCGTCACCGCCCGGCTCGAGACGCCCGAGGGGCCGGTGCTGGTGAACGCCCGGTACGTGGTGGCCGCCGACGGCGCCTCGTCTCCCGTCCGCAGGGCCCTGGGCATCGCGTTCGAGGGGTCCACCAACGCGTTCGAGTTCTTCGTGCTGGATGCCCACGGGGTCACCGGCACAGAGTCCGGCGTCATGGTGCGAGCCTCCCGCGAGCACTTCATGCTGGCCTTCCCCCTGGGCGACGACGGCCGCGGCGGCCGGCGCGCCCGCCTCCTGGGCATCCTGCGCGCCGAGGACCGACCGGCCGGCCCCACGGCCGATGCCCGCGACGAGGCCCGCGCCCGAGCCTCCCTCGCGGAGGAGTTCGGCATCCGCTACGCCGGCACCGCCTGGTACAGCACCTACCGGGTCCACCATCGCGTGGCCGCCGCCTTCCGGGCCGGCCCCGTGTTCCTGGCTGGGGACGCCGCGCACATTCACTCCCCCGTGGGCGCACAGGGCATGAACACCGGGCTGCAGGACGCCCAGAACATCGTCTGCAAGATCGCCGACGTCCTCACCGGGCGGGACACCGCGGAGGCGATCGAGCGCTATGAGGCCGAGCGCCGGCCCGTGGCCTTGAAACTGATGCGGACCACGGACGTGGTGTTCGGCGCCGTCACCTCCCTGTCGGTGACGGCCCGGCTCCTCCGCACCCGGGTCTTCCCGATGGTGGCCCCGGCACTGTTGCGTCTGGTGCCGCGCCTACCGGCCGGCGGGCGGTTGTTCGGCTATATCTCTCAGATCCGGATCCACTACTGGATGCCCGGCACCGAGGCGGGTGCCTCCGGGGAATCCCGCGGACGGCGGCGGCGCCGCGGCCGGGTGCTGGGGCGCCGCCTGCCCTGGGTTCCCGACGCCGGACGGGGCCTCCCCGAGGGCGGTGGGGTTGCCGGCGCGGACAACCACGAGGACCTCACCGCGGCGGTCTGGCAGGTGCACGCCTACGGGCCCGCGGCCGTCGATCTTGCGAACGACCTGGCCGAACGGCACCGGGAGAAGGCCGCGGGACCGGGCGGGCCGTCGTCGGACACGGGTGAAGGGCTGCCGGTCCTCCCGTTCCGCGCGGCTCCGGAGGCGGGGCTCCCGGACGGCACGGCCCTGCTGGTCCGACCGGACGGCTTCGTGGCCGCCCTGGAGTCCGCCGACCCGCCCGCCGCAGGAGAGCGCCGGAAGCGTCCTCCGATTCCACGCATCCTCGGCCGGATCTTCGCACGGAATGCGTGAGACCGGATGAGGTGGCACCGCGCGCCCGCCGTGACGGCCGGGTTCAGTCCTCGATGAGGTCGCGGATCTGGACCACCTGGTCGCGGCCGGGACCCACGCCGATCGCGGAGACCCGGGTGCCGGACATCTTCTCCAGGGCCAGGACGTAGTCGCGGGCGTTGACCGGCAGGTCCTCCATGGTGCGGGCACCGGAGATGTCCTCGGTCCAGCCCTCGAAGTACTCGAAGATCGGCCGGGCGTGGTGGAACTCGGTCTGGGTCATCGGCATCTCGTCATGCCGCACCCCGTCCACGTCGTAGGCCACACACACGGGGATCTGCTCGATGCCCGTGAGCACGTCCAGCTTGGTGATGAAGTAGTCGGTGAAGCCGTTGATGCGGGTGGCGTAGCGGGCCATCACGGCGTCATACCAGCCGGTGCGGCGCGGACGGCCGGTGTTCACGCCGAACTCGCCGCCCACGGTGCGCAGCCG
The DNA here is from genome assembly GCF_051842835.1 of Microbacterium sp. A93. NCBI lineage: Bacteria > Bacillati > Actinomycetota > Actinomycetes > Micrococcales > Microbacteriaceae > Microbacterium > Microbacterium sp. A93. The sequence continues at coordinate 579,961 of NZ_JBPXMT010000002.1, forward strand.
GGTGCCCATCCCGTCCTCGTCGAACAGCTCCGTGGGGAACGGGCCGGCGCCCACGCGGGTGGTGTAGGCCTTGATGATCCCGATGGTGCGGGTGAAGCGGGTGGGGCCGATCCCCGCACCCACGGAGGCACCGCCAGCGGTCGGGTTGGAGGAGGTCACGAAGGGGTAGGTGCCGTGGTCCACGTCCAGGTAGGTGGCCTGGCCACCCTCCATGAGCACCACCTTGCCCTCGTCCAGGGCGTCGTTGAGCAGGATGGTGGAGTCCACCACCATGGGGCGCAGGCGCTCGGCGAAGGACAGGAAGTACTCGGCGGTCTCGTCCACCGTGATGGCGCGGCGGTTGTAGAGCTTGACCAGCAGCTCGTTCTTCTGGCGCAGGGCACCGTCGATCTTCTGGCGCAGGATCGACTCGTCGAAGAGGTCCTGCACGCGGATGCCGAGGCGGCCGGCCTTGTCCATGTAGGTGGGGCCGATGCCGCGACCGGTGGTGCCGATGGCCCGCTTGCCCAGGAAGCGCTCGGAGACCTTGTCCATGGTCTGGTGGTACGGGGCCACCAGGTGCGCGTTGGCGGAGATCCGCAGGTGGTCGCAGCGCTGACCGCGGGCCTCGAGTCCGTCGATCTCCTCGAAGAGCGCCTCGAGGTTGACGACCACGCCGTTGCCGATCACCGGGACGGCGTTGGGTGACAGGATGCCGGCCGGCAACAGCTTCAGTTCGAACTTCTCGCCGCCGACCACCACGGTGTGCCCGGCATTGTTGCCGCCGTTGGGCTTGACCACGTAGTCGACGCGGCCGCCCAACAGATCGGTGGCCTTGCCCTTGCCCTCGTCGCCCCACTGGGCGCCGACGATCGCGATTGCTGGCATCAGTGCATCTCTCCCCGTACGCCAGCACCGCGCCTCTGGGGGGTGGCGCCGACTGGCCCTCGACATGGAAAACGCCCCCGGTGACCGTTCCGACGGTTCACTGCCGTGCGGTGCATCACACGAGGGCCTTACAACCGGAGTTTACCAGCAGGCACTCAGGGGGCCTTCTCGGCGTAGTCGCGCAGGGACTCCAACTGGCCCGCCTCCGCATCGGCGAGCGCCGCGGCCAGCCCCAGCCCCTCCTCGGAGAGCGATTCGTCCGCGCGGACCGCCACGCGGAGGCCGACCCGGGTCCACGCGGCGTCCGGCACCAGCAGGTAGCCGTATTCCACCCCCAGGTCGTCGTCGGCGGCGCCGGAGACCATGGTCAGCCCGCGGCCGGGATCCAGGGTGGAGAGGGTGTAGCGGCGGGCGTGGCCACCGGAGGAGTAGGCCAGCTCCTGCCCGGGGCCGGCGGGTCCGCTCACGTGCATCTCCTCGATCCCGGGGAGCCAGGCGGGCGCGGCGGACCAGTCGGTCAGCAGCTCCCACACCCGGGCGGGGGGCAGGTGGATCACGATCTCGTCCTCGAGTGCCACAAGAGTCTGCATGCTTGGCATCCTTGCCGGTCCCCGCGCTGGTGTTAAGGGTGAAACGCCTACCGGATTCGGCCGCAGGTCCCCACCCGCCGCCCGCCCCCCGCCTAAGGTGGGCTCTGTCACATTCGCCCGGCTCGCGTCCAGCGGTCTGAGCACCCGGACCGCCACACCCCCACATCGCACGACGCCGGCCCGCACCACCCGAGGAGATGTCACCATGTCCGGTTCGCCTGGCACCGTCCACACCCGCCCCCGCAAGGAGGGCACCCCGCTCTCCCGCGCCATGCGCCCGATCAACCACGTGGTGGAGCGGTTCATCCCCTCCGCGCTAGTGTTCTCGATCGCCCTGACCTTCATCGTGGCCATCCTGGCCCTGATCCTCACGGACACCGGACCCGCCGACCTGATCCTGGACTGGGGTGACGGGCTGGCCGGGCTGCTGGCCTTCATGACCCAGATGGCGCTGATCCTGCTGCTGGGCCACATCCTGGCGAATACCGGGCCGGTGCGGAAACTGCTGGCCTTCCTGGGACGCGTGCCCACCACGCCCCTGTTCGCCTACGTCTTCGTCTTCGTGGTGGCTGCCGTAGCCTCCCTCATCACGTGGGGCCTGGGCCTCGTGGTCGGCGGCCTGCTGGCCCGCGAGGTGGCCTACCAGGGCCGCGAACGCGGGATGAAACTGCACTTCCCCATGCTGGTGGCCTCCGGGTTCGCCGGCTTCGTGGTCTGGCACATGGGGTACTCGGCCTCCGGCCCCCTGACGGCGGCGACCGAGGGGTCCTTCCTCATGGAGCCCCTGGGCGGCCAGGTGTTGCCCATCACCGAGACCGTGTTCTCCTCCTGGAACATCATCGCCGCCGTGGTGACCATCGCAGTGGTGGCACTGGCGCTCTTCCTCGTGGCGCCCCGGGCCGGGGACCGGGTCACCGAGCTGGCGGTCGACGCCCGCGAGGCGGGCGACGACGGCCAGGAGGAGATCGTCACCCCGGCGGACCGGGTCGACGCCAGCCGGATCGTAACCCTGCTGGTCGGGTTGGCCCTGGTGGCCTATCTCGTCCTGCACTTCGCCCAGGGCGGCACCCTGACCCTGGACACCGTCAACTGGTCCTTCCTGGCCCTGATCCTGCTGCTGGTGCGGAACCCCTTCGAGCTGATCGCCCTGACCAAGGGAGCCGCCTCCAATGTGGGCGAGATCCTGCTGCAGTTCCCGCTCTACGCGGGCATCCTCGGCATCATGTCCGGCACCGGCCTGATCCAGGTCCTCTCGGACGCCTTCGTGGCCATCTCCAACCCGACGACCTTCGGCTTGCTGGCGTTCCTGTCCGCGGGGCTGGTGAACTTCTTCGTCCCCTCCGGAGGCGGGCAGTTCGCGGTGCAGGGCCCCCTCATGCTGGAGGCCGGCGCGGAACTCGGCGTGGATCCGGCGGTGACCATCATGGCGGTGTCCTACGGCGACCAGTGGACCAACATGATCCAGCCGTTCTGGGCCCTGCCACTGCTGGCGATCGCCGGGCTGAAGATGCGGGACATCCTCGGCTACACCACGGTGGTACTCATCGCCTCCGGGCTGGTCTTCGTGGGGACGCTGCTACTCGTGTCGCTCTAACCCTCCAGGCACAAAGTGACTCCACCCCCGCCGTTGTGGCGTGGGTTGGTCACTCTGTGCCCAGCCGTCCGCCGGACTCCTGGAGATAGCAGACCGCGCACAGGGACTCGTAGGTGACCTTCACACCGTCGATCGCCACCTGGTCGCCTTCGAAGATGAAGCGTTCGCGGCGGGACCCGGGCACTTCGGTGCCCGGGCCGGCGTCGTGCGCGGGAACGGTGTCCACGACCTTGCGGGTGTTGAAGATGGCCTTGCGCCCGCACCGGCAGATGGTCTTGAGCTCCTCGAGGGAGTGCGCCAGCTCCATCAGCCGGGCCGAGCCCGGGAAGGACGCCGTGCGGAAGTCCGTGCGGATGCCGTAGGCCATCACGGGCACGTTCTCGAGCACGGCGATCCGCAACAGGTCGTCCACCTGGGCGGGTTCGAGGAACTGGGCCTCGTCCACGAGCAGACAGGCCACGGGCTTGAGGCCGGCCTCCACGTGGGTGAGCAGCGCGGTGGGATCGTCGCCGCGGGCATGCTGCCGGAACAGCTCCCTGAGCTGCGCCCCGGGCGGGATCAGGAAGTCCACGGGCCGGGAGACACCCAGCCGGGAGACGATCTGTCCCTCGCCCTTGGAATCCACCTGTGGCTTGGCCAGCAGCACACGCTGGCCGCGCTCTTCATAGTTGAACGCGGCCTGCAGCAGCCCGGTGGACTTGCCGGAGTTCATCGCGCCGTAGCGGAAGTAGAGCTTGGCCATGGCGGTGTGTCCTCCGGCGGCTGGGTGGCTACTTGATCGAGTTCGGGTGCTTCGCCAGCGGGGTGACCTTGATCTTCATGTACGCGTACATGGGGAAGCCGGAGAGGACGGCGTGCAGCTCGTCGTTGTCCGCCACGTCATAGACGGAGTAGTTGGAGTATTCGCCCACCACGCGCCAGATGTCCCGCATGGTGCCCTGACGCTGCAGGTTGCCCGAGTACTCCTTCTCCCGGACCGTGAAATCGGCCTTGGTCTCGTCCGACATCGACTCGGGGAAGGTCACATCCATGCGTGCCAAAAACAGCATCGTCTCTCCTTGGGTTGCTTCTTGCACTGTGAGGGCAGGAATGACTAGTGATCTCTGCCCGGAAAACGAGGGGGTGGGCCGTTGTCACTATAGACGGCACGTCCCGCCTCAGAGGTTCGGCAGCAGGAACCCGGGTCGCCGCACGGTGACCCGGGTTCTCGCCTCTGTGGGGATGCCGTCGGCATCCAGAGGGAGCCCGACGACGGCATCGCCCCGTTCCAGCGCGACGAACAGGGTGGGTGCCCCACCGGCATGGCCGAGCGCGATATGGCGGGGCCAGTCGCCACCGCACGGCACCTCGGCGATCAGCTCCGGGGTCCCGGACCGCCGGATGACGCCGATCGTGTTGCGTCCGCGGTTGGCCACGTAGACCAGGGATGCATCCGGTGAGAGCACCAGGTGGGAGGGCAGGTTCTCCAGGGCCGATTCGGGGTCCTGGTCCTGTCCGCAGGTGGGGACCACGGCCACCTCGCGGAAGCCCTCCGGGGTCGAGTCCAGGTCCAGCAGGTGCAGCCGCGAGTCCAGCTCACCCACCACGGCGAGGTGCCGTTCCACGATCCCGGCCTCCGGCAGCGGGGGCAGCACCGCGAGGTGGCGGGGCCCGGTCCCGGGGGGCAGGGTGTGCACGAAGGCCGGCTGTCCGTGGCCGGCGGCTCCGGGCCCGTCGGTCAGCTCCCGGATCGAGTACTCGAGGATCCGGTCGGCCCCCAGGTCCGTGACCAGCAGCCGGTCGTCATCCAGGAACAACACGAAGTGCAGATGCGGCTCCTGCTGGCGCGCGGAGACGGGCCCCGAGCCGCCCGGGGCCGTCGCCGCCACGGGCTGCCCCAGCCGCCCGTCAGCGAGAACGGGCACCACGGTCAGGGTGCCCGAGCCGTAGGAGGCGGCGGCGAGCCACGTGCCGGAGGGGTTCAGATCGGCGTGACACGTCTCCGATCCGCCGGTGGCCACGAGCTGGGAGGTGACCCAGCCGACGTCGTACCGGGGGTCCTGCGGCACGCCGTCACCGGCGGCCGGGCTGGAGGGGCTCAGCACCGCGAGCTGGCCCTCGGACAGGTGGAGGGCGGCATACAGCCGGCCCTCGGAGGGCGTGCCCGCACGGCCCGGGACCAGCCAGGACGGGGCATCCGGGCCGGTGCCGGCGAGCACCTCCGGCGATCCGGCCCAGCCGCGGGTGAGGACCATCCCGGCGGAGGCCGGCAACGGCGGGGCCAGTTCACCGGGCTCGTTGAACGTCCCCACGAGGACGGTGCCGCTGTCCTGGATGCCGTCCGGGCTAGTGGTCACCGCTCAGCCCCGGGAGATCTGCTCTTTGGCGGTGGGGTCGGCGTCCACCAGGAAGGCCTCGATGCGGTGGACCTCCTCGACCTCGCCGATCGCGGCGGAGGCCTGTTCCAGCAGGTAGAGGGCCCGCAGGAAGCCGCGGTTCGGCTCATGCGAGTAGGGCACGGGGCCCGCACCGCGCCAGCCGGCGCCCCGGAGGGAGTCCAGCCCGCGGTGGTAGCCCACCCGGGCGTAGGCATAGGCGTCGATGGTGCGTCCCTCGGCCCAGGCATCCTCCGCCATCAGGGCCCAGGCCAGCGATGACTTCGGGAACCGCGTGGCGAGGTCCTCCGGGAGGTCACCGGCCTCGATCCGCGCGAGGACCTCCGATTCCTCCGGCAGCTGCGTGGGGGCGGGCTGCATGAGGTTCTTGCCGACGAGGGATGCGTCAGAAGGCGCGGGGGACATGAGTGCTCCTTGGATCTGGTGGTTCCGGGGTCCAGTGCCGCAACCGGTGCCGTGGTGTGCGCCGTCGGGGCGTGGGACACCTCCGACCTTACCCAAGGAACCGCATCGGGTCAGCGAGACGATCCGGCCGGGCACGTGGATAGGATGCGGTCATGCGCACCTCCTCCCTCGGGTCCTCCTTGCCGCTGGTGGCCCTGGGCCTCGTCAGCACCCTCGTCATCACCGGTTGCGGCAGCCCCACGGAGGAGGCCGGGCCCACCGCTGGTTCCGGGCAGGAGGCGGCGACCCTCCGGATCAGTGCCATTCCGGACATGGATCCCTCCGACCTGGCCGAACGCGAGGACGCGCTGGCCGCGTACCTCGCCGAGGAGCTGGACGTGGAGGTGGAGTACGTGCCGGTGAGCGACTATGCGGCCTCCGTCAACCTGTTCGGCACGGGAGACCTCGACCTGGTCTTCTACGGCGGGCTGACCGGGGTGCAGGCGCGGTTGCGCACCGAGGGCGCCCAGGTCCTGGCCCAGCGGGACATCGACGAGCACTTCCGCAGCGTCTTCATCGCCCACGCCGACTCCGGCCTGAAACCGGTCGAGGACGTCGCCGGACTGTCCGAGCTGGTGGACACCCGCTTCACCTTCGGCAGTGAGTCCTCCACGTCCGGACGCCTGATGCCCTCCTCCTTCCTGAGCGAGGCCGGGGTGGACCCGGCCTCCGACTTCGACGGCGAGCCCGGGTTCTCCAGCTCACACGACCTGACCATCGACCTGGTGGAGTCCGGCAGCTATGAGGCCGGCGCCCTCAACGAGCAGGTCTGGCGGGCCCGCCTCGAGGCCGGCTCCGTGGACACCGAGAAGGTCCAGGCGCTCTTCACGACCCCCGAGTATGCCGACTACCACTGGATCGGTTCCCCGGGCCTGGACGAGCGGCTCGGCGAGGGTTTCACCGATGACTTGCGCCAGGCCCTCCTGGACCTCGACGGCTCCGACGCCGAGGAGGCGGAGCTGTTGGAGGCCTATGGCGCGCAGGCCATCGTCCCCGCGACGGCCTCCGACCATGATCGGATCGAGGAGATCGGCCGCGAACTCGGCCTGATCCGCTGACCCATGACAGAACCGGGGACGGGCCCCACCACCGCCGTGTCACTGCATGATGTCTCGGTGAGCTACGGGGAGCGCCGGGCCGTGGACGGGATCACCCTGCAGGTGCGTCCCGGCGAGCGGGTGGCCCTGGTGGGTCCCAGCGGCGCCGGGAAGTCCACCCTGCTGCGGCTGTGCAACGGCACGGTGGTGCCGTCCTCCGGTCGGCTCCGGGTACTGGGTGAGGACCCGGCACAGCTGCCGGCCGGCCGGTTGCGGGCCCTGCGGCGCCGGATCGGCACCGTCCACCAGCAGCTGCACCTGATCGGGCCGCTGCGGGCGGTGCACAACGTCAACGCGGGCCACCTGGGCCGGTGGGGGCGGTGGCGTGCCCTGCGCTCCCTGATCCGGCCGCTGCAGGTGGACCAGGCCCGCGAGGCCCTGGCCCGGGTGGGGATCGCCGCCCACCTGCACTCGCGCACTGAACGGCTCTCCGGCGGGGAGCAGCAGCGGGTGGCCCTGGCCCGGGTGCTCGTGCAGGACCCGGACCTGGTCCTCGCCGACGAACCGGTCGCCAGCCTGGACCCGGCGCGCGCCGAGGAGGTCATGCGGCTGCTCTGCGGCCTCCTGGAGGAGCCACACCGGCGCAGGACCCTGGTGGTCAGCCTCCACGACTTCGACCTCGCCGTGCGGCACTGCGACCGGGTGGTGGGCCTGCGGCACGGCCGCGTGGTGCTCGACCTGCCCGCGGACGAGGTCGACGAGAGGGCCAGGGAGCGGCTGTACGACCTGGGCCCGGACCGGTGACCCGCGGCGATGTCGCCGCGCTGACCCGGTGGGAGGGGCCCGGGCGGGTCCGGGGCCGTCCCGGGCGGTGGCGGGTGCCCGGTGCCGGGCGGATCTGGGCCGGCGCCTGGCTGCTGGCCGTGGCCTGGTCCGTGTCCAGCTGGGTCGCCGAGGACGGCCCCCTGGTCAACACCCGGGGATGGCCGATGTTCGCGGACTTCTTCATGGCGGCGCTGAGGCCGGAGCTCTCCCGGGACTTTCTGGCCCGGATGGCAGAGGCCACCCTGACCACGCTGTCCTACGCGGTCCTCGGCACGCTGCTCGCGGTCGCCGGCGGCCTGGTGGCCGGGGTGTTCACCTCCGAGACCTGGTGGGGCGCCGGCTCCGGCTCACGGTCCCGGCGCGCTGTCCGCCGGACCGGGTGGCTGTTCACCCGCCTGGGGCTGGCTCTCCCGCGCGGCATCCACGAGGCCGTCTGGGCGTTGCTGCTGCTCAGCGTGCTGGGACGCGACCCCCTGGTCGGAGTACTCGCGATCGCCATCCCCTTCGGCGCCATCACGGCCAAGGTCTACGCCGAGATCATCGACGAGTCCGCCCGGGGCCCGTTCGAGTCCCTGCGCGCCACGGGCGCCGGCCGCGGCACCGCCCTGCTCTACGCGGTGTTCCCGATCGCACTGCCCGATCTGGCCTCCTACGCCTTCTACCGGTTCGAGTGCGCGGTGCGCTCCGCCGTCATCCTCGGCATGGTGGGGGCCGGCGGGATCGGCTTCGAACTGGTCCTGAGCTTCTCCGGGGCCCGGCACTCGGAGGTCTGGACCCAGGTCTTCGTCCTGGTCCTGCTCGGCGCCGTGGTGGACCGGTGGGGCGCTGGGTTGCGGCGTTCGGGCGGATGGATGCGCGTCAGCGGTTCAGTGCTGCTCGCGGCGGGGCTGGCCGTCGCCGCGCTGGTGCACCTGGGACCGGACCTGGCCCGGGTCTTCTCGGCGCGGACCGCCGGGCTGCTCACCGGCCTGGTGGACGAGCTGTGGCCGCCGGCGCTGCCGGCCGGCGGCTGGTCGCTCCTGGTGGCGGACTCCGTGGAGACCGTGCAGATGTCCCTCGTAGCGGCCACCCTGGCCGGGCTCACGGCGGTGGCTACGGCTTTCGTTGCGGCCCGGGATGGCGGCGGCCCAGTCCGCCGCGCGGCCGGCGCCGCGGCGCGGTGGCTGCTGCTGTTCACGCGCTCCCTGCCACCCCCGGTGTGGGCCCTGCTGGCGCTGTTCCTGTTCTTGCCGGGCCCGCTGCCCGGGGCGCTGGCGCTGGCTGCCTACAACTTCGGCATCCTCGGCCGCCTCTGCGCGGAGGTGGTGGAGAACCTGGACCGCCGCGCCCACGACCAGCTGGTGGCCTCCGGGGCCCCGGCGCTGAGTGCCTTCGCCTACGGGATCGTGCCACCGGCGGGCGGGCGGTTCCTCACCTATGGGCTGTACCGCTGGGAGGTGGCGATGCGGGAGACGGTCGTGGTCGGCGTGGTGGGCGCCGGCGGGCTGGGCCGCCTGCTCGAGGACCAACGGGTCGCCTTCGACTACGGCGGCATGGCCGGCACCGTGCTGACGCTGATCGTGCTCTCGGCACTGGTGGACCTGGTCAGTACCGCCGTGCGGCGCTCCCTGCGCTGAAGCCGCGGGCTGTGGACTGTGGGCTGCCCCCGTCCGGGCGCGGCTCAGCCGCGCGGCCCCCGGGAACCGGGCGTCCCGCCGTCGTGCCCTTCCGCTCCCCCACCGTCATCGGCGGGGTCCAGACCCAACTGCCTGGCCTGACGCTCCCAGGCATCGTGCTCGTGGTCTCGGAGCTCGCGCTTGTCCACCTTGGCCTCGATGCGCTCGATGCGGCGTTCCAGCTCCGGCGTGACCTTCCCGGCCTCCAGAGCCTTGATGCGCTTCTTGAGCTGGTCGAGTTCCTCCGGGTCGGCCTTATTCTCCGACCCCGGCAGGGGCCGTCCGGTGACCATGCTGAAGACGGAGAGACCACCCCAGACGATGATGGCGATGATGGCGATCCATGCGAACCATGGCATGGGGGTTCCCTTCCGTCGGCCGGTCCGGGCCGGAGTGGCCCGGGGGTACCGGTTACTTGATGGACTGGCCCGCCGAGCCGAGTTCCTGGCAGGCCTGGACCACACGGTCCGCCATGGACGTCTCCGCCAGGGCTCCCCAGGTCCGGGGGTCGTACATCTTCTTGTTGCCGACCTCGCCGTCGATCCTCAGCACGCCGTCATAGTTCTTGAACATGTGGGTCACCACCGGGCGGGTGAAGGCGTACTGGGTATCCGTGTCCACGTTCATCTTGATGACGCCGTAGGAGACGGCGTCCGAGATGTCCTGGGTGGAGGAGCCGGAGCCGCCGTGGAACACCAGGTCGAAGGGGCGGTCCTTGCCGATCTTCGCGCCCACCTCCCGCTGGATCTCCTCCAGGATCTCCGGGCGCAGCTTCACGTTGCCGGGCTTGTAGATGCCGTGCACGTTGCCGAAGGTCAGGGCCGTGATGTAGCGGCCGTGTTCCCCGGCGCCGAGAGCCTCAACGGTGGCCAGTCCGTCCGCCACCGTGGTGTAGAGCTTGTCATTGATCTCGTGGGCCACACCGTCCTCCTCGCCGCCCACCACACCGATCTCCACCTCGAGGATCTGCCGGTTGGCGTGGGTGCGGGCCAGCAGGTCCCTGCCGATCCGGAGGTTCTCCTCGAGGGGCTCTGCCGAGCCGTCCCACATGTGGGAGTTGAAGAAGGGGTCCCGCCCAGCCTTGACCTCGGCCTCGGAGGCGTCCAGCAGCGGCATCACGAAGCCGTCCAGCTTGTCCTTCGGGCAGTGGTCCGTGTGCAGGGCGATGTTGATGTCATAGTTCTTCGCCACCTCGCGGGCGAAGGCCACCATGGCCAGCGAACCGGTCACCATGTCCTTGACGGAGGAGCCCGAGAAATAGGCGGCACCACCGGTGGAAGCCTGGATGATGCCGTCTGAGCCGGCCTCCGCGAAACCCCGGATCGCGGCGTTGAGCGACTGGGAGCTCGTGACGTTGATGGCCGGATAGGCGTACCCGCCGCTCTTGGCGGAATCGATCATCTCGGCGTACTTGTCCGGGGAAGCGATGGGCATTACGGCTCCTTGGCGTCTCGAGGCAGCGAGCAGCGTCATGCGGCCCGGTCCACGGTCCATCCTATCCATCCACCCGCCCACAGCGTGATCTACGTCGAGGGGGCTTTGCGGGGATGACCGCCTTCCTGGACGCGCGGTTCACGGGCTGGACGCCGTTGGACTCCTACTGGCGCCTCTCACCACCGCCCACCTCGCTTTGAGGGCAGAGATCACCAGTGATCTCTGCCCTCAAAGCTGACTGGAGGCATGCTGGCGGATCCAGGCGTGCATCGCGATGCCCGCCGCCACCCCCGCGTTGAGGGACCGGGTGGAGCCGAACTGCGCGATCGACAGCGTGGCCTCGGCCGCCGCGTGGACCTCCTCGGACAGCCCCGGCCCCTCCTGGCCGAACACCAGCACGCACCGTTCGGGCATCTCGTAGGTCTCCAGCGGCACCGAATCATCGAAGAGGTCCACGCCGATCACCGGCAGTTGCTCGCCGGCAGCCCAGGCCATGAAGTCCTCCACGGTGGGGTGGTGGAACACGTGCAGGTAGCGGTCCGTGACCATGGCCCCGCGGCGGTTCCAGCGGCGTCGGCCGATGATGTGCACCCCGGCGGCGTTGAAGGCGTTGGCGGTGCGCACCACCGTCCCGATGTTCAGATCGTGCTGCCAGTTCTCGATCGCCACGTGGAAGGGATGCCGCCGCGTGTCCAGCTCGGCCACGATCGCCTCGAGGGACCAGTAGCGGAACCCATCCGCCACATTGCGCCGGTCACCGCAGCGCAGCAGCTCCGGGTCCCAGTGCTCCCCGGAAGGCCATTCACCTTCCCACGGGCCCACGCCCACCTCGCGCTCGGACCCCGGCTCGGGATCGGGCTCGGGTTCGGGCTCGGTGTCAGGATCGGGTACGACGTCGGCGCCCGGCCCGGTCGGCGCGGTCACCTCGGGTGCCAACCCGCCTGGCATCAGCGTGCCCGGCACCGGCACATCCGGCACCGGCGCACCCGGGGTGACCGGGCCGGCGTCGGGCCTCACTTCTTGCGGTCGACGAGCGCCCAGGAGGCGAGCGCCGAGGCCCCCGCCACGGTCAGGACCGCGGGCCAGGCGCCGATCCTCTTCGCGAGCGGATGGGAGGCGCCGAAGCCGCCCACGTAGAGGACGGAGAGGGCCACCGTGGTGGCCGCACCGCCCTTGGCGGCCCACGTCCGGCCCGCATACACGCCGGCGGCGGCCAGCACCACGCCGCCCAAGGCGCGGACGCCACTCTCGCGGGCGGTGAGGTATCCGCTGACCAGGCCGAGGGCGGCCAGCGGGGCGGTGACAACGGTTTCTGCGGGCTTGAACACGCCGGTTTCACTCATGGGCTCCACGCTAGTCGCTGCGGGCGGCGCACAATGGACCCGTGACCATCGTGGACAACGCCATCTACAAGGACGGCAAGCGCATCCTGGCCCCGACCACCCTGCAGGAGACCTTCGCGGAGTGCGAGCGGATCGGCGGGATGGCCTGGGTGGGTCTGTACCGCCCGGACCAGGAGGAGCTCCAGGCGGTGGCGGACGAGCTCAACCTGCACGAACTCGCGGTGGAGGACGCCCTGGCCGGGGGTCAGCGGGCCAAGCTCGAGCACTACGGCGACGACCGGTTCCTGGTGCTGATCCCGGCCCGGTACCTGGACGAGTCGGAGAGCGTGGAGTTCGGGGAGCTCGACGTGTTCGTGGGGGCCAACTTCGTGGTCACCGTCCGCCACTCGGAGGTCCCGGACCTCTCCCGCGTCCGCCGTCACCTGGAGGTGGACCGCCCCGACCGGCTGGCCGCGGGCACCTCTGCCGTGGTCCACGGAATCCTCGACACCGTGGTGGATGACTACTTCCCGGTGGCTGACGGGCTGGACAACGACATCGCCGAGATCGAGGACCAGATCTTCGCCGGCGACGGCAACGTCTCCCGCCGCATCTACGAGCTCTCCCGCGAGGTGGTGAACTTCCAGCGCGCCATCCGGTCCCTGCCGCACATCTTGGAGACCCTGATCGAGGCGCTCGGTGGGGAGGAGACGGCCTCAGACCGGCCCGACCAGCCGGAGCAGCCGGACCAGATCGAGGTGGTCCGCAAGCTGCGGGACGTCCACGACCACGCCGTACACCTGGACGAACGCGTGGTGGCCATGCGCACCATGCTGGAACACGCGCTGGAACTCGATTCGACGCTGACCTCGAAGAAGCTCGCCGAGACCTCCGTGGCCCAGAACGAGCAGGTCAAGCGGATCTCCTCCTGGGCGGCCATCATCTTCGCCCCGCAGCTGGTGGGCTCGATCTACGGCATGAACTTCGATGTCATGCCCGAACTGCACTGGTTCTGGGGCTACCCCTTCGCTCTGGGGCTCATGCTCGCCGTGGCGCTGGTGCTGTTCATCCTGTTCCGCAAGAACGACTGGCTCTGAACAACCCACCCACCCCGATCACGGCCGCAGTCCAGGTCGAGAATCGCCGGTGGAGTCGACAGTTGGCGCTCTCGTGATGGGCCCAGGCCCGGGTCAGTCCAGGCCGAGCTCGTCCTTGCCGAAGGCGTAGAGGTACCTCACGCCGCCCTCGGCCTCGATCCGCTCGGCCGCACCGGTGTCCCGGTCCACGATCACGGCCACGGCCTGCACGTCACCCCCGGCCTGGCGCACCCCCTCGACCGCTGTGAGGGCGGAACCGCCCGTGGTGGAGGTGTCCTCCAGGACCACCACGGGGCGGCCCTGGACGGCCGGGCCCTCCACCTGCCGGCCCATGCCGTAGGACTTCTGTGCCTTGCGCACCACGAAGGCGTCCAGTGCCCGCCCCTGACGGCCGGCCTCGTGCAGCATGGCGGTGCCCACCGGGTCGGCGCCCATGGTCAGCCCACCCACCGACTCGGCGCCGATGCCGGCCTCGTCCAGCAGGGCCAGCATGACGCGTCCCACCAGGGGGGCGGCCTCGTGGTGGAGGGTGATGCGGCGCAGGTCGATGTAGTAATCGGCCTCCTGGCCGGAGGACAGGGTCACCCGGCCCCGGACCACGGCCAGTTCCTTGATCAGTTCCAGCAGTCGGGCGCGGTCCTGGGTCTGTGAAGTCATGGCACCATCCTAGATTCCCGGACTATGGATTCTGTGCCGGTGCGCTCCTAGGGTGGGGTCATGAGTGACGCCACCGAACACGATGCCCCCACCGGCCGTTCCGCCGAACAGATGCTCAGCTACTGGATCACCCTCGTGGACTCATTGCTGACCAACCGGGTCAATGAGTCCCTGGCCGAGCACGGACTGACCCGCGCGCAGTGGCAGCTGATGAACGCCCTGACCGAGCGACCCCAGACCGCCGAGGAGCTCGGAGGCTCCCTGGCCCCCACGGCCACCGTCTCCGAGGACGGCCCCCGGACCTTGGACGAGCACCTCGACGAGCTCGTGGAATCCGGCTGGCTCGTGGCGGAGGGAGAGCTGTACACGCTCACTCGCACCGGACGGGTCTCCGGTGAACGGGTGGCGGCCGTGGTGGAGGAGCTCCGGACGGAGATCACCGAGGGCATGAGCGAGGACGAATACCGCGTGGTGGTCGGATCCCTGCAGACCATCGCCGGCAATCTGGGCTGGCAACGCAGCTGAAACACGGCCGAACGGCCCTAGGCTGGGACTATGCGTGAACTACAGCGGGTCATCATCGCCGAGATGGGCGTCCGGCCTCAGATCGATCCAGCCACCGAGGTCGCCGCACGGGTGGCGTTCCTGAAGGACTACCTCCGGGCCGCCGGGGCCGGGGGGTTCGTCCTCGGCATCTCCGGCGGCCTGGACTCCACCCTGGCCGGGCGCCTGGCGCAACTGGCCGTGGAGGAGTTGCGCGCCGACGGCGTGGACACGGAGTTCGTGGCGGTCCGGCTGCCGTACAACGTGCAGCATGACGAGGACGACGCCCAGGCGGCCCTGGAGTTCATCGGCGGCGCCCCCGCCGTGACCTACGACATCGCCCCGGCCGTTGACGGCTTCGAGGCCGAGTTCGCCACCGCCACCGGCGAACCGATCTCCGACTTCAACAAGGGCAACGTCAAGGCGCGCGTGCGCATGGTGGCCCAGTACGCGGTGGCCGGGGACCACGGCCTCCTGGTGATCGGCACCGACCAGGCAGCCGAGTCCACCACCGGGTTCTTCACCAAGTACGGGGACGGCGGCGCCGACGTGTTGCCGCTGTTCGGCCTGAACAAGCGCCAGAACCGTGCGCTGCTCCAGCACCTCGGCGCACCCGAGCGGCTCTGGGCCAAGGTTCCGACGGCCGACCTGCTGGACGGCAAGCCGGGCCAGACCGACGAGGCCGAGCTGGGCCTGGACTATGACACGATCGACGACTACCTCGAGGGCCGGGCTATCCCGGAGGAGGCCGCCCAGAAGCTGGAGTCGGTCTACCTGCGCTCACGGCACAAGCGGACGACGCCGGTCACGATCCTCGACGAGTGGTGGCGCTGACCCCTCGGGTCAGCGGCCGACCGGCACCCGCCGCATGACCGCCCAGGAGACCACGGTGGCCAGGGCGGCGATCACCAGCAGCAGCCCCGCGGCCTTCTCGATGAGGTTCGTGGCAAAGAAGGTCGCCACCTCCAGCTCGGAGGCCAGCACCAGGGCCAGCGCCCCGAGGATGATCACCAACAGGGCGGCGATGCCGGCCATGACCCCGTACTGGCCCCAGCGGAGGTAGACCGCCGCCAGTCCGGCACCGACGGAGAGGCAGGCCGCGGCGATCGCAAAGCTCAACAACAGGGTGAGTCCCAGGTGGCCGCTGCCGAGCGCGTAGACGTCGAACATCCGGGTGCCGGTGAACCAGTGGCCGGTGAGCTGCTCCACCAGCAGGAAGATCCCGACCAGTGCCGCCAGGTACGCGGACTGCACCAGGATCCACAGCGCGGTCCCCGCCCAGTAGTGGCGCCGGGTGGACCCCATCATGCCGATGGCGAAGGGCATGGTGCGGGCGTAGGCGTACACGCCGAGGGTCACGATGAAGCCGGGCCAGGACCACAGGGCGGCCTGGTTGTACCGGAAGCCCTCGGAGAGCTGCTCGGTGGTGGCCGGGGTGAGGGCCTGCAACACCACCATGATGATCACGCAGACGGCGGCCACGGAGGCCAGCATGATGACCGGCACCCAGAACATCTGCATGCGGTCCACGTAGTGCAGCCGGACGATGCGCAGGATCCGGTTCATCCCGCTCTCCCCCCGTGCGGGGGCGGCCGGGAGGTCTGCGGCATGGGTCAGGGTGGCGGTACTCATCGTTGCTCCTCTGAGGTCTCAGCATCGGCGTCGGTGACGCCGACGGTGTCGGTGGGCCGGGAGCCGATGGCGGCCACCAGGTCCTGCAGCCCCACGGGGCCGATCTCCAGGTGGTGCTCGGCCGCCGCGGCGGTGAGTGCCGCATCGGGCTGTCCGGCGAGGGTCCTCGAGGCGAGCCCCCCGATCCTGCGCTGGTGCAGGGCGGTCCAGCCGGCCGAGACCTGCCCGACGGCGGCCGTCGGGCCGGAGAGGGAGAAGGCGGCGCTGCGCGCCGTGTCCGCGTCGGCGTCCATGAGGATCCGGCCGTCGTCGATCACCAGGACCTTCTCCAGCAGGTCCGCGGCCTCATCGATCAGGTGGGTGGACATCACGATGGTGCGCGGGTGCTCCAGGTAGTCCTGCAGCATCACGTCGTAGAACAGCTGGCGGGCCGTGGCGTCCAGGCCGAGGTAGGGCTCGTCGAAGAAGGTCAGCGGGGCTCGTGCCGCCAGGCCGACCACGATCGCCACCGCGGAGAGCTGACCGCGGGAGAGCTTCTGGATCTTGGTCTCCACGGGGAGCCGGAACATCCGCACCAGCCGCTCGGCGAAGCCCTGGTCCCAGTGCTCGAAGAACCAGGGTGCGGACTTCAGCACGTGGGCTGCCTTGAAGGACTCCGGATACTTCTGGTTCTCCCGCGCGAAGCACAGGCGGGAGGCGGTGGTGGGATCCTCGAAGGGACGCCGCCCCAGCACGGAGACCTCGCCGGCCGTGGCCGCGTCCTGACCGGAGAGGATGGATAAGGCGGTGGTCTTGCCGGCCCCGTTGCGGCCGAGCAGGCCGGTGATCGAGTTCGTGGGGATATCGAAGTCCAGGCCGTGCAGGATGTCCTTGCGGCCGAAGGACTTGCGCAGTGCGCGCACGCTGACGGCGGCGTCCGGGTCCAGCGGGCGCCCGGCGGGCATCGGCCGGGCGGCGAGGCTGAGGGCGGCGGCAGCACTGCCCCCCGTGGTTGCGGTGGGGCCGGGGCGGAGGTCGGCCGCGGTCTGAGGTGTGACGTGCATGGTTTCCCCCTACAGGGTGGGTGGGGCCGGAGTGGGTGAGGTCAGGGTGGGCGGGGCGGCGGAGGTGAGATTCGGGGTGGGCGCGTCCTCGGCGGCGGTACGGCGGATCATCCCGGACAGGTCCTCCGGCGTGATCTCGAGCCGGGCCGCCTCGGCCAGGAGCGGGCGGATGTACTGCTGGGCGAACCCCTCTCGGCGCGAGCTGAGCAGCTGCTGCCGGGCCCCGTGGGCCACGAACATGCCGATCCCCCGCTTCTTGTAGAGGATCCCCGTATCCACCAGCAGGTTGATCCCCTTGTTCGCCGTGGCCGGGTTGATCCGCAAAAAGGCCGAGAACTCGGTGGTGGAGGGGACCTGGGTCTCCTCCGGATAGGTCCCGTCCACGATCCCCTGCTCGATCCGGAGTGCCAGTTGGCGGAAGATCGGCTGCGAGGCATCCATCTCCATGTGGCGCTCCTTCGCGGTCAGTCAGTAGGTTGGTCCATTACTTATGTAACTAACCTAGCAACCTCGCGGCCCTCTGTACACCCCCAGTTCCTGCACCCTCCCCCAGCACCCAGTGAGCCCACCCGCGGAGGTTCGTTAGGCTGGCGGGGTGAAGATCGCCACCTGGAACGTGAACTCCCTCCGCGCCCGCGCCGACCGCGTCGAGTCCTGGCTCGAACGCACCGATGTAGATGTCCTGGCCATCCAGGAGACCAAGTGCAAGGACGAGAACTTCCCCTGGGAGCTCTTCGAGCGCATGGACTACGAGGTCGCCCACTTCGGCTTCTCCCAGTGGAACGGCGTCGCCATCGCCTCCCGCGTCGGCCTGGCAGATGTGGAGCGCACCTTCTCCGGCCAGCCGGCCTTCGGCAAGGGCGGCGTGGACCCCGTCCAGGAGGCCCGGGCGATCGCGGCCACCGTGGGCTCCGGCGACGAGGCTCTCCGCCTGTGGTCCCTGTACGTCCCCAACGGCCGCGGCCTGCAGGACGAGCACATGCCCTACAAGCTGCAGTGGTTGCACGTGCTGAAGGAGCAGGCCGCCGCGGATCTGGCGGCCGACCCGTCACTGCGCCTGGCGTTGACCGGCGACTGGAACATCGCCCCGCAGGACGAGGACGTCTGGGACATCCAGTACTTCCTGGAGGAAGGCCTCACGCACGTCTCCCCCGCTGAGCGTGCCGCCTTCCACGCCTTCGAGGAGGCCGGCTTCCAGGACGTGGTCCGCCCCCGCCACCCCGGCCCCGGGACCTACACCTACTGGGACTACACCCAGTTGCGCTTCCCCAAGAAGCAGGGCATGCGGATCGATTTCGTGCTGGCCTCGCCCGCCCTCACCGGCTCCGTCACGGACGCCTGGATCGACCGTGAGGAGCGCAAGGGCAAAGGCGCCTCAGACCACGCGCCCGTGGTCGTGGAGCTCGGGGCCTGAGCCGGCCGGGCATGCAGTACCAGTCCGAACTGCGCGTCTACCAGCCGCTCGCAGCCTTTCCCGACGCCGTCCAGGCCCGGTACCAGCGGGCCCGTAGCCGATCGCGCGCGGAGACCGAGGCCGACGCCGGCCGGCGGGCGCAGCGGCGCCTGCTACGTGATGTGATCGACCCCTTCCCGCACGGCCATGACCTGGTCCGGGTGCTGCGGGTCCCGGCCTCCGGCCTCGACGGCTCCAGCGAGGGTGACACCACCGGCGGGAACCGCGAGAACCCCGACGCGCCCCTGTCCGAGTACTTCTGCCCGGACGAGATGGCACTGCGCTGCGAGCTCGCGGCCGAGCAGCTCACCGAGTCGCTGCGCCCGCAGATCTTCCAGCAGCTGGTCCCGACGGCGGCCCGTCAGGCCAATGCGGAACGGCTCGCCGGCCGGCTGGAGTTCGCGGACCGTGAGGGGCTGCACCAGGTGTACACCCGCACCGCGGTCTGGGGCGTGCCGGCCGGGTGGTTCGCGCTGGTGCAGGAACAGGACCGGGTGAGCGTGCTCGGGGACCCGGCCGCCCCGGACAGCGTGCGCATCACCGTGCCGCTGGGACTGGCCCTGGAGCGGGCCCGGCGCGCCGCCGTCGTGCTGTCCCTGCATGCCCCGGACATGGACCTCCTGCAGGACCTGACGCTCCTGGTGTCCTGGCTCGAGGCCTTCCACCCGGACTCCATGGTGGAGCTGGACTACGGCGGGCTGGCCCGGCTGGTGTGGCCGGACGATTCGCCGTTCGATGTCCGCACCGCGATCGAGGCGCTCGAGGAGGGCGACGCCGAGGCCGCCGTGGTGGCCAACCACCGCATGGTGCGCCGCTGGCTGCCGGTGCGGCAACGGGGGCGGGCCAGCTAGGAACAGGCAGAACGGGAGCATGGGGAGGACTCCCCATCGCGGCCCTCGGGCAATTCTGCTGGAATCTACGGCAGGACCATGGCAGGACGTCACCGCGTCACCGTCACCACGAAGCGACAGAGGAGGGGGCACATGGCCTGGAGCGACTATGACATCGACCCGGATGCGGCGCGGCCGATCGTGCAGCGGGCACGGGGGCGGTTCGACGACCTCAACGGGATGGAGAACACGCTGGAGACCACGGGTGAAGCGGTCGCGGACGCCGCGGACGAGGACAAGATCAACACGGCCCTGAAGAACGCACAGACCAACTTCCTGCACCCCTTCACGGTCACGATGGTTCGCACCGCGGAGAACATCTTCGACGGCACCGACAACGTGATCAACATCTATGACAACGCGGACACCGACATGTCTGACGCGGCCCGGGACAAGGCCGTGGAGGACATGAAATGGGAGAACGGCCAGTACGACAACGTCCCTGACTACACCTCCAGCGATTCCACCGCCGCGGACGGACAGGGCGCTGCCCCCAACACGGAAGGATATGACTGGTGACGGTCCCAGCAGGAGAATCGGTATCCCCGATCACGTTCACCAGCTACCTCCCGGATCCCCTCCCCGACGGGCAGGGGGTCAAGGAAGCCGCCAAGGGCTACGAGACCGACGCTGACACCATGGATGAGGCGTACCAGGACGCCAACACGACGTGGGGAGAACTCTCGGGCGAGGGCGTCCTGACCATTCCGGAGCCGGACATGCAGACCATGGTCACCGCCCTGCGGGACAACGTCGAGCCGCTGGGCGCGGCACTGTACGACGGCCTGATAGCGCTGAAGGGCGCCATGGACACCTACGGCACGAGTCTGACCGGCTTCGAGCCCACCCACAGCAACCTGAAGTCCAGGGTCGAGGCCTTCAACAACCTCCCGGCCCGGCAGTACAGCTCCACCCAGACGGCCGAGGCCACCGGGGAGGGCACGATCCTGCCGGCCACGCGGACCCCTTCAGCCCGGTACGCACTGGTCAGCGACCTCAACACCGCCAAGGAGACCTACGAGGGGTATATCGACACCTGCGTGGCTGCCATCGACGAGGCGACTCCCACGGTGATGAAGGACGGCCCCAAGAACCTGGCCGAGAACGTCGCCCTGATCAAGAAGTCCTACGGCCTGGCGACCACGTGGGTGGACCGTGGCGCCTCGTTCCGTGGGGCCGGCCAGGGCCGGATGCGATTCATCTGGAGGGCTGACGCCAAGACCCTCTCCGGGTTCGTCCACGAGGGCGTGCCGGGCTGGAAGGACGTGCACACAGAGGGCTCGCTCACGAACAAGTTCCTGCCGAAATGGTTCAAGGACCAGATTCCGGACGCCGGCTCCTTCGCGGACAAGAGCTGGGTGAAGTCCCTGGACGCCTGGTACGAGTCCGGCGTCCAGCGCATGTCGCACGCGGCGGACCACTACCGCGGTGCACTGATGGCCGCCATGCCGACCTCGGTGCTGACGGGGCTGAACAAGATCAAGAACTCCAAGGCCGGCCGCTTCGTGCAGCTGAACTCCGTCAAGAAGGTCAACGGCAAGTGGAAGGTCGAGTTCAACGTCGGCGGGCGCAGCAGCGCCATGATCCCGGACAGGGTCCGGGCCCAGATGGGCAAGTTCGACAACGCCAAGAAGTTCCTCGACAAGGCCGGGAACAGCAAGCTGCTCAAGTACGGCGGCAAGGCCTTCGGCGCCTTGGACTTCGGTGCCACCTACTACAAGTCCTACGGTGAGAACTACAACGAGGCCTTGCGGGCCAACCCCAATGCCACCGAGGGGGAGATCCGTCACGAGGCAGGGGTGTCCACCGCGATCGAGGGCACCGCAGAGAACGCGGGCAAGGTGGTCGGCGGCGTGGTCGGCCGGGCGGCGGGAGCCGCCGTGGGACAGGCCCTGATTCCCATTCCGGGCGTGGGTGCCGCGGTCGGCGGGTTCGTCGGCGGGGTGATCGGCGACTACGTCGGCGGCAAGGTCGGGGCCGCTGCCGGCGAGTTCATCAATGACTGGCGCCAGGGTGGTGCCGGCAAGGCCTTCGGGGACGCCGGCAAGGCCATCGGCGATGCGGGTGAGAAGGTTGTGGACGGCATCAAGGATGTCGGCAAGAGTATCGGCAAGAAATTGTTCGGCTGGTGAGCCCGAACGGAAGGGGTGCCCCCATGGCCTCAGTGATCATCACGGGACGAACCGAGCGGGCCCAGATGACCCTGCCCGAGCACTGGAGTGCGGAGGACATCCGGGATGAGATCGAGCTGCTGGCCGTCCTCAAGGCCAAGGAGGGTGTCTTCGCCCCGAACCTCGTGGTGACGCTGAATCCCTACAGCGGTTCGATGGCGGAGTTCCTGGCCTCCGCCGTAGGCAACCTGGCCCAGACCCTGACGGACGTCCAGTTCATCGACGTCACCCTGTGGAACCGGGACCGGGAACTGCCCGAGGACGCCGCCGCCGAGGGCCGGGCCATCACGTACACGCACGTCTCTCCCTCCTCCGGGGACATCCTCCGCACGACCGAGTGGCTGTTCATCGAGGGTGGCCTGGCCGTCCAGGCCACGGGGACCACCGCCGCCCAGGACTGGATGTTCCTGGCCCCGGAACTGGAACAGATCGCCTCCTCCCTGGCCCTGGCCGAGTCGGTCATGGCGCCGACACCGGTGGACAGGACCCTGCCGGATGGTGCGCTGGACGCCCTGGCCTCCTCCGAGCTCGGATACCCGGTCGAGTCCATCAGCGGCCTGGGCCGTCAGCAGCACTATGACTACGCCGGGGAGTGGGTCCGCGGTGCCTCCTTCGCCCTGGTGGACGAGATGGCTGAGGGCTTCAAGGTCGGCCGCCTCCAGGCGGATGACTACCGTGCCGAATTGGATGACCTGGCCCGCGCCGGGCTGGTGGAGGGCACCAAGCTCACGGAGGCAGGGGAGTTCATCCAGCTCCACCTGCAGGACCCGGATGCCTCGTTCCGCATCAGCGGCGCCGGCGCCGGGGGCGAGTCCCACTACCAGGCATGGGCCTATGGCCCGTCAGTCCTGGTGGCGGCCGGGCCCGGCTGCCACGCACAGACGGGGCTGCAGGATGCGGGGGCGCCCTCCCCCGAGCACGTCAACGTCCAGATCCTGCCGCTCTCCGCATTGGCACGGGATATGGCCGCCTGGGCCGGCGTGGGCCCGGCCTGGGCTCTGCCCGCCCTGCCGGCCGGCCTGAGCCAGGAGCAGTTCGCCCAGCGGTGGGCCGGCAACACCGAGCCACCGGCCGGTGCCAACGCCGTCCTCAAGGCCTTGTGGGAGCAGAACTGGTTCACCTGGGAATTCGCGGCCCACGGTGCGGAATCCGCCGTGGAGCCCTATGCCTACCTTCACGGGGGCCCGCTGGGGCTGTACCGCGTGGGCTCGGAGGACTCCACCACGTGGGTCGTCCCCACACCGTCCGTGTACGTCTATGACCAGCTGGATGACGCCATCGCCGCGATCCTCTACGACCGGCCGGTACGGCTGACCTGACCGCTCACCGGCCGGCCGTGTGACCACCCGGACGGGCGGTACCGTGGGTGGCGAACCACTGCCGGTCCCGAAAGGACTCCCTCATGCCCGAATGGCTCGCCCCTATCGTCTATATCCCGGCCTACTGGGGCATGCTCCTGCTGGTGAGCGGGGCCGCGGCGCTGGTGTTCTACGTCGTCTGGCGGAGCCTCAACGGCGATACCCGCACCTGGGCGATCCTGCCGCACTTCCCCTTCCAGGTCTCCCACCACAACACCTGGCCCTTCATGCTGGCGATGATCGGCATCGGGCTGGTGACCCTGCTGCCCACGGTGTTCTTCGAGGCCTGGGGCATGGAAGGGGCCCGGCAGGCCGTCTGGAACGTGTTCCTGGTCCCGGTGGCACTGGTGGCCCTGTCCTTCTTCTGGTGGCCGCTGGCGTGGACGCCGGCCTGGTTCAAGAACTGGGCACTCCGCTCTAAGATCGATCCGGAGACCAACCCCTGGACCGATGCGGACATCGACCGGGTCAAGTCGGCACCGGACTCCAAGCGCCGTCGGCGGGCACTGAAGGACATCGCCCGCCTGGTCGGTGAGGCTGAGGTCGAAGGACTGCGGGAGAGGACCCTGCTCGAACGGGAGTCGGAGCGGATCGAGGACTACAACGAACGGCTCGGGATCACCGACGACATGGATTCCATCGAGCGGGCCCTGATCATCAAGGCCGACCGCAAGCGCCAGAAGGAACAGAAGAAGGCCGACCGGCAGGCCGCGCGGGGCCAACAGGACTGACTGCGGGCCGTGCCACTAGGCTGGCCCCATGACCACGGGACCGCTGAGCACCCCACCGTCCGAGGCACGCAACCACCCGGTGAACCCCTGGTGGGTGGATGCCGTGATCTACCAGGTCTATCCCCGTTCCTTCGCGGACGCGGACGGGGACGGGATGGGGGACCTGGCCGGGGTCACGGCCCAATTGCCCTACCTGCAGCAGCTCGGCGTGGACGCGCTCTGGCTCTCCCCGTTCTACGTCTCCCCGCAGAAGGACGGCGGCTATGACGTGGCGGACTACCGGGACGTGGACCCCCGCTTCGGCACCCTGGCGGATGCGGAGCAGCTCCTGACGACGGCGCATGACGCCGGGCTCCGGGTGATCGTGGACCTGGTCCCCAACCACACCTCCTCCGAGCACCCGTGGTTCACCGAGGCGCTGGCCGCGGACCCGGCCACCGCACCGGGCCGCGCGGCCCGGGACCGTTTCATGTTCCGGCCCGGCACCGGCCCCGATGGCGCCGAGCCGCCGAACAACTGGCAGTCCACCTTCGGCGGACCCGCCTGGACCCGGACCGAGCACCCGGACGGCTCGCCCGGGGACTGGTACCTGCACCTCTTCGATTCCTCCCAGCCGGACCTGAACTGGGCGAACCCCGAGGTCGCGGACGAGTTCGAGGACATCCTGCGCTTCTGGCTGGACCGCGGCATGGACGGCTTCCGCGTGGACGTGGCGCACGGGCTGGTCAAGGCGGAAGGCCTGCCGGACCATGACGAGCGCCCGGGGATGATCACGGGCAACCAGCCGGTCCCGTACCACGACCAGGACGGGGTCCACGAGATCTACCGGGACTGGAACCGGGTCCTGGCCGGGTATGACCACGATCCGGTGCTGGTGGCCGAGGCCTGGGTCTCCCCGCTCGAGCGCCTGTTCCGCTACGTCCGCCCCGGCGAGATGCACCAGGCGTTCAACTTCACCTTCCTGCTGGCCGGCTGGGACGCGGTGCGCCTGTCCGAGGCGATCACGGACTCCCTCGAGGAGGCGGCGAAGGTCGGTGCACCGAACACCTGGGTGCTCTCCAACCATGACACCGTCCGCCACACCTCGCGCTTCGGGCTGACCGATCCCACCCGCTACCCCGCGGGGATCGGGGCGGAGGACGAGCAGCCGGATGAGGCCCTGGGCTGGAAGCGGGCCCGGGCCGCCGCGATGATCGAGCTCGGGCTGCCCGGCTCCGCCTACATCTACCAGGGTGATGAGCTGGGTCTACCGGAGCACACCACGCTGGAGGACTCCCTGCGCCAGGACCCCACCTTCTTCCGCACCCAGGGCTCGGAGACGGGCCGGGACGGTTGCCGCGTGCCCATGCCCTGGCGCGCCGGGGCGCCCGGGTTCGGCTTCAGCATCGGTTCCGGTTCCGGGGAGAAGCAGGGGCACGACGCCGGCCCGGCAGCGGGCGCTCCCGCGGCACCTTGGTTGCCCCAGCCCGCGTCCTTCGGGACCTATGCGGCGGACCAGCAGGTCGGCGTCGCCGGTTCGACCTTCGAGCTGTACCGGGAGCTGCTGGCGGTCCGCGGGGAACTGGACCTGGGCACCGGAGCCTTCGCCTGGTCCCGCCTGCACAGCCCGGAGCACGGGGTGCTGGCCTTCATCGCGACCACCGGTGGCGGTCAGCACGGGCAGGACCTCGATTCCGGGGAGCGGGTCCCGGAACAGGTGGTGCTGGTGCTGGCCAATCTGGGCGAGACCGCGGTGGACGTCCCGGAGGACTATGCCGCGGCGATCTTCAGCCTCGACCCTGACGAGGCCCTGCAGGAGGGCCAGTTGATGCCCGACTGCGCCGCGTGGTTCCTGAAGCGCTGAGGCCCCATTCCTGACGCCGCTGGCGGGCTCAGAACCAGGGCCGGGCTCAGAACCAGTGCTCTGCCAGCAGCTTCAGGGAGCGTTCCCGGACGGCGGGGTCGTAGGCGTAGGTGACGGTGATCAGCTCGTCGGCACCCGTGCGCTCCACGAACTCCTCCAGCTGCCGGACGGCGGTGGCCGGTGCACCCACCGCCTTGATCCGGAGCATGGGGTTGTCCAGGCCCGGCGCCCCGGCCGGGTCCACGGGTGGCTGGAGTTTGCGGCGCTGGCCGCTGTGGAGGTCCGCGAACATCTGGCCGAGGGTCGTGTACTCGCGCTCGGCCTCGGCATCGGTGTCGGCCACCATCACGTTGATGCCGGCCATGACGTAGGGCGTCTCGATCTGGGCGGTGGGGGCCTCCGTGCTGAAGCTGTCCCGGTAGACCGCGATCGCGTCATCGATCTGGTCTGGGGCGAAGTGCGAGGCCAGCGAGAACGGCAGGCCGAGCTGGCCGGCGATCGAGGCGCCGTTGACGGTGGAGCCGAGCACCCACAGGGGGACCTCGGTGCCGGCGGACACGGCGGAGGAGATGGAGGTGCTGTGGGCTGGCCCTCGGGGCTGAACCATCCCTGCAGGTCGTAGATGCTCTGCGCGAAGGCCTGCGGCTCGGCGGAGGAGCGGCTCAGGGCCTGGGCCGTCATCATGTCCGTGCCCGGGGCGCGCCCGAGACCGAGGTCGATCCGGTCGCCGTGGAGGTTGGCCAGGGTGCCGTACTGCTCGGCGACCATGAGGGGCGCGTGGTTGGGCAGCATGACGCCGCCGGAGCCCACGCGGATCCGCTCGGTGACCGAGGCGGCCTGGGAGATCAGCAGGGCCGTGGCGCTGGCGGCCAGGTTCACCGTGTTGTGGTGCTCGGCGAACCAGAGCCGTGCATAACCGGCATCATCGGCCACCCTGGCGGCGGCCATCGAGGCGGCGATACCGTCCCGGGCGGTGGAGCCCTCAGAGATGGAGACGAGGTCGAGAATGCTCAGGGGGACTGCCACGGTATGTTGTGTCCTTTGCGATCGGGAGGGGTGCATCCCTAGGTGCAACCCCGCTCCGACCGGGGTCTATTCCCCACCGGCCTCTACTGGCCCGCCCTCGACCTACCCCCGGGCGACATCACCACTCGGGCCTGGACGTGAAGAAACCCCGCGATGTAGAAGCTACGCGGGGTTTCAGTGGCTCCGACCGGCGTCGATCCGGTGACCTTTCGATTTTCAGTCGAACGCTCTACCAACTGAGCTACAGAGCCTGGCTACTCCGGCCGAGACCGGTGATCACCAGAATCCTCCGGACCGGTGGAACCGGCGATCGGAACATCCGAGCGACCCTGACGGGACTTGAACCCGCGACCTCCGCCGTGACAGGGCGGCGCGCTAACCAACTGCGCTACAGGGCCAGTGTGCGAGAACAAACTCTACCAGACCATTTCCGAGGCCCTGACCATTGCTGTTCAGGTGACCGAAAGGCCGGGTGACTTCGTTCCTGCGTACCCCCAACGGGATTCGAACCCGTGTCGCCGCCGTGAAAGGGCGGTGTCCTAGGCCTCTAGACGATGGGGGCCAGAGCACTTCGGGTTCCCGAAGTGGACCTGTCGAAGTGTAGGCGGATTCCGGGCTGAACCGCAAACCTGCGCCCCGGCCCGGGGCATCCTCCCCTTGACGATGCCTCGCGGGTCACCGGGTGCGGGCAGGATGGAGGGGTGAACCACGAGAGCTTCCCCCCATCGGACGAACCGCCGGACACGCCCCAGGCTGGACATCAGGATGGACATCAGGAGGGACATCAGGAGGGGCCCCCGTCCGAGCCATCGGAACCATCGGACGGAACGGACCCGGTCGGCGAGACGATGTCCGAGGCCGAGTTCGATCAGGCCGTGACCGATGCCCTCGAGGCCATCCCGGAGGCGCTGGCGCGGCGCCTGTCCAACGTGGCCGTCTTCGTGGAGGAGGAGTACGAACCGGAGCCCTGGGAGGACCCGGAGACGGAGCTGCTCGGGCTCTACGACGGCATCCCCCTGACCGAGCGGGCCGAGATGCCCTTCCAGCTTCCGGACCGGATCGTGATCTTCCGCGGCCCGCTGTTACGGATGTGCCGCGACCGGGAGGAACTGGTGGACGAGATCACGATCACGGTGGTCCACGAGGTCGCCCACTTCTTCGGGATCAATGACGATACCTTGCATGAGCTGGGCTGGGGCTAGCCGCCCGCGCCGCGCGTTGAATCTGGCGACACGCCTGACAGAAGTGCAGAAATGACACGGGTGTTGTTTATGATTCTCATGAGGTCCGTGTTGCTTTTGTGACAAAAGTACAACTATCCTCACTGTCGTGGCGCCTCTATGGCAGGCCACGTGACCATCGCGATGTATTTCCGTGACGGACATGTGACCACTTCGCACCTTGGTCCGGCTCACCCCTGGTCGCCGGACCTGCCAATCCCACTCGCACGGGCGCCACAGTGAGGAACTGCCGTGAACACCCGCCGCACCGTGGGCGTGACCGCCGTGGTGGCCGCCGTAGCCGCCACCGCACTGGCCGCTGCATCCCTTCCTGCCGTCTTCGAGGCCTCCTCGGACACCGTCCAGGCGAACCTGCAGCGCACCGACCAGTCCACCCAGACCGAGGCGGACATCTCCCGTCCGGCGATCCCGGCCCCTGAGGACGTGGCGGCCGCCAAGGAGCAGCCGGCGGCCAAGAGTTCCATGGGCGAGCAGCTGCAGGACTCCATCCGGCAGTCCACCCAGCGCGAGCGCCAGGCTGAGACCCGCGCCCAGCAGGCGAACGAGAACCTGCGGGAGGCCAACGAGGCCCTGGCTGAGCGCAACGAGACCGCGGACTCCACCCGCCACCGTGCGGATGCCGCCACGGAGACTGCGGCGAAGGCCCAGGACGAGTCCGGCACCGTGGCCGCCGACATGTACCGCGGCGGCCGCTCCGATGCCGCAGAGGTCCTGCTGGGCGACGACGACGTCCTGGCCCGCCAGGCGACCGCTGACAAGGTCGCCGGGGACAAGGCCCTCGCCGCCGAGGAGACCGCCCGGCAGGCCGCCGAGGCCGAGGAGCTCGCCCGCCAGGCCGAGGCCGCGAAGACCGCCCAGGCCGAGGCGACCGCCCGCGCCGAGGAGCAGCAGCGCCGGCTGGACGAGGCCGCCCGCCGCGCGGAGGAAGCCGCTCAGCAGAATGAGGCGGACCGCACGCAGCTCATCGCCCTGCTCGCCGACCTGGAGGACCTCACCGTGGCCGAGGCCACCGCCTCCGTCCAGGCCATGGAGCAGTCCGAGCGGGACAGCGCGCTGCAGGAGGCCATCGCCACCTCCGCGCGCCAGGCGGAGGAGGCAGCCGCCGCCCCGTCCCCCGAGCCCGCCGCGCCGAGTGCGAGCACCGATCCGGCCAGCACGGCGCCGGTCACCTCTGCACCCGTGATCCCGGCCGCAGCCGTCAGCACGCCGTCTGCCACCGCGACACCGAGCACCCCCGCCGCCACGCCGTCCGCCGCCACGCCGTCCGCCACCCCGACTGCAACGCCGACGCCGAGCGCCCCAGCTGCCACGCCGACGCCGGCCGCCACCCCGGCGCCGACCCGGACCGCAACCCCGACCGCCACTCCGACGCGCACGGCCACCCCGGCTCCGACCCGGACGGCAGCACCGGCCCCCACCCCGACGCCCACGGCCACGCCCACCAAGTCGGCCGCGCCGAAGCCGAAGCCCACCCCGCCCCCCACCCAGGCCGCCGGCCCGTGGACCTCCACGGCCATCACCTGGGCCATCAACAAGGCCAATGAACCCGGCTCCTACTACTCCTGGGGCGGCAACGGTCCGAAGGGGTACGACTGCTCCGGCTTCACCCGCGATGCCTTCGAGGCCGCCGGCAAGTACCTGCCCCGCACCTCGACCCAGCAGTACCGGGCCGCCAAGCAGTACGTCCCGCTGTCCCAGCTGCAGCCCGGTGACATGGTGTTCTCGTCCTCCAACGGGGGCTCCAGCATGTACCACGTGGCCATCTACATCGGCAACGGCCAGGTCGTCCACGCCCGCAACCCCAACGTGGGGATCTCCGTGACACCGCTGAGCTGGGTCAACAACATCCACGCCTACGCCGGGCGCTACTGAGCCCGCTGCCGCCCCCCGCATCGTCGGGGCACGGCACACCCCTGGCACGACGTCGGCCGGCACCTACCGCAGGATTCCTGCGGTAGGTGCCGGCCGACGTCGTCCCCAGACGTTGTGAGGGCGATCCCCACCGATGG
Organism: Microbacterium sp. A93; assembly: GCF_051842835.1. Taxonomy (NCBI): domain Bacteria; kingdom Bacillati; phylum Actinomycetota; class Actinomycetes; order Micrococcales; family Microbacteriaceae; genus Microbacterium; species Microbacterium sp. A93. The sequence continues at coordinate 609,798 of NZ_JBPXMT010000002.1, forward strand.
GGATCGCCCTCAACGTGCCAGGGGTCAGGAGAAGGTGGGGCCGAAGCTCGCGCGGCGGGCCAATCGGCTGTCCTTGATGTACGGAACCACCAGGACGGGGCCGTGCGCATGGGTGATCACGCCCTGGGAGGTGGAACCCAGCAGGGCGCCGGTGAAGCCACCATGGCCCCGCGTGCCGACCACGGTGAGCCGGGCGGTCCGTGACTCGTTGACCATGACGTCCACCGGAACGCCGTCCACGATGTCCGCGGTGATCTCCAGGGAGGGGAACTCGGACCGCAGCCACTGCACGCCGGCCTCGAGCTTCTCTCGCATCTCCTCCACCATGGACTGCTCGTCCACGGTGGCCGGCAGCCAGGCGACAGCCCCGGAGATCGGGGGCATGGCGATCACCACGCGCAGCGGAGCCTGCCGGATATCGGCCTCCAGGGCGGCATCCAGGGCGGCGACCCGGCCCTGCTCCGAACCGTCCACGCCCACGATCACGGGGGCACCGGCCGCGGCCCGGGAGGCGTGCTCCCCCTTGGGGATGATCGCCACAGGGCACTTGGAGTGCGCCGGCAGGGCGGAGGCCACGGATCCGAGCAGCCGGCCGAAGAAGCCGCCGCGGCCTCGTGTACCGGCCACCAGCAGGTTGGCCTCGGCGGAGTAGTCCACCAGGACCCCGGCGGCGTCCCCCATCTCCACGCGGTGCACCAGCGGCACCTTCAGGGTTCCCAGCTGGTTGACCACGCCCTGGAGCACCTGCATGGCGCCGTCCCGGATCAGGGTGTCATCCGGCACGCCGTAGCCGGCCTCCAGGGCGGAGGCGGCGAAGACGGGCATGGTGTAGGCCGTGACCAGGGTCAACGGCAGGCCACGCAGTTCGGCCTCACGGACGGCCCACTTGGCCGCGGAGACCGACTGCTCTGAGCCGTCCACACCCACGACGATCCCGTGCGTGGTGGCACGGTCCACGTTGAGGGGGATGTTGTCCTGTTCCTGCGAACCGGTCATGACGGCCTCCTGTCAGTCATCCCCGTAGTCCTCGTTGACACGGGCTGATGGTGATTCCAGTCTAGCCACCGTCCAGCGGTTCACCGAAGGGCCGGGCCCCGGCCGCGAAGGCCTCGAGGGGGTCCACGAGGCGCGTGGGCAGCGGATCGGAGAGCAGGTGCCGCACCAAGGCGTCACGGCGGGAGTCCCCGCCCCCCGTGAGCGGACCGTTGCTCGCAGCGAAGACGATGTTGCCGCGGCGCCGACCCTTGAGCATCTGCGGATCCGCCAACGCGGCCACGGTGGAGAAGGCCTCTCGCAGGGTGGCCGCCTCACGGCGCGCCGCCGTCAGATCCGGCCCGCCACCGTGGTTCACGAGGTAGATCCCGTCCCCCACCACGCGCGCGGCGGCCTCGGCGGCCTCCACCCCGAGCAGGTGCGCCGGAGTGGCCTGGTCCTCGGGCCGGGTTCCCGCGAACACGTCCCGGATCACCACGTCCCGACTGCCGGGATACGCAGCGCCCAGCACCTCACCGGCCTCCCCCACCCGGATCCGCAGTTGCGGGGCCCGCGGCAGGGCAAACCGCTCCCGGGCCAGGGCAGCCAGGCCGGCGTCCAGTTCGACGGCGGTCTGCCGCGCCGCCGGATACCAGGCGGCCGCCCAGCGGGCCAGGGTGCACCCGGCCCCGCCCAGGTGCAGGATCCGCAGGGGCTCCCCGGCCTCCCAGCGGTGCATCATCACGGCCGCGATCCAGCGCATGTACTCGAACCCGAGGTCCAACGGGGTGTCAGGGTTCAGTTGCGAGGATTCGGCCCCGTTGAGCGTCAGCAGCCAGGCCCCCTCGGTGAAGGGGTCCCGCGTGATCTCGGCGGTGCCGGCATCGATCGGGAAGACGCCCGGCTCGATCTGGGACCCGGTCTTGGTGCCGGTCTTGCCGCCACCGCGGCCGCCGCGGTCACGCCCCACGGCGCACCAGCAGCTGCTCGTCCAGCCCGGCCCATGGCCCCTCCATCGGCACCGGCTCCCCCACGGCCGTGAAGCCGTGCCGGGCGTAGAAGGCCCCGGCGGGCGCGTCCTCGGACAGCACCCAGTGCAGACAGGACTCCGTTCCGACCGCACGGGCCATCAACGCCTCCGCCACGCCGCTGCCCTGCGCCTCCGAGAGCACGTAGAGCGCGTAGAGCTCGGTTCCGGGCCGCTCGGGCTGTGCGGGCGGCGCCAGCGGTCCGCCGGCCGCCGCACGCTGCCGGGCGGGGCCGGCCGTGGCCAGGCCGACGCACCGGCCGCGGGCATCCTCGGCCAGCCACAGGGTGTGGCCTGCCGCCAGCTGACCGCGCCAGTGCTCGACCTGGCGGTCCAGGGTGGCCTCCGCGAGCTCGAAGAAGGACTCATCCCGCAGGTGCCCGTAGGCCTCGCGCCAGGCGGCGGCCTTCATGGCCAGCACGGCCTCGAGGTCGGCGGCGGCCGCATCCCGGACGAAGTACCGGGTGCCGCTGTGCCGCGGACCGGACCGGCCGGCGTCGGGCCCCTGGTCCTCCGCCCGGCTCACCGGTTCCCGAGGGCCCGTTCGAGGCGCTCGATCTTGCCGTCCAGTTCCCCGGTATGACCGGGCCGGATGTCCGCCTTCAGCACCAGGGAGACCCGGGAGCCGTAGGGGGCCACCGCCTCCACGGCGTCCTTGACGACCCCCATCACCTCATCCCATTCGCCCTCGATCTCGGTGAACATCGAGGAGGTGCGGTGGGGCAGGCCGGAGTCCCGGACCACCTGGACGGCGGCGGCGACGGCGTCATGCACGGAGCCGTCCCCGGCCGGGTGCTGCGCCCCCGGACCGTCGGGACTCGGGGTACCGGAAGGGGCTACGGAGAAGGCGATGATCATGCACCCAGTCTGCCCCACCACGCGGGCCGGGGGTCAGGGCGGGCCGCCGGTGCCTTCCGGCCCGTCCGGCCCGTCCGGTCAGCTACCCGCCCACAGCGGCTCGAGCGCGTTGATGAGCTGCTGGACCCCCAGGACCACGAACACCAACGTGGTGAGACCCAGCAGGCCGTTGTGCAGCCAGTTGTTCCGGAACTGGGACGGCACCAGCTTGCGCTGGTTGTTCAGGAACAGCAGGGTGACCGCCAGGAACGGCATGAACAGCGCCCCGAGCGTGCCATAGAGCAGGATCAGGAAGATCGGACGGTCCAGGAACAGCAGGGACATCGGCAGGATGGTCAGCCACAGCAGGTAGAACCGGGCCGGCTTGGACTCCAGCGAGGGCGCGTCGTCCTGGTCGAGGGAGTCGGCGGGCTTGCGGAAGTTCGCCCAGAAGTCGGCGAACATCAGCGAGACGCCGTGCCACACGCCCAGCAGGGAGGAGAAAGAGGCCGCGAAGAAGCCGACGAGGAACAGGACGGCGAAGGGCTCGCCGAAGCGCAGGGCCAGCTGGTCGCCGACGTCCAGCAGACCCTCGTCGCTGGCCGAGATCTCCAGTCCGGAGGTATAGAGCAGCTGGACGCCCAGCACCATGGTCGCGATGACGAAGATGCCGGTGAGGATGTAGGCCACGGAGTTGTCGAAGCGCATCACCTTCATCCACTTCGGGGCGTTCCAGCCCTTCTCGCGGAGCCAGTAGCCGTAGGCCGCCAGGGTGATGGTGCCGCCCACGCCACCGGCCAGGCCGAGCACGTAGAACATGGACCCTTCCTCCTCGGGGATGCGCGGGACCAGGCCGGCGAGCATGTCCCCGAAGTTCGGGCCCACCATGATGGCCGAGGCCAGCACGGCCACGAACATGATGCCGATCAGCACGGTCATCAGCTTCTCGATGAGCCCATACCGATTGAGCCACACCAGCCCCATGCCGATCAGGCCGGAGGCGACGGCGAAGATCATCGAGTTCACCCCGGGGAACAGCGCCGCCAGGGGCAGTGCCACGGAACTCATGGCGGTGGCACCGTAGACGAAGCCCCAGATCATGATGTAGATGCCGAAGTACCAGCTGGTCCACACCCCGAGGGTGCGCCAGCCCTGGAAGATGGTCTTGCCGGTGGACAGGTAGTAACGACCGACGCCCTCCACCAGGACGATCTTGAAGATGACGCCCAGGACCACGGCCCACATCAGCATGTAGCCGTAGCGGGATCCCGCCGTCAGGGTCGCCACCAAGTCGGCTGCCCCCACGCCGGTGGCCGCGGCGACGATGCCCGGGCCCAGCGAGTTCCACTTGACCTTGACCGGGGTCTCGTTGATCTCGGCGTCGGTGAAGCCGACGATATTCGGATTGTGGACGGGATGACCCCGGTCCACGGAGTTGTCTCGTGACATCTATACTTACCCCTCGTACCCCTCATGACAGCAACGTGCGGTGACACCCACAGACTAGTGTGTTGACCTGTGAGCCACGGTATCTTCGTCACCACCACCACCAACGGGGCCGGCAAGTCCCTCGTCACCCTGGGACTCGCCGATTCCCTCTACAAACGCTCCGGCAGCATCGGTTACCTCCGTCCCATCGTGCCCGGGGACTCCGTGGACACCGATCCCATGGTCCAGCTGATGCGGGAGAACTACGGGCTCGACGCCGGCCTGGCCGCCGGGGGCGTGACGGCGGCGGACGCGCGCCGGCTGGCGGCCGAGGGCCGCACGGACGAGATCCATGAACGCTGCGTGGCCCTGTTCGACGAGATGGCGGAGAACTGCAGCATCATCGTGGTCGAGGGCAGCGACCTGACCGGCTCCGACCCGGCGGTGGAACTGGACCTCAACGCCGAGCTGGCCCGCCACCTGGGCACCCCCGTGATCGGGGTGGTGTCCGCGGCCGGCGCGGACGGCGCCGCTGCGGCCGATGCCGTGGACCTGGTCCGGCGCACCCTGGACGAATCGGGCGTGGACCTGCTGGCCATGATGGTCAACCGTGCGGACCCGGCCCAGATGGACCACATCGAGGCCGCCATCCGGCCCGGCCGTCACGCCTGGCCGGTGTACGTGCTGCCGGAGCTGCCGGAGCTGGCCCTGCCCTCGGTGGCGGAGATCGCCGGCGCACTCGGCCTGACCCAGGTGGCCGGCAACCTGAACCTGGACCGGGACGTCTCCGAGGTCAAGGCCGTCTCCATGGAGGGCGGGAACTTCCTGCAGATCCTGCGCGAGGGCGCCCTCGTCCTGGTCTCCGGGGACCGCTCGGACGCCGTGCTGGCCACGGTGGCCTCCTCGCTGGCCCCGGAGTTCCCCGTGGCCTCCGGCATGATCCTCACCAACGGGATCGAGCCCAACGAACAGATCCGGCGCATGTACGCCGAGGCCCCGTTCCCCATCTTCACCACGTTCGCCGACACCTTCGGCACGGCCCGATCGGTGGCCACCGTGCGCAGCGAGCTCTCCAGCTCCCAGCCCCGCAAGACCGCGGCCGCACTGGGGGCCTGGCACCAGCGGGTCAACGGCAACGAGCTGCTGGCGCGCATCGACCTGCCCCGCGCCCCGCGCACCACGCCGCTGCGGTTCCTGCACTCGCTGATCGAACGGGCCCGGGCGGACCGGAAGTCGATCGTGCTCCCCGAGGGTGAGGACCCCCGGATCCTGCGCGCCGCCGAGATCCTGCGGCGCCGGGACGTCTGTGACCTGGTGGTCCTCGGCCGCGAGGCGGCGGTCCGGGAACTCGCCGCCAAGGAGGGGGTGGACCTGACCGGGCTGCGGCTCGTGGACCCGGCTACCTCGCCGGACCGCGAGCGCTACGCCGAGGAGTACACGCGGTTGCGGGCGCACAAGGGGATCGACCTGGACCGCGCCCGGGACATCATGACGGAGGGCGCCTACTTCGCCACCATGATGGTCCAGCTGGGGGATGTGGACGGCATGGTCTCCGGCGCCGCGCACACCACGGCCAACACGATCCGGCCGGCCCTGGAGTTCATCAAGACCCGTCCGGAAGTCTCGATCGTCTCCTCCGTGTTCTTCATGCTGCTGCCGGACCGCGCCCTGGTCTACGGTGACTGCGCCGTGAACCCGGATCCGGACGCGGAGCAGCTGGCTGACATCGCCTACGCCTCCTCGACGACGGCCCGCCAGTTCGGCGTGGACCCTCGCGTGGCCATGCTCTCCTACTCCACCGGGGGCTCAGGCTCCGGGGACGCCGTGGACAAGGTCCGCACGGCCACCGAGCTCGTGCGGGACGAACACCCCGACCTCAAGGTGGACGGCCCCCTGCAGTACGACGCCGCCGTCAACGCCTCGGTGGCCGCCTCGAAGATGCCGGAGTCCGAGGTGGCCGGCCAGGCCACCGTGTTCATCTTCCCGGACCTGAACACCGGCAACAACACGTACAAGGCGGTCCAGCAGTCCTCCGGCGCGGTCGCCGTCGGGCCCGTGTTGCAGGGGCTCAACAAGCCCGTGAACGACCTCTCCCGGGGCTGCACCGTGGATGACATCGTCAACACGGTGGCCATCACCGCGATCCAGGCCCAGTCCGGACAGCCCGCCGGTGAACCGGCCAGTGAGGGTGCGTGAGCCCATGCTGATCCTCGTCATCAACTCCGGCTCCTCCTCGCTGAAGTACCAGCTGCGCGAGGTCCACCCGGACGGCGGCGAACCCGCGGAACCCGTGATCGCCAGCGGACTGGTGGAGCGTATCGGCGTGCCCGGATCCGGCGTGGACAACCACTCCGAGGCCCTCGAGCAGGTCAACGCCGAGCTGGAAACGGTGCTGGGGGGCCGCACCATCGACGCCGCCGGCCACCGCGTCGTCCATGGCGGAGAGCGCTTCAAGGCCCCCGCCCTGGTCACCATGGAGGTGATCCGGGCCATCGAGCGGCTGGCCCCGCTGGCGCCGCTGCACAACCCGGCGGCAGCCCAAGGCCTGCGGGCCATTGCGGAGAAGTGGCCGGAGATGCCGCAGGTGGTGGTCTTCGACACCTCCTTCCACCAGACCATGCCGGAGGAGGCCTGGCGCTACGCCCTGCCGGACGCCCTCTACACGGAGGACGGGATCCGCCGCTACGGGTTCCACGGCACCAGCCATGACCTCGTCACGGGCCTGGCCGCCGAGACCCTCGGGATCCCCCGGGAGCAGTTCAGCGCCGTCATCCTGCACCTGGGCAACGGAGCCTCCGCCACTGCCATCGCCGGAGGCGCCTCCGTGGACACCACCATGGGGTACACCCCGCTGGCCGGGTTGGTGATGGGCACCCGCTCCGGGGACGTGGACCCCTCGATCATCACCCACCTCATCCGCAACGGCTCCTATGACGCAGACCAGATGGACCGGTTACTCAACCGGGAGTCAGGACTGCTCGGGATGTCCGGCCACGCGGACATGCGCCAGGTGGTGGACAACGCCCACGCCGGTGACCGCCGCGCCCGGATGGCCCTGAAGGTGGCCTCCTACCGGCTGGCGAAGTACGTGGGCGGCTACCACGTGGCGGTGGGCGGCGCCCAGGCCGTGGTGTTCACGGCGGGCATCGGGGAGAACTCCGCGCCGTTCCGCGCGGCCGTGCTGGACCGCCTCGCCCCGCTCGGGATCGCCTACGAGGCCGAGAAGAACCTCGAGCGCTCGGGCGCCCCGCGGGTCATCTCCACGGCCGATTCCGCCATCCCGGTTCTCGTGGTGCCCACCGACGAGGAGATGGCGATCGCCCAAGCCACCGTGGAGCTGGCGATGGGCGCCGGCGCACGCTGAAGAGGGCTCTGATCTACGGCGCCGGGTGCCTTCGGCTCAGACCCGGTCTGTCGATCTCCTGCTCTAGGATCCTCGTCACATGCTGGAATGCTCGCGTCTGCCCGCCCGTTCCGCGAACCTGTCGATCGCAGCGAGGACCTCGTCACTTCGCCAGAACGGCCCCTGCCGGTGCACCGACTTCGATGTGACGATGCCCGACTTCTCGAGGGTGTTCATCGGCGGGTAGACATTCGGCTGCTGAACTCCGAGCTGCTCTGCGGCGGAGGCTGAATTCAGGACTGGATACCTGGTCAGGATGTCAAGGACACGCCAGGCATTGGAGTCGCTTCTGGCCTTGAGGCGTTTTCCCCAGGTCTCGCGGATCTCGTCGATCTCGACGACCAGTTGCTCGACGTTCCGCACGGCCCGGAGCGCCGCGCGCGCGAAGGCCTCGACGATCGGGACCAGGTCGCCCTCCCGGTACGCGGTCAGCGCGCCGTGATAACCCTCCACGTCTGCCAGAAGTCCAGCCGATACCGGAACCGCCACATTCCGGGTCACCTGGTGGGCCCGCAGAAGGGCCTGGGCCAGGGCGCGCCCGGTGCGACCGTTCCCGTCGGTGAAGGGATGGATGGTCTCGAACTGCGCGTGGGCGAGTGCGACCAAGACCAGCGGTTCCACATCGTCACGCCTGCCGAACGCCACCAGGTCCTGCGCCAGCTCGGGGATCCTCCCATGATGGGGAGCGACGAATTCCGCGCCCACGGGGGAGTCGCTCCGACGCCCGATCCACACTGCCTCTTGCCGCCAGGAACCCGGAGTATGCCGGGGGATGCCCTCCAGCAGGACGGCGTGCATGGTGCGAATCGAGTCCACGGTCAGCGTTTCCGCCATGTCAACGGCGGCTTCCATGGCCTTGGCGTTGGCGGCGATCATCTGGGCGTTCCGCCCCGACGGGGCGCCCATCTCCGCCGAGAAGATCGACCGGGCCGACGCCGTGAGATTCTCGATCTGTGAGGATGCCGCCGCCTCCGACCGCAGGAGGACCGGGGCGAACGAGGCCACTCGTTCACCCAGCTTGCTGTCGAGTCGCGTCAGCGCAAGAGTGGCCTGGCCAGCGGCCCGGAGCACGGGCGGGGAAAGCCGGGGGCTGCGGTGCGCGATCATGGGCGGCAGGGCCGAACGGTAGGGCACCCCGACGATCTGCCGGCCGGCGGCCACGCCCCAGGAGGCGGTAGGAACCCACGACTGGTCCTCCCAGTCGACCGCGGGCCAATCCCCTGGGGTTGACGCCGCCCCCTCCTGACGCTCGTCACCGTGAGGCAGTGAAGTCATAAGGCCCTCTCCTGATTTTATGAGGTACCCAATGATCTCATAATTCTTCCTCCAGGCCTTCTGTACTGCCGACGCGCTCAGGCGGCGCCCGGGTCGATCTCCAGCTCGTTGCCGGGGATCGAGGCCAGCAGCGTGCGCGTGTAGGGATGCCGCGGTCGGGTGAAGATCTCCTCACTGGTGGCCGCCTCCACGAGCTCGCCGTCCTTCATCACGCAGACGTAGTCCGAGATCAACCGGACCACCGCCAGATCGTGGGAGATGAACAGGTAGCTCAGCCCCAACTCCTCCTGCAGACCGCGCAACAGGTCCAGGATCTGCGCCTGCACCAGCACGTCCAGGGCGGAGACCGGCTCGTCGCAGACGATCAGCTCCGGCTTCAGGGCCAGGGCGCGCGCGATCGCCACCCGTTGACGCTGGCCGCCGGAGAGCTCGGCGGGGTACCGGCGGATCAGGTCCGCGGGCAGGGCCACCTGGTCCATCAGCTCCGCCACCCGGGCCCGCCGTTCCCCGGGCCCGCCGCGTCGGTAGGCCACCAGTGGTTCCTCGATGATCCGCCCGACCGTGAACATGGGATTCAGGGAGGAGTACGGGTCCTGGAAGATCGTCTGGACGCGCTGCCGGAAATCGCGCAACCCGGCCCGGTCCAGCGTCAGGACGTCCCGGCCGTCGAAGGAGATGGACCCCGACGTCGGCTCGATCACCTTCAGCAGCATCCTCGCCGTGGTGGTCTTTCCGGACCCGGACTCCCCCACGATCGACACGGTGGTCCCGCGCGGGATCTCCAGGGAGACGTCCTTGGCCGCGTAGAAGTCCTCACGGCCCCGCTGCGGGTACGTCTTGGTCAGGTCCGTGATCGTCACCAGCGGTGGGGCCGACGACGGCCCGGCACCTCCCGCGCCGGCCGCACCTCCCGCGCCGCCTGCACCCTTCGCGCCTCCCGCGCCCGGGACGAGCCGGACCGCCGCCACCGAGGGCGCCGCCTTGATCAACGCCTGCGTGTAGGGGTGCTGGGGGTCCTCCATCAGCTCGGCGGCCGGACCGGACTCCACCACCGTTCCCCGGTGCATGACCACCAGGTCGTGGGCCCGCTCGGCGGCCAGGCCGAGGTCGTGGGTGATGAGCAGCACCGCGGTGCCCAGCTCACGGGTCATCTGCCCGATCTGGTCCAGGATCACCTGCTGGACGGTGACGTCGAGGGCTGAGGTGGGCTCATCGGCGATCAGCAGCTGGGGGCGGCAGGCCAGGGCGATGGCGATCAGGGCGCGCTGGCGCAGGCCGCCGGAGAGCTCATGCGGGTACTGTTTCGCCCGCCGGGCCGCCTCGGGGATCCCGGCACGCTCCATCACCTCCACCACCGCGGCATCCACGTCATGGCGGGTGGTCAGCCGGTGGGTCAGCAGGGTCTCCGCGATCTGCGTGCCGATCCGGGAGACCGGGTTCAGGTTGGATATGGGGTCCTGTGGCACGAGGCCGATCTGACGCCCACGGATGGTGCGCATCCTCGACTCCGGCAGCCGCACCAGGTCCTGGCCATTGAACCGGACGGAGCCTGCCGTGATCCGGCCGTTGCCGGGAAGCAGCCCGATCGCGGCCATCGCCGTGGTGGACTTGCCGGAGCCCGACTCCCCCACGATCGCCAGGGTGCGGCCGGCCTCGAGGGAGAGTGAGATCCCCTCCGCCGCCCGTACGGATCCGTGCATGGTGGAGAAGTCCACCGTCAGGTCCTGGATGTCCAGCAGGGGTTCGTGCATCTGGTTCGTCTCCGTCATCCCGCTCACCGGGCCCGTGACTTCGGGTCCAGCGCCTCGCGCAGCGACTCGCCCAACAGGGTGAACCCGAGGGCCGTGATGGCGATGCAGATGCCCGGCAGGAACGCCAACCAGGGCGCGATGCCCAGCTCGGCCTGGGCATAGGTGAGCATGCGCCCCCACTCGGCCGTCTCCGGCCGTCCTCCGCCCAGACCCAGGAAGGACAGGGCGGCGGCATCGATCACGGCGGTGGCCAGGGTCAGCGTAGCCTGGACGATCACCGGGCCCACCGAGTTCGGCAGCACGTGGCTCATGGTGATGGTGCGCCGGCTGAGGCCGAGGGTCTGGGCCGCGAGCACGTAGTCGGCTCCCTTCTGACTGAGCATGGAGGAGCGCAGCAACCGGGCGAAGATCGGCACCTGCGCCACGCCGATGGCGATCATGACCGCGTAGGGGCTCTGACCGAGCACCGCCGCGATGGACACCGCCAACAACAGGTTCGGTACGGAGAGCAGGATGTCCACGATCCGCATCACCACCCCGTCCACCCAGCCGCCGAAGGCCCCGGCCAGCAGCCCCAGGACCATGCCGCCGGCCAGGCCGAACGCCGTGGAGATGACGCCGATGAGCAGGGAGGACTGGGCGCCCCAGATGAGTTTGGAGAGCACGTCCCCGCCGAACCGGTCCAGTCCCAGCGGGTGCTCCGGCAGCTCGCCCGGCCCGGGGATCACGCCGGGGGTGATCTCCCGGGCCCCCGGGACCGCCTCCCCGGGGTACGGGGCGATCAGCGGGGCGAGGGCCGCCACCAGGAGGAAGAGGATCACGATCACCGCCCCGGCGATCGCCGCCGGGTTGCGTCGCAACCGCAGGAACGCGTCCTGCCAGACGGAGGTCCCCCGCGGTGAACCGGTGCCGGGTGCGGCCACCGGTGCCGGGGATCCCCCTGGCGTCATCTCGGCGGCCGGCCCATCGCCGGCGGCAGGCGGCAGAATCATGCTCATGTGACACGCACCCTGGGGTCGATCAGGCCGTAGGAGACGTCCACCAGCAGGTTGATCACCGAGTAGATCAACGCGATGAAGATGATGAACCCCTGCAGCACCGGGAAGTCGAGGTTGAAGATGGCATCCCACAGGAAGCTGCCGATCCCGTTGAAGGCGAACACCGTCTCGGTCAGCACCGCCCCCGAGATCAACAGCCCCAGCTGCAGTCCGAGCGTGGTGATCACCGGCAGCAGGGCGTTGCGCAGGATGAATCGGTCGCGGATCAGCCGGGGCGCCAGCCCCTTGGCCCGGGCGGTCCGCACGAAGTCGGCATGTTGGACCTCCAGGACGGAGGCCCGCGTGATCCGGGCGATGATCGCCAGCGGGATGGTGCCCAGCGCCACCCCGGGCAGGACGAGGTGCATCAGTGCGTCCCAGGCGGCGTCATACTCCCCGGTGATCATCCCGTCCCAGACGAAGAAGTTCGTGTAATGGGTGGCATCGATCCGTGGATTCTGCCGGCCGTCCGGTGGCAGCCACCCCAGCTGGACGGCGAAGAGCCATTTGAGGATGAAGGCCAGGAAGAACACCGGGACCACCACGCCCATCAGGGACAGCAGCACGGCGATCTGATCCTGCCAGCGGCCCACGTTCCGTGCCGCCCAGTATCCGAGGGGAATGCCGATGGCCACCGCGAAGATGATGGCGAACGCGGTCAGTTCAAGGGTGGCGGGGAACCGGGACGCGAACTCCTCGAGCACCGATCGGTTGGTCAGCAGTGAGTTGCCGAAATCCCCGGAGAGGAGCCGGCCCATGTAGAGCAGATACTGCTCCAGCAGGGGCCGGTCGAAACCGTAGGCCTCGTTGACCCTCGCCACCGCGTCCGGGGTCGCCTTGTCCCCGAGCAGTGCGGTGGCCGGCCCTCCGGGGAGGGCGCGGACCCACAGGAACAGCAGGATCGAGAGGCCGAACAGTGTGGGGATCAGCAGCAGCAGTCGCCTGCCGATGAGCCTCAGCACGCTACTTGTTCAGTTCGATCTCGTTGTACACCTCGTCATTGACCGGGCTGGCCGGGTAGTGGTCCACCCGCTCGGCGAAGGCCAGTGACGGTGCCGGGTGTGCCAGCGGAACGGCCGGCACATACTCGGAGACCATCCGGTTGACCTCCTCATACAGGGGGGTCTGGTCCTCCAGCACGGGCTCTTGGCGGGCATCGTTCAAGGCCTGGAAGAGTTCCGGGTTGTCGAAGCCGAACTCCGGCTTCTCCTGGCCGAAGAACACCCCCACGAAGTTGTCCGTGTCGTTGTAGTCACCGGTCCAGCCCAGCAGGTGGATACCGTGCTCCGCCGTGCCGTTGATCCGGTCCAGGTAGTCCGGGCTCCACTTCTCGGACACCGGGTTGACCTCGATCCCCACCTCGGCCAGCTGGCTGGAGAGGTTGGAGAACACCTGCTCGGGGGTCGGCATGTACGGCCGGGAGACGCCGGTGGGGTAGTTGAAGTCCACCGTGAAGCCGTCCTCATAGCCGGCCTCGGCCAGCAGCTCCTTCGCGCGCTCCGGATCGTAGTCGTAGGTCTCCACGTCCTCGGTGTAGCCGTTGACCGAGTCCGGGATGAACTCGATGGCCGGCTTGGTGCCCTCCGGCAGCGTCTGGCGGATCAGGGCGTCCTTGTCGATCGCATGGGAGATCGCCTGGCGTACCTTGACGTCCTGGAGTTCCTCGACCTGCTGGTTCAGGCCCAGGTAGAGGATGGTGAAGGGGTCGCGGGTGAAGATCTTGAACCCGGCCCCCTCCAGGTCGGCCACGTCCGCCGGTGCCACGAGGTCGTAGCCGTCGATCTGCCCGGCCTCCAGGGACTGCCGCCGCGCCACCGGGTCGTCGATCACCCGGAAGGTGATCTCCTGCACGTCGCCCTGCTCGCCCCAGTAGTCCCCGTAGGCGCTCAGGGTGATGTCCTGGCCCACGTTCCACGATTCGAAGGCGAAGGGGCCGGTGCCGGTGGGGTGGGCGCGCGCGTACTCGCTCAGCTCCGGGGACTCGGCGGTGCCACCGGTCTCGTCCGCACCGAACTCCTCCATCGCGGCCGGCGACTGCATCGCGAAGGCCGGCAGGGACAGGGAGGCGATGAACCCGGCGAACGGCTGGGCCAGCGTGATGGCGGCCTGATGCTCGTCCACGGCCTCGCAGGAGTCGTAGACGGCGTCCTCGGGGCTGTCCGCGAAACCACGGAAGAGCTTGCCGTAGTAGTAGGACATGGTCTCCGCCTGGGCGATGCCCTCGAAGTTGTACCAGCGGTCGAAGTTCGCGCAGACGGCCTCGGCATTGAAATCCGTGCCATCGTGGAAGGTCACGCCCTCCTTGAGCTGGAACTCGTAGCTCAGCCCGTCCTCCCCGGCCTCCCAGGACTCGGCGAGCAGCGGGGCCGGGTCCGCGGTCCCGGGTTCTGTGCCGACCAGTCCCTCGAAGATCTGGCGGGAGACCCGGAACGTCTCGCCGTCGTTGGCGAAGGCAGGGTCCATGCTCTTGGGGTCGGAGGACGCCGCGAAGATGAACTGGCTGTCCACGCTGGACTCGCTGGACTCGCCGCCCTCCGCCTCCCCGCCGGAGTCCTCGCGTTGGCTCTGGGCGCAGCCACTGAGCAGCATGGCGGCCGCTGCCGCGGCGGCGGTGACGGCGGTCAGACGCCGCTTGAGATTGGCTGACATGGGGTCCCCTCCCGATGGTGTCGAGTGATCACCGTGATGCTGGTCACCTCACGATGTCTACTGTGATCATAATCACAACCACCACGTCCGCCGAGGCCCCCGGGGCGTGTCAGCGCGTCTTCCGGCGGTGCCGGCCGGCTCGCCGCCCTGCAGGACCCGCCGTCGTCAGGACCCGGTGGCGCTCAGCACCCATTCGCGCCGGCGGACCCGCTCGAGCACACGCGCGGGCAGATTCGTGGTGATCTGCTGGACGCCGGCGGCCGCCAGCAGGTCCACGTCCTCATCCCGATCGGCCGTCCACACCCGCAGCGTCCGCCCGGCGGCCAGCCAGGCCTTCACGTCCGCCAGGTTCTGGCGCACGTAGTCCACCCCGGGACCCGCGATCCCGGCACGACCCTCCCAGATCAGCCGCTCGGCATCGGCCTCCGCCTGGCGCAGGGCGGCCCGCACGGCGGCCCGGCCGAGCGGGCCCCTGGGGAACCGGCCGGGCACCGGTTCCGCCGGCACCACGGTCAGCAGCTGGCACAGGTATTCGGGGTCCACGGTCGGCCCGAGGTACTGCAGCGAGCCCGCGTAGAAACTCATGAAGGAGACCTCCACCGCCCCCAGGCGGGAGGTCTCCGGGTCCCACCCGGCGCGGAGCAGCACGGTCACCACCCGTTCCTCGAGTTCGTGGCCGTAGGGGCTCGGATGTTTGAGTTCCAGGGCGAGCTTCATGGGACGCCCGGCCTCGGCCAGCAGCTCGATCAGGTCCGGCAGCGTCAGCAACTGGGCGGAGGCGGAACCGTAGCGGCCGGGGATCCGTGCCCCCTTCCAGCTGTGGAAGTCCAGGCGGCGCAATTGGGGCAGGGTGTGGTCCGCCACCGGCCCGGAGCCGTTGGACGTGCGCTCCAGGGTCCGGTCATGCAGGCACACCACCTGCCGGTCCCGCGTCAGGTGGACATCCACCTCCACCCCGTCCGCACCTTCTGCGAGGGCGTGCAGGAAGGCCGCCCGGGTGTTCTCGGCGAAGACCGCGGAGGACCCGCGATGGGCGATCACGAGGGGTCCACGCGGCGATGCGCCGGAGGGTGAGCCGGAGAGGTGCGGATCGGTGTCGGGAGCGTGGAGTACGGACACACCGTGAAGGTTACGCGCCCATCCCGCCCGGCGCGCCGTCCCCGGGGCGACGGGCTGGTTAACTTGTGCTGACACCTTGACTCCTCATCGGAGGGCCCATGCAGAACCCCATGCCCGACGCCGGCCCCGGCCGTCCCAGCGCGTCCGCCGGTCCCCCGGTGGGGGACACCTCCGGCACCGTCACCACGGATGCCGAGCGCGCAGCGGCTCTGCGCCGGATGAAGACCGTGGCCACCGGCCTGCTGGTGCTGTTGGCGGTGATCTTCGTGGTCTCCTTCGCCCTGCAGGAGGACTACCCGTGGCTGCGGTACGTGCGGGCCGCGGCCGAGGGCGGCATGGTGGGCGCCCTGGCGGACTGGTTCGCGGTCACCGCACTCTTCCGCCACCCGATGGGCCTGAAGATCCCCCACACCGCGATCATCCCGCGCAAGAAGGACATGATCGGCGAGTCCCTCGGTTCCTTCGTGCAGGAGAACTTCCTGGACGGGGACGTGGCCCGGGAGAAGCTGGCCGGGCTGAAGCTGGCAGGCCGTGCGGGGGCGTGGCTACTCCAGGCGCCGAATGCGGAACGGGTGGCCGCCGAGGTCACCGCCTCCGCCGAGGGCCTGTTGGACGCGATGGACGACGTCCTGGTGCGGGACCTGCTGGCCAACCTCGTCCAGGAGCACATGGTGGAGCCCGAGTGGTCTCCCACGCTCTCCGAGGTGCTGGGCAAGGTGACCGCCGAGCGGCATCAGGACAAGGTGGTGGACCTGCTGGTGACCCGGACCGGGGACTGGGTCGCACGGCACCCGGAGTTCTTCCTCACCAGTGTCCGGCAGCGGTCCCCGCAGTGGGTGCCGGAGATCGTGGACCAGCTGTTGGCGGAACGCGTCCACGCCGAGGCCCTGAAGTACCTCGCGGCCGTGCGGGACGATCCCGAGCATGAGCTGCGGCGTTCGGTGGACGGCTGGCTCGCGGACCTCGTGGCCGATCTGCGCCGTGACCCGGTGACCCAGGCGAAGGTCGAGCGCGCCAAGAACGACCTGTTCAGCGACCCGCGGATGCGCGAGTGGGCCGGGCGGGCGTGGGCCACCACCAAGTCCGCGCTCCTCCTCCAGTTGCAGGACACCGGTTCGGACCTGCACCGGGCCCTGGTCGCGGCCCTGATGGATCTGGGTGTCCGGCTCCAGGAGGACCCGGGTCTGGCCGCCCGGGTGGATGGATGGGCCTCGGATGGCGCCCAGTATCTGGCGCGGCGCTATGGTCCGGAACTGGTGGGGATCTTCGGCGAGACCATCCAGCGCTGGGACGGGCGGCAGGCCTCCCGCACCATCGAGCTGTACATGGGACGGGACCTGCAGTTCATCCGCATCAACGGCTCCGTGGTCGGGGCCCTGGCCGGGCTGGCCATCTACACGGTGGCCACCCTGGTCTTCGGTTAGTCCGGCGGTCCGGGTCAGCCGCGGTTCCGACGGTGCTCGGCGCGGGCCGCCTCCACGTCTGCCGCGAACGCCTCCGGGTCCTCATCCCTCAGTTCCGCGAGGGTGCCGTCTGCCCGCAACTCGTCCAGGTCCGCGCGGATGCCTTCCTCGAGCAGCTCTCTCAGGTCCGGGTCCGGGCCGCCCTCATCAGCCTGGTCGTCCGCGGCCTCCCCCTGGGCCTTGGAGGATTTCGCAGACTTCCGCCCCACCGGAAGGGCCTTCAACTCGGCGGCCAAAGAGCCGGGCAGGGCCGCCGGCAGGGGCCCAAAGATGTTCTGTGCGGCCTTGATCACCCCTTTGCCCATGGCGCGGTTGCCGACACCGCCGATGACGGCACCGATCCCGAAGGGCACCAGCCGGCCGAGCATCCCCGCGCCCTGCTTGATGATGAACTTCTTCATGAACATGTGCTTCATCTGCTGGAACAGCACATCGGACATGCCCGAGGCACCGGTGATCGCGGCCACCGCGCCGCCCAGGGGGCCGGGACCGGAGCCGTTGGCCTGGCTGGAGAAGTCACGCAGGATCTTCCGGCCGTCGTCGCCGAGCATCACGGCCATCACGAGCGTCTGGGCCCGCTGGGGGTCTCCGGTGGACACGCCCATCAGTTCCGCCACCGACTGCGCGTACAACGCGGTGGTCTCGAGGAAGGCGACCGTGGCGGCGGCGGAGAGGCCCAAAGCGGCAGCGGTACCGACACCCGGGACCACGGCCGTCCCACCGGCTGCGGCACCCTCACCCATGACCGCCATCAGGTACTGGTTCCCCAGCCGCTCGGCCAGCTGGGCCGGGGTGTCCTGGGGGTGCTTGCGCCGCAGACGGTTCAAGTTGCGCAGGACCAGCGGGCGCTGGACGTCCACGGCCTTCAGCACGATCCTCTGGAACGCCGGGGTCGGGTTCCCGTGCTGGTCGACGGCGCGGGTGATGGCGAAGTCGGTCGCCCTCTTGCCGGCGACGGTCGCGATGATCGATTTCTTGGCCATGGCTGGTGCCCTCCTGTGTCTGGTCCCGACCGGTCGATGCAGCGCACCCCGGCCCCGCCGGGGCACGGCGTTGACTCCATCAAACACCACGGGGCGCCCTCCTGCGGTCCACCGCCGGGTCGTCCCGCTCAGAGCGGAACCCGTCCATCGACGCGCGGCGCATTGAGCGGGCGGGTCTCGGCACGTAGGGTGACGCGGAGCACCACCACCCCGACCTGTCCCCAGCGGCCAGAAGGAGACCCATGAAATTCGGTTCTGCCATCATCCTCATGGCGCTGGGTGCGATCCTGAGCTTCGCGGTCCAGGATTCCCTCGCCGGGTTCGACCTGACGATCGCGGGTTACATCCTCATCGCCGCCGGGGCCCTGCTGTTCATCGTGTCGCTGATCCAGATGGGGGTCGCCAACTCGGCGAACCGCCGCGTCAGCGAGTCGAGGACGCGGCAGGACCCGCACACCGGCGAGTCGATCCGCCGGGATGAGACGCGCGACTACTGACCGGCCGCCCTCAGGGAGTGCTGGAGGAAGATCCGCACGTCACGGGCCTCCTCGGCGCTGGTGCCGTGTCCCATGCCCTCATAGGTCCGCGCCGTGAGCCGGGTGTGGGTGTCCAGCCAGTCGGAGGTGTAGGCGATGGCGTCGGGGTTGATGACCAGGTCCCCCACGTCCCGGCCCCAGAAGAAGGGCCTTGGCCCCGGTCCCTCCGGCGGGCTGTCCAAGGTCTCCAGCAACTGGTTGGACAGGACGAAACCACTGAGCCCCACCACGCAGGCGAAGGCCTCCGGCCTCAGCCGGTACGCGGTGGAGGCCATCGCCATGCCCTGGGAGTGCCCCAGGAGCGCGACCCGGGCGAAGCCATGGCGGGTGACCTCCTCGGCGTCCAGGAGGTCGAACACGCGGTGGGCCGCGGCCACCACCTCCGCGAAGTCGTTGGTCAGGAAGTAGTCCAGCAGGAACCAGCCCCAGGCGCCCGGCTCGGGTCCGCCGGGTCCCCCGCCGCGGTCATCGGAGCCCGCCGCGACCGGGGCGCGGCCGGCGTCGATCTCAAAACCGCCACGCACCGCCAGGCCCGTGGCCCCCTCGGGAAGCATGCTGAAATAGGCCTGGGCCGCACGGACCTCGTTGGCCCCGTAGCCGTGGATCACCAGGACTAGATCGGTGCCGGCGCGTTCAGGGGCGGGCCGGGACCAGACCACGTGGTGGCCGGTGGAGAGGGTTGCGCGCTCGCCCACCGTCAGTCGGTCCCGTCTGAGATCCCGGGGAGATTCAGATCAGCCCAGACCAGGCGGTGCTCGCTCGGGGTGGTCTCGTTCGGCTCCCCGGGCTTCCCGCCCGGTGCGTTCGCGCGGGTCAGCTGCGAGCCCAGCTGCCCGGGCACGGGCCAGAACACGCCAGAGGCCGCCGCCGTGATCGTGGCGGAGGGCAGCAGGTAGTCCGAGCGGGCCAGGACCCACTCACCGTTCTGCCGGCCCATCACCTCGGTCGCGGCGGGCTCGCCCGCCCGCAGGTTCTCGGCCCCCTGGGACACCGGCAGGGGGTCCTGGATGACCTCGGCCGCCAGCATCTCGGCCACGGCAGAGGGGTGGTCCGTGTCCACGGGCGCCGTTCCGGTCAGCGGCCCGAAGTCACCGGCCAGCACGAACGGGGCGTCGGTGGACAGGCCTCCGGTCTGGCCCTCGTCGTCCACGATGTACTCGTCCCGGCCGGTCCCGGCCGCCAGGTAGTCGGACCAGAAGCGCATCTCGTCATGGTGGCGTTCTGCCCCGGCCGGGCCGTCCTCCGCGCGGCTCGGCTGGGCCGCCAGGATGTGCACGGTCTCACCGCCCACGGTCACCGGGATGTCCCAGTGGGAGGTGGAGGACAGTCGGAGCACGGAGAGCTCGAGGTCGGAGTAGACCCCTTCGGGGATGGCGTTGTCCGGCATGGCCGCCCAGGGCAATTCCGTGAACGTCCGGATCCCGTCCGTGTCCAGAGGGTGCTTCGAGTACAGGACCATCCCGTGCTGACCGGCGAAGCTACCCGGTCCGAAGGCATCGCCTGAGCCGCCGATGATGCCGTCGTCATCCAGGTCCGCTCCGGTGTCCACACCGTTGTTGACCTCGGAGACGTACATATAGGGGTAGTCGATGCCGCTCTGGCCACCCGTCCCGACGGCCAGGTAGTTGGTGCGGAAGGACTGGGCCACGTCCTCGCCGGCGTCCACATCCATGTCCGTCAGCAGCACCACGTCCGGTGCGGCCCGCTGCACGGTCTCCGCGACCTGGAGGCCTTGGGCGTCGCCCGGCTCGGACAGGTCCTCAGCCAGTTCCTGCGGGGCGGACCGGCTCAGTCCAGCGGAGAACGTTGCGACCCGCAACCCGTCCGCCGAGACCGCGGGGACCTGACCCGACTTGATCCACATCATCTGGCGCAACAGGTCGGGATTGGAGGGGAGGGCATCGCCGAAATCCAGGGTGATCATAGGGGCCGTCAGAGGCGAGGCCTGCACCACGGGGGCGGCCATGGCTCCGGGTGCGCCGAGGAGAGCCGTCAGGGCGGCCGCTGGCACAAGGGCACCGCCGAGCATCATGACGCGGCGGAGCACCCGGGGGAAAGCACTCATGCCTACCAGCGTAGGCATGTGCGGGGCATTCTCGGAAGCCTGCCCCTGGGGCCGTCTCCCCCACCGATCGAGCGTCCCATCAGCCCGTCGACGGGGGACGACCGCGGCAAGAACCGCAGAACCCCAGCGTGTCGCGGCCGCCGCAGGGGGGCCGTTCCGTGCGCCGGCTCCGCCCTCGACCGCCCCCGTCCGACCCGAAGCAGTTATCAAATCTTGATCTTTCAAGGGCTGGCGAGACATCCCTGCAACATTCAAGGAAGGAGTCCGCGGTCGGGGCCCGGAGACACGACGGCTCCCGTTCCCTGGTCGGAACGGGAGCCGGTGCGGTGGGCCCTGCGGGGATCGAACCCGCGACCCGCGGATTAAAAGTCCGATGCTCTGCCAACTGAGCTAAGGGCCCTGCAACGGCCGGTGGCCGCATTCCATGGTAACGGACGCAGCCCGGCCGAACGGCGTACCGTGGGGTGCGCGCCGCCAGGTCGCCAGACGGCGCGCCTCCCGTTCCCGATCCCCCAGGAAAGGTGATCCACCCCGTGTCCTCCTTCCGGAACAGTTCCGGCCGGTCCCCGAGCTCGACGGCGGCCGGAACGGTACGCCACCACAGGCCCCGCCCCTTCGCCCCGGAGCAATTCGCCGCCTTCGAGGGTGGCGCGGACCCTGCCGCGACGGCGGAGGGGGCAGCCCTGTTGGCCCGCGCCCTGATCGACGGCGGACACGCCGGCGCGGACGACACTGCAGTCCGCCGGCTGGTCGGCCTGGTCGACGAAGCGGGCATCGACACCGTGGCCGGCCTCTGGGCCGATGCCCCCGCCGTGTCTCTGAGCGGTGCCCTCTGGCGCCTGTACGCCCTGAGCACGGCCACCGCCCGCAACGGTCGGCAGTGGGCCGCCTGGTACCGGGCCGGCCACGAGGCGCACGTGGCCCGGGCCGTGGCGGGCGCCGTGGAACCACCGGGGGCCCGGGAACTGAAGCAGCTGACAGACCACATCCTGACGGGGGTCTTCACAGGGGACTTCGGAGTCGCCCTGGAACGGGCCGCCGCCTACTGCCGCGTGGTCTGCCTGGGGCAGGCACATCATTCCGAGGCCCTCGAGGCCGGCAACCCCGCCCAGGCGGCCGCCATGCTCCGCCAGGCCAGGCGACTGCTGGGAACCGCCGAGGAGCTGGAGGAGGCCGCCACCGCCTGGCGGCAGGGTGCCCTCGACTGAGAGCACCGCTGTTCGCTTGTTCCCGCTTGTTCCCGCATATTCCCGCTGGGCCCCACTTGTGCTGATGGCTGACACCGGGTCCGGGAGTGGACATCGGCCGACGGGACCGCGCACACTGGATACTGGTGCCGGGCCGCGGTAACCCCGGGCTCCAATATTCTGCCGCCTTGAGCGGCCACTCGCCGAGAGGCGTTCCCGGTCCGGCACCGCCCCACATCCTCCCGCCGGGGATCAGGGCGGGATACCCTGTGCATTGATGAACTTCTCACTGTCTTCCCTGCTCGCCCCGGACACCGCAAGCGTTGAACACCTGACCGCACTCGCGGACGGCCTCGGCGGAGCGGTGGACCAAGTGGCCCAACTGATGGGCGCCTCGAGGGCCACCGCCGCCGAGATCGACGCCGAACTCAAGGACATCGACAGCGCCGCCAGCGCCCGTCACATGGCCCTGCTCACGAGCCTGCGCAGCTCCTACATCACCCCGCTGCCACGCCAGGACCTCTATCTGATGGCGGACGGCCTGAACAACGCCGTGGAGAAGGTCTGCAACGCCGGGTTGCTGATCATGGCCACGGAACAGTTCCGCCTCCCGGCAGAAGCCATGGACGTCCTCGAGAACCTCGGCCGGCAGGCCGAACTGCTTCAAGAGGCCGTGATCCAGTTCCGGGACCTCGATGCCCTCGAGGAGACCTGGATCCAGCTGCAACGCAATTCCAAGCGCGCCGAGCGGGTCATGATCGAGTGGATCTCCGGCATGACCGGCGACCTGCTGCAACGCAGCTACAACCGCCAGCGGGAGGCCGCGCACGCCGTGGACGCAGCGATCGTCGCCGTCCGCCAGATCACGGTGCACGTCGGCAGCATCCTCGTCCAGGAATCCTGACCGGCGTGCCCCCTCTCGACCTCGTCCTGCTGGGCCTGGTGTTCCTCCTCGCGGCCGGTTACGGCCTGCTCAACGGCATGCGGGACGCACCCAACGCCATCGCCCTGCCCGTGCGTACCCGCGCCCTGACCCCGCGGGCCGCGCTCCTGCTCGCCGCCGTCATGAACCTGATCGGCGGCGTCCTCTCCGGCGGTCTGCTGACCGCGGTGTGGCGCGAGCTGCCCCCGGTCGTCCCCCACGGCGCCCCCGGGCTGGTGATGGCCCTCGTCGCCCTCACCGTGGCGATCGCCTGGGGATACTTCGCATGGCGGCGCGGTATGCCCATCTCCATGACGCACGCGCTGATCGTCGGGCTGGTCGGCGCCGGCCTGGCCCTGTCCATCACCGGGCACGCCTCCTTCGAGGGCATCTGGACCCCCACCCTGGTCACCGGCATCCTGCTGGGCCTGGTCCTCACCCCCCTGCTGGCCTGGTTCCTGTCCTGGGTCCTCGTCACCCCCGCCACCTGGGCCGCGCGTGACGCCGCCCCCGGTGGCGTCAACCACGCCGCCCGCATGTCACTGGCCATCTCCGGGGCCGCCAACGCCCTGGGACACGGCGTCCAGGCCGGACAACGCCTCACCTTCATGATCGCCATTGCCGTCGCCGCCGTCGGCCGGCCCGAGGCCTTGGGCTGGTGGGTCCCGGTCGCCGCCGGGTTCTCCGTGGCCATCGGCACGCTGTTCGGCGGCTGGCGCATCGCGCACACCCTGACGGACACCCTCGTCCGCCTCGACCCCCTGCGCGCCGGAATCGCCTCGATCGTCAGCGCGGGACTGCTCTTCGTGGGCTCCTTCGCCCTGCACCTGCCCCTGTCCTCCACCCACTCGGCCGCGGCATCCATCATCGGGGCCGGGGGGAACCAGCGCTACACGGCGGTCAGGTGGTCGCAGTTCCAGAAGGTGGTCCGGTATTGGCTGGCCACCCTCGTGGTCCCCGCCCTGGCCGCGCTGATCCTGGCCGCGGCGGCCAGCCCCCTGTTCTGACCCCACCCCGCCTCGAATGCACGGTGGGGCAGGGATCACGAGTCATCACGCTTCGTCCCTGCCCGCACAGTCCCGGGGGGAATCTCAGCCGAAGCGGCCGGAGATGTAGTCCTCGGTCTGCTTGTCACCGGGGTTGTTGAAGATCACCGAGGTCTCGTCGTACTCGATGAGCTTGCCCGGCTTGCCGGTGCCGGCGATGTTGAAGAACGCCGTCCGGTCTGCCACCCGGGCGGCCTGCTGCATGTTGTGCGTGACGATGATGACGGTGTATTCGTTCTTCAGGTTGTTGATCAGGTCCTCGATCGCCAGGGTGGAGATCGGATCGAGGGCGGAGCAGGGCTCGTCCATCAGGATCACGGCCGGCTCCACCGCGATGGTCCGGGCGATGCACAGGCGCTGCTGCTGGCCGCCGGACAGTCCCGAGCCGGGCTTGTCCAGGCGGTCCTTGACCTCATTCCAGAGGTTGGAGCCCCGCAGGGACTTCTCCACGATGTTGTCCGCCTCGGACCGGGACATCCGCCGTCCGTTGAGCTTGTGGCCGGCCAGGATGTTGTCCCGGATGGACATGGTGGGAAAGGGGTTCGGACGCTGGAAGACCATCCCGACCTGCGTGCGGACGGTGACCGGGTCCACGCCCGGGGCATAGATGTCCTCGCCGTCCATCAGCAGCCGCCCCTCGGCACGCGCCCCGGGCAGGACCTCATGCATGCGGTTGATGGTCCGCAGGAAGGTGGTCTTGCCGCAGCCCGAGGGACCGATGAACGCGGTGACGGACCGCGGCTCGATCTTGATGTTGACGCCCTCCACAGCCCGGAAGCTGCCGTAGTAGACGTTGAGGTCGATGGCCTCGATGCTCTTTGACATGTGGGTTCCTCTGACTTTCGGTCTGCTCGGCTCAGCGGCCGGTCTTCGGCGCAAAGGCCTTGGCGATGATGCGGGCTGCCAGGTTGAGCAACATCACGATGACGATCAGGACCAGGGCCGCCGCCCAGGCGCGGTCCGCCGACGGCATGCCGGCGGCCGGGGCGGTGGGGTTCATCAGCTGGCGGTAGATGAAGACCGGGAGTGCGGTCATCCACTCGCTGAAGGGATTCCAGTTCGTGGCGGCCGCATATCCGGCGGTCACCAGGATGGGGGCGGTCTCGCCGGTCACGCGGGCGATCGCCAGGGTGATGCCGGAGGCGATGCCGGACATGGCCGTGGGCAGCACCACCTTGAAGATGGTCCGCCACTTGCGCACCCCGAGGGCGAAGGACGCCTCCCGCAGCTCGTTCGGGACCACGCGGAGCATCTCCTCCGTGGACCGGACCACCACGGGGATCATCAGCACCGACAAGGCGATGGCCGCGCTCAGGCCCATCTTGATCATCTGCAGGTGGCGCGGCGTCTCCCCGATGAACGTGGTGATCACCAGTTCCACCACGGCGAAGGCGAAGAGGCCGGCCACGATCGAGGGGATGCCGGTCATCACGTCCACGAAGAACACGATGGCCCGGGAGAACAGGTTGTCCCGGCCGTATTCCACGAGGTAGATCGAGGTCAACAGGCCGATCGGCACGGAGATGATGGTGGCCAGCAGCGTGATCATCAGGGTGCCGGCCAGGCCGTGCAGGAAACCGCCCTGCACGGGTGCCCCCTCACTCTGGGTGGCGATGTCATCTGCGCCGGTGACCCCGCTCATGTCCGTCCACAACAGCTGCGGATGGGCCACCAGGGTGGGCAGGCCGTTGGCGGCCACGGTCCAGAGCACCGAGACCAGCGGGATGAGCGCCAGGATGAACGCCGCCCACACGAGGTTGCGCCAGATCCCGTCCGTGGCCCGGCGCTTGGTCTCGATGACGTAGGTGGTGACGTACATGCCCACCACGTAGAGGATGGCGGCGAAGATCAGCCAGCCGGTCCAGCTGAAGGCGCCACCGCCGAGCAGGGCGGTGAGGCCCGCCGCGAGGACCAGGGCTCCGACCAGGACGGCGATCCAGGTCCAGCGCGGCATCTGGCCGGCGGTCAGGGAGTTCTTCTTCGATCCGCCCGGCCGGGGTGCCGTGCCCCTCGGAGCGGTTGCCATGGGGGTAGTCATCAGTTCGCTCCCGAGAATTCCTTGTGCCGGTTGACGACCCAGCGCGCGATCATGTTGACCACGAGGGTGATGATGAACAGCATGAGGCCGGCTGCGATCAGCTCAGACTGGCGCATGCCGAAGGCCTCGGGGAAGTTCAGCGCGATCTCGGACGGGATGGTCTGGTTGGCGCCGGAGGAGATCAGGCTCCACGAGAAGGCGCCGCCCGAGAGCACCAGGGTCACGGCCATGGTCTCGCCCAGGGCGCGACCGAGGCCCAGCATGATGGCGGAGATGATCCCGGCCCGGGCGAACGGGAAGACGGTCATCCTGATCATCTCCCACCGGGTCGCCCCGAGGGCCAGGGCGGCCTCCTCGTGCAGTTTGGGGGTCTGGATGAAGATCTCGCGGCACAGGGACGTGATGATCGGCAGGATCATCACGGCCAGCACCACGGCCGCCGTGAGCAGGGTGCGGCCGGTGGTCGAGGCGCCCCCGCCGAAGAGCGGGATCCAGTCCAGGTACTCACCCAGCCAACCGTAGATGGGCACCATCCCACCCGCCAGCGTGGTCATGCCCCAGGCGCCGAAGACCACGGAGGGGATGGCGGCCAGCAGGTCGATCACGTAGCCCACCGGGGTGGAGATCGAGGCGGGGGCGTAGTGGGAGATGTACAGGGCGATGCCCACGGCCACCGGGGTGGCGATCAGGATGGCGATGAGCGAGGCGATGACCGTGCCGGCCATGAGCGGCCAGACGTACTGCCAGAAGGTGTCCGCACTCTTGATGGTCTCCTGGTTCGAGAAGACCTTCGGCCACAGGGCCGGCAGCGACTCCACCGCGAGGAAGATCGCGACGAAGGCCAGGACCATCAGGATGATGACGCCGGCGGCGAGGGCCAGGCCGGAGAAGACCTTGTCCCCTGCGGCACCTCCGCGCGGTGCCGTGAGCGACGATTCCCTCGCCGGCTCAGTGGCAGTTTCAGTCACGGTGACTCCCCTCGGAGTTCGTGGTGCGGGCTCGGACCCCGCATCCCGGGAATGGATGGCGTGTAAAGCATGACACAGCCGCCGACCCTACTTCAGAGGGTCGGCGGCTGGGTCAACGGGTGCTCACCACCGGCCGGAACCGGACGGTGATCAGCCCTGGACGGAGATGGCCTGGATGGACTCCAGTGCGGACTCGCGGGTGGTCTCGGAGATCGGGGCGTTGCCGGCGGAGGCCTCTGCGGCAGACTGGCCCTCCTCGGACACCACGTACTCGCCGAAGGCCTTGGCCGTGTCAGCGGTCTCCTGGTCCTGGTACTGGTTGCAGAAGATGTGGTACGAGACCAGGACGATCGGGTAGACGCCGGCCTCCTCGGTGGTGCGGTCGAGCTCGACCGCACCGGCCTCGCCCGGCTCAGCCTTCTCGACGGCGGCCGCGGCGGCCGCGGCGGAGTACGGCACGTACTCCTCGCCGACCTTGACGGCCACGGTGCCGAGCTCGCCGATCTGGGAGGCATCGGCATAGGTGATGGCACCGTCAGTGGTCTGGGTCAGGGAGACCACACCGGAGGTCTGCTGGGCGGACTCGGCGGTGATCTCCGCGGGCCAGGCCTCGACGACGTCGTAGGTCCAGGACTCCGGGGCGGCGGCCGTCAGGTAGTCGGTGAAGTTCTCCGTGGTGCCGGACTCGTCAGCGCGGTGCACCACGGTGATCTGGGTGTCCGGCAGTTCGGCGTCCGGGTTCTGGTCGGCGATAGCCGGATCGTTCCAGGTGGTGATCTCGCCGGCGAAGACCTGGGCGATGGTCTCGGCGTCCATGTTGACCTCGTCGACACCTTCGAGGTTGAAGGCGACGGCGACGGGGGAGATGTAGGACGGGACGTGGAAGACGCCCTCGGGGCCGCAGACCTCTTCGGCGGAGGCCATCTCCTCTTCGTCCATGGCGGCGTCGGAGCCGGCGAAGGAGTACTGGCCGGCCAGGAAGCCCTCGCGGCCGGCGCCGGAGCCCACCGGATCGTACTGGACCGTCAGGTCCGGGTGGACCTCGGTGACGCCGTTGGTCCACGCGGTCATGGCGGACTCCTGCGAGGAGGCGCCACCACCGATCAGGGTGCCCGAGACCTCGGCCGAGGCGCCCTCGGAGCCGGCAGCCGACGAATCGTCGGTGGAACCGCCGTTGCCGCCACAGGCGGTCAGGGCGAGTGCGGCGACAGACAGGACGGCGGCGGAGCGGCCGATGCGGAGAGCCTTCACAGATGTGCCTCTTTCGAGTTGGATGACAGTGCGGTCGAGGCCGTCACCCCCACGATACTGGTGGTGATGCGTGAAGCAGGCAGGGATCCTGCTGACCTCGTTCCTCGAGAAAGCTATGGGTGCAAGGTGACGTGCGGGGCCGTTGGAGGTGAACGCGACCTTAACGGCCCTCCACCCCGGCCGCCGTCGGCGGGTGCGCGGTGGCCCCGAAGCCCTGCAACGGCGCGGAAGTCGCACTACCCAGGCCAGTCCCGGGCCACGTCGGAAAGGTGAGCAACCTCACCCGGTGGCCAGAAGTGGAGAAGTGGAGGAGCGCAGAGCGGTCCCGGCCTAAGCTAGGGATCATGGAGCAGAAGCCCACGTCCGGCTCCTCCTGGACGAGAACCAAGACCAGAACCCGGCAGGGGTGGACCCGCGCGCGATCCTTCGGCACACGCCGAGCCCGCTCCGGCGCCTCCCGGGTCCGCTCCGCCCTGATCCCTGCGGCCGTCAGCTCCCTGTGCGCGGTCCTGGCGTACGTCTTCGCCGAACTCGTCCTGGGTCACGAGGACCCCCTGTTCGCGGCCACCGCCGCACTCATCGCCCTGGGCTTCAACCGTGACCCGAAGGTCCGCAAGGTCATCGAGGTGGCCGTGGGGTGCACGCTGGGCATCCTCATCGGGGACCTCATGCAGGCCGCCCTGGGCCAGGGGTACTGGCAGGCGGTGCTCGTGGTCTTCACCTCGATCCTCGTGGCCCGCTTCATCGACCCCAGCGCCACCTTCACCCTGCAGATGAGCCTGCAGTCGATCCTGGTGGTCCTCCTGCCCGCCGCCGAGGGCGGGCCGTTCACGCGTAGCCAGGACGCGATCGTGGGCGGACTCATCGCCCTGCTGGTGACCCTGCTGTCACCCCGCAACCTGCACAAGGACGCCGCCTCCGGGCTGCGCGACCTCTACTCCACCCTGACGAGGACACTGCGCGACTGTTCGGAGGCACTGCGTTCCCACGAGTCGCGGACGGCGTGGATGGGACTGGTGGCCTGCCGCAGCACGCAGACGGCCGTGGACAACCTGCGCAAGGACGTCCGCAATGCCCAGGAGGTGGCGACGTTCTCGCCGATCCAGCGCCGGTCCAAGTCAGAGCTGGAGGAGACCGCGCTGACGGTCGAGAAATCGGACCTCGCCATCCGCAGCCTGCGCATCGTGGCCCGGCGGGTCATCAGCGTCATCGACAATGGTGCGCTGGATGAGGAGGGGACCACCCTGCTGGCCGACTGGTTCGACGAGGCCGCCGACGCCGTCGGGATCCTCGGCCGGTCACTCGGGGAGCCGTCTGCGGGCGGGCGCCACAAGTCCCTGTCCGTGGCACGGGGCGCCCTCGGCGGAGCCGCCGCCCGGCTCGATCCCGCCGAGCTGGGTGCGGGCACCCTGCATTCCGAGGCCCTGGTGATGTTGTTGCGCCCCATGATGGTGGACCTGATCGAGGCCACCGGAGCCCCCCATGAGGAGGCCGTGGCCTACCTGCCCCGGCTCTAGACCGGTCGTCCACAGACGACGGCGGCCGGCACCTAACGCGTCCGCCCCGCCGACTACCCTTGGTCCATGGCGTCCAAGACCACCAAGCGAACGAATCCCGGCTACCGCTGCAGCGAATGCGGCTGGACCACCGCCAAGTGGGTGGGCCGGTGCGGTGAATGCCAGTCCTGGGGCACCGTCTCCGAGGCAGGGGCGGATGCCTCCTCCGGCCGGACCCCGGCCACCACCGTGGCCACCCCGGCCGTGCCGATCGGCGAGGTCGACGCCTCCCAGGCCCGCTTCCACACCACCGGGGTGTCTGAATTGGACCGCGTCCTCGGCGGCGGCCTGGTCCCCGGGGCTGTGGTGCTCATGGCGGGCGAGCCGGGCATCGGCAAGTCCACGCTGCTGCTGGACGTGGCTGCGAAAGTCGCCCGGCACCGCCGCCCGGAGGGTTCCACGCGGTCGGTGCTGTACGTGACCGGGGAGGAGTCCGCGGCCCAGGTGCGGCTGCGCGCAGACCGGATCGGCGCCGTGGCGGACACCCTTTTCTTGACTGCGGAGACGGATCTGGGCCGGGCCCTGGGCCAGATCGAGAGGGCGGATCCAGACCTGCTGGTCGTGGATTCCGTCCAGACCCTGCAGTCCCAGTCCGTGGACGGCACGGCGGGCGGGGTGACCCAGGTCCGTGAGGTGGCGGCGAGCCTGATCAACGAGGCCAAGGCCCGCAACATGGCCACCGTCCTGGTGGGGCACGTGACCAAGGACGGCTCGATCGCCGGACCCCGGCTGCTGGAGCACCTGGTGGACGTGGTCTGCCAGTTCGAGGGCGAGCGGCACTCCCGGTTGCGCATGGTCCGCGCCGTGAAGAACCGCTATGGCCCCACGGATGAGGTGGGATGCTTCGACCTCGGGGACGCCGGGATCATCTCCCTGGAGGACCCGTCCGGGCTGTTCCTGTCCGGCACGTTGAACCCCGTGGAGGGTACGTGCGTCACGGTCACCCTCGAGGGGCGGCGCCCCCTGGTGGCCGAGGTCCAGTCCCTGCTCACCCCCTCCGGCCAGGGCAGTCCCCGTCGGACGGTCAGCGGCCTGGATTCCGCCCGCATCAACATGATCCTGGCCGTCCTGCAGCGCCGTGCCGGCTTCCCGCTGAACCAGGATGACTGCTATGTGGCCACCGTGGGCGGGGTCCGGCTGACCGAGCCGGCCTCCGACCTCGCCGCGGCGCTGGCCATCGCGAGCGCCAAGCTCAATGCGGTGGTGCCCAAGGGCTTGATCGCGTTCGGGGAGTTGGGTCTGGCAGGAGAGGTCCGTCCCGTGCCCGGCATCGGCCGCAGGATCCGTGAGGCGGCCCGGCTGGGCTTCCGTCGAGCCGTGGTGCCCAAGTCCCCCGAGCCGTTGGGCGAATTGCCCGAGGGGGTGCGGGTCGCAGAGGTCCGCACGCTGACCGAGGCCTTGGAGACCATGAAGGCGTGGGTCGCCTAGGCCCTCACTGCAGGTTGAAGGAGACCGGCTGCGCCTTCAACTCCCCGAGGGACACCTCGAGCCGGTAGGTGCCACTGCGTGGATCCGAGTCGATCTTCGCACAGTCAGGACCGGTGCGGACACGCGGCCAGGTGAGCCGCGCCCGCTCCTGCTCGTCCGGGGAGATCTCCACCATCGCGTCCTCACCCTCCTGACAGCCCTCGGTGGAGAAGATCCGGTCCGAGCCCGAATAGACGGTGAAGACCTGCTGCGAGGTGCCGAGGTTGGCCTCGCACGGCTCCTGACCCGTGTTGTCCACCCGCAACTCGAGGACGGGGTCCTCACCGTCCGTATAGGTCGGCTGGTCGGTGGCCGCCGAGACCACGATGTCCCCGGGAGGGCAGTCACCCGCTGCCGCGGCATCCGCGGTGGGGGAGGATGAGGCAGAGTCCGAGGCGGACGGGGAAGCAGACGAGGACGCCGATCCCGAGGGTGTGCCCCCGGAGTCAGTGGCCGCCGGGGAAGCTGACTGGCTCGCACTCGCCGTCGGGGCGGCTCCGGCCTCATCCGGGGCCGGGCGGAACAGGGAGGCCAACCACCAGACCAGGCCCACGAGCAGCACGAGCACCACCAGGAGCAACACCACCGCCACCAGTCGACGGCGGCGGTACACCGCAGGGGATTGGGGACGCAGCAGGTCGTTGGTTCGGGGCTCAGCGGGCATACCCCCAGCTTATGGACCCGCAGGGCCTACCCCGGACCGGCCACGCCGGGACTGCGGGCGCACTACAGTGGACGGCATGTCTGCGCCGGCCCTGACCTCCACGCTGCACCGGCGCATCAGCAGCTGGTTCGACGCCCAGGGCCGGGACCTCCCCTGGCGCCGCCCCGAATGCAGCCCGTGGGGCATCCTGGTCAGCGAGATCATGCTGCAGCAGACCCCCGTGGTCCGCGTGCTCCCCGTCTGGACTGCCTGGCTGGACCGCTGGCCCAGCCCACGGGATCTGGCCGCCGAGTCCCCGGCCGAGGTCATCCGCGCCTGGGGCAGGCTGGGGTACCCGCGCCGGGCCCTGAGGCTGCAGGCAGCCGCCGCGGAGATCGCCGAGGCGCACGGGAACGAGGTCCCGGCCGACGCTGCCGAGTTGCTGGCCTTGCCAGGCGTCGGCACCTACACGGCCGCCGCCGTCGCCTGTTTCGCCTTCGACCGCCCCGAGGTGGTGGTGGACACGAACATCCGCCGCGTGCACGCCCGGCTGGTCTCCGGCCGCGCACTGCCGGAGAAGTCCCTCACCGCGGCCGAGATGGCCCTGGCCCGGGACCTCATGCCCGAGGACCCGGACCAGGCCTGCCGGTGGAACGCGTCCGTGATGGAGTTGGGGGCCCTCGTGTGCACCGCGCGGTCCCCGCAGTGTGGACAGTGCCCCGTGGCCGAGGTGTGCGCGTGGCGGGCGGCCGGCATGCCCGCACCGCACTACACGCCCACCGGCCAGGCGTGGGCGGGCACCGACCGTCAGGTCCGGGGTGCCATCATGGCCCTGTTGCGGGAGTCCGGGCGGGTCCTCGTGGCGGACATCGCCGCGCGCACCGCGGAGGCCGGAACCCTGGGGGCGCACACCCCGGATGCCGCCCAGTTCGAACGGTGCGCCGCCGGGCTGGTCGCCGACGGACTGGCGTGCCGAGACGACGAGGGCCCGGAACCCCGGCTCAGCCTGCCTGGCTGAGTCCGGGATCCCGGGCCTCTGTGGAGCAGTGGTCTACTTGTCTCCGCCGAAGACGTCCTTGGCCGCGTCCTTGACGTCCTCGACCTTCTCCTTCACTCCGGCCTTCGCCTCGTCGGCGCGGCCCTCATTCTTGAGTCGGTCGTTGTCCGTGGCCTCGCCCAGGCCCTGCTTGGCCTGGCCCTTGACCTCTTCGGCCTTGTTCTCAAAGCGGTCTCCGGTACCCATATGATCCTCCTCGCTTCGGTGTGCGCTCGGCTGACACCGGCGCATCCCGGCCAGTCAATCACTTTCCGGGCCGCCGCGGCACCCCCCGGGAGCAGATGGTCATTCCTCCAGCTGCATGATCATGCGGGTGTTGCCGAGCGTGTTGGGCTTGACCCGGGCGAGATCGAGGAATTCCGCCACGCCCTCGTCCAAGGAGCGCAGCAATTCGGAGTAGACCTCCGGGTCCACGGCGGTCTGGTCAGCCATGACGGAGAAGCCGTGCCGGGTGAAGAACTCCACTTCGAAGGTCAGGCAGAACACGCGGGAGACCCCGACGGCCCGAGCCCGCGCCAGCAGCTGGTCCAGGATCAGGTGGCCCACCCCGTGGCCCCGCCAGGCCCGCGCCGTGGCCAGGGTGCGCACCTCGGCGATATCCTCCCAGATCACATGGAGTGCCCCGAAGCCGGCCAGCGAGCCGTCCGGCGCCTCGGCCACCACGAACTCCTGGATCGCCTCGTAGTAGGCCACGGCCTCCTTCTGCAGCAACACCCGCTCCTGGGCCAAAGGCTCCACGAGGGAACGGATGGCCTGGACATCGTGGGTCCGGGCCGGCCGGATGAGAAGTTGGGTGGAATCCATCGGTTCAGTCTAGAACCGTGACACCGGTATCAGTCCCCGGACGGCAAAGGACCCGCCCCATGGAATGGGACGGGTCCTTCCGGCACGCAGGTGCCGTTCCGTCGGCGGGCCGGGCTCACGCCCGGGCCACCTCACTTCTCGTTGTTCTGCTCACCGTCGTTCTGACCGCCGAGGAACTTCTCCTGAGCGCCATCGACGGCACCGTTGACCTTGTCGCCGTGCTCGCCCAGCTTGTCGCCGTGCTGCTCCTGAGCACCGTCCACGGTCTCGTTGATCTTGTCACCATGTTCGTTGGCCAGGTTTCCGAGGTTGTCTGCGAAGGACATGAGCGTCTCCTAGATCGGGAACACGGCGGACGACCTCAACGGTCCCCCTCCGTTCCGCCATTGAGCGGTAGTCCCAACCTAAGGGGCATGAACCCTCGAGTTCAAACCCCTCAGGCTGGGAATCCACTGATCCGAACCTGACCGTCCCGGTATCGGGTCCTTACTGACCGCCGGCTGAGGCCTCGATCTCCCCGTGCTCCGGAGCGGGGTCCAGCGCCGCCGGCTGATGGGACACACTGAACGTCAGCTTCCCGGTCTCGCCCTCGCCCTCGACGCCCACGCTGATGGCGGATCCCGGCGTTATCTCCCCGAAGAGGATCCGCTCCGAGAGCTGGTCCTCCACGAGGCGCTGGATGGCCCGGCGCAGCGGACGGGCGCCCATCGCCGGGTCGTAGCCCCGGTCCGCCAGGAATTCCTTGGCCGGAGTAGACACGGTGATCGTGAGGTCCTGATCGTCCAGCCGCTTCTGCAGGCGGGCCACGAAGAGGTCCACGATCTGCACGATCTCGCCCTTGGACAGCTGCGGGAAGACGATCACGTCATCCACGCGGTTGAGGAACTCGGGGCGGAAGTGCTGGCGCAGCTCCTCCTGCACCTTGCCCTTCATCCGGTCGTATCCGGTCTGGGTATCCGAGGCGGACTGGAAGCCCGTCATGACCCCCTTGGAGATGTCCTTGGTCCCGAGGTTCGTGGTCATGATGATCACAGTGTTCTTGAAGTCGACCACCCGGCCCTGGGAATCAGTCAGGCGACCGTCCTCCAAGATCTGCAGCAACGAGTTGAACAGGTCGGCGTGGGCCTTCTCGACCTCGTCGAACAGCACCACGGAGAACGGGCGGCGGCGGACCTTCTCCGTCAACTGGCCACCCTCCTCGTAGCCCACATAGCCGGGAGGGGCACCGAAGAGCCGGGAGACCGTGTGCTTCTCCTGGAACTCGGACATGTCCAGGGTGATGAGGGCCTCCTCGTCACCGAACAGGAACTCGGCCAGCGCCTTGGCCAGCTCGGTCTTGCCGACACCTGTGGGACCGGCGAAGATGAACGATCCGGAGGGCCGGTTCGGGTCCTTGAGCCCAGCCCGCGTACGGCGGATGGCCTGGGACAGGGACGCGATCGCCTCGTTCTGGCCGATGACCCGGCGGTGCAGCTCGTCCTCCATGTTGCGCAGGCGGTCGGTCTCCTCCTCGGTGAGCTTGAAGACCGGAATGCCGGTGGAGGCGGAGAGCACCTCGGCGATGAGGTCGTCATCCACCTCGGCGACACCCTCGGTGACGGAGGTCCGCCACTCCTCTTCCTTCTGGTTGCGCTCGTCCGTGAGCCTCTGCTCCTGATCACGCAGGCTGGCGGCGCCTTCGAAGTCCTGGCCGTCGATGGCGGCCTCCTTCTCCGCGCGAACCTCGGCGATGCGGGCCTCGAACTCCTTGATCTCCGGCGGGGTGGTCATCCGCTTGATCCGCAGGCGGGCACCGGCCTCATCGATCAGGTCGATCGCCTTGTCCGGCAGGAACCGGTCCGAGACGTAACGGGCGGCCAGGGTGGCGGCGGCCTTCAGGGCACCGTCCGTGATGGAGACGCGGTGGTGGGCCTCGTAGCGGTCGCGCAGGCCGCGGAGGATCTCCGTGGTCTCCTCGACCGAGGGCTCGTCGACCTGGATCGGCTGGAACCGACGCTCCAGGGCGGCGTCCTTCTCAATGTGCTTACGGTACTCGTCCAGTGTGGTGGCACCGATGGTCTGCAGTTCCCCACGGGCCAGCATCGGCTTCAGGATCGAGGCGGCGTCGATGGCCCCCTCCGCCGCACCGGCACCCACGAGCGTGTGGATCTCGTCGATGAACAGGATGATGTCCCCACGGGTGCGGATCTCCTTGAGCACCTTCTTCAGGCGCTCCTCGAAGTCACCGCGGTAGCGGGAGCCGGCCACGAGAGACCCGAGGTCCAGCGTGTAGAGCTGCTTGTCCATCAGGGTCTCCGGAACGTCATTGCGGACGATCGCCTGGGCCAGGCCCTCCACCACGGCCGTCTTGCCGACGCCGGGCTCACCGATGAGCACGGGGTTGTTCTTGGTGCGGCGGGACAGCACCTGCATGACCCGCTCCATCTCCTTGGCGCGGCCGATGACCGGGTCCAGCTTGCCCTCACGGGCTGCTGCAGTCAGGTTGCGGCCGAACTGGTCCAGCACCACGGACCCCGCGGGGGCCCCCTCGGACTGGCCACCGGAGGAGACACCGGCGCCTGCGGCCTCCTTGCCTCCGGCGCCGCCCTGGTAACCGGACAACAACTGGATGACGGTCTGACGGACCCGGTTCAGGTCAGCACCCAGCTTCACGAGAACCTGGGCGGCAACGCCCTC
Organism: Microbacterium sp. A93; assembly: GCF_051842835.1. Classification (NCBI taxonomy): domain Bacteria; kingdom Bacillati; phylum Actinomycetota; class Actinomycetes; order Micrococcales; family Microbacteriaceae; genus Microbacterium; species Microbacterium sp. A93. The sequence continues at coordinate 645,958 of NZ_JBPXMT010000002.1, forward strand.
CCCCTCGCGGATGAGCCCGAGCAGGATGTGCTCGGTACCGATGTAGTTGTGTCCGAGCTGCAGCGCCTCACGCAGGGAGAGCTCCAGGACCTTCTTGGCACGCGGGGTGAAGGGGATGTGACCGGAGGGGGTCTGCTGACCCTGACCGATGATCTCCTGAACCTGTTCGCGCACGGCGCCCAGGGAGATGTTGAGCGACTCGAGCGCCTTGGCGGCCACTCCTTCGCCTTCGTGGATCAGACCGAGCAGGATGTGCTCGGTGCCGATGTAGCTGTGGTTGAGCATGCGCGCTTCTTCCTGCGCGAGCACCACCACCCGCCGGGCACGGTCCGTGAATCTCTCAAACATGTGGGCACACTCCTTGCTGGCTGTGGTGTCGATGCTACGCACCGCCAGACGACTTCGGGCGGCTGTTCGCCACTGGGAGAACAGCCGCCCGTGTCAGATACCGGGTGCTTCAGAGCCGACCGCGGGGCCGACTACTTCTTCGCGTTGCGGTACGCCTCGACCACGTCCCGGTGCAGCCGCCCGCGGCGGGACACCTCATAACCGTTGTCCGCAGCCCATTCACGGATCCGCGCTGCCTCATTAGCGGGGGCCGGCGGCGCTACCGCACGGGCCTTGCGGATGTACGTCTTCAGGCTCGCACGCAGTTCCTTGGAGTGCTCCGTGGACAAATCGATTTCATAATGGCGTCCGTCCAAGGAGAACTGAACGGTTTCATCCGCCGGACTACCGTCCAGATCGTCCACCAAGACCACTTCCACCTTCTGTGCCAAGGTTCCCCCTCGTTGTTGTCATTCCTCAACCTGGGAGCACCATTCACCTCGGAGGTGAACTCCAGTGCCCCACCACGCAATACAGAATCCGATCCGCTGCTACAAGTTCAGAATCTGAGTATTCCGACCGCGCTGCAAATGTTCAACTCGGCGAGGCCGTTAGGGAACTATTCTCGGCAAACTCACAGGATAGTCAATACGAGATTAAATGAGCAGTATTATTCATTCTTGTTCGGCTGCGGGGCGCTCCCCAGCAGCGGTGGTCCGCTCGCCCGCAGGAGCCCCGTAGGCCCCCCGCTCCGCCCGCTCGCTGGCCCACTTCCGGGCCTCACGCTCCTCGAGGACGGCCTTGGCCTCACGCTCGCCGGTGTCCACCCGGAACACGGAGCGCATGACCAGCCAGAAGACCAGGGCCAGCCCCACGGAGGGGGCCAGCACGGAGAAGTAATCCCAGAAGGTGGCCATCAGTGCGCGCCCCCGGGAGCCTCCGGCTTGAGCAGGGGGAACAGGATGGTCTCCCGGATCCCCACTCCGGTGAACAGCATGACCAGGCGGTCGATGCCCAGGCCGATGCCTCCCATCGGCGGGGCACCGTACTCCAAGGCCCGTAGGAAATCATCGTCCAACTGCATGGCCTCATCGTCCCCGGCGGCGGCGGCCTGGGACTGGGAGACGAGCCGCTCACGCTGGATCACCGGGTCGATCAACTCGGAGAACGCGGTCCCCCGCTCCATGCCGCCGATGATCAGGTCCCAGGCCTCGATGACGCCGGGCTGATCGCGGTGCGGGCGCGCCAACGGCTGGGCGGCCGGCGGGTAGTTGTAGACGAAGGTGGGGTTGATCAGGGTCGGCTCGACGATCTCGCCGAACAGCTCGATGACCAGCTTCTCCGCGTCCCAGAACGGGTCGAAGCCCACCTGGTGCTGTTCGGCCACGGTCCGCAGCTCCTCCACGGTGGTCTCCGGGGTGATCACCCGCCCCACCGCCTCGGACAGTCCGGGGTAGACCTCCACCCAGGCCCAGTCCCCGCCCAGGTCGATGGTGCCCTGCGGGGTCTCGAGCAGCCGGCCGGCGCCCACGGCGTCAGCGGCCTTCAGGATCATCTCCTGCATCCGCTCCGCCATGACGTACATATCCGCCCAGGCCTCATAGGACTCCAGGGTGGTGAACTCGGGCGAGTGCGTGGAGTCCACGCCCTCGTTGCGGAACACCCGGCCGATCTCGAAGACCCGGTCGATCCCGCCCACCACCGCGCGCTTGAGGTACAGCTCGGTGGCGATGCGCAGGGTCATGTCCTGGTCGAAGGCATTGAGGTGGGTCTCGAAGGGCCGCGCGTGGGCACCCCCGTGGATCAGCTGCAGCACCGGGGTCTCGACCTCCACGTAGTCGTGGGATTCGAGCGTGGAGCGGATCGAGCGGATGATGGCGGCGCGATCGTGCACCATCTTCCGGGCCTCCGGACGGACGATCAGGTCCGCGTAACGCTGGCGGACGCGGGTCTCCTCGTTGAGGTCGGCGTGCAGCACCGGCAACGGGCGCAGCGCCTTGGACGCCATCTGCCACGAACCGGCCATGATGGACAGTTCGCCGCGGCGCGAGGCGATGACCTCACCGGTCACGGCCACGTGGTCGCCCAGGTCCACCAGACGCTTCCACGCCGCGAGGGATTCCTCACCGACGTTCGCCAGGGAGACCATCACCTGCAGGCGGACCCCCGCGCCGGCGTCGTCCCCCACGCCTCCCACGCCGCCCTCCTGGAGTGTGGCGAAGCACAGCTTGCCGGTGTTCCGCAGGAACACCACGCGGCCGGCGATCCCCACGGTCTCACCGGTCTCGGCGCCGGGCTCCAGATCAGGATGGGCCACGCGGACCTGGTGCAGCGAGTGCGTGCGCGCCACCGACACCGGATAGGCCTCACGGCCCGAGTCCAGGATCTCGGCTCGCTTGTCATGGCGCACCTGGCGCTGGTCGGTGCTGTTGATGGGATTGTCCGTGCTCACGGTCATCCAGTCTACGTGCCCCCGCGGAAGCCCGCGGAGCGCGGGTCTACCAGATGGTGACGCGCTGAACCGGGTCCAGCCACATGGCGTCCCCCGGCTCGGTTCCGTAGGCGGCGTGGAACGCGTCCAGGTTCTTCACCACCTGGTTGCAACGGAACTCGTTCGGCGAATGCGGGTCCGAGGTGATGCGGGTGATGGCCGTCTCCGTGCGGGTCAGCTGGCGCCAGCACTCGGCCCAGGACGCGAAGAAGGCCCGGTCCTGTTCCCGCGCATCGCCCTCCGCCGTGCCGGAGCCGTCGGCGTGCTCCTCCCGCCAGATCCCCAGGGCCTTGTAGGCGATCCCGAGCCCGCCCAGGTCGCCGATGTTCTCCCCGAGGGTGAGCTGGCCGTTGACGTGGTGTCCGGGGGCCTCGGCGGGAACCAGGACCTCGTACTGGTCCACCAGCCGGGCGGTGCGTTCCTCGAAGGCGGTGCGGTCGGCGTCGGTCCACCAGTTCTGCAGGGAGCCGTCCCCGGCGTACTGGGACCCCTGGTCGTCGAAGCCATGGCCGATCTCATGACCGATCACGGCACCGATCGCGCCGAAGTTCTCGGCCGCCAGCCGGCCCGGATCGAAGAACGGGGTCTGCAGGATGGCGGCCGGGAACACGATGGCGTTCTCCAGGGGGGAGTAGTAGGCGTTGACCGTCTGCGGGGTCATGTGCCATTCCTCCGGGTCCGGGCCGGTCTCGATCTTGGCCAGGTCCCGCTCGAACTCGAAGGCGTTCGCGGCACGGACGTTGGCGATGAGGTCCCCGGGGTCCACGGTCAGGGCGGAGTAGTCGATCCACTTCACGGGGAAGCCCACCATGGGGTTGAACATGGACAGCTTCTCCAGGGCCTTCTGGCGGGTGTCCTCGCCCATCCAGTCCAGCGTGCCGATGGAGCGCCGGTAGGCCTCGGTCAGGGCGGAGATCAGCTCGTCCATGGCGGCCTGGTGGCCGGAGGGGAAGTGCTGGGCCACGTACAGCCGCCCCACGTCCTCCCCCACGGCACCGTTGACGAAGGAGACACCGCGCTTCCAGCGCGGCCGGACCTCCTCCGTGCCGGCGATCTTGCGGCCGTAGAACTCGAAGTTCTCCGTGACGAAGGCATCGGTGAGGTAGGGCGCGGCGGAACGCAGCAGCTGCAGCTGCAGCCAGCGCTTCCACGTCTCGAGATCCTCCTGCACCAGCAGCGACTGCATCGCGGCCAGGAAGTCCGGCTGCCACGCCACGACCTCCTCGCTGCGCGCGCCCGCGGCGCCCACGCCCTCGAGCCAGGGTCCGGCCAGCGGGAAGGACTCGAGCAGCGCGGAGCGGTCCATCAGGTTGTAGCGGGCCACCGCGTCCCGGACCTTGACCACGTCCCAGTGCGCGGCCGCGATCTTCGTCTCCAGGTCCACCACGAGGTCGGCGTCCCGCTGGGCCTCCTGCCGGTCCCCGCCGATCCCCGCGAGCATGAACAGGTTGTCCACGTGCTGGCGGTAGTCCGTCACCAGCCCCGCGAACTTCTCCTCACGGTAGTAGGACTCATCCGGCAGTCCCAGTCCGTCCTGGATGAGGTGCAGCAGCATCCGCTCGGGGTTGCCGGCATCATTCAGGGCACCGGTGCCGATCAGCCCGCTGACGCCGGCCCGCTGGAGCTGGCCGGAGAGCCTGATGAACTCCTCCGGCGTGGAGACGGACTCGATCTGCGCCAGATCGGCCACGATCGGCTCCAGTCCGCGGCCCTGCACCCCGGACTCATCCATGAAGGAGGCGTAGAGGGCACCGATGCGGCGGCGGGCGCCGGCGTCGTCGGCCCCGGCCGTGAAGGACCCGGATTCCCCACCGGCGCCGGGACCGGACCAGAAGGTGGCCGCTGCGTCCTCGGCGAGGTGTCTCACGGCCAGCTCCGAGGCGTCCCGCAACTCCATGAAGGCCCCGTAGGCGCCCTGGTCCGCGGGGATCGTGTGGGACTCGAGCCAGGCACCGTTGACGTGCCGGTAGAGGTCCTCGCGGGCGGTCGGCTGGCTGGTCACAGTCACAGAAGGGCTCCTTGGCGGGTCCGGGGCACGACGGCGGCGCCCGGCCCGGGTGGGCCGGTCGCCGTGGGTGCCGGGCCGGTAGGGGCCGGTCCGGCGTTCCCCCGATCCTAGCGGTGCCGCCCGGGGCCTCTCTGCCGTCTGCTCAGACCAGGGACTGCAGCCGGGCCAGGGAGACGTCCATCTGCTCCTCACTGATGGCGGGGAAGATGTTCTTCGCCAGCAGGTCCTGGTCCGTCACGTGAGACCAGTCGTAGGTCAGCGAGACCTCGGTGGTGTCCTGGTCCACGGACTGCAGCTGGTACACCCACTGCCAGCCCGGGGCCTCCTGACCGGGCGCGGCGGGCTTCCAGCCCACCAGCTTGTTCGCGTCATAGGCCACCACATGGTTCTCCATCTGGTAGTCCCCGGCCTGCTCGTTGTGCATGTTCATCACGAACGTGTCCCCCACCTGCTGGATGCGCTGGGACTTCTCATCCGCGCGGACCATCTCGGAGCCGTCGAACTCCTGATGGCGGGCCGGCAGGGTCAGGATCTGGAAGATGTCCCGGGCCGGTGCCTCGATGGTCCGGGTGACGGTCTGCTTCTTCTCGCCGTGGGCGGTCTCGTTCATCGTCATCCCCCACTCTGGACACACCCGGCCTCACCCCGTCAAGGCCCGGCCTGGTGTCCGTTCAGCGCGCGGGACCGGGCAGGATGACGTTGTCGATGAGCCGGACCGGCTCGAAGGTGGCGGCCACCAACGCCAGGGCCTCCCGGTCCAGGGGCGCGGCCAGCTGTTCGGGACTCAGTGGCTCGAGCGTCGCGTGGTCCACGACCTCGAGATAGTCCAGTGCCGCCAGCGGCTCGGCCCGCACCTGCGCGCGGGCGCCGTGGAGATCCAGTGGCCGGCCGGCGTCGGCGTCCTCGGCCAGCCCTGCCAGGGCGCGGTGCAGGACCAGGGCCGCCTCCAGGGACTCCGGGGACAGCCGCGTGTTCCGAGAGGAGAGGGCCAGGCCCTCCGGCGAGCGCACGAGCGACACCGGCCGGATCTCCACGGCGATGTCCAGGTCAGCCTGGAGGCGTCGCAGCACGGCCAGCTGCTGGGCGTCCTTCTGGCCGAAGTAGCTGCGCAGACGGGCCGGGGCCGGTGGCGCGGTGATGTTCCACAGCTTGGCCACCACGGTGCAGACGCCGTCAAAATGTCCGGGCCGGGAGGAACCCTCCAGGACCTCCCCCATCCGCCCGGCGCTCACCGTGACGATCGGGGCGTCCGGGTATCCGGGGTACATCTCCTGGGTGTCCGGGGCGAAGACGAGTTCACAGCCGGCTGCGCCGAGGATCTGACGGTCCGCCTCCAGGGTGCGCGGGTAGTGCTCCAGGTCGGCGGGGTCCCCGAACTGGAGGGGGTTGACGAAGACCGAGGCGATGACGATGTCATTCTCCGCGCGAGCCTGACGCACCAGCGAGGCGTGGCCGCCGTGCAGGGCCCCCATGGTGGGGACCAGTCCCACGGTGGGTTTGAGGACCCCGTTCCCGACGGCGGCGCGCACCTTCGCGGCGAGCGCCTCCCGGAAGGCCGCGCGGGTGGTGTGCACCTCCGGCAGCGGGCCGGTGCCGGGCGTCGCCGCCAGGGGTCCGGTGGCGTCCTCCAGGGTCAGGCCGGTGCCGGTGGGGACGGGGGTGCGGTCGGGGGCGCGGTCGAGCGGGGTCACGGTGCGAGTCTAGAGGCCTCGACCCCCTCAACTCCTCCGCTCGGCCCGGATCCGGACGGCCTGGCGCCACTCCCAGGCACGGAAGGCCGTGGCGGTCAGGAGGAGAACCACCATGGCCGCGCGGAAGAGCACATCCACCCAGGTGATATCCGAACTGGGATCGAGGAGGTAGGAGACGGACAGGCCCGCCCACAGCAGCGTCAGTCCCGCGTGGAACAGGGTGGTCCGGCGGGGCCCCACCACCGGGTCCTCGGCCAGGGTCCGGGCGTAGTCCCACGGTGAGCCGAACTCCTCCACGGCCAGTCGGCCACTGGCCTGCGCGTGCGTCAGGGCCTCCTGGACTGCCCGGTCCACGTCGCGGTCGCCGCGCACGCCGCGCAGGAACAGTGCCGCACGGAACTGCCGTTCCCACGCAGGGTCGTCCACGGGGCTGCCGGCCTCGTGGACGCGGATCGGAGTGTCCGGCCCCGGCCCGGCGCCGCTGGCGGACACCCGCTTCGCCAGCTGCCAGGCGCCGACCGCCACGGCCGCATAACCGGCCACCGCGAGCCACTCCCACGCGGCACCGGAGGGCAGGGGCACCTCCAGGGCCTGAGTCAGCGCCCAGGCGATGGCCAGCGCCGAGGCCACGGTGGCGCCCACCGCCGCGGCCACGGCCCGGGCGTTGCCGAACCGGCCCAGAGTGACGTGATAGACCGCATGGACCATCACCACGGGCACGGCGAGCATCCCCGGTAGCAGGACCCACCCCAGGGTCACCTGCCCCGGCCCCCCTCCGGGGATGAGGCCCACCAGCGCGAAGACCACGGAGAACGCAGCAGCCAGCGCCGGAATCCCCCAGACAGCCGAACGTAGGTTCCACGCCGGCTCGGCCGGACCGGTGGACCCGGCGAAACGCTCGGGTGCCGTGGAGACCCATCCGCGCGCCACGGTCTCAGCCCACGCGCCGGCAGGCCCGTGGAACTGTTCCACGGGCCGTCCGTCCTCGCGCGCCGAGGCGGCGGCCCGGCGGACCTCCCCCTGCGCGGGCGAGGACTTCACCCGGGACAGCAGAAGCCGGAAGTACGCCTCCCGTGCCCACTGCAGGTCTGCTCCCGTGTGCCCCTGATCCCGGACGTCCGACTCCAGCCGATCCAGGTACTCCGTGGTGTCCTTCATGGCCCCTCCTGGGTGATGCCTGCCGTGGTGGGTGCGCCTGTGGGTGCGTCAAGGTGCACCCCGACCCCGAGATGCGCGCCGAGGGCGGCCGCCAGGGCCGCCCACTGGGTCCGCTCCCGCTCCAGCTGCCGCTGCCCCTTGGCCGTGAGGCTGTAGGCGCGTCGGCCGGGGCCGGTCCCGCCCGGTTCCCAAGTGGACCCGATCAACCCCTCGGCCTCGAGGCGCCCCAGCAGGGGGTAGAGCGATCCTCCGCGCGGGCGGCCGAAACCTCGGGCCTCCAGCTCGGTGGCGAGGGCGTACCCGTGCCGGGCTGAGCCGTGGAGGACCGTCAGGATGGCCGTCGGCAACGCGGTCCGTGACCACGCCGCCGGCCAACCGTCACCAGTAGCTGACATGGATCCCCCTGGGAGCAGTCGATACACGCTGTACCTAGCAATGGATACAGTCTGTACCTAGCAGGGCGATGGGGTCAACCCGGTCCACCCGGTGCACCCGGTCCGGACGTCCGCAGCCCGCCGTGGGCGAGCCGCCCGAGGAGGGTCAGTCGCCCAAGGTATCCAGCAGCTCGGCCACGGTGGCCTCTGACAGGGCCCCACGGGCCAGGGCACGCTGGGCGGTCGCCCGGGCCATGGCCCGGTAGGCCTGCCCGACGTCGGCCGGGATCCCCTCCGCGGCCAGACCGTCCAGCACCTGCAGGTGCCGGCGCACCGTGCCCACGTCCCCGCGGGCCACCGGCCCGGTGAGGGCCCCGTCGCCGTTGGTCAGGGCGTTCTCGAGTGAGGCGGACATCAGGGGGGAGAGCATCCGGTCCGTCTGCTCCACGCCGATCGAGGCCAGCAGCTGCGCCGACTGCGCGGTCAGGGTCACCAGGTGGTTCGAGGCATGGGACAACGCCGCGTGGTAGGTCCCGCGGTCCTGCTCGCGGATCACCGCCGGCTCCCCGCCCATCTCCACCACGAGCGCCTGGGCCACCGGCAGCACCACCGCGTCCGCGGTCACACCGAACATGCAGTCCTGCAGCCGGGCCAGGTCCAGGGTGAGCCCGGTGAAGGACATGGCCGGGTGGATGGCCAGCGGGATGGCCCCGGCGGCACGCACCGGGTCCAGCACGGAGACGCCGTGACGGCCCGAGGTGTGCACCACGAGATGGCCGGCCTGGAAGTGGCCGGCCTCCGCCAGCCCCGCGACCAGCTCCGGCAGGGTGTCATCCGGTACGGCGAACAGCACCAGCTCGGAACGGCGCAGGATCTCCGGGATCTCGAGGACCGGCACCTCGGGCAGCAGGGATTCCGCCCGGGTGCGGGAGGCCTCGGACACGGCGTGGACGCCCGTGACGGCGTGCCCGGCGTTGCGCAGGGCGGCTCCGAGCACGGCGCCGACCTTGCCGGCGCCGATCACCCCGACCCCGAGCCGACCGGGGCGGTTCTGCGGCGCCGACCGGGACGGATCGACGGATCGGCCGGGACTGCCGGGACTGCCGGCGGTGGGGTTCACTGTTGCACCACCTGACGGGTCCGTTGTTCGAAGCGCTCGAGCTCCTCCTGGCGCATCCACTGGTTCCGGTCCCGCATGCGCCGGGAGACGGCGGCGATGTCAGCCTCCTGCAGGAACAGCCGGGCGGCGACCTGGGCGTCCGCGTGGATCAGCCGGGGCCCCACCGGGCCGGGCGTGGAGTGGAACTGCAGCGTGGCCACGGACAGCTTCCGCAACAGGGGGCCCTGCTGCAGGTCCACGGACTGGATCCGCTCGTGGGGGATCAGTTGCAGGTGGCGCTCCAAGCGGCCCGAGCGCAGCATCAGCAGGGTACGGGTGGAACGGTAGGCATTGCGTTTCCAGGTCAGCGGATCAAGCCACCAGACCCGCCGCGGCGCGCAGGTGAAGCCGTGCCCGTCTCCCAGGCCGACGACCCCCTGGCGGATGACCGCCGGCACGTCCTCGGACTCCGCCGGGGCACCCTCCCGCTCCCCCGCGTCGCGCTCGGAGGCCTCCGCACCCGTGCCGGGGCGCTCGGGACCCAGGCCGGGATCCGGGACCACCACGGAGAGGACCCGCAGGACATCCTCGATCGTCCCGACGGGCAGGACGGTCGACTTGTCCGCCGCCCCGCCCTCGAGGGACGGCCCATACCCGGCCACATTGACGACCATCTTGTACCAACCGAAGGGCCTCCAGAGCAGGCCCTGGCTGATCCTCACGGCCTGCACCCGCCCCGGGGGGACGGTCTGCTGCGAGGTCTCCAGCAGACCGTAGCGCAGCCTCATCCCGTCGGCAGAGGTGGCGACCGTGAAGTTGTAGCCCTTGTTGAACCCGCCCCAGACCACGCCGATGAGCGAGAACACGAAGGGGATGAGGGTGAACAACAGGATCACCCACCAGTTGTCCTCACCCTCCTGCGGCATCACCGCGTCCAGGACGGCCGCTGCCGCCACCAGCACGATCAGGATGGACAGCATGACCACCACTGACGTGGACAGCACCAGCGAGCCGATCATCCGCCCCACGGGCACCTGCAGCATGACCTGCTCGGGCGCCTCGGGGATCGGCGGGGCGGCCGGGCCACCGACGGATCCCGGGGCCCGCACGGCACCCGGCCCCGGCGTCACTGCTGGGTCGGACCCGTCGGATCCCTCCGCGGCGACGGCTGAGGAGGCCCCCGCCGGGCCGAGGTCCGCCACCGTCTCGGGGCTCACCCCGGCCCGGATACCCGCGGCACGGCCCATGATCTCGGCACGCAGGATGCGGGCCTCGGCCTCCTTGATGTACGCGAGCTGCATGGCGGTGGTGCCGCCGTCGGCCGCCTCGAACTTGAGTTCGGCCAAGCCGAAGATCCGGGCCAGCAGTGGCTGGCGGATGTCCACGGCCTGCACGCGGTCATAGCGCACCCGCCGATGCTGGCGGAAGATCACCCCGGTGTCCAGCAGGACCTGCTCCTCCGCCAGCTGGTACTTGGTGAAGCGCCAGGAGAAGTAGTAGATCACCACCATGATCACGAAGACCCCGGCATAGGCGGCGAGGGTGATCCACAGGCCGCGGGCCGCCTGGAACTCCCCCTGGCCCAGCAGGGCCCGGATGGCGTCCTCGCCGAAGGACTGGGTGCCGAAGAAGAGCATCGCCACCAACACCACCCAGCCCCGGACCCAGGGGCTGATGGGATGCACGCGGTGCCACTGCCCGTCGGCCGCCTCCGGCCGTCCGCGCGGAACCTCCCCCGGTTCGGACACCGGCCCGGTGGCCTCCTTCGCGGGATCCTCCGCCGGCCCGCCCGTCACAGTCCCGCCAGCCTCGCCTGACCGCGCGCCATCAGGGCGTCCCGCAGGCGTTCACTGTCCTCCACCGGGATGCCCTCGATGGTGGCGTTGGTGGAGGCGGAGGCCGTCTGCAGCTCGAGGGAGCGGATCCCGTAACGGCGCTGCACGGGGCCCTCCTTGACGTCCAGGTACTGCAACCGTCCGTAGGGCACGGCCAGCACGCGGCGGAACCAGAGACCGGACTTGAAGAGGAAGTCATCCTCCCGCTCGGCGTAGCCCATGGCACGGACCCGCCGTGGGATGAGGATCATCTCCACCACGCCCCACACCAGCATCACCGCCGGCAGCGCCCAGGCCAGCCACGCCGGGTAGCCGGGCCAGACGCCCGTCAGCAGCAGGATCAGCGGGACGGCCAGTGCGGCCGTCACGATTCCCACGGTGATGGCCGTCACCACGTAGTGCGCGGAGATGAGCTTCGGGGAGACCGGGGTCCACTCCACGTCCTCGAAGCCGCGTACGTCACGGTCGTTTCGCTCTGGCATAGCCGCCTTCCCCCTGGGGGCCGTACGAGGGCCCGGAGCGCCCCCGGTGACCCCCGCCGTCCCCGCTGTTCCTGTCATTCCGGCGTTCTGAGTCCGTGGTGTCGTCCGCCCCGTCATCCGGGGGCACCCGGCAGAACTGTTCCACGATGTACCCCACGATAACCAGTACCAATCCGCCGATCACCATCAGCAGCGCGTCGTTCACCGTGGCGGTGCCGAAACCCGTGGCGGCGGACAGGTGCACCAGCACCCCGCCGTGCCAGCCGGCGATCAGGGTTCCACCGTAGGAGCCGGCCTGGGCCAGTGCCAGGGTGCGAGTGGCCACCAGGGGGTTCATCCGGGCCGCGAGGGGACGTTTCTTGTCCCGCTGGACGCGGATCCCCAGCAGCAGCACGAGGACGGCCACTGCGCCCAGGGTGATCAGGGAGGACCGCACCAGCACCGGCGCCACCACCCCCGCACCCGCCGCGACCAAGGCGCCCACCCAGCCCAGCCCGCCGGACACCAGCAGGATCACCAGCAGCCACAGCGGGCGGATCCCGGTCATACGGACGGCCCTGCGGCGGTCTCGTCGGCCTCGCCGGTCTCGCCGTGCTCGTTGACCTCGTCACCGTGACCATCCTCGGCGCTGGGCAACCGGGTGACGGAGCCGGCGTCGTCCGCCTGGCCCGCGAGGTCCGCCACACGCGCACCGGACAGCACCGCCTCCGGGTCCAGCCAGGACCACGGGGCGAGCACGAAGGCGCGGGTGTGGGCGCGCGGATGGGGCAGGGTCAGCACCGGATCGTCAGATCTCAGATCTCCGTAGGTGATGACATCAATGTCCAGGGTGCGGGGACCCCACCGGACGTCGCGGGTGCGGTGGTGGGCCTGCTCGATCCCCTGACCCGCGGCGAGCAGCTCCTTCGGGGAGAGCCGGGTCGCCACGGTCACCACCAGGTTCAGGTAGTCCGGCTGCCCCGCGGGTCCGCCCACCGCCCGGGTCCGGGCCACCGGGGACACCCCGGTCACCTCGATCCCCGGCGTCTGCCCCAGTTGGCGGACCGCCTGCTGGACGGTGGCGGCCGCGTCCCCGAGATTGGCACCCAGGGCCAGGACGGCATCCACGGGGGTCTGTGGGGCGAGGTCCAGCACGGCGCTCGGCCCAGCGTTCGGCCCGGAGGACGGTCCGGTGGCGGTCACGGCCGGCTCCGGTACACCGAGACGGCGACGTCGGCGAAGTCCGCCTCGATGGGCGCGTGCGGCTTGTGCACGGTGACCTCCACGGCGGTGGCCACCGGCTGCTCGGCCAGCAGCGCTCGGGCGATCCGGTCCGCCACGGTCTCGATGAGATCCAGGGACTCCCCCGTGATCACCCGCAGCACGGTGTCGGCGACCTGCGCGTAGTTCACGGTGTGCGCCAGGTCGTCACCGGCGGCGGCGGGGGCGGCGTCCAGGTGCACCACCACGTCCGTGGTGAACTCCTGGCCGTCCCGCTTCTCCGCCTCGAACACACCGTGGTAGCCGCGAGCCCTCAGCCCCGTGAGCGTGATGCGGTCATGGTGAGCGACCCGGGACTCCGCAGTGCCCCCCATGCCTCAGGCCCCGGTCCGGCCAGTGGTGGCCGCCGGCCCCAGCCAGGCGCGGGCGGCCTTGACCGCGTGCAGGGAGGGCTCCACCGTGTGTACCCGCACGCCCCACACCCGGTGTTGGGCGGACAACGCGGTGAGGGCGGCGGTGGCGTGGTCCCGCTCCGCCGGAACGGGCTCGGCCCCGGAGTCGGAGGCGAGCAGGGTGCCCAGGAACCGCTTGCGGGAGGCGGCCACCAGGACCGGGAACCCGAGGGCCTGCAGACGGTCCAGACCGCGCAACAGCTCCCAGTTCTGGGCACCGGCCTTCGAGAAGCCCAGGCCCGGGTCCAGGATGAGCTGCTCGGGCTGCACACCGGCGGCCAGGAAGGCGTCCTTGAGCTCGGTCAGTTCGCGCACCACGTCCTCGACCACGTCCTCGTAGTCGGTCAGGGAGTCCATGGTTTGGGCATTGCCGCGGTTGTGCATGAGGATGTACGTCGCGCCGGTGCGGGCGATCAGCTCCGGCATCTGGCGCTCATGGTTCAGCCCGGAGACGTCGTTGATGATGACCTCGCCCAGCTTGAGCGCCGCCTCGGCGGTGGCCACGTGCATGGTGTCCACCGAGACGACAGCCCCGGCCTTCAGCAGGGCCTCGATCACGGGCAGGACGCGGTTCTGCTCCGTGACGGCGTCGATGGCCTCCACCCCGGGACGGGTGGACTCCCCACCCACGTCGATGATGTCCGCCCCCGAGTACAGCAGGCGCAGACCCTGTTCGATCGCGGACTCGGTGTCCAGATAGGCCCCGCCGTCCGAGAACGAGTTGTCCGTGACGTTCAACACGCCCATCACGAGGGTGCGGTCCGTGGGCAGGTCAGCCAGGGTGCGGCGACGGATCTTGCGGATCACCGTCATCGGCCCCGTGTTGGGGCCCGTTCCGGTCGATGCAGCCATCGAGTCCATGGGTGTGGTCCTTTCGTGGAGCGGGTGGGATCCGTGCCGGGCACAGCCGGGCAGGATCAGCCGTGCAGGATCAGCCGTGCAGGATCAGGCTCATGGCCTCGGACCGGGTGGAGGCCTCGCGCAGCTGGCCCCGGACGGCCGAGGTGACCGTCTTGGCGCCGGGCTTGCGCACCCCGCGCATGGACATGCACATGTGTTCGGCCTCGATCACCACGATCGCCCCACGCGGGCTCAGGTGGGTCATCAGGGCCTCCACGATCTGCGTGGTCAGCCGCTCCTGGACCTGTGGACGCCGCGCGTAGACCTCCACGAGCCGGGCCAGCTTGCTCAGGCCCGTCACCCGTCCCTCCGGATTCGGGATGTAGCCGATGTGGGCCGTGCCGTGGAAGGGCACCAGGTGGTGTTCGCACGTGGAGTAGAACGGGATGTCCTTCACCAGCACGAGTTCCTCGTGGGAGATGTCGAAGGTGGTGCCCAGGATCTCGGCCGGGTCCTGCACGAGTCCGGCGAAGAACTCGTCATAGGCCTTGGCCACCCTCCGGGGGGTGTCCAACAGGCCCTCCCGGTCCGGGTCCTCGCCGATGGCCTCCAGGATCTCGCGGACGGCGGCCTGGATGCGGGGGCGGTCCACGCCGGCAGTGCCCGGCTGACGTTGCTTCTCATTCACGGTCCCGGTCCTCGTCATTCCTGGTCAGTGCGTGGCAGGTCGGTCCCTGACACGTCGGTGCTCGGCAGGTCGGTGCGCGGCAGGTCCGAGGGGCCCGCCGATCCTCCGGGCCGGCCGGTGCCACCGTCCGGCTCGCCGGGCAGCTGGCTGCCCGGGCTGGGGTCCACGGTGGGGCTCAGCGAGTCCGAGGTGGACTCCGGGTCCACCGCCTGCGGTGAGCCGTCCTCCGGGGCTCCGGGGCCGGCGTCGCCGTTCTGTTCCGCCAGGGCGCGGCGCTCGGCCGGCGACAGGATCGGGGGCTGCGAGGAGACGGGGCGGTCCTCGCTGGACAACCAGACCTGGCGGGGCTCACGCTGGCGGATCTGGGCGAAGATCTCCGCGATCTGCGCCTGGTTCAGGGTCTCCTTCTCCAGCAGCTCGTAGGCCAGCCGGTCCAGGATCTCCCGGTTCGCGTTGATGATCCAGTAGGCCTCGTCATGGGCGGCGTCCAGGAGCTGGCGCACCTCGGCGTCGATCATCCCGGCCACCTGCTCCGAGTATTCACGGCCGCTGCTCATGTCCCGCCCCATGAAGGGCTCACCGCTGCCGGTGCCGAGCTTCACGGCCCCGACGCGTTCGCTCATCCCGTACTCGGTGACCATCTTCTTGGCGATGTCCGTGGCCTTGGAGATGTCGTTCGAGGCGCCGGTGGAGGGGTCGTGGAAGATGATCTCCTCGGCCACGCGGCCGCCCATGGCGTAGGCGAGCTGGTCCAGCAGCTCGTTGCGGGTGATCGAGTACTTGTCATCCTCGGGGACCACCATGGTGTAGCCCAGGGCGCGACCGCGGGGCAGGATGGTGATCTTCGTGACCGGGGACGAGTTACGCAGCCCGGCGGCCACCAGCGCGTGACCACCCTCGTGGTAGGCGGTGACCTTGCGCTCGTGTTCCTTCATCAGGCGGGAGCGCTTCTGCGGGCCGGCCATGACGCGGTCCACGGCCTCGTCCAGGGCGCGGTCATCGATCAGCTGGGCGTTGGACCGTGCCGTCAGCAGCGCGGCCTCGTTGAGCACGTTGGCCAGGTCCGCGCCGGTGAACCCGGGGGTGCGCTTGGCCAGCGCGCGCAGGTCCACTCCGGGGGCCATGGGTTTGCCCTGCGCGTGCACGGACAGGATCTGGTGGCGGCCCTCGGAGTCGGGGGCCTCCACGGGGATCTGCCGGTCGAAGCGGCCCGGACGCAGCAGGGCGGGGTCCAGGACGTCCGGACGGTTGGTGGCCGCGATGAGGATCACGTTGGTGGTGGCGTCGAAGCCGTCCATCTCCACGAGGAGCTGGTTCAGGGTCTGCTCACGCTCGTCGTTGCCGCCACCCACGCCGGCACCCCGATGGCGGCCGACGGCGTCGATCTCGTCCACGAAGATGATG
The DNA here is from genome assembly GCF_051842835.1 of Microbacterium sp. A93. Taxonomy (NCBI): domain Bacteria; kingdom Bacillati; phylum Actinomycetota; class Actinomycetes; order Micrococcales; family Microbacteriaceae; genus Microbacterium; species Microbacterium sp. A93. The sequence goes on from NZ_JBPXMT010000002.1 coordinate 662,007, forward strand.
GCCGGGGAGTTGGTCTTGGCCTGCTCGAAGAGGTCACGCACGCGGGAGGCGCCCACGCCCACGAACATCTCCACGAAGTCCGAGCCGGAGATGGAGTAGAACGGCACACCGGCCTCGCCGGCCACGGCCTTGGCCAGCAGGGTCTTGCCCGTGCCCGGAGGGCCGTAGAGGAGCACACCCTTGGGGATCTTGGCGCCCACGGCCTGGAATTTGGCGGGCTCGGCGAGGAACTCCTTGATCTCATGGAGTTCCTCCACGGCCTCCTCGGCGCCCGCCACGTCGGCGAAGGTCACCTGCGGCATGTCCTTGGTGATGAGCTTGGCCTTGGACTTGCCGAACTGCATGACCTTGCCACCGCCGCCCTGCATCCTGGACAGCAGGAACCAGAAGACCAGCCCGATCAACAGGAAGGGGACGAGGAAGCCCAGCATGGACAGCAGCCAGTTGTTCTGCACCGGCTCGTCCGTGAAGCCGTCCAGTCCGGACTCGTCGATGGCGGTCACGACGTTCTCGGCGCGGGCCGTGGAGTAGTAGAAGTAGACGTCCTTGCCGAGATCCCGGCCATCCTGGGAGTAGGACTCGCGCAGGGTCAGGTCGACCCGCTGTTCACCGTCCTGGATCTTGGCCTGGGCGGCCTTGTCCTCATCCAGCAGCACCAGACCCACGTTGGTGTCCACCCGGGCGGAGGAGCCCTGCGTCAGCGCCGGGATGATCAGCATCAGGAACACGGCGGCCAAAACGATCCAGATGATCGGGCCCTTGAAGACCTTCTTGGCTTTCAACAACTCTCCTGACCTTTGACCTGCGCGGTGGGCACGGCGTGACCACTTCGGATACGGCGGCGTGCCGGAGCTGCGCGGGGTCACTGACGCGAGCCACCGGACCAGGGCACAGCCGTACCCGTCCACGGTACCGGGCGTCAGTCTACGGTGGAGTCCTGAGGCCGAACCGTTCGCAACCGGAGGAATGGCTGGGCGCCTTCACGACCACCTGTGGAGCCGGGGCGACCACCTGTGGATAAGTCCTGCGTGCTCCGGCGGATCACCGGAGACTGAAGGGGTGCGTTACCCCCGTCCGTTGCCCGAAGCACTGGTGGACCGCGAGTTCACCCGCGCCGAGGCCCTGGCTCTCGGGGTGCGTCCCGGACGGCTCCGCCGGCGTGACATCGAGCGCGTCGGCCACGGCCGGTACCGGTGGGCTGGCCGCTCCTCACCGGTGGAGGAGCTCGAGGAGCGCCCGGATCAACCAGAGCCGACCGCGCCGGTTCACGACCTAGCGGTAGCGGGCGAACAGGAGGCCGAACAGGAGGCCGAACCACACGTCGTCGACGCGGCAGACACGGCAGGGAGTCCGGGATCCGAACCCACGCCATCGGTCCACTCGACCCTCCCGCGCGCGGCGGCCGTACTCGCGACGGTTCCGGATGCCTGCGCCTCCCACCTCACCGCGGCCCTGGTCCGAGACTGGTGGCTTCCGCAGAAATCCCAGGCCACCCGCATGGTGCACGTCACCCGTCAGCCCGAGCGCCATCGCCTCAGATACCCCGGGATCATCACGCACCGGTCACTCCTGCCCGCGGACGAGGTCGTCCTGGTCCACGGGCGCCGGGTCACCTCTCCCGAGCGGACCTGGCTGGACTGTGCCACCCTGTTGTCCCTGCAGGATCTGGTCATCCTCGGCGACCACCTCGTCCGCGAACCGTATGCCTGGGCTGAGACCCGGAGGACACAGTGGACCACCGTGGAGGCCTTGCGAGAATGCCTTCAGGCGCACCCGGGCGTCCCCGGCATCTCCAGGGCACGCAACGCTCTGGAGCTCATCCGCGTGGGGGCCGACTCTCCGCAGGAGACGCTCCTGCGCCTGGCCATGCACCGAGTCGGGCTTCCGGCGCCTGCGCTGCAGGTTGAGTGTTGGGACGCGCAATACTCCACAGACTTCCCGGCCACGGCTGACCTCGGCTACCCGCAGTGGCTCATCGCCATCCAATACGAGGGCCAGCACCACGGCGAGGGGAATCAACTGGCCAAGGACCTACGACGCGATCAGGCCTTCCTGAGGCAGGGGTGGACCGTACTGCGCTTCGGCTCGGCCGACTCAGCAGAGGATTTCCGGACGGCACTTGAACTCATCGGGCGGGCCGTCGCCGCTGCGCAGGGGCGCTGATCTGCCTACGGGCCTGGGCCGATTCCGGGACCGCCTGGGGGCAGAGGTCGAGACCGTTCGAGGCAGCGTCAAACGATTGGTCCCCTCCCGGCCCCAAGACGCCGGAAGTTGCCGCTCTCAGCGCAGATTCGGACTCTGAGAGCGGCAACTTCGGGCGGCGGTGGACCAATCGTTTCAGGGTTCCCGTCACGGCCGGCACCCTCCACGACCCTCGGCTCGTACGGGCTCTATCCCGGCCAGTCCCATCCCGGCCAGCCCCATCGCGGCCGGCCGGGGGCCGTGATCAGGAGTAGATGTGCGGGGCGAGGGTCCCGATGAAGTCCAGGTTGCGGTACTTCTCGTCGAAGTCCAGGCCGTAGCCGACCACGAACTCGTTCGGGATGTCCCGGCCCACGTACTTGCAGTCGATCTCGACCTTCATGGCCTCGGGCTTGCGCAGGAAGGCGCAGATCTCCACGGAGGCGGGGCCGCGGGACTCGAGGTTGGTCTTGAGCCAGGACAGGGTCAGCCCGGAGTCGATGATGTCCTCCACGATCAGCACGTGCCGGCCCATCAGGTCCGCGTCCAGGTCCTTGAGGATCCGCACCACGCCGGAGGACTGGGTGCCGGAGCCGTAGGAGGAGACGGCCATGAAGTCCAGGGTGACGTGGGAGCGCAGCGCGCGGGACAGGTCGGCCATGATCATCACCGCCCCCTTGAGCACCGCCACCAGCAGGACGTCCTTGCCCTCGTAGTCTCGGTCGATCTGCGCTGCGAGATCCTTGACGGTGTCCTGGATCTGCTCTTTGGTCATGAGCACATGATCCAGGTCGCCATGCACGTCCTGTGCTTCCATGCGGGCTGCTCCTGCGGGGTGTATTCGCTACGGGAAGGCGCCTCCGGCCGGCCCGGTCCACACTCGGACTCAGGGCCTGACGGCGCTGAAGACCAGTCTCGCATACCCGCCTGGGCCCCGACGGTGGGAGACGATCCCGCCTGCCAACTCGACCGGCCCCGCCGAGGATCCCCCCGTGGAGCGGGTGGCCACCAGGCGGTCGACGGCCAGCACGCGTTCCCGGCTGGGCCGCTCGCCCCCGGCGGCGAGCACGGCATAGCCGATCACCCGGTACCGGATGGCGTCCGGCAGCGCGGCCAGTTCCCCCATCGGCAGGGACACCGGGCCCGACGCCGGCCGGAGACCGGGTGCCTCGCCCGGCTCCCGCTCCTCCCGGAGACGGTCGAACTCCCGCCCAGCCCAGGCCTCCAGCGCGGCCGCGTCCTCGGCCGCGATGTCCGCACTGCGGGCCAGGGCGGCGGACAGCCCGGGCCCCAGGCCGTGGTCCGGGTCCTCGAGGGCCGGCAGCACGCGGGTGCGGATCCGCGAGCGCAGATACGCCGGATCCGCGTTGGCGGGGTCCTCCCACCAGCGCACACCCGCCCAGCTGCAGATGGCCTCGGTGTCCGGGCGCGTCAACTCCAGCAGGGGGCGCAGCAGCACCCCCCGGCTGCGGGGGATCCCCGCGAGTGTGCGGGTGCCCGAGCCGCGGGCCAGGCCCAGGAGCACCTGTTCGGCCTGATCGTCCCGGGTGTGGGCCAGCAGCACGGCGTCCGAGCCCAGCCGGCGGGCGGCGTCCTCCAGGGCGGCATGACGGGCGGCACGGGCGTCGGCCTCCGGGCCCTCCCCCGTCGTCGGCACGTCCACCTGCTCCACGGTCACCGGGGCCAATCCCAGGGCGCGGGCCACGGCGGCCGCGCGGTCAGCCACGGCGGCGGACCCGGGCTGCAGGCCGTGGTCCACGATCACGGCACCCACGCCGGCCGACAGTGCCGGGGCGGCCCGGGTGCGCGTGGCCTCAGCGGCAGCCACGCTCAGCGCCAGGGAGTCGGCCCCGCCGGAGAGGGCCACCAGCGGCAGGGTCCGTCCGTGGGTGGCCGCGGCGAGCGCGTGGACGGCGCGGTGCAGGGCCTGTGGCCAGCGAGTCGCCGGTGGCCAGGAGGCGGGCCCCTCGGGGACCGGGCTCAGCCCAACCCCCGGATACGTGCCACCCATTGCTCGGGATGCTGGATCTCCTGTTCGCTCGGCAGGTGCTCCGGGGCCTCCCACACCACGTTGAAGCCGTCCATGCCGAGGTCCCGGACCGCCCGCTTCACGAAGCGCTGGCCGTCCCGGTACTGCTGCATCTTGGCGTCCATGCCCATGAGGCGACGGATCCACCGGTCCAGGGAGGACCGGGTCGAGGTGCGGTGGTCGAAGCGCTGGCGGATGGTCTTGACGGTGGGGACCACGGAGGAGTCGATGGCATCCATGACCACGTTGGCGTGGCCTTCCAGCAGGGACATCGTGGCGTTGATCCGGGCCAGCCGCTGCTTGTCCTCCGGGTCCTGGAACAATTCGACGAGTCCCATCGACGCCGGATGCCCCTCCGTGCCGAGCTCGGCGGATCCGCGGCCCTGCTCCACGGAGGCCGGGTCCGCCTCGGGGCCTTGGACGAGGGCGCGGAGCCGGGCCGAGAGGCGTTCGGGCAGGGTGTCCGCCTTGTCGAACATGCCGGAGACCAGCTCGATGAGGTGGGACTGGAGGTGGTCGCGCAGCCAGGGGGCGGCGGCGAACTGCACCCGGTGGGTCTGCTCGTGCAGGCAGACCCAGAGCCGGAAGTCCTCCGGGTCCACGTTGAGCTCCATGCGCACCTGGGCGATGTTCGGTGCCACCAGCAGCAGCCGGCCGCCCTCCGGGCCGGCGGGGCTGCCGTCCGGTCCGGGCAGGGCGCAGAACGGCTCGTACTGGCCGAGGACCTTCGAGGACAGGAAGGCCAGCACGGCCCCGGCCTCCAGGGCGGTGGCGGTGGTGCCGAACCCGTTGGTGGCGCGGGCGTACTCCTCCGGCCGGGACTGCTGGACGTACTCGAAGGCGGGGCTCAGCAGCGTGGAGAAGGCCTGCACGTTGGCCCGGGTCCAGGTGGGTCGGTCCACCACGAGCACCTCGGAGTCCCGCAGGTCCCGGGCCGCCTCCAGCCGGGTGATCCGGTGGACGTGGTCCACGGAGACCTCGGCGGCGTGGCGCAGCCCGGCGGCTTCACGTTCGGCCTGGTGCCGGGTGAAGCGGGGGCCGGCGGCGCACAACCGGCCCGCCGTGCTGGCGGCGAGGTCCCAGTCCACGGGCGAGACGGGAGCTGAGACGGAGCCTGGGACGGGGGTGGATTCCATGCACCCATCCCACCACACGCAGCAGAGGGCGCGCAGGGCGGACCTCAGCCGCTGACGGCCGCCGCCCGCTCCAACAGGCCACCCAGTTCGGTGGCCCCGGCCGTCCGGGCGGCCTCCGCCGTGACCAGCAGCTGCTCGGTGGTGGCCAGCCGTCCCAACTGGGCCGCGGGGTCCGCCTCCGGGGCCGGGCCGGCCTCTACTCTGCGGGAGCGGGTGCTGTGCGTGGTCAGGACCGGTTCGGAGGCCTGGACCTCGTCCAGAACCCGCTGCAGGTCCGCCTCGTCCTGGCGTTCCTCCAGCATGACGAAGCGCTCATAGACCGCCGGATTGCCGATCTTGATGCGCTGGGCGTTGATGAGCTGGGAGAGCATGGGGGCGGACAGGCCCAGCACGCGGGCCAGGGACCGCTGACTCAGCCGGTAGGCCGCCATGAGGTCGCCGAAGCGTTCGGACAGGGAGGTCCCGTAGATGGCCCGCTGTCTGGCCAGGCGCTGGTCGGTTTCCGGCGAGGGCATGACCATCATGCTAGCCGATTATTTGCTATGGCAAAGTCCATCAGAGACTGGTCGTGGCGCCCACGCCTCGTCCCGCTGGTCCCGCTACGGCCCGCGGCTGCCCGTCTCCACCGGCTGCGGCGCTACCGGCAGCCACACCCGGCCAGCACCACGGCGGCACGGTCGACGGCGAAGCGGGCGTTGTCCAGCACGCCCGGCTGGCCGTTGGCGATGAAGCTGAACAGCAGGGTCCGGCCGTCCTCCGTCTGGACGGTTCCGGTCAGCGAGGCCACCGAGCTGAGGGTGCCCGTCTTCGCCCGGACCGCGTCCACGGCGGCGGTGCCGACCATCCGGTCCTGCAGGGTCCCCTCCTCCCCGGCCGCCGGCAGCCCGGTGACCACGGTCTCCAGGTCCGGGGACGTACTCGCGACCTGCAGGGTAGCGGTCAGTTGCGCGGCCGAGACGCGGTTGGCCTCCGAGAGCCCGGAGGCGTCCACGAGGCTCAACCCCTCCGTGTCCACGCCGAGGTCCGCCAAGGCGTCCTTGATCGCCTGGGACGCCCCCTCGAAGCTGCCGTCCTCACCGGCCTCCAGTGCGAGGTTGCGACCGGTGGCTTCCGCGACCTGGTTGTCCGAGGTCCGCAACATGTACGTCATCTGCTCGGACAGCGGCGCGGACTCCACCTCCGCCAGCACCGTGCCGTCGCCTGTCAGTGCCGCGCGGTCCACCTCCGCCTCCACCTCGAGATCCAGCCCGAGAGCCTCCGCCCGGGCGGCGAGCTCGTTGCGGAACACCTCGGCCGCGAACACCGCAGGATCGTGCAGCCGGTTGGTGTCCCGGCCGGGGTAGGCGCGGCCGCCGTACGTGGCGATCGGCTGCACCGTGGAGGCATTGCCCGAGGACACGATGTCCGGGCTCCAGTCCGGGGATTCGCCGGGGCCCCCGTAGCCGGAATCGTCCACACCGACAGCCACCGTGCCGACGGCGCCCTGGTCCTTGAGGGCCTGCGCGGTCTGTTCGGCCAGGGTCCCCAGCCCGGCCCGGCCGTTCGCGTCCTCCGCATTCTCGCCGGTGCCCAGCATCACGTCTCCGCCGGCGTCCAGCACCACGGCGGTCCGGCCCTCACCCAGAGGCCGGGCCACCGCCGCGGTGGTGTAGCGGTGGTCCGGGCCCAGCGTGTGCAGGGCGGCTGCCGCCGTCAGGATCTTGACCGCGGAGGCGGGCACCACCGGCTGGTCCGGGCCTTCGGAGTAGAGCAGCTCGCCGGTGAGGCTGTCCCGGACGGCGGCGGACATGGTGCCGCTGTGCAGGGCCAGCGCCTCGTCCAGCAGCGGGGCCAGCGTCTCCGGGTCCGGGCTGGGGACCAGCAGGGGTGAGAGGTCCGGGAAGTTCACGAACTCCGCCAGGGTGAGGGCCGCGGAGACAGCGGCCATCGGCCCCTCCGTACCACTGGGGGACCCTGCCGGCGAGCTGGGGGACCCGGCCGGCGAGCTGGTGGGCAAGCTGGTCGGCGAGCTGGTGGAGGAGGCCGCGGCCGAGGGGACGGCGGGCTGGGAGCTGCCGGCCGGCGTCGTGACCGGGCTGCTCACGGCGACCGGTGCTCCGGAGGCCGCCGGGACGGGGATGACGGTGCATCCTGTCAGCCCTACCGCCGCCGTGACCGCCAGCAGGGCCGTCACCGCGGTGCGGACGGGCCGGCGCGGGGCAGGGCATGGGTTCACGATGGGACTTTCCTGATCGGGCGCGGGATACCCTAGATTCTAGACGCCGTGCCCAGCACCACCATCCGGCGCGGCAACCACCTCCAGACCAGTGACAGACCACCGCGAAGCAGCGCCGAGGAGCACCTCCCATGATCCATGACGTCACCATCGAGATCCCTGCCGGATCCCGCGTGAAGTACGAGTTCGACCACGAGTCCGGCCGCCTGCGCCTGGACCGTATCCTCTTCACCTCCATGCAGTACCCCGCCCACTACGGCTACTTCGAGGACACCCTGGGTGAGGACGAGGATCCGCTGGACGCCATGGTGTTCCTGCCCGGCTTCGACCTGGTGCCCGGTGTGATCGTGGAGGCCCGCCCGATCGGCGTGTTCAACATGACCGATGACGGCGGCGGGGACGCCAAGCTGCTGTGCGTCCCGGCGGACAAGCGCTTCGACCACATCCAGGAGCTCGAGGACATCGACGAGTGGCTGAAGAAGGAGATCGAGCACTTCTTCACCCGCTACAAGGACCTGGAGCCCGGCAAGTGGGTCAAGGCCGAGGGCTGGGAGGGCCGTGCGGCCGCCGAGGCCGAGCTGGAGGCCTCCATCCGGCGCTTCGCCGCCGTCGGTGAGGAGAAGCCCGAGGACGAGCCGCAGGGCCGCGACGTGGACACCGAGGAGGATGATCCGGCCGCCTCGGGTTCCCCGCAGGGCCGCGATTCCTGACTCTTCCCGTGCTGGCAGAATCGGGGCTATGCCCAACTATGTCCTGACGATCAACCAGCGTGATTCGCGGGAGGTCGGGGACCTGGTCGGCGACCTCCTGCGTTCCCTGCGTCCCGTGGGCACCGTGGTGCCCTTCCAGCGCTCCGTCGGTGACGAGGCGATCGGGGTCGTCCCGGATGCCCGCTCCGCCGTGGACGCCGCCCTGATTGCCCTGCGGCACCGGCGTTGGAATGTGGGGATCGGCGTGGGTTCCCTGGGCCCGGTGGACCCGGACCGGTCGGCGAGCCGTGGAGGAGGCGTCCTGCCGGACACCCAGAACCTGCACGACGTCGGCGGGCCGGGTCTGGTCTTTGCGCGGCGGGCCGTGGAGGAAGCGGCCAAGGCCGGGGTGCGGGTGCCGGTGGCCGTGGACGGCCCCGACGAGCAGGTGGCCGAGGAGGCGCAGTCCGTGCTGCGGCTGATCGGGCAGCTGGTGCTGACCCGGACGGACGCCGAGTGGGCGGTGCTGGACCTGCTGGTGCCCGGGGTGCGGGGCCAGCAGAAGCCGGTGGCCGCAGAGCTGGGGATCACCGCCCAGGCCGTGTCCAAGGCGGTGCAGCGCTCGTTCTGGAACGAGGAGCACGCCTGCCGACCGGCGGCCGAGCGGCTGCTGGCCCTGGTGGACGCGGTGGAACTGCCCCGCTGACCCGCGCGGCTCCGCTTTCAGTCGACTTGGCGTGGATGTTGGGTGCAACCACCCACGCCAAGTCGACTGAAAGTGGCAGGCTCAGGAGTCGAGCAGCGAGCGCAGGACCGTGGCGGCGCCGTGCTCGTTGACGTGTCCGGTCACCTCGTCGGCGACCTTGACGACCTCCGGTGGGGCCTGGCCCATGGCGACCCCGCGGCCGGCCCACGCCAGCATCTCGATGTCATTGCGGCCGTCCCCGACCGCCACCGTGTCGTCGATGTGGACGCCGAGGTGGTCCCGCAGTGCCTCGAGCCCCGAGGCCTTGGACACGCCGGCGGCGGCGATGTCCAGCCAGGCGGACCAACCCACCGAGTAGGTCACACCCTGCAGGCCGATGGACTCCACGGCCTCACCGAACTCCTCGGTGGATGAATCCGTGGAGAAGACGACCAGGCGGGTCGCGCTGGCGGCCATCATCTCCTCGAAGGTGACGCCCTCGGCCTGGACGCCGAAGCTCATGTCCTGGAAACGCTCGGTGGAGAGGAACCGGCCACGGTCGTCCTCCACGGCGTACTTGGCGCTGGGCAGTCGGTGGCGGAGGGCCCGCAAGGCGGGACCCGGGTCAAAGGTCCGGCGGTCCACCACCTCGTAGCCCTCCTCCAGATCCGTGGAGAGCCTCAGCGTCACACCGCCGTTGCTGCAGATGCTGTAGCCCTGCTCCTGCCCGATCAGCTTGATGATCGGCAGGGTGGCCCCCAGTGAGCGGCCGGTGGCGATCAGCACGTGGTGGCCCGCCTCCACCACGGCGCGGGCGGCCTCCCGCACCTCGTCGTCCATATGGCCGTCGTGGTCCACGAGGGTGCCGTCCACGTCCAGGCAGACCATCTTGCGTACCCCGTCCCCGTTCGGCCGGGAGCCGGAGGAGGTCATATCCGAGGTGGGCCGGTAGGTGGCCTGGAGGGAACCGGTGATCGGGTTCCGGTCTTCGTGCCGGTCTTCGGTGCCGGCGTCCTGTGAAAAGCGCATGTCTCCAGTCAAGCAGACCTAGAGGACCGGCAGGACCTCGAGACCTCCGAGGTAGGGCTGCAGCGCCTCCGGCACGTTCACGGAGCCGTCCGCGTTCTGGTGGTTCTCCAGGATGGCCACGAGCCAGCGGGTGGTCGCCAGGGTGCCGTTCAGGGTGGCGGCCATGCGCGTCCCGCCCTTGGAGCCGTCCGGTTTCACGAGCCGCTCCCGGATGTTGAGCCGGCGGGTCTGGAACGTGGTGCAGTTCGAGGTGGAGGTCAGCTCCCGGTAGGTCTCCTGGGTGGGGACCCAGGCCTCGCAGTCGAACTTCCGGGCGGCGCTCATGCCGAGGTCGCCGGCGGCGGTATCGATCACGCGGTAGGGCAGATCCACCTTGGCGAGCATCTGCTCCTCCCAGTCCAGCAGGCGGGCGTGCTCCTCGGCTGCCTTCTCGACGGTGGTGTAGACGAACATCTCCAGCTTGTTGAACTGGTGCACGCGGATGATGCCCCGGGTGTCCTTGCCCGCGGAGCCGGCCTCGCGCCGGTAGCAGGTGGACCAACCGGCATAGCGGATGGGCTCCTCGCCGAACTCGAGGATCTCGTCCGCGTGATAGCCGGCGAGGGCCACCTCGGAGGTGCCCACCAGGTAGAGGTCGTCGCGCTCGAGCTTGTAGATCTCGTCATCATGCTCCACGTCGAACCCGGTGCCCTGCATGGTCTCCGGACGGACCAGCGTGGGGGTCATCATGGGCACGAAGCCGTTCTGCAGGGCCAGGTCCAGGCCCATCTGCATGAGGGCCAGCTCAAGGCGGGCGCCCACACCCTTGAGGAAGTAGAACCGTGAGCCCGAGACCTTGGCCCCGCGCTCCATGTCGATGGCGCCAATCAACTCGCCGATCTCCAGGTGGTCGCGCGGCGTGAAGCCGTCGGCGGAGAAGTCACGGACGGTGCCGACCGTCTTGACGGTGGTGAAGTCGTCCTCGCCACCGGCCGGCACACCATCCTCGATGAGGTTCGGGAACCGTCGCTGCAGGGAGTCCAGACGCGACTTCGCCTCGTCCGCGGTGGCCTCGGCGGTCTTGACGTTGGCGGAGAGCTCCTTGACCTCCGCCAGCAGCTGCTGCTTCTGCTCCCCCTGCGCGGCGGCCACCTTCTTGCCGAAGGCCTTCTGCTGCGCGCGCAGCTCCTCGAAGGAGGTGATCGAGGCACGGCGTTCCGCGTCGGCGGACACGATCTGGTCCACCAGGGACTCGTCCGCGCCGCGGGCGCGCTGTGAGGCCGTGTAGAGGTCTGGATTCTCGATGAGGTGCTTGACGTCGATCACGAGGTCCAGCCTAACCTCGTGCCCCATCCCACGCCGTCATCACCGGCCCGTAGACTGCCGCCATGCCCCTAGACATGACCTTGGCCATCATCGCCCTCGTCCTGGTGGTGGCCGCCCTGGCCTTCGCCACGGGCCTGTGGACCGGCCACCGCCGCCTGCGCAGCCGCATGGACCACCTGGACGGACAGGTGACCAGCCTGCATGGGAACGTGCGCACCCTGCCGGAGCGCATGGCCGCACTCACGGGGCACCTTCAGGCCCTGGACGGACAGGTCAGCGAGATCGCGGACGCCCCCCTGATCGCCCGAGCCATGGACCATCCCCGGCGCATCGCGCTGGTGTTGAACCCGTCCAAGTCCGGGGCGGCGGGCATCCGTGCCCAGGCCACGGCCGCCGTCGCCGAGGCCGGCCTGCCGGAGCTGGCCGTCTTTGAGACCACCGTGGAGGACCCGGGGGCGCAGATGGCTCGGGATGCGATCGCGGACGGGGCGGACGTGGTGATCGCCGCCGGTGGGGACGGCACGGTGCGGTTCGTGGCCGAGGAACTCGCGGGCACGGACGTGACCCTGGCGATCGTGCCGATGGGCACCGGCAACCTGCTGGCACGGAACCTCAAGCTGCCCCTGGACGACCATCGGGCCAGCATCAACACGGCCATCCATGGCGCCACGCGGGAGATCGACACCGTCACGATCAAGCTCGAGGGCACCAACGGCGAGGTCACCAAGAACACCTCGCTCGTGATCGCGGGCGCCGGCATCGACGCCGACGTCATGGGGGACACCCGCGATGACCTCAAGGCCAAGGCCGGCTGGCTCGCCTACGGTGAGGCCGGCATGCGCCACCTGCCCGGCCAGCGTAAGGAGATCTCCGTCTCCCTCGACGGCGGCGCCCCCCAGAGGCGCAAGGTCCGCTCCGTCATGGTCGCCAATTGCGGTGAGCTGACCGCCGGCATGGACTTCGTCCCGGATGCCCGGTTCGACGACGGCCTGCTGGACGTGGTCCTGCTCTCCCCCCGGCACGTGGGTGACTGGCTCCGGATCGCGGCGAAGACCGTGACGAAGTCCAAGCACACGATCCCCGTCATGGAGACCCATCAGGCCACGCGCTGTCGCGTGGTGCTGCACGAGCCGATGACCGCCCAGCTGGACGGGGACGCCATCATGGAGGTCAAGGTGATCGACGCACGCGTCAAGCCGGATTCCCTCCGCGTGCAGGTGCCGGCCACCGACGTGCCGGACTCCGCGGCGGCCCCTGCCATGAAGCCGGAGGCCGCCCCCGAGGTCTCGGCCTGAGGTCACAGGCCGGGGCACGGGCTGAGAGCCCGGGCCCTCACCGCCCGAGCAGTCCCGTCACCCACTCCTGGCCCGCCCGGTAGGCGGCATCCCTTGTATGTCCGGGCACGGTGTACTTCATCTTGTCCGCGCGCGGGTACGACCCCAGGAACCGGATGCCCGGGATCAGCCGGTACAGGGCGGCGAGCGCGGCCTTGACCCGTTCCTCGGCCACATGCCCCTCGAAGTCGATCGAGAAGAAGTAGCTGCCCAGCCCGGCCCCCGTGGGCCTGGACTCGATCCGCGAGAGGTTGATCCCGCGCGTCGCGAACTGGTCCAGGATGTCCATCAGCGCGCCGGGGTGGTCCTCCGGCAGGGGCACGACGACGGTGGTCTTGTCTGAGCCCGTCGGCGCCGGGACGGGGCCCGGGCGGGAGACGAGGACGAACCGTGTCACGGCCCCGGCGGTGTCCTCGATGGCGGAGACCAGCACGGGCAGACCGGTCTGCTCGGCCACCAGGGGCGCACAGACGGCGGCGTCATAGGAGGTGGCGTCCTCGAGCAGTCCGCGGGCCGCCCCGGCTGTGGAGCCGGCCGGCACGAACTCGGCCTGCGGGATGTGCGCGGCGGCCCAATTGCGCACCTGGGCCCAGCCGTGGGTGTGCGTGGAGACGGTGCGGATGTCAGCGAGCTCCATGCTCCGCCGCCCCAGCAACACGAAGCTGATCGGCACCAGGATCTCGCGCTGGATCTGTAGGTCGTCGTCCGCCGCGATGTCATCCAGGGTGGCGGTGACCCCGCCCTCCACCGAGTTCTCGATCGGGACCACCGCGAAGTCGGCCTCGCCGGAGCGCACCTGTGCCAGGGCGGTGATCACCGACCCCACCGGGATCCGCTCGGCGTCCTCGGCACCCGGGACCTGGAGGAGTGCGGCCTCGGTGAAGGTCCCCTCGGGGCCGAGGTAGACGTATCGGGGGCGGGAGACGCTCACTTGACGGTCGGTTCGGCTCCGCCGTCCGCCTCCATGGGCCGGCCGGACTCGAGCCAGGCCCCGGAGCCGCCGGCGATGTTGATGGCGGAATACCCGCGGGCCACCATGAAGTCGGCGGCCCGGCTGGATCGGCCGCCCGTCCGGCAGATCACGTAGTAGTCGGTATCCGGGTCCAGCTCCTCGATCCGATCGGGCAGCTCACCCAGGGGGAGGTGCAGGGCCCCGGCGGCGCGGCCGAGGACCCATTCGTCGTCCTCCCGCACGTCGAGGATGGTGGCGTTCTCGGGGACATCGCCCGCACTGACGGTTTCGAACATGCTCATGGGGCCAGCCTAATAGGCTGACGGCGTGGAGAACTTTCTCGGAGAGCTCGGCACGGTCGGTTATTGGGTGGGATCCACCCTCGGCGCGCTGATCGGACTGGTCATCCTCGTGGCGATGGCCTGGCTCATCGCCACCATGGTGCGCCGGGTCCTCGGGGTGCCCGTCGGCTGGTTCCGCTCACTGGCGGTGGCCCTGATCATGGTGCTGAGCACCCAGGTGGTGATGGACGCGGTCATCCACCAGATCGCCGGGACCTCGGGGGCGCTCTCGGACGTCTCCGTCCCGGCGGCGCTGGTGCTGATCATCATCGCCCTGTTGTGGATCTTCGGCCTCGGCACCGCCCTGTTGATGGTGCTGGAGATGGTGCTGCCCACCAGCACCCTGCCGAACCCCCTCCTGTGGATGGCCGGACTGCGCAAGACCTGGTCCCGCAACCGCCGCTACCGCCAGGTGGTGGCCACCTTCATCCGCCACGGGCTGGGCGCCAACCTGCGCGGTTTCGGCCGGCGTGGGGAGGCCGGCCACCCCGATGAACGGGCCGGGGGCAGCACGGCCACAGCCCTGCGCCGCGCCCTGGAGGCTTCCGGCATCACCTTCGTCAAGCTCGGCCAGAACCTCTCCGCCCGCCCCGACCTGCTCCCTCCACCCTTTGTCCGGGAGCTCTCGCACCTCCAGTCGGACGTCGCCTCCGAGCCGTGGGAGTCCATCCGCCAGGCCCTGGCCACCTCCCTGGGCTGCGACCCGCTGGACGTCTTCGACTCGGTGGAGACGACCCCGCTGGCCGCCGCCTCCGTGGCACAGGTCCACCGGGCCCGCCTGAAGGACGGCACCGAGGTGGTCCTGAAGGTCCAGCGTCCCGGCGCGGTCGAGGAGGTCATGCGTGATTCGGACATCGTGGTCCGCATCTGCCGCTGGCTGCAGAACAACACCACGTGGGGCCGCTCCCTGCGGATCCTGGAGCTGGGCCGTGGTTTCACCCGCTCCCTGGAGGAGGAACTGGACTACACCGTGGAAGCGGCCAACATGCAGGACATGGCGGCGGCCGTGGCGGACCAGAACATCACCGTGCCCTCCATCTACCCGGAATTCTCCTCCACCCGGTTGCTGGTCATGGACTTCCTGCCCGGTGCCTCGGTGGGTAGGGCGCAACCACAGCTGCATGCCCTGTCCCCCACCGTCCGCCGCCGGCTGGCCCAGGATCTGACCAACTCGGTGATGCGTCAGATCATGGATGACGGCATCTTCCACGCGGACCTGCACCCGGGCAACGTCATGCTGCTGGGCGAAGGCCAGGACACGCGGCTGGGCCTGCTGGACTTCGGCGCGGTCGGCCGGCTGGACCCCCGGTCCCAGCAACAGCTGGTGATGATCTTCGCCGCCATCGACCGCAATGACACCCGGCTGCTCAGCGACTCCCTCATCGAACTGCTGGGACGCCCGGAGGACCTGGACGAGCGCCGGCTGGAACGCGAGGTGGGCGAGCTGCTGGTGCGCTACCGCGGCGGGACGCGGGGTGGTTCGGCCTCACGGATCTTCGGCTCCCTGATGGGCCTGATCCTCGGCCACCGCTTCGAGGTCCCCCAGGCCGTGGCCGCCGCCATGCGCTCCCTCGGTGGGATGGAGGGCACCCTCGGGCTGATCGATCCGGACCTGGAGCTGGTGAACGCCGCCCGGGAGATCGGGGCGGACCTGCTCAAGAGCCGGTTCTCGCCGGGCTCCCTCAAGGAGTCGGCCACCACGGCGCTGCTGGAGGCACTACCGATCGTGTCCCAGCTGCCCCGGCGCGTGAACCGGATCGCGGACGACCTGCAGGGTGGCCGGATCTCGATCAACATGCGGCTGCTGGCCCATGAGAACGACCGCCGCTACGTCACCTGGCTGTTCCAGCAGGTGGTGGTGTCCATCCTGGCCGGCTTCTGCGTGCTCGGCGGGATCGTGCTGCTCGTCTTCGGCGAGGGCGGCCCGGCCATGACGAGCTACATGAGCTGGTACACGGCCATGGGGTACATCGTGTTGTTCGCCGGCTTCGTGTTGTCCCTGCGGACGGTGGCCCTGGTGATGCAGTGGCCGGGCACCGCTGGGGCCCGCCGGTAGCCGCGCTCGTTACAGTGGAAGGCATGACCTTTCAGGATGCTGACGCCGAACGGCCCGATCTGGCCCGTCTGACCGCACTGCAATTGCGCGACGCCCTGGCGGTCGGGCAGGAGTCGGCCGTGGCCGTCACCCGGCACTTCCTGGCCGTGACCGCCCGACGCAACCCCGAACTGGGAGCCTTCATCTCCCTCGCTCCGGAATCCGCCCTGCGGCGGGCGGCGGAACTGGATGAACATCTGGCCGACGCCGGCCCCGCCGGCGCCCTGCACGGTATGCCGTTGGCCTTCAAGGACGTGGTGGACGTGGCCGGGATGCGCACCACCTTCGGTTCGCGGGTGGCCGCGGAGGCCCCCCCGGCCCAGGAGGACGATCAGCTGGTGTACGCGGTGCACTCCGCCGGCGCCCTGTCCACGGGCAAGACCACCGTCCCCGAGTTCGCTCTGCCCTGCCACTCGGAGAACCTGATCTCGGCGCCGGCACGCAATCCCCTGGACCCCACGCGCACGCCGGGTGGGTCCACGGGAGGCGGCGCGGCCGCCGTCGCGTCCGGGATGCTCCCCTTCGCCCCCGGGAGCGACGGCGGCGGGTCCGTCCGGATCCCCGCAGCGGCCTGCGGGCTGGTCGGGTTGAAACCGGGCCGCGGCACCGTCCCCACGGATCTGCAGGAGGACTCGGTGCGCAACCTCACGGTCTCCGGTCCGCTGGCCCGCAATGCGGCCGATGCGGCCCTGCTGTACGACGCCATGCTGGACGGCCCCGGTGGTGAGGGCCGCAGCCTGGCCCGCGCGCTGGAGGCGGAGCCGGGGCCGCTGCGGATCGGCTTCTCCACCGCGTCCCCCTTCTCCCCGGACCTGGCGATCACCCTGGCCCGGCCTGCCGTGGATGCACTGACGGCCGCGGCCGCTGCCCTGGGCCGGGACGGCCACGAGGTCGTCGAGGCCGATCTCGCCTTCGCCCCCGGCTACCACTCGGACTTCCGGACGGTCTGGACCTCGGCCCTGACCCGGGTACCGCTGCCGGAGGGAGCCGAAGCGCTGCTGGGCCCGCTCTCCACGCACTTCCTGGAACTGGCCCGGGGCTACTCCCCGTCCCTCATCACCGAGACGGTGGAGCGGCTCACGGCCTGGGCCACCGATGCCCGGCGGCACCTGGCGGCCCATGACGTGGTGCTCACCCCGGTCCTGGCCTTCGCGCCGCCGGCTATCGGCGCCTTCACGGCGCTGCCGCCGGCGGAAGACTACGAATTCCAGTGCCGCTTCACCCCGTACACCTCCATGGTGAACGTGATGGGGCTGCCGGCCGTCTCCGTGCCCGTGCTGCGGGACACCGAGGGGATGAACTGGTCCGTCCAGGCCATCGGACGTCCGGGAACCGAGGGGCAGCTGCTGGCGCTGGCGGCCCGGATGGAACAGCTGCTGGCCCCCTGAGCCATCCGGCCGCCCTGCCGGCAGAGCGGCGGGGTGCAGAGCAGGAGTTGCCGGGTGGCGGGGCCATAGGCCGGTGCTAGTAGGTGGCCAGCAGCCCCATGAAGCCGATGACCCCGAGGACCCAGAACCCGGTGACCAGGTAACCCATGACCAGGCCGGCGATCGCGAATCCCCGACTCTGCCGGTCCTTGTTCAGGCTGAGGTGGCCCAAGACGATCGCCAAAACCTGTGGCACGAGCAGGAAGCCGCCGGAGACCACACCGACGATGCCCAGCACCATAGCGGCGATCGCCATGCCGTTGACCGGTGCGCCGGACCCACCGTAAGCACTGTGGACACCCGGGCCGGAGGCCGGGTAGGGGTTCCCCGGCTGACGCTGCTGGTTGGTGATCACCGGGTACTGGCCGTGGATCGGGTACTGCGGTTGACCGTTGCCATAGGGGCCGGCCAGCGGCTGATCGGCATAGGGATTGCGTGCGGCCGCGTCCTGGGCCGCGGATCGCTGCGGCGCCGGCGGGGCAACGGGCGGCACCGGTGCCGCCCCGGCCGCATCCGAGTACCACGACGGGTGCTTCGGATCGTTGAAGGGGCGGTAGTCGCCCGAAGACTCAGATGACTGACCGTGCTGGCCGTGCTGGTGTGGGTCCGGATCGGACATGGTTCCCCTCCGGGATGGTCGGCCTGCTCTTCTCTGGCCTCCAGTCTACGGAACCACCCGGGCCACGGCCCGTCCTCCACAGCCCCTGCCGGCCATTCCACCGACAGCCGGCGCTGGGCACGCGGGCCGTCACCGGATAGCTTGTCGAGCACGGTGAGGGAACAGTGGGGGAACAGTGGGGATGAGACCGGATGCTGGGGCGGACTGGAGGGGTTCGATGACGTCATACCGTGAGGCAGAGGCCCGCAAGCGAGCCGCGAGGCAGGCCGCGAGGCAGGCCGCGGGGCAGGGCGCGGGGCAGGGCGCGGGGCAGGCGGGCCGAAGGCGCCCGATGCCGGCCGACGTCGTGCCCGCTCCGCCGCGCCGCTGCGCGGTACCGCCGTACATGCTGGAGGAACTGCGCCTCACGGGACAGACCCTGGCCCAGACCGAGGGCATCCGCGGCCCGGATCTGGGCCGCGTGCTGGAGTTGGATGAACAGGTCCGCGAGGCCCGTCACCGGCGCCTGGTGCCACGTCAGGCGATCAGCGCCCCGAGCGGGACTCTGGACCGGACCGTCTCCGATGCGCAGAACACCGAGGAGCTGCCCGGCCTCACCGTCCGGGCCGAGGGGCAACCGCCGGTCCCGGATCCGGCCGTCAACGAGGCCTATGACGGGATCGGCTCGGTGCACACCTTCCTCGAGCAGATCTACCGGCAGTCCTCACTGGACGGGACCGGGCTCGGACTGCTGGCCACGGTGCACTTCGGGCACCGCTATGACAACGCCTTCTGGGACGGCACGCAGATGGTCTTCGGGGACGGGGACGGGGTGATCTTCACCGGGTTCACGCCGTCCCTGTCCGTGATCGGCCACGAGTTGGGCCATGGGCTCATGCAGTACTCCACGGACCTGGACTACGAGGGACAGCCCGGGGCGCTGAACGAGTCCTTCTCGGACGTGCTCGGGGCGCTCGTGGACCAGTTCGCCCGGCGGCAGTCGGCGGAGGGCGCCTCGTGGCTGATCGGCGCCGAGGTCTTCGGGCCCGGGGTCCAGGCCCGCGGGCTGCGGTCCATGGCCGAGCCGGGCACCGCCTACGATGACCCCCGACTGGGCCGGGACCCGCAGCCGGCCCATATGGATGACTTCGTGGTCACCGAGGCGGACTACGGGGGCGTGCACGTGAACTCCGGCATCCCCAACAAGGCCTTCCATCTGACCGCCGTGGCCCTCGGCGGTCACGCCTGGGAGCGGGCCGGCCAGATCTGGTTCGACGTGGTCACCGGGGAGTCGATCCCTTCGGACATCGACTTCGCGGGGTTCGCCGAGGCCACCGTGGCGGCCGGCCGGGACCGGTTCGGGGACGAGGTGGCGCAGGCGGTGCGCCGGGCCTGGCAACAGGTCGGGGTGCTGACAGGCACCCCACCGCCTGCCTAGGCTGGCGCCATGGAAGCACCCACCGGTCCGCCAGACCGCACCGCGCCGGTCCCGGAGGCGCGGTCCGCGGTGTTCACGGTGATCGTGGAACGTTCCGGGGGCATCGCCGGTCTGCTGCGGCGGTGGACGGCGGAGATTCCCGACGACGGCCACGCGGCCGCGCGCGCGGCGCACCGGATCGCACGCCGCACCGGGGACGACTCGACCTCGACCGAGGGCAACCCGAGGTCGGAAGAGGCCCGGAACCACCCCGATCCGGAGGAGGAGCGGGCACCTTCTGAGCGCCGGTTGCGGCGGGGGCGCAGCGCGGCACGGGACGGATTCCAGTGGGCGGTGAGCTGCGGGGAGGGATCACTACGCTGTGACGAGGCGGAGCGGCGTCGGGATCCCGAGCTGGATGAGCTGATCCGCACGGTGACCAGCGCGGAGGAGGGGTCTCCGGACGCCTCGTGACGGGCCTGCTTCTCAGTTCAGCGGGAATCTACCGTCGGTCTGCCGGACGTGGAACAGTGGAGCCATGACCGCTGAGAATGCCTCCACCCCCGAGCACACCGCCGCCGCCGAGTCCGTCCTGCCCGCCGCCGAGCGGGCCGGCACCCGGGCGATGCCACAGGACCTGGTGGACGTGCCCGCACTGCTCGAGGCCTACACCCAGAGGCACCCGGATCCGGCTGATCCGGCCCAGCGGGTCTCCTTCGGCACCTCCGGCCACCGGGGGTCCTCCCTGAAGACCTCGTTCAACGAGGACCACATCGCGGCCATCACGCAGGCCATCGTGGAATACCGGGCGGCGCAGGGCGTGACCGGACCCCTGCTGATGGGCCGGGACACCCACGCGCTCTCGGCTCCCGCACAGGACACCGCGCTCGAGGTGCTGATGGGCAACGGGGTGCACACCCTGATCGACTCCCGGGACGGATACACCCCCACCCCGGCGATCTCCCACGCCATCCTGTCCCTGAACGCGGAGGCCACGGCCGCCGCAGGGCAGGCCGACGGGATCGTCATCACACCCTCCCACAACCCGCCCGCAGATGGGGGATTCAAGTACAACCCGCCCCACGGCGGACCCGCGGACACCGAGGCCACCGACTGGATCGCGGACCGCGCCAACGAGTTGCTGGCCGGCGGGCTGGCGGACGTGGTGCGCATCCCGCTGGCCGAGGCGCTGGCCCACGAGGCCTTGGGCACCTTCGACTTCCTGGACCGCTACGTCTCCGATCTGCCGAAGGTCATCGATCTGGACGCCATCCGGCAGGCCAGGGTGCGCATCGGCGCCGACCCCATGGGCGGGGCCTCCGTGGGGTACTGGGGGGAGATCGGCACCCGTCACGGCCTGGACCTGACCGTGGTGAACCCGGAGGTGGACCCGCAGTGGGGGTTCATGACCCTGGACTGGGACGGCAAGATCCGGATGGACTGCTCCTCCCCGAACGCCATGGCCTCCCTGATCGAGCGGATGCGGCCCGGGGCGGATGGCGAGGCGCCCTTCGACATCGCGACGGGCAACGACGCGGACGCCGACCGCCACGGGATCGTGACGCCGGACGGCGGGCTGATGAACCCGAACCACTTCCTGTCCGTGGCCATCGACTACCTGTACCGGCACCGGCACGGCTGGCCGGCCGGGGCCGGCGTCGGGAAGACCCTGGTCTCCTCCTCGATGATCGACCGGGTCGCCGCGGGCCTGGGCCGGGACCTCGTGGAGGTGCCGGTGGGCTTCAAGTGGTTCGTGCCCGGCCTGCTGGAGGGCACGGGGGTGTTCGGCGGGGAGGAGTCCGCCGGCGCCTCGTTCGTCTGCTTCGACGGCAGCGCCTGGTCCACCGACAAGGACGGGCTGCTGTTGTGCCTGCTGGCCGCGGAGATCCGAGCGGTGACGGGCAAGTCCCCCTCGCAGTACTACGCGGAGTTGGTCCAGCAGTACGGCGATCCGGTCTACGCCCGGATCGATGCCGCCGCCACCACGGAGCAGAAGGCCCAGCTGAAGCGGATGTCCCCGGCGGACGTCACGGCGGAGACGCTGGCCGGGGAGCCGATCACCGCGAAGATGACGGAGGCCCCGGGCAACGGCGCGGCGATCGGCGGTCTGAAGGTCACCACGCAGAACGCCTGGTTCGCCGCCCGCCCCTCCGGCACCGAGGACGTCTACAAGATCTACGCCGAGTCCTTCCTCGGTGCCGAGCACCTCGCCCAGGTCCAGGCGGAGGCCAAGGCCATCGTGGACGCGGTCATCGCCTGACCCCACCCCTCAGAGCAGGCGTTTGAGGGCCTGGCGCTTGGCCCACGTGTAGGGCGGGTAGACCATGCGCAGGGTGTCCACCTGGTCCGTCTTGGTCAGGGCCGAGCGCAGCTGGGAGAACGTCTCGAAGCCGGCCCGCCCGTGATAGTTCCCCATGCCGGAGGGCCCCACCCCGCCGAAGGGCAGCGTGGTCAGTCCCACCTGCAGCAGGGCCACGTCGAAGGCCATGCCCCCGGCGGTGATCCGCTCCTCGAACGCCCGGTGGTACCGGTGCTTGTCGGTGAACAGGTAGGCGGCCAGCGGGTGGGGGCGGGCGGTGATGAACTCCACCGCCTCCTCGAAGGTGTCCACCCGGATGATGGGCAGGACGGGTCCGAAGATCTCCTCGGCCATCAGGGCGCTGTCGGCGGGCACGTCCGCCAGCACGGTCGGCTCCAGGAACCGATCGGAGACATCGGCCCGGCCACCGTGCACGAGCCGCGCCGGGGCGCGCCCGTCACCACCGGCCAGGGCCTCCTCGAGTAAGGCCACGGTGCGCTCCAGGTGCTCCGTGGTGACCATCCGCCCGTAGTCCGGGGACTGCTGCGGGTCCGCCCCGTAGAACTCCGCGATGACCTGGGGCAGGTGCTTCTCCAGCTGACGCTGGCTCTCCTCGCCCACCGCCAGCACGTAGTCCGGGGCCACGCAGGTCTGGCCGGCGTTGGTGAACTTGCCGAAGGCGATCCGCCGGGCGATCGCGGGCCAGTTCCGCCCGTCCGCCACCACGCAGGGGGACTTGCCACCCAGCTCCAAGGTGACGGGGGTGAGCTGCTTCGCGGCGGCCTCGTAGACGATCCGGCCCACGCGCTCCCCGCCGGTGTAGAAGATGTGGTCGAACTTCTCGGCCAGCAGCGCCTGCACGGCGTCCGCCCCGCCCTGCACCACCGCGACGGCCCGCGGGTCCAGGTACTGGGGGATGAGGCGTCCGATCAGCGCGGAGGTGGCCGGGGCCTTCTCGCTGGGCTTGAGCACCACGGTGTTGCCGGCGGCCATGGCCGCCACCAGCGGGGCCATCAGCAGCATGAAGGGGTAGTTCCACGGGGCGATGACCAGCACCGCCCCCAGCGGCCGCGCCTCGATCTTGGCGGCGGCGGGCCGGAAGCTGAGCGGGACCTTGGCGGACTGCGGCTCCATCCAGTCCGTGAGGTAGAGCAGCGCGTGGTCCACCTCGGCGCGGGTGGGCTGGACCTCGGTGAGCATGGCCTCGGTGGCGGGCTTGCCCAGGTCCGCGGCGAGCGCCGCGCAGATCGCCGCGGCCTCCTCCTCCAGCAGCCGGCGCAGGCCTTTGAGCTGGGCGGCCCGGAAGCGCCGGGGGTGGGCCAGGCGCAGGGTGGCGGCCTGCCGCATGCGCACGACGGCGGCGCCCGCCTCCTCCGTGCCGGTCGCCACCGCGGGGCCCGAGGGGACAGGCACCTCCGCGACCGGGTCGAGGACCTCGTCCCCCGGGTCGGAGCCTGCCCCGAGGCGTCCGGGGGTCAGGGTCTGGTCCGCGATGAAGTCGGGAATCTGGGACGAAGGCTGAGTCATGCGACCACGGTATCGGCCGCCGGCCCATACCTCGCAGCTGTGCAGGTCACCCCTCCCCCCGCTGTGGCCAGTAGCCGCGCGCCTCCATCACGGAGGCCAGGGCCTCGGCGTCGTCTGTCATCAACCCGTCCACGCCCAGGGCCAGCAGACGCTCCATCTCCGCCGGGTCGTCCACCACCCAGACGTGGACCTGCAGGCCGGCCGCCTGGCATCGCGAGACGAACGTCTGCGTCACCACGGTGATCGGACCCTGCTTCACGGGGACCTGGACACAGTCCACGTGGGCCAGCCGGCGCCCCACGAACCGGGTCAGCCCCAGTGGTGCCGCGGCCACGAGGGCCGCGATGGCCAGCCATCCCCCGGACATCGCGATCCGCCGCCCGGCCGCCCGGGTGAAGCGCCGTCGTCGGGCATCATGGAAGGAGGCGATCAGCACCCGGTCCCAGGCGTCATGGCGGGCGATGACCGGCACAATGGCCTCCGCCGCGGCGTCATCCTTGAGGTCCACGTTCAGGCGTACGTCCGGCCAGGCGGTGAGCAGGTCCTCGAAGCGCAACAGGTGCTCGCCCTCGAGCGGGTCCGGCCCGGCCGTGCCCACCGCCGCGGGGCGCGCGGTGCCGGCCGGATCGATCACCCGCAGCCGGCTGAGTTCGTCCGCCGTGTGATCGGAGAGCCGCCCGGTCCCGGTGGTGTTGCGGTCCAGGGACTCGTCGTGGAAGACCATCAGCACGCCATCGGAGGTGGTGCGCACATCGAGTTCGAGGTATCCGTAGCCCCGCTCCACGGCGTTGCGGAAGGCCGTCAGGGTGTTCTCCCGGGCCGTGTCTGCGCCGCGGTGTGCGAAGGCCAGGGGCCACCGGCGACGGCCGGGCCGTGAGTCCTTCAGGTACGGAGGCAGGCTGGAACGCTTCACGGTGCCACCCTAACGCCAGCACCCCCGGCGCCGGGCAGGGGCGGCCCGTGATTGGGTAGACTCCGCCCTACCCCATATCAGGGACGGGCCCGTCGAAGGAGTCGCACCATGACCTCAACCATCATCACCGGAGTGGACGCCAGCGAGACGGCGGCTGCAGCCGCTCGCAAGGCCGCCGAACTGGCCACCGGACTGGGTGCCACCCTGCACCTGATCTGCGCCTACGGCCGCTACGAATCCACCACGTTCGAGAGTGGGCCGGAGAAGTTCCACTACAGCAATGAGGAAGAGGCGCTCAAGATCGCCCGGTCCGTGGCCCAGAAGCTCCAGGGTGACTTCCCCGGTCTCACCATCCGCACCGCGGCCGCCGAGGGCAAGCCGGGCGACGCCCTCGTCCAGGCCGCCGAGCGGCTGAAGGCGGACGTGGTCGTGGTCGGCAACAAGAGGGTCCAGGGGATGGCGCGGATGCTGGGCAGCATCGCCCGGGACGTGGCCTCGCAGGCGCCGTGTGACGTCTACGTGGCCTACACGCACGAGCGGTAGGCCTCACGGTACTGACCGGGTCCGCCGCGCCGGCCCGCACTGGGCCGTCCCGGCCCGCCGGCCCGGGTTCAGTCCAAGGTCAGCAGGCGCTCGATCTCCTGGGCCACGCCGTCGTCGTCACAGGCCCCGGCCACGGCGTCGGCGGCGGCCAGCAGGGTGGGGTGCCCGGAGGCCACGGAATAACCGGTGCCGGCCCACGAGATCATCTCCAGGTCATTGGGCATGTCCCCGAACGCCACCACCTCCTGGGCCGAGATCCCGAGCTCCGCGGCGAAGCCCGCCAGGGTGGTGGCCTTGTTGACGTCCGGCCGGGACATCTCCACCAGTGCCACGCCCGGAGCGGAGTGGGTGACGGCGAGCAGGTCGCCCAACAGGTGGCGCACCTCGGCCAGGAAGGCGTCCGGCTCACTGGACCGGGTCTTGGCCAGGAACTTCACCACCGAGGGGTCCTCGGGCAGCACCTCCTGGATGCGGGTGCCCACGCGGATCCCCGCGGCGAGCTCCGGGGGCGGGCCGTTCAGGGCGCTCCGCTCCAGGAAGGCCTCCTCCAGGAGGAATCCCTCCACGGTCTCCACGCCGAAGGACGCGGAGGGGTCCAGGACGGCGATCATGTCGCGTGCCTGCAACATCGTCTCGAAGTCCATGGGCAGGGATTCGACCACCTCATCCCGGACCAGGTCGTAGACCACGGCGCCGTTGGAACAGATCACGGGGCCGGCGTGGCCCAAGGCCTCGGTCAGGGGGGTCAGCCAGCGGATCGGCCGGCCGGTCACGAAGACCACCTGGATGCCGGCGTCGTGCGCCGCCTGGAAGGCCTCCACCGTCCGTCCCGTGATGAATCCGGTGCGGGTGTGGTCGTAGCCGATGATGGTGCCGTCCAGGTCGCTGGCGATCATGCGGGGTCGGCGGGCCGGACCGGCCAGGGCCGGCGGTGCCGGAACGAAGGACGGATCTGGGCGGAGCATACAGCCATTCTAGGCTGTGCGGCCCTCCAGCCGGCGGCGGGCCGGGTTCAGCTGCGGGTTCAGATGCAGGTTCAGATGCACTCTCAGCCGAGTTCGTCCCGGGTGGGCGGATCGGCGCCCAGTCGGGAGGAGGTGATCCCGGCCGCCCGGGCCGCATAGGCGAGCACCGAGGTGGTGTCCTCGGCGCTGATCCCCCGCAGCCGCTCCCGGTTCTCCGCCCCCAGCAGCCCCCGGTCCTTCAGGGCCACCAGCAGGGCCGCCGTGAAGGAATCACCGGCACCCACGGTGTCCGCGACCTCCACCGGGGTTACGGGATGTTCGCTCAGCCCGGCTGCGGTGGCACACAGCAGGGAGGCCTCCCCGCGGGTCACCACCACCATGGCCGGCTCGATCCGCTGCCATTCGACGATCACGTCCTCGAGGGAACGCTCCGGGTACAACCAGGCGAGGTCCTCATCGGAGGCGTGCACGATGTCCGCGAGCGCCACCGACTCCTCGGCCCGGCGCCGGGCGGTGGCACGGTCCGGGACGATCGAGGGCCGGCAGTTGGGGTCATAGCTCAGGGTGACGTCCGGCTCCAGCGTGGCCAGCAACTCCATGACGGTGGAGGCACCCGGTTCGAGCATCGTCGCGATGGACCCGGTGTGCAGGTGCCGCAGTGCGCGTCTCTGGCCGCCCTGTTCCAGGACGCCCCGGACCAACCGGGCGATCTCGGAGGTCTCGGGCAGGGACCAGTCCAGGTCGAAGTCGTAGTGCGCCACGCCGGTGGGGTCGAGACGGGCCGTCGCCACGGAGGTCGGCAGCTCGTCCGGCGCCAGCACCGAGACCACGCCGTTGCGCTGCAGGTGTTCGCGGACCATGGTCCCGTACTCGTCGCAGCCGTAGCGGCCGGTGAAGAACACGTTCTCGCCGAGACGGGCGAGTCCCACGGCCACATTGAGGGGGCTGCCGCCCACGTGGGCCCGCGGCGTCGCGGTGTCGGAAAGGACGACGTCGACGAGCGCCTCGCCGATGACACCCACAAAATCAGTCACAAATCAACGGTACCCTACCGCTCAGTTGACTTCCCCTGTCCCAAAGGATTCCGATGCCCTCTTCCGCGCACCATCCCCGCCCGTCAGGCCGTGAAAACCCGAGGGCGCGACGCCGGCCGCTCGCCTCCCGGCTCGGCCTCACCTGGTCTCTGCACGGCGACGGGCGGCGCATCTCGCCGGGGGAGGTGGTGGCCCCGGACGAACGCCTCGCCTGGCCTCAGACGATCGGCGTGGGCGTCCAGCACGTGATGGCCATGTTCGGTGCCACGGTGCTGGTGCCCACCATCACGGGATTCCCGGTGACGGCCTCCCTGTTCTTCTCCGGTATCGGCACGCTGCTGTTCCTGATCATCACGGCCGGCCGGGTGCCCTCCTACCTCGGCAGCTCGTTCGCCTTCATCGCCCCCATCGGGGCGGCCATGAACCAGCACGGGATCGGCGGGGCCCTGGGCGGGGTGCTCGTCACCGGGGTGGCCCTGTTCCTCGTGGGCCTGATCGTGCAGAAGGCCGGCACCGGGTGGATCCACGCCCTGATGCCGCCGGTCGTGATGGGCACCATCGTGGCGCTGATCGGGCTGAACCTGGCCGGCTCCACCACGGAGGCCATGGTCGAGGTCCCGCTGACCACCTTCGCCACGGCGTTGGCCATCGTGGTGACGGCCGTGTTGTTCAAGGGGTTGCTGGGCCGACTGTCCATCCTGTTGGGGATCGTGGTCGGCTACCTCGTGGCCTTGGCCCAGGGCCAGATCGACTTCTCCCCCGTCGGGGAGGCCGGGTTGTTCGGCCTGCCCCCGTTCCACGCCCCCGAGTTCCACTGGGACGTGCTGTTCCTCTTCCTGCCCGTGGTGCTGGTGCTCGTGGCGGAGAACATCGGCCACGTGAAGACGGTCGGGCTGATGACGAACCGCAACCTGGACGCCTCCAACGGCCGGGCCCTGATGGCCGACGGCCTGTCCACCACCCTCTCCGGGCTCGGCGGCGGCGTGGGCACCACCACCTACGCCGAGAACATCGGGGTCATGGCCTCCTCCCGCGTCTACTCCACGGCCGCCTACTGGGTCGCCGGGTTCTTCGCCCTGGCCCTGGCCTTCTTCCCCACGTTCGGTGCGCTGATCAACACCATCCCCGCCGGGGTCGCGGGCGGGGCCGGGATCATCCTCTACGGCATGATCGGCGTGATGGGTGTGCGCATCTGGGTGCAGAACCGGGTGGACTTCTCCAACACCATCAACCTGATGGCCGCCGGCGCCGGTCTGATCGTGGCCATCGCGGACCCGACCCTGGACTTCGGGGGGATGAAGTTCGGCGGCATCGCCCTGGGTACGGCCGCCGTGCTGGTGGTGTACCACCTGATGACGGTCATCGCCCGTTGGCGCGGCACCGAGCCCGTCCCCCTGGAGCAAGAGAGTTCGTATGAGTCCTCCGAGCCGGGGCGTCTGGGCTAGCTAGCGGCGCCGGCCGCCCTTGGACCCCTTGCCGCCCGGGGTGCCCTTTCCACCCCGGGCACCGCGGCCGGTCCTGCCGGAGGGGCCCGACGCGCGGGCGGAGCCTGATGCTGCCGCCTGCCCCGAGCGCGGGGTGCTGGATCCCGCCCGGGGTCGGCCGGCCGGCGTCGTCCCGGAGGGGGCGTCCCGCAGGTGGTCGTTCCGGGAGGAGCTGGGGCGCCGGCCCTTCGCGGCGCCGATGAAGTCCTGCACGAGCTGGGAGTCCACGGCCCGCAGCCAGGCCAGGCCCACGCCCCAGCCGGGGTGGACGGCGTCCCGGACCAGGGGTAGCACCACCACGTCCTTACGCCCGAACATGCGGGCCACGGAGGCGGGCAGCACCACGTGGCCGGCACCGCTGGCCACGATCTCCACGGCCATCCGTTCCGCGGACCCGGGGACCTCGGGGGTCTCGAGCGGGTCGGCGGGGGG
Organism: Microbacterium sp. A93; assembly: GCF_051842835.1. NCBI lineage: Bacteria > Bacillati > Actinomycetota > Actinomycetes > Micrococcales > Microbacteriaceae > Microbacterium > Microbacterium sp. A93. The sequence goes on from NZ_JBPXMT010000002.1 coordinate 690,637, forward strand.
TGGCGGGGCAAAGCGCTCCGGGTCCATCAGCTCCGCCGGGTCCAGCTCGGCCGCGGGAACCGGGCCGTCGTCCTCGACGTCCCATGCGGCCAGCAGGTGGTCCTCGCCCACGCAGACCACGGGATCCTCCTCGTAGAACCGGACCACGTGGACGTCCTCCGGGTCCACGCCGGAGGACGCCAACAGGGCCTCCGGGGAGGAGTCGAGGCGCCAGCGCAGGTAGCCCAGCTGCGGGATTCCGCGCGGTGCCGAGCCCCCGGGCCCGGGGGCCAGGAAGGCCGCCTGCGCGCCGACGTCGTGATTCACCAGCCGGACCCGGCGCTCACGCGAGGTGAAGCGCTCGACCCACTTGGAGGGCGAGGCACCGGGGACGGTGGAGAGGAAAAGGGTGTCCGGGACCGGGGCACCGGGGCCGGACACCCCGGAGGGGGCCGCGTCAGCAGGGGCCACGGGCGGTTACTTGACCTTGTCCTTCAGGAACTGAACGGTGCGGGACCAGGCGAGCGAGGCCTCCTCGGGGCGGTAGTTGCCCTGAGGGTTCTCGTCATTGTGGAAGGCATGCGGGGCGTCGTAGAAGAAGTACTCGACCTCGGTGCCGGACTCCTCGCGGATCTGCTGCTCCTGGGCGCGGGCGTCCTCGGGCGGGAACATGGAGTCCTGCTCGGCATAGTGGCCCTGGATGGCGGCCTTCACCCCGGCGTAGGAGTCCGGCACGGCCTGGCCCACGCCGTAGAAGGGCACGGCCGCGGAGACCTTCTCGCCCTGCTCGGCGGCGAGCGCCAGCACGAAGCCGCCACCCATGCAGAAGCCCACGGTGCCCACGGTCTTCGAGGTCACCGAGTCCAGGGTCAGCAGGTAGTCCACGGCACCGGCCAGCTGGTGGGCACCGGCCTCGGCGGGGAGGTTCTGCATCATCTGACCGGCCTCGTCCCCGTCATGGGCCACCCAGCCGCCGTAGAGGTCCGGGGCCAGGGCGGTGAAGCCCTCGGCGGCGAGGCGGTCGCAGACGTCCCGCACGTGGTCCGTCAGGCCCCACCACTCCTGGATCACGATCACGCCGGGCCCGGAGCCGGCCTCCGGGGTCGCCAGATATCCGTGCCCGAGGTTCACGCCGCCGGCGGAACCCTCCTTCTCCGGCAGGGCGAAGGTGGTGTTCTGATGAGGGGTCTTTGCGGCCATGTCGGTCCTCCTGAGTGCCGCGCCCCGTGGCGCGGTGCATCGGCTGGTGGTCGTCTCAGCCAGTCTAGGGGTGCCCCCGGCCTGCGCCAGTGGTGATACTGGACTGCAGCGACCAGCCGCACCTCCTGCCGCTCGGCGGGCGGGCGGTGGCGCCCCGTCATCACACCGGAGGTCCGCATGTCATCTGCATCCCCGCACAGCACCACCGCCCGCTGGCTCGCCGAGTTCATCGGCACCTTCGTCCTCGTGTTCGGCGGTTGTGGCACCGCCGTCCTCGCCGCCCAGGTCCTGGATGAGGGGGCGGGCGTCAACATGGGCGTCGGCTACCTCGGAGTGGCCCTGGCCTTTGGCCTGACGGTGCTCGTCATGGCCTACGCCGTGGGTCACGTCTCCGGCGGCCACTTCAACCCGGCCGTCACGCTCGGCACGGCCCTGGCGGGCCGGACCAGGTGGTCCGACGTGGGCCCTTACATCCTCATCCAGATCCTGGGCGCCACGGTGGCCGGGGCCGTGCTGCTGGCCATCGCCTCCGGCAAGGAGGGGTTCAGCGCCGTGGAGTCCGGTTTCGCCACCAACGGCTACGGCGAACGCTCCCCGGACGGCTACTCGTTGCTGTCCGTGCTGATCATCGAGATCGTCCTGACCGCCGTGTTCCTGTACGTGATCCTGGGCGTGACGGACCGGCGGGCCCCGGTGGGCTTCGGTCCCCTGGCGATCGGGCTGTCCCTGACGCTGATCCACCTGATCGCCATCCCGGTCTCCAACACCTCGGTCAACCCCGCCCGCTCCCTGGGCGTGGCCTGGTTCGCCGGCGGCGAGGCACTGGGCCAGGTGTGGCTGTTCCTGGTGGCCCCGCTCGTGGGCGCGGCGATCGCCGGACTGACCTACAACCTGATGTTCCCGGACCGGCCGGGCGTGGACCAGGGTCTCGCCCAACACGAGGCGAACGACGCCACCGCCTGATCCCCGGGCCGATTCGCCCAGATGCGGTGGCTCATCCGGAAGCCGAAAGAGGCCCGTCCTCCCGGGAGAATCCGGGACAACGGGCCTCTTCTGACCTGCAGTTGCGCAGGAGGTGGGGTCAGGCTCAGGCCTGGGCGCCCTCTTCGGCGGGCAGCACGAAGGAGGCGTCGATCTGGATCTTGACGGTGTCGGAGACGAGCACGCCACCGGCAGCGGCCTGCAGCGGCGCGTTCCAGTTGATGTTGAACTCCTTGCGGGAGATCTCACCGGTGGCCTCGAAGCCCGCACGGGTCATGCCGAAGGCATCGATGGTCTGGCCACCGAACTCGGCCTTCAGCTCGACCGGCTGGGAGACACCCTTGATGGTGAGCTGGCCGACCAGGGTGAACTCGCCGGCGGCGTCGCCGCGCACCTCGGTGGACTCGAAGATCATGTTCGGGTGGGCCTCGGTCTCGAAGAAGTCGGCCGACTTGATGTGGCCATCGCGGTCCGGCTGGCCGGTGTCGATGGAGTTGGCATCGATGGTGACCTTCACGGAGGAGGCGTTGTGGTCCTCGCCGACGACGAGGGCGCCCTCGACGGCGTTGAAGGTGCCGCGCACCTTGGAGATGCCGGCGTGACGGACGGTGAAGTCAACGTCGGTGTGGGTGGCGTCCAGGTTCCAGGTACCGGGGGTCATTGCGGTCATGTGAGGTCTCCTCATAGATAGCAGGTGGCGTCCGGACCGCAGTCCGTCCGTTCCACCAGATTTGGTTGAACATTCAATAGAACTATACCCCGGTGGATTCTATTCCCGGTCCGGGGATGAACTCCGGGTGAACGGCTCGGCACCATGCCGCCGCCGACCTTGGATAGGCTCGGCGCAACCCTTCCTCACCCAACCAGCAATGGGAGACCTTGTGAAGATCGTGATCCTCGGCGGCGACGGCTTCTGCGGCTGGCCCACCGCGCTGCACCTCTCGGACCAGGGCCATGACGTGATCATCGTGGACAACTTCTCCCGCCGGGTGATCGACGGGGAACTCGAGGCCGAGTCGCTGACGCCGATCCGCTCGCTGTCCGAGCGCCGGGCCGCCTGGAAGGAGGTCTCCGGCCGGCAGATCGGCTTCACCTTTTTGGACGTGGCCCAGGACTACGAGGGTCTCGTGGGGTTCTTCCGCTCCGAGCGGCCGGACGCGGTGGTCCACTTCGCCGAGCAGCGCGCCGCCCCCTATTCCATGAAGTCCCCCCGGAACAAGCGCTACACCGTGGACAACAACGTCAATGCCACCCACAACGTGCTGGCCGCCACCGTGGAGTCCGGCCATGACATCCACCTGGTCCACCTCGGCACCATGGGCGTCTACGGTTACGGGACCGCGGGGCTGAAGATCCCGGAGGGCTACCTGGACGTCGAGGTCACGGCCACCGGCGATCCTGCGGACGCAGCGGGCAGCCGCGCGGGCGTCTCGGTAGAGCCGCACCGGATCGAGCAGCAGATCCTGTACCCGAGCAACCCGGGCTCGATCTACCACCTGACCAAAGTCCTGGACCAGCATCTCTTCGCCTACTACGTGAAGAACGACTCGCTGCGGATCACCGACCTGCACCAGGGCATCATCTGGGGCACCCACACCGAGCAGACCCAGCGTGATGAGCGGCTGATCAACCGGTTCGACTATGACGGGGACTACGGCACCGTGCTCAACCGCTTCCTCATGCAGGCCGCCGTGGGTTACCCGTTGACGGTGCACGGCACCGGTGGGCAGACCCGCGCGTTCATCCACCTGCAGGACATGGTCCGCTGCATCCAGATCGCCCTGGAGAACCCGCCGGCCGCCGGCGACCGGGTCAAGATCTTCAACCAGATGACCGAGACCCACCGCGTCCGGGACCTGGCCCACCTGATCGGCCGGATCACCGGGGCCGAGGTGGCGATGGTGCCGAACCCGCGCAAGGAGTCCGCGGAGAACGAGTTGCACGTGGTCAACGACGCGTTCTTGGACCTGGGCCTGAACCCGACCACCCTGTCCGAGGGGCTGTTGCTGGAGGTCGAACAGATCGCCGGGAAGTACAAGGACCGTGCGGACCTGTCCAAGGTGCCGGCCACCTCGCTGTGGACGGCCGAGCAGCAGGCCGGCGTGCCGGCGTCGGCCCCGTCGGACTCGTCGGCCCCGTCGGACTCGCCAGTCGCGCCAGCCACTTCGATCCCTCCAGCCCCCGCAGCTGCTCCGGTCTCGCCGGTCTCGCCGGTCTCCTAGGCGCCGCATGCGCATCGCCCTGTTCACCGAGGTCTTCCTGCCGAAGATCGACGGCGTGGTGACCCGGGTGGTGCGCACCCTGGAACAGCTGGGCGAGCTGGGCCACGAGGTGTTGGTCTTCGCCCCCGGTGATCCCCCGGCGGAGTATGCCGGTCACGAGGTCGTGAGGGTGCGTAGCTTCTCGCTGCGGTTCCTCTACCCGGAGCTGAAGGTCGGGGTCCCCACCCCGGCCATCGCCCGCAGGATGGAGTCCTTCCACCCGCATGTGGTGCACACCGTCAACCCGATCTGGCTGTCCGCCTACGGCGTGCTCTCGGCCGGCCGGCGCGACCTGCCCCTGCTGGCCAGCTTCCACACCGACGTACCCCAGTACACGGAATCCCTCCGGGTCGGCTGGGCCCGGCATCCGATCGAGTCCTGGACCCAATTCCTGCACAACAAGGCCGAGGTCAACCTGTGCACCTCCGGTCCCATGGTGGACCGAGCCCGGCAGGTCGGCATCGAACGGGTGGAGCTCTGGCCCAAGGCGGTGGACACGGTGGCGTACCACCCTGCGACGTGGAGCGGCGGGATGCGGGCCACGCTGACGGATGGTCATCCCCACGCCCCGCTGGTCGCCTACGTGGGCCGGATGAGCCGGGAGAAGGGTCTGGACCGGCTGGTGGAGGTGATGCAGCGGCTGCGTGAGCGCGTACCCGGGGCGCGGCTGGCCATGGTGGGCTCCGGGCCGTACCTGGAGGACCTGAAGAAGCGCTTCGACCCCGGGCACACCGTGTTCACCGGGTATCTGTCCGGAACCGACCTGGCCGCGGCCTACGCCAGCGCGGACGTCTTCGCCTTTCCCTCCGTCACCGAGACGCTGGGGCTGGTGGCCCTGGAGTCCATGGCCTCGGGCGTGCCGGTGGTGGGCGCCCGCGCGGGGGGCATCCCCTTCGTGATCGACGACGGCGGCACCGGCTTCCTGGTCGACGCCGAGGACGTGGGCGGTTGGGTGGACCGCCTGACGCTGTTGCTCACCGATACCGGGCGGCGTGCGGCGATGGCCGTCGCGGCCCGTGCCGAGGCCGAGCGGCACTCTTGGCGGGCGGCCACCGAGGCCCTGGTGGGCTACTACGAGCAGGCGGTCGAGACCCACTGGAGGGAGCACCGGCCCCTCAACGGTCCCTTCCTGGACCGCTTCGCCAAGCCGATGCCGCGGGCCACGGACTGAGACGGTGTACACCGCCGGCCGCAGTGATCCTGCCGGGCCACACGGATTATCGCTGTGACTCGGCAGAATCGCTGTGGCCTGCCAGCTCAGCCATGGCCGCCCGTCCGCAGTCGTCATGCGAATTTCCGGGTGTCGTCCTCGCTGTGGCCCCGACATGCCGGAAGTTCGCATGACATTCGCATGGTCACTGCATGCTGAGATGTGCAGCGTTCCCCAGGAATGACAGAAGGCCCCGGATCAGTGATCCGGGGCCTTCGTGGACAACTCGCGTGCGCGAGGGGGGACTTGAACCCCCACGTTCTTTCGAACACTGGCACCTGAAGCCAGCGCGTCTGCCAATTCCGCCACTCGCGCGAGGTCTTGGTCTGTACTTCCCGGTCGAAAGGGCCTGTATGGAATCCTTCGTACCGGTCAGAACAGCAGGATCTAGCTTATCCCGATCTCGGCCCGATTCCCAAATCGGGGCCGTGCACGCCGCTCCCGCCGCCCCATCGACACCGTTCGACACCGCATTGCAACCCGTCAACGGCCTGCTCCTCACAGATTGCTCATGCGTCCCGCGTACTATCGTCAAAGACATCTGCGGAAAGGACTACCCCTCGTGGGTCTTCTGGATAACCTCGAGCGCGGCCTGGAGAAGGCTGTGCAGTCAGCCTTCTCGGCCGGCGGCTCCCGGGCAGTCAAGCCCGTGGAGATCGCCAATGCCCTGAGACTGACCATGGACGACGAGTCCATGGTCCTCTCCGAGGGCCGCACGTTCGTGCCCAATGTCTTCACGATCCGGTTCTCCACGACGGACTTCGAGCAGGCCCGCAAGTGGGGCTCCGCCTTGGCGGAGGAACTCTGCGACGAGGCCATCCGGCACGCCCGGGACCAGGGGTACACCCTGCACGGTCCCGTCCGGGTCACCTTCGTGGAGGACTCGGAACTGCGTGCCGGCAAGCTGAGCATCGACTCCCTCTCCGACAAGACCGGCGGTTCGACCCCCACGCGCGACGCCGGCCCGGCACCGACCGGGACCGGCTCGGCTGCCGCGGTGGACCAGGCCCCGGTCGACCGCAACGCCCCGGTCCCTGCCGCAGCGCCCGTCCCGCACCCCGTTCCGCCGCCGTCCCCGCGACCAGAGGTGCGGCGGCCGTCCTCCAGCCCCTCACCGCAACGCCCCGCCGAACCGTCCCAGCCCGCACGGCCGGAGGTGTCACTGCAGCCGGTCCTGGAGATCGATGGCCGCAAGTACGGGCTCAATGCGGACTCGATCGTGCTGGGCCGGGCGGCCGACGCGGACATCCTGGTGGAGGACACGGGTGTCTCGCGCCGCCACCTGGAGATCATCACCCGGGGGGCGACCGTCATGGCGGTCGACCTCGGCTCCACCAACGGCTTCCACGTCAACGACCGCAAGGTGGACGGTTCCACGGTGCTGCGGGACGGTGACCGCATTCGGATGGGCCGGGTCTCCATGGTCTTCCGGATGCTTCCCGCCCGTCAGACACCTCATCAGGGAGGTCACTGAGTGAGCGAACTCGCCGTTGCCGCACTACGGCTGGGCCTGCTGTTGGTGCTGTGGATCCTGATCATCTCGATCGTCTCCTCCCAGGGGCGCGACCTCATGGTGGGGGCACGCAACAAGGTCCGCCCCCGGGGCACCTCCGCCGCCCCGGCCCCGGTCGCCGCCGGCGGGACCTCCGGAACCGCCGCGCCGGGCTCAGTGGGATCCGCTGGGAACACCACGGGCCAACAACAGACCCGCCCGCTGCCGACCCAGCTGCACGTCACCGAGGGGCCGCTGAAGGGTTCCGTGGTCGATCTGCACGGCGTGCCCCTGTTGCTGGGCCGCGCCCAGGAGGCGGACCTGGTGTTGGACGATGACTATGTCTCCGGCCGGCACGCCCGGCTGTTCCCCCAGGGGTCCCGGTGGTTCCTCGAGGACCTGGGTTCCACCAACGGCACCTACGTCTCCGGCGCCCAGCTCACCCGCACGGTGGCCGTTGACCCGGGCACCGCCATCCGCATCGGCAAGACCGTGCTGGAACTGAGGTCCTGAGCTCCATGCCATTGGTCCTCCGCTTCGCCGCGCGATCCGATGTGGGCAGCGTCAGGTCGAAGAACGACGACTCCGCCTACGCCGGCCGGCATCTGGCCGTCGTCGCCGACGGCATGGGCGGACATGTGGGCGGTGACGTGGCCAGCGCCTCCACCGTGCTGGACCTGGCCCCCCTGGACGCCAGCGGCTATGCCAGCCCCGCCACCGTGTTGCCGGACGAGATCCAGAACGCGAACCTGATCCTCAACGACCTGGTGCATGCCAGCCCCAAGCTGGCCGGGATGGGGACCACCTGCACGGCCCTGCTCCTGGCCGGGGAGACCGTCCATGTGGCCCACATCGGCGACTCGCGGGCCTACCGGTTCAAGGACGATGCGTTCGAGCAGATCAGCATCGACCACACCTTCGTCCAGCGACTGGTGGACGAGGGACGCCTGGACCCCTCCGAGGCGGAGTCCCACCCCCACAAGAACGTGCTCATGCGAGTCCTCGGCGATGTGGACGCCTCGCCTGAACTGGACATCTATGCGCTGGATGCCGCCCCCGGTGAGCGCTGGCTGCTCTGCTCGGACGGTCTGACGGCCGTGGTGCCACCTCGCGTGATCGAGCAGAAACTACGCCACCGCACCGACCTCCAGACGGTGGCGGACGAGCTCGTCGAGCTGACGCTCTCCGGTGGAGCACCGGACAACGTCACCGTGGTGGTGCTCGAAGTCCACGAGACCAGCGAGGACGAGGCCGGGGCCCGCAGCCCGGCGCAGCTCTCCCCGCAGGCCCTCGCGGCGGCCACCCCCACGCCAGCCGGGCCCGTCTCCGCCTCCCTGTTGCGTGAGGACCTCGAGTCCCGCCCCCACGTCCTGGTGGGGGCTGCCGACCTGGCCACCCAGACCGGCAAGATCCCGATCGTCACCCGGCGCAGCACCCAGAAGAGGGCGGCTGCACTGCTCACCGGTGCCCCCTCCCTGGGCGAACAGGCCGAGGGCACCCGCCCTCCCGTGGGTCCCGTGGCCGCCACCGCCGCCACCGCCGGCACAGCCGACTCGGCGGACCCTGCTCCCGCGGACGCCGTCGGGGGACACCTCGGGGTGGCGGACGGCACCTCCGCGGAGTCCCCCTCGGGCCCGGGGGGCCGGGAGGAGACCCGGTACGGGGACCGGCCGCGCCGACGTCGTTCCGTGTTCATCCCCGTCTTCACCGCCCTGCTGGCCCTGATCTTTGCGGTCCTGCTGCTGTGGGGGTATCTCTGGACGCAGACCCAGTACTTCGTGGGGGCGCAGGACGGCCGGGTGGCCATCTTCAACGGCGTCTCCCAACGGCTCGGTCCGATCGAGCTGGCACACCTGGACACGGAGACCGAGATATCCCTGGAGCAGCTGCCGGCCTACTCCCGCCAACGTGTCGAATCCGGACTGCCGGCCCGGGACCTGGAACACGCCCAGCAGATCGTGGAACAGCTGGAGAATTCCCTGGCCCCGGATCCCATGCCGTCCCCGAGCGACTCGCCCACCCCGTCCACGTCCCCCGGCGGCTCGCCGTCGGACTCGGCATCACCCTCGGGGTCTGCCACCGCCACACCGCCAACCAGCACCACAGGAGGTGATCGCTGATGCCCCAGGATCCAACGCTCCCCCGCCCCCGGCGCAACACCGAACTGGTGCTGCTGCTCCTGGCACTGTGCATCGGTATCGGCGCCAGCCTGCTCGCCGGCCTCGGCATGGACCGCCCCATCACCTCCGACTACTGGGTGCAGGGGGCGGTGCTGGCCATCATGGCCCTGGTCTTCCACCTCGTGCTGCGCCTGCGCGCGCGCTACGCGGACCCCTATATCCTGCCGATCGTCGTCACGCTCAACGGCTTGGGCATCGCCATGATCCACCGCCTCGATGTGGCGGAGGGGGACGATGCCGCCGGCCGCCAGCTGATGTGGACCGTGGTGGCGATGGGAGCGGCCATCGCCCTGCTGTGGCTGCTCAAGGACCACCGCGTGCTGCGGCGCTGGCCCTACCTGTTCCTGGCCGCCTCGGGTATCCTGCTGCTGTTGCCCCTCGTCCCGGGCCTAGGCCTGACGATCAACGGGGCGAGGATCTGGATCAACCTCGGCCTCGGCACCTTCCAGCCCGGTGAGGTCGCCAAGATCACCCTGGCCATCTTCTTCGCGGGCTACCTCTCGGCCAACCGGGACCTGATCCTGTTGGCCGGTAAGAAGCTCGGTCCGGTGACCTTCCCGCGCTTCCGGGACATGGGGCCGCTGATCATCGCCTGGCTGATCTCGATGGGCGTGCTGGTCTTCCAGCGGGACCTCGGTTCCGCCATCCTGTTCTTCGGCCTGTTCATGGCCATGATCTACCTGGCCACCTCCCGGGTGTCCTGGATCATCCTCGGCCTGGTCCTGGTGGCCGTGGGCGGGTTGCTGGCCGTGAACACGATCTCCCACGTGGGCCTCCGGGTGGACGCCTGGCTCAACGCCTTCGATCCGGAGGTCTACAACCGGGGCGCGGGTAGCTACCAGATCGTCCAGGGGCTCTTCGGACTCGCCTCGGGCGGACTCGTCGGCACCGGACTCGGCGGGGGCAGGCCAGACATCGTGGCCTACGCCAACTCGGACATGATCATCGCCTCCTTCGGTGAGGAGCTCGGTTTCATCGGGCTCTCCGCCATCCTCATGCTCTTCGTCCTGCTGGTCACCCGCATGCTGCGAGCCGCCCTGGGCACCCGGGACGCCTTCGGCAAGCTGCTGGCCGCCGGGCTCGCCTTCACCATGGCCATGCAGTGCTTCGTGGTGATCGGCGGGGTCACGATGGTCATCCCGCTGACCGGCCTCACCACCCCGTTCATGGCCGCCGGCGGCTCCTCGCTGCTGGCCAACTGGATCGTGGTGGCCCTCGTGCTGATGGTGTCCCAGTCCGCCCGCAAGCCGGTGTCCGTCGGGCCCATGGTCAACGCCTCCGGCTCCGGATCCGGTCACCAGGACCGTACAGCCGGGGTCCCCCTGACCACGCCCGCGCGAGGTGTCACCACATGAACCAGGCCATCCGCAACACGTGGGTCGTGATCATCGCCATGTTCATGGTGCTGATCGTGGCCATCTCCATCATCCAGGTCGTCGCCGCGGACGCGCTGAAGAACAACGACTTCAACTCCCGCCAGCTCTACCAGGAGTTCGGATCCGCCCGCGGGCCGATCCTGGTGGACGGCAACCCGATCGCCGAATCGGTGGAGTCCAATGACGACTTCAACTACCAACGGGTCTACCACGACACCCATCTCTACTCTGGCCTGACCGGCTTCTACTCGTTGACCTTCGGCGCCACCGGCCTGGAGGACAAGCTCAACCGGTCCCTCGCCGGCTCCTCAGACGGGCAGTTCGTGGACCGCCTCATCCAGCTGTTCTCCGGCACCCAGATGGAGGGCGCCCAGGTGGAGCTGACGATCGATCCGACCATGCAGGAACTCGCCTACTCCGTGTTGCCGGACGGAGTGCAGGCCTCCGCCGTCATCACCGACCCGAGCACGGGGGAGATCCTGGCGATGGCCTCCAAGCCCAGTTACGACACCAACCTGCTGGCCACGCACAGCGGGGCGGCGGCCGCGGCCAACATGGAGGAGTTGCAGGCCGTGCCCGGGCTGAGCCCCTACGTCAACCGGCCCACCGCCTCCCTGCCGGCGCCGGGCTCCACCTTCAAGCTGATCGACACGGTGGCCATGCTCGAATCCGGTGACTACCAGCCGGACCAGGTGCTGGACGTCCCGGACTCGATCACCCTGCCGAACTCGAGCACCCAGCTGGGCAACTTCGGCGGTGGGCTGTGCGGGAACATGAACCGGGCGAGCCTCGCGGAGATCTTCGCGCAGTCCTGCAACACCCCCTTCGCCACCGCCGCCATGGAGCTGGGCCAGGACCGGATCCGCCAGACGGCCGAGAACTTCGGCTTCAACCAGTCCTTCGAGATCCCCCTGTCGGTGACGGCCTCGCAGTTCCCGAGCGACCTGGACGATGCCGCTCTGGCGCAGTCATCGATCGGCCAGCGGGATGTCAAGGCGACCGCCCTGCAGATGAACATGGTGGCCGCCGCGATCGCCAACGACGGGACGCTGATGAAACCGCAACTGATCGACACGATCCGTGGCTCCGACCTGACCCTGCTGGAGGATGTGCAGCCGGAGGTCTTCAAGCGCTCCACCACCCCGGAGATCGCCGAGCAGATGACCGAGCTGATGCGCGGTCCCCTGGACGGCGGCACGGCCTACCGTGCGAAGTCCGCGACCGTGGACATCGCCGCCAAGACCGGCACCGCCCAGTTGGGCGCGGACAACGACCTGGTCAACTCCTGGATCACCGGGTTCGCGCCCGCGGACGATCCCCAGGTGGCCGTCACGATCGTGTACCAGAACATCGACTTCGACCAAGGCAGCGCGCTGACGTCGACCAACCTGAAGGAAATCATGGAGGCGGTGGTCACACAGTGAGGCCGACATCGGGTATCACGCTGGGCGGCAGGTACCAGCTCACCGAACGCATCGCCATCGGCGGAATGGGTGAGGTCTGGAAGGCCAAGGATAAGGTCCTCGGACGGCAGACGGCGGTGAAGATCCTCAAGGAGGAGTACACCGGGGATCCGAACTTCCTGCGCCGATTCCGGGCGGAGGCCCAGCACACCGCACTGCTGAACCACCCGGGCATCGCCAACGTCTTCGACTACGGCGAAGAGGACGGCTCCGGCTACCTCGTCATGGAACTCGTGCCCGGACCGCCGCTCTCGGCGATCCTGGACAAGGAGAAGGTCCTCTCTCCGGACCGCACCCTGAATATCATGGCGCAGACCGCCCGGGCCCTCTCGGCCGCCCACTCCCAGGGGCTGGTGCACCGTGACATCAAGCCGGGCAATCTGCTGATCACCCCCCATGGCCGCGTCAAGGTCACCGACTTCGGGATCGCCCGGCTCGCGGACCAGGTGCCGCTGACGGCCACGGGCCAGGTCATGGGGACGGCGCAGTACCTGGCCCCGGAGCAGGCCACCGGCCAGCAGGCGACCGGGTCCTCGGACATCTACTCGCTCGGCGTCATCGGCTACGAGTGCCTGGTGGGGCACCGCCCCTTCTCGGGTGAGTCGCAGATCGCCATCGCCCTGGCCCAGGTCAACGACCCGCCGCCACCGCTGACGGAATCCATCCCCGAGCCGGTGCGCGCCCTGATCATGTCCATGCTCGCCAAGGAGGCCCACGAGCGGCCCGCCAACGCCACCGCCCTGGCCGAGGCCGCCGAGGCGCTGCGCCGTCAGGACACCGCCTCCGCCGCCGCCGCGGTGCCCGGCATGATCCCGTTCCTCACCGGTGGCGCCGCCGCCGCGGCCTCCGCCGCGCAGGGGGCCCCCACCCAGGCCGTGACTCAGGCGGTCGACTACTCGGGGATGTCCCAGACCCACGCCACCGAGGTCATCAGCGGCGCGTCCGGGGCTGAACGAACCGGGACCTCCGCGCTGCCCGTGACGGGTGCGGCGGGAACATCCGGTGCCGCCGGTGCCATCTCCGCCACTGAGCATCCCGACGCCGGCACCGGCACCGGGGCGTTCGGCTCGCCGGACGCGGAGCCCGGGTACAACGACCAGCTGGACCGCACGGCCGGGCGCAAGCGGCGCAGCCCGTGGACGTGGCCGATGATCGGCCTGCTGGCCTTGATCGTGTTCGTCGTCCTCGGCATCTGGCTGGGACCGATGTTGACCGGTGGCGGTGAGGAGGAGTCCTCGGCGCCTCCCGCCTCGCAGAGCTCCTCGACCACGGAGTCCGCCTCGGAGTCAGCCTCCGCCTCGCCCAGCAGCTCGGAACCCACCACCGAGTCGGCCAGCCCCTCCGAGGCCGGGCCGGAGCTGGTCTCGATCCAGGCCGCGGCCTACCAGGGCCAGAACATCGATCAGGTCACGCGCCAACTCGAAGGCCTGGGCATGACCGTGGTTCCCACGGAAGTCCAGGATGACTCCACGGCCGGCAACGTGCTCGATCTCTCGCCGACGGGCGAGGTCCCGGTGGGCTCAAGGATCATCGTCACGTACTCTGCGGGCCCGGAACCCACCACCCCACCCCCGTCCACCCCGGCGGAGACGACGCCACCGCCGTCCTCCACCGAACCGGCACCGACCACCCCGCCCGCCTCGTCCGCCGCCCCGAGCAGCACAGACCCGGAGCCCTCGACGCCGCAGAGTGCCCCGGACGACGGCACGGTCGAGCCGGTCGCCCCGGATGGAGCCCCCGCGGCGTAGGCTGACGGGCGTTCCATCCAAGGACCTATGGCTATGGCGAGAACAGGACGAACCACAGTGCCGCATCAACGCATCCTCAACGGCCGGTATGAGGTCGGTGAGCTCATAGGCCAGGGTGGCATGGCCGATGTGCATCAGGGACGGGACCAGAAGCTCGGCCGCAAGGTGGCCATCAAGCTGATGCGACCGGTTCTGGCCCGTGATCCGCAGTTCCAGTCCCGCTTCCACCGCGAGGCCCAGTCGTCCGCCGCACTGAACCACCCCAACATCGTCTCCGTCTTCGACACGGGTGAGGAAGAGTTCGAGGATGGTGCCTACCAGGGTGTCGTCTGCCCCTTCATCGTCATGGAGTTCGTAGACGGCCGCACCTTGCGATACCTGCTGGACCATGGCGAGATCACCGTGGAACAGGCTGTCGAGTGGACTTCTGAGGTCCTGACCGCCTTGAACTACAGCCATGAGCAGGGAATCGTCCACCGGGACATCAAGCCCGCCAACATCATGGTCACCACCTCCGGCGCGGTGAAGGTCATGGATTTCGGCATCGCCCGGGCCCTCGCCGACTCGGCCGCCACGATGACGCAGACCCAGGCCGTGGTCGGCACCGCCCAGTACCTGTCCCCGGAGCAGGCCCGCGGCGAGTCTGTCGATTCTCGTTCGGACCTGTACTCTGCCGGTTGCCTGCTCTTCGAACTCCTGACGGGCCGGCCACCCTTCGTGGGGGATTCCTCCGTGGCCGTGGCCAATCAGCACGCCAACGAAGAACCGCCCACCCCCTCCACCCTCAACCCCTTGGTATCTGCCTCCCTCGACGCCGTGGTCGCCTGTTCCCTGGCCAAGGACCGCGTGGAACGTTTCCAGTCCGGACTCGAGTTCCGGGCTGCCCTGGCGCGGTCCCTGGAGAACCCCGACGCCGGCCACGCACCCCGGCCTACGAGTGCGGCCTCGGCGGCGGCCGGAGCGATCGGGGCCGGACTGACCGGTGCCGACGCGGACCACCCCACCGAGGCCATGGCCTCCGTGACCTCTGCGGTGCAGGACCCGACGGCACCGACCCAGGCGATGGCCGCCGTCGGGAGCGGACCTGCCGAGGAGTACCACTCGGCCTCCGCCGGGCCGGGCCGCCGGGACACCCCCACCGCTGCCACCCCGTCCGAGGCGGCCGAGACCACCGGGCATCCGCTGGATCTGGGCGGGGCACCCCCCCTCGGCCGCACCCCCACGAAGCGCCGGGGCCACCGAATCTGGGTGCCGATCCTCGTGGTAATCCTTGCCCTGGGCGCCGTGGCCGGTGGATGGTTCCTCATGGACGAGCTGAACCGCCGCAATCTCGAGGCCAACCAGGTCACGGTTCCCCCCGTGGCGAGCCTGACCCAGATCGAGGCGCAGAACGCCCTGACCTCCGCTGAACTCCGTCCCATCCTGGAGCAGGTGCATGACAGCGAGGTCCCCCGGGACCTGGCCGTCGGTACCGAACCGGCGGAGGGGGCCACCGCCCAGAAGGGTCAGGAGATCACCCTCTTCATCTCCATGGGACCGGAACAGATCCAGATCCCCACGGACCTGGCCGGACAGTCCGAGGCCACGGCCCGGGACACCCTCGAGGGTCTGGGCCTGTCCATCTCCTCCGTGCGCTACGTCCCCTCCGCCGATGTACCTCGGGACCGGCTGGTCGGGACCTCCCCCGAGCTCGGGGCCACCGTGCGTGCCGGATCCTCCGTCGAGCTGCAGATGTCCTCCGGCAACGTGACGGTTCCCAACCTCGTCGGCAGCACCCAGGAGGAGGCCAAGGCCGCCCTGGACGAGCTCGGATTGAGCATGACGATGTCCAGGGTTGAGCGCGAGGCACCGATCGAGCCGGGGACTGTCGTCGCTCAGGAACAGGCTGAGGGCACGGAGGTACCCCAGGGTTCCTCGGTCACCGTCGAGGTGGCGGAAGCCCCCGCAGACCCCAGCCCGCCGCCATCGAGTGAATCCCCCAGCCCGTCCGACTCGCCGTCCCCGTCCGACTCGCCCTCACCGAGCGAGTCCGAGAGCGCCTCGGAGTCCCCGAGTGAGACGGCTGCGGCCGCACCCGGGCCGGGCCGGAACAACGGCAACGGCAACGGGCCGGGCAACGGCAGCAACAACGGGCGCGGCCCGAACGGTTAGCGGACCCCGGTCAGCCGACCAGCGGCGAGAGCGTGTCCGCCCGGGCGGCCGCGCCGACCATACCGAGGGACTCCAGCCAGTTGCCCAGCATCCGGTAGCCACCTTCCGTGAGCACGGATTCGGGGTGGAACTGCACGCCCCACAACGGTGCCGTCCGATGGGCCACCCCCATGACGATCCCACCCTCCGTCTCGGCGGTGATCTCCAGCTCCTGGGGGACCGTGGCGCGGACAGCCGCCAGGGAATGATACCGGGTGGCCGTGAAGGGGTCCGGCACGCCGGCGAACATGGGATGGGCCGCGTGCAACACGCGGGAGGTCTTACCGTGCATCAGCTCCTGGGAATGCGTCACGGTGGCCCCGTAGGCCTCGGAGATCGCCTGATGGCCCAGGCAGACACCGTAGAGCGGCTTGGACTGCGCGGCGGCCCACCGGACCAGGGCCACACTGACGCCGGCGTCGGCCGGGGTTCCCGGCCCCGGTGAGAGCAGGATCCCGTCCCGTTCGACCGCCAGCTCGGCCGCCTCCTCGAGGCTCACGGCGTCATTGCGGACCACGAGGGTGTCCGCCCCGAGCTCCCGCAGGTAGCCCACGAGCGTATAGACGAAGCTGTCGTAGTTGTCCACCACGAGGATCCGGGCGGCCGAGGGGTTTGTGGCGGTCGGGGAGGTCATGCGGAAGGTCCCATCATGTCTGGAGGTGGTCGGGGAGCATCAGTGGTCTGGACCGGGCCCGGGTGGCGCGTGGCACCTCCCGACCGGGGTGGTCCGGCTGGTGGGGCGGTGTTCGCCGCTAGACTGGCCCGGATGTCTTCGTCAGAAGCAGACTACGCCGTGGCCGGTTCCGGTGCGGCGAGGTGACCGACCGATCGTGAACAGGAATCGACGTGCCCGAGTCCAAGTCCCGCAAGACCGGCCAGAACAACACCCAGGCCGCGAGGGCCGGTCGAGCCCAGCAGCGGGCTGAACGCCGTGCTCAGGAGCAGGAACCCGGGCCGCTGCCCACCTGGTACAAGGTCATCATGTTCGGTCTGATGATCGTCGGCCTGATCTGGATCGTCATCTACTACCTCACCATGGGTGTCGCACCCATCCCGCAGGCGGGTGGCTGGAACATCGGCATCGGCTTCGGCATCGCCTGCGTCGGCTTCCTGATGACCACCCGCTGGCGCTAGGCCTCCGGCCGACCCGCCGCCACCCGGCCGCCGGCCCCTGCCCCGCCCTCACATCCGTTCGGCGCGGAACAGGTCCCGCAGCAGGCACATCTCCGCACCGTGGTGGATGACCTCACGGTTGATGTGCAGCACCAGTTCGAGCATCGAGTGCTCCGCCCACGGCCCTTCGGCCTCGCCCACCGGCGCGCCCAGGGCTGAGGGGTCCAGCCCCTCCACGGCATCGCACCAGTCCCGGACGGCGTCCGCCAACCGGCCGTAGGCGTCCTCTGCCGTGCCGGGGTAGTCATACGTGAAGTAGTCCATGGCTGGGCCCCCGAAGTGACTGGCCAGGCGGACGCCGAGGACTCCCACCAGCACATGTGCCATCCGCCAGGCGATCGTGGTGACCGGCGCCGGGTCCGGCTCGGGGAAGGCGAAGTCCAGCAGCCATTCACCGCTACCGGCCTGAACCGCCCCGGGGTGGTCCGGTCCAGGGTTCCCGCGCTGCCGGAGTCCCCAGGAGCCCCGTGCCGGCTCCCAGTGGTACTCCTCGTCGGTCATGCCCTCCAGCCGCCGGGAGAGCTGTTGCTCCCAGTGCCATCGCAATTGGTCCGCCAGGTCGCGGGAGGAACCTGTGGAATCGCCCTGCCGACCTGTGGATACGTCTCCGCCGTCAACCATGGCTCGATCCTCCTCGCTCCCTCTCCATTGTGGAAGACCCCCGGCGAGACCCCCGCAAAACGCCCGAGTTATCCCCAGCCCGACCGTGCACGTCAATTCCCCGGTTGACATGGGGGTTTATTATCCACATCGCTATCCACAGTGTGAACAACACTGGTGTGATTCATCCACAGTGTGGATAACCCCTGTGGATAACTCTGCGACCGAATGACAACGGTGTCATTCCATCCACATCCGTGGATAACCCTGTGGATAAGTACGGAGCAGGACGCTGGTTCACGGACCGACGCATCAACTCCGTGTCCATGGGTCCTCAACGCAGAGGACCCGTGGGGCCGGCCGGTCAGGGCGGGCCCCACGGGTCCGTGTCAGCAGGGAGATCTCTCGGATCCGTCTGCCATATGTCGGTCTGGGATCCGACGAGAGTCCGCCGCTACCTGGTCAACGAGTACTGGATGAGGGCGGGCTCACTCAACCGCCCCATGCCGATCAACGCCAGGACCACCAGCACCACCAGGATGGCGGCCAGGGCCACCCATTGGACGGTGGCGGCCCGTCCGGTCACCCGGACGGACCATCCCGGCCCGTGGGGGCGCCGGGGCAGGTACGCGAGCACGGCCGCCACCGCCGCGCCCGTGATCAGTCCGCCCACGTGGCCCTGCCAGGAGATGTTGGCGCCGGGGACGAAGGAGATCACGAGGTTCACGCCGATCAGCGCCGCGATCCCCGTCACCTTGCCACCGGTCTTGCGCATCACGATGAACAGGGCCGCGAAGAGCCCGTACACGGCCCCTGAGGCGCCCACCACCGGAATGTACGGGTTGGACAGCAACAGCACCGCCACCGAACCACCGAACGCGGAGATCAGGTAGAGCGCCAGGAAGCGGGGCCACCCGAGGACGGGTTCCAGGATGCGGCCCATGAGCCACAACGTGTACAGGTTCAACACGATGTGCAGCGGGTTGCCCAGGGAATGCAGGAAGGCCGAGGTCAGCATGCGCCACGGCTCCACCTCCACGGCGGAGGTGAAGACGCCCGCGTAGAAGAACTGCTCGGTGATGCCCACCCGCTGCCCCGAGGTGATCCACTGCAGGGCGTACATCACCACGCACAGCCCGATCATGGTCCACGTCACCCACGGCTGCCCACCCAGGGACGCCCGGCCCGCGTGCGGCCTGCGTTGAGGTGGGGCGGGTCGGCTCCATCCGGTCTGGGGTCCACCTGCCGGGGTGACGCCGGGCCGGAACCCGGCCCGGCCGTCGTCGGGCATCCCGTCCTGGGCTGCGGAACGGCTGGTGCCGCCGGGCTCTGCCGGGCCGCGCCCGGCCGCACAGTCCACACAATGGATCCCGACGGCGGCCGGCCGCTGGCATTCAGGGCAGGCGGGGTGTCCGCACCGCTGGCAGCGGATGAACGAAGGGCGGTCCGGATGCCGGGGGCAGACCGGCAACTGCCGGCCTGCCCCGCCATCCGGACCGCCCGAGGTCTGGTGGGACAAGGAGACTCAGGCTTCCTTGATCTCGATGGACTCGACGGAGACGGCCTCGAGGGGCTTGTCCCGGCCATCCGTGGCAACGGCGTTCAGGGCGTCGACGACCTTCTTCGAGTCCTCATCCTTCACCTCGCCGAAGATGGTGTGCTTGCCCTGCAGCCACGTGGTCGGAACCGTGGTGATGAAGAACTGGGAACCGTTGGTGCCGCGGCCGTTCTGCAGACCGGCGTTGGCCATGGCCAGCTTGTAGGGGCTCGAGAAGTCCAGATCGGGGCTGATCTCGTCATCGAACTGGTAGCCGGGGCCACCGAAGCCCTGACCCAGCGGATCGCCGCCCTGGATCATGAAGTCCTTGATGATGCGGTGGAAGACGGTCCCCTGGTACAGCGGGGTGCCGTTGTGGGTCTCACCGGTCTCCGGGTGCTTCCATTCCTGCTCGCCGGTGGACAGGCCGACGAAGTTCTTCACGGTCTTGGGCGCGTGGTTGCCGTAGAGCTCAACGAGGATGTCCCCGGCAGTGGTCTTGATGGTGGCAATGTGGGTTGCAATGGCTGTCATGAACGCCATTCTTCCATCACCGGTGGCCCCCGGACCCGCACAGCGGCAGTCGAGGCGGTGACTTCGCGCAGGGCCGAATCACAGCGCCCATGACCACCGTGCCGTGCGGGCGTCGAACCCGTAGGCTAGAGACAGGACCGGCTGACCGGTGGGATGCCGGCACAAACCAGTGCACAGCCGCACGTCATGGAGGTTCAGATGAGCAAGAAGACGACTGTTCCGAGCATTGAGGACCGCTTCAACGCCGGAGTGGACCACGCCGCCCATTGGGCCGCACCGAAGGTCGAGGCCGCACTGGCCTGGGCGGAACGTGGTCTGGGTGAGGGCAAGGTCCAGGGCCGGATGGCCGGTGAGCGGGCCTCCCACCAGATGGCGGAGACCGTGGAGAAGTTGAGCCCGCAGGTCAAGGCCGGTCTGGCCCAGGCCAACTCCGCCTGGTCCGATGCCGTGGATAAAGTCTCACCACAGGTCCAGGCCCAGCTCGATCGGCTGTCACCGGCCTTCGATCAGGCCCGCAGCAAGGTGGAGGGTGAATACCTCCCCGCCGCCTCAGCCCGACTCGCCGGCGTCGCGGGCCAGGCCTCCAAGGCCGCCCATGGTGCCAAGATCTCCCCGGCCGTCGAGAACGCGCTGATCAACATCACCGGTGACAAGAAGGCCGTCAAGAAGCTGCGGAAGGCCGCCGAGCAGTACGCCTCGGCCGCTGAGAAGCAGTTGAAGAAGCAGGCCAAGAAGGCGAACAAGGGCGGCAAGGGCTGGCTCGTCGCCGGCATCGTCGTGGCCGCCGGTGCGGCCGCCGTCGCCGTCTGGCAGCTGACCAAGCCGGTCGAGGATCCCTGGAAGACCCCTGCCCCGGCACCTCTGCCGAAGCAGCCGGTCACCGCACCGGCGGCCAGCACCGGCACCGATCCCGACCTGGCCGCCAAGGCCCCCTCCGTCCCGGCAGCCCCCGCCGCCACGGCCGGAACCCCGGCCCCCAGCGTCGCGGCTGGCAACGCCACCGTGGACAGCGTGGACGGCGCCGAGGAGAAGGTCCAGGGCATCCCCACCCCGAAGTCCGCAGAGTGAGCGTGTGGGCCGTCAGCCCTCCTCGGAGCTGACGGCCCCTTGCCTCTCGGCCGCTCTCGGCGCGGTGACCACCGGCACCGTCGGCACGCGAAAGGGCCCGGGACACCTCACGGTGTCCCGGGCCCTTTCGTTCGGTGGAGGCAAGGGGACTCGAACCCCTAACCCCCTGCTTGCAAAGCAGGTGCGCTACCAATTGCGCCATGCCCCCGAGGGGTCTTCAGTTATCAGTTTCCGCTGGATCCTCGCCTGCGGCACCCGGACTGTCCAGCGCATCCGTGGCCGAGCTCCAGACCTGCTTGCCGCGCTCGTTCTCACGCCACGAGCGGACTCCCAGCACAGCGGCGATGCCGGCTGCCACGACGGCCAGACGGACTACCGGCTTCATGGTGCCACCTTCCCCGGCCGCACGGCCGGATGGGGGAACTGCGTGGGTGGGCGTACCAAGACTTGAACTTGGGACCTCTTCGTTATCAGCGAAGCGCTCTAACCGCCTGAGCTATACGCCCTGATGTCTCGAGAAACGCGATGTCATCGCTTCCTCGGAACGAGAATCAACATTACCCCAGCCCGGCCGACCGTCAAAATCGAGCTCCGATCGGCCTCCGTCGGAGACGGACGAATCCGTCCCACCCCTCGTGGCGAGGCGTGGTGAGGACAGTACGAACCGGTTCGTACTGTCCTCACCGTGCCGGACTCAGTCGTCGGTGAGCGTGACGCCGATGCCACCCACGAGGGTGGAGGAGATGTTGTACAGCACGGACGCGAGCATGCTCAGGGCCGTCAGCAGCACCACGTTGACCACGGCGATGATGGTGGCGAAGGACGCCACCTGACCCAGCGAGATCAACTGCTGGACGGTGAAGGAGCCACCCTCGGAGCCGAGTACCTGGGCCAGCAGGTCGTTGACCTGGTCGAAGATCCCCGTGAGGTCCATGACGGTCCAGAGCACCACGGCTCCCACCACCGTCACGATCCCCAAGGCCACGGACAACAGGAAGGCCATCTTCAGCACCGACCAGGGATCCACCTTGGAGACCAGGAGCCGGGCCTTGCGGACCTTGGCCTTGGGCGCCGGGCGGACGAGCCCCTGCTGGCTGGGCCGCTGGGCCGGCCGCTGGGGCCTGGCCGGTCCGGCTCCCGCGGGACGGGGGGCCTGCGAGCGTGGGCTGCCCTGACGGGCGCCCTGACTCGAGGTTCGCTGCTGCGGTCCGCGGGGCGCGGCTCCCTGGGCCGCGGAACCGCCGGCCGGGCGCTGGCCTCCGGAGCGGGGTGTTCCGGATGTGCTCACTACTGTCCTCCGTCAATCTCCGCATCCGGATCGGATTCGACCGGTGCGGATTCGGTGGCTGTCACGGTCGTGTCGGTCCCCTCCGCGCTGGCGGGGGCGGCCGTCTCAGAGTCCAAGGGTACTTCACCCTCGGTAACATCCCCTTCAAGGCCGTCCTCATTCTCAGCGTCCGCGCCGTTGAGCTGTTTCTCGTTGTTGAGGGTGACCGCGATGATCCGATCCTTCTTGTCCGGCTTGGCGAAGATCACGCCCATGGTGTTGCGGCCCTTGGCCGGGACACCGGTGACAGCGGAGCGGACCACCTTGCCGGAGTTCATCACCACCAGGACCTCGTCACCCTCCTCCACCACGAGGCCTCCGACGAGCTCGCCGCGGTCCTCCACGAAGTTGCCGACCTTGATCCCCAGGCCGCCGCGGTTCTGCACTCGGTACTCGTTCACCGAGGAGCGCTTGGCGTAGCCACCGTCCGTGACCGTGAAGACGAAGGCGTCCTCTCGGACCACGTCCGCCGTCAGCAGCTCGTCACCCGGGCGGAACTTCATGCCGGTCACCCCGGAGGTCGCACGTCCCATGGGGCGCAGGGCCTCGTTGGTGGCGTTGAACCGCAGGGACTGCCCGTTCTTGGAGATCAGGATCAGGTCGTCCTCCTCCGAGACCAGCTGGGCGGAGACCACCTCGTCGCCTTCGCGCAGCCGGATGGCGATCACCCCGGCACTGCGGTTGGTGTCGTAGTCGGCGAGGAGGGTCTTCTTGACGAGCCCGGATCGGGTGGCCAGGGCCAGGTACGGTGCGCGTCCGAAGTCAGCCAGCGGAAGCACCTGGGCGATCCGCTCCTCGGGTTGGAAGGCCATCAGGTTGGCCACGTGCTGGCCCTTGGCATCCCGGCCGGCCTCCTGCAGCTCATAGGTCTTGATGCGGTAGACCCGGCCGAGGTTGGTGAAGAACAGGATCCAGTGGTGGGTGGAGGTGGTGAAGAAGTGTTCCACCACGTCGTCCTCGCGCAGGGTGGCACCCCGCACGCCCTTGCCCCCGCGGTTCTGCGCGCGGTAGTTGTCGATCCGCGTGCGCTTGATGTAGCCGCCGCGGGTGATGGTGACCACCATCTCCTCCTCGGGGATGAGGTCCTCCATGGACATGTCCCCGTCATAGCCGTACATGATCTCGGAGCGGCGGTCATCCCCGTACTTCTGCCCGATCTCGGCCAGCTCCACCGAGACCACCTCGCGTTGGCGCTCCGGGGATTCCAGGATCTTGTTGTACTCGGCGATCTTCGCCTGCAGCTCGTTGTACTCGTCCTGGATCCCCTGACGCTCCAGGGCGGCCAGTTGACGCAGCTGCATGTTGAGGATCGCCTTGGCCTGCTCATCATCGATGTCCAGCAGGGCGATCAGAGCCTCACGGGCCGCATCTGCGCTGGCGGAGGCGCGGATCGTGGCGATGACCTCGTCCAGCATGTCCAAGGCCTTGAGCAGCCCCAGCAGGATGTGCGCACGCTCCTCGGCCTTCCTCTTGCGGAAGGCGGTACGCCGGACGATGACCTCGATCTGGTGCATCACCCAGTGGTGCACGAATCCGTCCAGGGACAGGGTGCGCGGCACCCCGTCCACCAGGGCCAGCATGTTCGCGGAGAAGTTCTCCTGCAGCTGGGTGTGCTTGTACAGGTTGTTCAGCACGACCTTGGGCACGGCATCGCGCTTGAGCACGATCACCAGGCGCTGCCCCGTGCGGCCGGAGGTCTCGTCCCGCATGTCCGCGATGCCGGTGAGCTTGCCGTCCCGCACCATCTCGGCGATCTTGGCGGCGAGGTTGTCCGGGTTGGCCATGTACGGCAGCTCGGTGACCACCAGACAGGTCCGGTTCTGGAGCTCCTCGACGTTGACCACGGCACGCATGGTGATGGAGCCGCGGCCGGTGCGGTAGGCGTCCTCGATGCCCTTGCGGCCCAGGATCTGGGCGCCACTGGGGAAGTCCGGCCCCTTGATGCGCTGCATCATGGCCTCGAGCAGTTCCTCGCGGGTGGCCTCCGGGTTCTCGAGGTACCACTGGACCCCGTCGATCACCTCGCGCAGGTTGTGCGGGGGGATGTTGGTGGCCATCCCCACGGCGATGCCGGACGAGCCGTTGACCAGCAGGTTCGGGAACCGGGCCGGCATGACGGTGGGTTCCTGCTGCTTACCGTCGTAGTTGTCCTGGAAGTCGACCGTGTCCTCGGCGATGTCCCTGACCATCTCCATGGCCATCGGCGCCATCTTGGTCTCGGTATAACGCTGGGCGGCCGCGCCGTCATTGCCCGGGGAGCCGAAGTTCCCCTGCCCCAGGGCCAGCGGGTACCGCATGACCCAGTCCTGGATCAGGCGCACGAGGGCGTCGTAGATGGCCGAGTCGCCGTGCGGGTGGTAGTTGCCCATCACCTCGCCGACCACGCGGGCCGACTTGTTGAAGGAGCGGTCGGGGCGGTAACCACCGTCATACATGCCGTAGAGCACGCGCCGGTGCACCGGCTTGAGGCCGTCCCGGACGTCCGGCAGCGCACGGCCCACGATCACGGCCATGGCGTAGTCGAGGTAGGACCGCTTCATCTCGGTCTGCAGGTCCACCTGCTCGACCTTGTCATGATCCGAGAGCGCCGGGGCGATCACCGTCCCCTCGACCGCGGAAGCCGCCGGGCCGTCGTCGGGCCGCTCAGGGTTTTCAGGGTTCTCAGGATCCGGTGTGTTCTCGGTCTCGTGCTCGGGGTTCTGCTCGTCAGCCACGGACGTGGTCCTCGATTCTGTGTGGTCATGGGGCCGGATTCCGGCTGAGGCGGGCTACGGCGGAGGGGCCCGACGCGCGGGCGGCACCGTCCCGCGGCAGCCCGCCGGGGTGAGGGGTCGGCTCAGATATCCAAGAAACGGACGTCCTTGGCGTTCTGCTGGATGAAGTTCCGGCGCGATTCGACGTCCTCTCCCATCAGCATGGAGAAGACCTCGTCGGCCGCGGCGGCATCGTCCATGGTGACCTGCAGCAGGGTCCGGTGCTCCGGATCCATGGTGGTGTCCCACAGCTCCTGGTAGTCCATCTCGCCCAGGCCCTTGTACCGCTGGATGCCGTTGTCCTTCGGGTAGCGCCAGCCGCGTGCCGCGCCGGCGGCCAGCGCCTGGTCCCGCTCCTCGTCCGAGAAGACGTAGCCGTGCGGGGCGTTGGACCACTTGATGCGGTAGAGCGGCGGCTGCGCCAGGAACACGAAGCCGTTCTCGATCAGCGGGCGCATATAGCGGAACAGCACCGTCAGCAGCAGCGTGGTGATGTGCTGGCCGTCCACGTCGGCATCCGCCATCAACACGATCTTGTGGTACCGCAGCTTGGTGATGTCGAATTCCTCACCGATGCCCGTGCCGAAGGCGGTGATCATCGCCTGGACCTCGGCGTTGGACAGCGCCCGGTCCAGGCGGGCGCGTTCCACGTTCAGGATCTTGCCGCGCAAGGGGAGGATGGCCTGGGTGCCGGGGTTGCGGCCCTGTTTGGCCGAACCGCCGGCCGAGTCGCCCTCCACGATGTAGACCTCGCACTCGACGGGGTTCTTCGAGGAGCAGTCCGCGAGCTTTCCGGGCATCCCGAAGGATTCCAACGGCGACTTCCGGCGCGCGTTGTCCCGGGCCTTGCGGGCCGCCAAGCGGGCCTGGGAGGCCAGCTGGGACTTCCGGATGATGTCCCGCGCCGGACCGGGGTTCCGCTCGAACCAGTCGCCGAGCTGATCCGTGACGATCTTCTGGATGAAGCCCTTGGCCTCGGAGTTGCCGAGCTTGGTCTTGGTCTGCCCCTCGAACTGCGGTTCGGAGAGCTTGACGGAGAGCACGGCGGTCAGGCCCTCGCGGACATCGTCGCCGGAGAGGTTGTCATCCTTGGCCCGCAGGATCTCCTTGTCCCGCGCGTAGCGGTTGACCAGGGAGGTCAGCGCGGCGCGGAAGCCCTCCTCGTGGGTGCCGCCCTCATGCGTGTTGATGGTGTTGGCGTACGTGTGGACCGACTCGGAGTAGGCCGTGGTCCACTGCATGGCCACCTCGGCGGCCATCTTGCGGTCCGTGTCCTCCGTCTCGAAGGCGATGACGTCCTCGTGGACCATCTCGACCTTCTTGTTCGCGTTCAGGTGCTGGACGTAGTCCAGCAACCCGTTCTCGTACTGGTAGTCCACCATCCGCTTCTTCGGCGCGGGCATCTCCTCGCCGATCAGGTCCGCGTGGTGCTCCGCGTCCGTCTCGGCCTCGACGGCGAGGTCCGCGGCAGTCCCCGGGATTCCGTCACCGTCGGCGTCCCCGGCGATCTCGTCCTGCTGGATCTCGTTGGTCTGGATCGCGCGCTCGTCCGTCAGGGTGATCCGCAGGCCCTTGTTCAGGAACGCCATCTGCTGGAAGCGGGCCCGCAAGGTCTCGAAGTCGAACTCGACCGTGTCGAAGATCCCGGCATCCGGGTAGAACGTCTGGGTGGTCCCCGACTCCTCGGTGTCCCCGAGCCTGATCAGCTCGCCCTGCGGCACGCCACCGTCGGCGAAGTTCATCTGCCACGCGGCGCCCTCGCGCTGGATCTCCGTCTTCACGCGGGAGGACAGGGCATTCACCACGGAGATGCCCACGCCGTGCAGGCCGCCGGAGACGGCGTAGCCGCCCCCGCCGAACTTGCCGCCGGCGTGCAGGATGGTCATGACGACCTCCACGGTGGGCCTGCCCTCGGTGGGGTGCATCTCCACGGGGATGCCGCGGCCGTTGTCCTGGACCTTCACGCCGCCGTCGGCCTGCAGGGTCACGTGGATGGTGTCGCAGTAACCGGCCAAGGCCTCGTCCACGGAGTTGTCCACGACCTCGTACACCAGGTGGTGCAGGCCGCGTGGGCCGGTGGAACCGATGTACATGCCCGGACGCTTGCGGACCGCCTCCAGTCCTTCGAGGACGGTGATGTCCCCGGCGCCGTACTCATGCTCCACCTTGCGGGTCGCTTCGGTGATCTGCGTGGAGGTGACGCTGTCCGCCTCCACCACCTCCGCTGTCTGCGCCGGCTCGGAGCCCTCGACTGCGGGATCCTGCGGAATGCCGCTCTGATCTGTGCCGTTGTTCTCTTCGGCCACGGGCGTCTACGGCTCCTCTGGTGGTGGGACTGGACTGCACAACACGCGTGCCGACGCGGACCCCTGCACGCTGGGCGAGGGGATATCCCACTTCGGCACGTTTCCTTCACATTCTACCCCCCGGAGCGTCGTTTCGCCGCCCCATTCGGGCCACTCCGGGGACAAAACAGGTCTTCTAAGGGACAGAACCGACGTTGCGGTGGACTCAAGAAGCCACTATCCGGTCCCGGTTCACCCACCGGGGGTCTAGATCGCCAAATCGCCGTTGACGGGTTCCGCCTCCAGGACAGCGTCAGCCGTACGTGTCCCGAGGTCCCCTGCCCTTCACCACCCGGGGTCCCTTGCGCCAGGACGGGGCGGCCGGGCCGTTGACCCGCAGGGTCGTGACGATCCCCGGGCCGAGGGCCTGCTCGAAGCGCTGCAGCAGGGCCGGGGTGAGCAGCTTGAGCTGGGTCGCCCAAGCCGTGGAGTCACACCGCACGGTCACCACGGAGTTCTCGAAGCTCTCCGGCCGGCAGTGCAGTCCGATGTCCGCCCCCACCAGCTCGTCCCACCGGGACAGCACGGAACCCACAGCCACCGGGGAGGACCACCCGCGTTCGGTGACAAGCCGGCCGAACACGTCCCCCACCATCCGCGGGTCCCGGGCATCCAGATCACGACGCCGGCCCCGGCCGGACCCGCCGAGACTCCCGGGTCTCGCAGTGGTCCCGGCAGTACCGCGACTGTTGGGGGCGGGGCGCCGCCGGCGCACCTCACCCCGGGACTCAGCCGCCTGCCGCACCCGGTTCAGTGCCACGACGGCGGCATCGGGCTCATCCTCGATGCCGTCCGGTGACCCCTCGCGCTCCGGCTGAGTGCCCTCATCGCTGGTCATGGTTCGCGGCTCATGGCTCGATCTCGCTGCCCTCATCGCCGAGGACCACCCCGATCCAGGGACCGTCCAGCTCCTGGGGGATGTCCCCTGCGACGGCCGCGGTCACCAGAAGTTGCTCAGCCCCTGCGGTCAAGGCGGCCAGACGGCTTCGACGATCGGCGTCCAGCTCGGCGAACACATCGTCCAGGATCAGCACGGGACGGGCATCCGGGTCCGGGTCATCGGCGACCAGGACCTGGTAGCTGGCCAGTTTGAGGGACAGTGCCATGGACCAGGTCTCGCCGTGGGAGGCATAGCCCTTGACGGGTGCCGGGCCCAGGGTGAGGGCCAGGTCATCCCGGTGCGGTCCCACCAGGGTGACCCCCCGATCGCGCTCCGGCTTGCGATGGGACTCGAGCTCGGCGAGGAGCGCCGCGTGCAACATCTGCTCGTCCGGGACCTCCTGGTGTTGGCCGGCCGCCAGGGGCACGGTGGATTCGTAGCTGAATCCGGCCGTCTTCCGCCCCTCGGCCAAGGCGGTGTAGGACTCGGTGAGGGGTCCGGCCAGCATCTGCAGCACGTGCAGGCGGCCGTTGAGGACTCTGGCGCCGGCCCGGGCGAGGTGCTCATCCCAGACCGCCAGGGTGTGGCCATGGTCCTCGGTCCACTTCCCGGAGAGCTTGGCGTTCTTCAGCAGGGCGTTCCGCTGCTTCAGGACCCGGTCGTAGTCGCTGCGGGCATCTCCGAGGGCCGGCCGCAACTGCACCACCAGATCGTCCAGGAACCGGCGTCTGACGGAGGGGTCCCCGGTGATCAGGGCCAGGTCTTCGGGGGCGAACAGCACGGAGCGCAGCAGCCCCAGCCCGTCGCGTGCCCGCTGCGGTGCACCGCGGTTGACCGCCGCCCGGTTGGACTTCCCCGGATTGATCTCGACCTCGAGGGACACGGTGCGCTCTCCGCGGTGGATACGCCCCCGGATGATGGCCTGCGAAGCGCCGAAGTGCACGAGTGGGGTGTCATGGGAGACCCGGTGCGAGGCCTGGGTGGCCAGGTAGCCGACCGCCTCGACGATGTTGGTCTTGCCGGCCCCGTTGGATCCCACCAGCACATTGGGCCCCGGCACCAGGGCGAGATCGGCCTGGACATAGGAGCGGTACTGGGTCAGGGAGAGGTGGGATAGATACACGGGGAGAGGCGCTGGCGTCCGGGGGCAGACGGGTCAGTTCGCCAAGCGCACCGGCATCACCAGGTACCGGTAGTCGTCCTGCTCGGGGGCGTCCGGCTCCTGCTGAGCCGTCATCAGGGCCGGCTTGGGTGCCGTGGTGAAGGAGAACCGGACGTAGGGGGAGTCGATGACGTTGAGGCCCTCACCCAGGTAGGAGGGGTTGAACGCCACGGTGATCTCCTCACCCTCAAGCTCGGCGTCCAGGGACTCATTGGCGGAGGCGTCGTCGCCGGCACCGGCATCCAGGGTGACCTGTCCCTCGGAGAAGACCATGCGCACGGCGGTGTTGCGTTCGGCGACCAGGGCCACCCGCTTGACCGCCTCGACCAGCGGGGCCGTCGGCACCACCGCGTGGATGGGGCTGGTCTCGGGGAACAGGGCCCGGATCTTCGGGTACTCGCCGTCCACCAGCAGACTCGTGGTGCGGCGTCCCCCGGAGGCGAAGCCGACCAGGTCGGAGGTGGCGGACTCCTGGGGCAGGCGCAGCTGCAACTCGCCGCCGCCGGCCAAGGACTTGGCGACCTCGTTCAGCGTCTTGGACTTGACCAGCAGGGACGTGGAGATCGACGGGTCGGCGGGGGACCAGTTCAGTTCCTTCATGGCCAGCCGGTAGCGGTCCGTGGCCAGGAAGGTGATGCGATCGCCCTCGATCTCCAACTTCACGGCGGTCAGGATCGGCAGGGTGTCATCCCGGGAGGCGGCCACCGTCACCTGGGCCACGGCATGGGCGAAGGCGTCGCCGTCCACGATGCCGGCGGTCTCGGGCATCTCCGGCAGGGTCGGGTATTCCTCGACCGGCATGGTGGCCAGCGCGAAACGGGAATTGCGGCAGGTCAGGATGACCTTCGTACCGTCCGTCTCCACGGTGACGGGAGCTGCCGGCAGGGAACGGACGATGTCATTGAGCAGGCGTCCGGAGACCAGGATCTTCCCGGGCGTCTCGATGTCCGCCTCGATCTCCAGCTGGGCCGATGTCTCGTAGTCGAAACCGGCGATGGAGACGAGCTGGTCCTCGGCGGTGATCAGCAGACCAGACAGCACCGGCACCGGGGGGCGAGGGGACAGGGAGCGTGCGGTCCAGGAGACGGCGTCCGTCAGGATGTCTCGCTCAACGGTGAACTTCACAGAAGTTTCCGCCTTTCTCGTAGACGGCAGGTGATGGTGGTCAACGTCTTGGGGATACCCCCGCCGGGCATCCTTCGTACACACGCCGATGCCGGGTGCTGTGTCAGCTTACCGTGACTCGCCGGAGGGACGAATGTTGGTATTTGAGCCTTCGATGTGGTTGATGCTGCGACCGGGCTGATGGAGTCCTGAGGTTGTCCTGCGCTGTTCGGCTACCTGCGGGGTGGACCGGGGAGGGCTGAAGGGTGAATGTTCTTGGGATTCATTCTTAACAGGGGTTAGTAGTGTTAGTAAGTCCTGTGGATACTGTGGATAACCCGATCCAGCCGTGTGTTTCAGCCATTGTGCCTGTGGACCTCTCGGTGGACGCCGCCCGTCGGCCCTGTGCATGGTCGGTGCACAACTGAAGAACGACTTTTCGTGAATTCACAGGGAAGCCTGTAGTTATCCAGAGAATCGCCCGGGTGGTCCACTTAACTGTCCACAGGGTTATCCACAGCTGTGGGTTGCTCTGCAAAACGGCCCTCCGCGGCCTGTGGATATCTGTGGATGACTGTGGACAACGAGGACTGCTGGCCCTGATGCCGGGGTTCTCGCTGTGGAGGGACCTTGCCGTTAAGGCTCAACCTTGGGAGCGGGACCCGGTTCTCAGCGGGCGCGTTGCTGGTGACTGCTTCGGGTGGGGCACTGATGGGTGGCTTCCGCAGTGCTGGGTGGTCTCGCGGATCACCGCGGCCCCTACGACCACGCTGGATTTCCCGGAGCACGGGAACCACTCCGCGGCCGGCTGGCCAAGGAATCGATCAGGACGATGGCTGCCGATGCCAAGGGCAGGGAGCGGCGGGTGGTCTGTCACTACTCGTTCGAACAGAGCCGGTTCGTGAAGCTGGTCGAAGAATCTGCGCCATAGGGAAATGGCACGAGTCAGGTTGGGAGCGGGACCTGGTTCTCAGCGGGCGCGTTGCTGGTGCTTGATCCGGTTGGTGAGTTCGGTGACCTGGTTGTAGATCGTGCGGCGCTCGGCCATCAACTCACGGATCTTGCGGTCGGCGTGGATCACCGTGGTGTGGTCGCGGCCGCCCAGTTCCTGCCCGATCTTGGGTAGGGACATCTCCGTCAGCTCACGTAACAGGTACATGGCGATCTGGCGGGCCGTCACGAGGGTCCGGGTCCGTGACTTGGAGGTGAGTTCCTCCATGGTCAGGTTGAAGTAGGCCGCGGTCTCATTGAGGATGGTCGGCGCCGTGATCTCGTGGGCGTTCTCATGGGTGATGAGATCCCGGAGCACCTGTTCCGCCAGCTGGATGTCCACGGGCTGCTTGTTGAGTGAGGCGAATGCGGTGACCCGGATGAGCGCACCCTCCAACTCACGGATGTTGGTGGAGATGTTCGAGCCGATGTACTCCAGGACCTCGGGGGGCGCCGTGAGCCCCTCGGCCTCGGCCTTCTTCCGCAGGATGGCGATCCGGGTCTCCAGGTCTGGTGGCTGGATGTCCGTGATCAGGCCCCACTCGAAGCGAGACCGCAAGCGCTCCTCGAATCCGGAGAGCTGCTTGGGGGGCAGGTCGGAGGTGATCACGACCTGCTTGTTGTTGTTGTAGAGCGTGTTGAAGGTGTGGAAGAACTCCTCAATCGTGGCTTCCTTGTCCGCCAGGAACTGGATGTCGTCGATGAGCAGGATGTCCACGTTGCGGTACAGCTGTTTGAAGCTGGCACCCTCGTCATGGCGGATCGAGTTGATGAAGTCATTGGTGAACTCCTCCGAGTTCACATACCGCACGCGCAGTCCTGGGTAGAGGTGCCGGGCGTAGTGGCCGATCGCATGCAGGAGGTGGGTCTTGCCCAGACCGGAGTCCCCATAGATGAACAGCGGGTTGTACGCCTTCGCGGGCGCCTCGGCCACGGCATTGGCCGCAGCATGGGCGAAGCGGTTCGAGGAGCCGATGACGAAGGTCTCGAAGTGGTAGCGGGGGTTGAGTCGACTGGTCTCGTCCGAGGTCGACGGCGGCGCCGGAGCGGGAGCGGACGACGGTGCCGGGGCGTGTGGCGAGGCGGCCGAGCCGGCTCGGGGCGCCTCACGGAGGGGAGCTGCCGGGGTGGGGGGCAGCGGCGAATCCTCCACCAGGGGGGACAGCAGGGATGAGTCGATGGAGTAGGCGCACAGGATCTCGGTGCGGAACACGTTCTGGAGCGCCTCGGCCAAGGGGTCCTTGAGATGTGTCTGCAGGACTTCACGCGTCAGTTCGTTCGGCACGGCGAGCAGGAGGGTGCTGCCGATCAGTCCCTGAGGCTGGGCGAGGCCGACGTGCCCGAACTGGCGGGGGGTCACCCGGTGGTCTTCCTCCAGGGTGCGGACCACTTTGCGCCACGAGCTGCTGACGGCCTCATCTGCAACCATGGGGGGCTGGGGTCCTTCCGTTGGCGTTCGAGCCGAGTCTACCGACAATCCACAAAGTTATTCACAGGCAGTGGATAACTTTGGGCAGAGTACCTGCCGAGGGTGCGGGGTGGCTAGCGGGTCGGGGTCCCCGGGTGCGGGAGCGGGTAATTTGACCGCGATGGGGCTGTATCCCTAAACTTGATAGGTCCCCGCGGGGTTGTTCAACCGTGCTCTGAAACGTCCGCCCCGTGCGGACCATCCACAGGGCACAGTCAACCGGCGGACACCATCAGGCCCACCTGGAAGTGGACCGGTGTCCGAGCGCGAGGAAGTCCTAGTCAGAGCGTCTACCGGTTCTTCCCCCAGGTACAACGGGTCCGGGCGCATACACACGTTGTGGAGAGATCAAAGTGAGCAAGCGGACTTTTCAGCCGAATAACCGCCGCCGGGCCAAGAAGCACGGTTTCCGCGCCCGGATGCGTACCCGCGCCGGTCGCGCCATCCTGGCCACCCGCCGGACCAAGGGCCGCACGGAACTGTCCGCCTGATCCGGCTCTGGCCGATCAGCCTGAGCGGACGATAGGCGTGCTGCCCCGCGCGAAACGGGTACGCACCCCCGCGGATTTTTCCCAGACACTGCGTTCCGGTGCCCGGACAGGGCGCCGGAACCTTGTCGTGTCCGCACACCTCCCCGAACCCACGGGTATCGAGTCCTCCGCAGGACCGGTGCGCGTGGGTTTCGTCGTCTCCAAGGCCGTGGGCAATGCCGTGGTCCGCAACCGCGTCAAGCGCCGGCTCCGGGCCGCCGTGGCCGAGCAGCTCAGCGGTCCCCTGGCGGGGCACCCCGCCGGGACCGTCGTCATCCGAGCCCTCCCGCCGTCGGCAACTGCTGCCTGGGATGACTTGAAGAAGGACGTGGACTCCGCGATGGTGGGCGCCCTGCGGAAGGCTGCCGGCCGGCGTCGTCCCGGGAAGACCGGAACGCCGGCATGACCGAACAGTCTCCCTTCATCACGCAGCCCGGGGCCATCCAGTGGAACATGGTGCGGGCGTTGCCCTCTACGCTGTTGGCCTGGATGCTCATGGCCTACCGCGCCGTGATCTCGCCGATCTACGGTCCGGTCTGCCGGTTCTTCCCGTCCTGTTCGGCCTACGGCCTCGAGGCCGTGCACGTGCACGGCGCGGTGAAGGGTTCATTCCTCACCGCGCACCGGCTGGCCCGCTGCCATCCGTGGTCGAGGGGTGGCGTGGACGCGGTCCCGCCGGGCCGCAGGATTTGGCCGCCGGGGCGCCAACCCAAGATCATTGACCTAAACCATCCCGTCATCCCACCGGATCCTCCGGCGGAACAGTAGGAGACCATGGACTTCCTCGAAATCATTCTCTGGCCCTTCAAGTGGGTGATGTCCTGGATCCTGGGCGCAGCACACACCGGACTGGGCTGGATCGGCATGGACCCCGATAGCGGGTTCACCTGGACGCTCTCCATCATCCTGCTGGTGATCATCGTGCGCAGCGCGCTGATCCCCCTGTTCGTCAAGCAGATCAAGTCGCAGCGGGCCATGCAGGCCTTGCAGCCGGACATCAAGAAGCTTCAGGCCAAGTACAAGGGCAAGACGGACCAGCTGTCCCGTCAGGCCATGGCCATGGAGCAGCAGGCCCTGTTCAAGGAACATGGGACCAGCCCCTTCGCCGCCTGTCTGCCGATGCTCGTGCAGATGCCGTTCTTCTTCGCCCTGTTCCGGATCCTCACCGAGGCGGGGGGCGCCGCTGAGCGTGGTGAGGGTGAGGCCGCGCTGTCGGTGGAACAGGTGCGTTCCTTCGGCGAGGCCATCTTCCTCGGCGCTCCCATGCAGTCCACGTTCCTGGGGTCCACCGGCGAGAACTTGGAAGTGGCGGTCCTCATCGTGGCGATCATCATGATCGTCCTGATGTCCGGCTCGCAGTTCTTCATGCAGAAGATGCTGATGAGCAAGAACATGTCCGAGGCTGCCATGACCGGGCCGTTCGCCCAGTCGCAGAAGTTCATGCTCTACATCCTCCCGCTCGTCTTCGGCATCGGTGGCATCAACTTCCCCATCGGTGTGCTGATCTACTGGACCGCCACCAACTTCTGGGCCGTGGGCCAGCAGATGTGGATCATCCGCAACAACCCCACCCCGGGGTCCCAGGCCGAGCGTGAGCTGAACGAGCGTCGTGCCGTCAAGGGACTGCCCCCCGTGGGCAAGGCCGCACAGGAGGCCGCAGCCAAGGCTGAGGCAGAGGCCGCCAAACCGCAGCAGACTGGTCAGCGCCACCAGCCCAAGCGTAAGACCAAGAAGAGGAGATAGCCGTGACCGATGCATCAGCCGTGCCGTCCGATGACACCCCGGATCCGGTAGAGACCACCCTTCCGGACGCCGCCCAGGCCGCTGAAGCGGTGGTGGATCCCGCTGTGGATAACTCTGGGGACAACACCCCTGAAACTGTGGACGAAGCTGCGGCCAGCCTCCCCGCCACCGATACTGAGGCCATGGCTGCGGACGAGTCCTCCTCGACCGCCCGCCGCCTCGAGGAGGAGGGGGATATCGCCGCCGACTACGTCGAGGAACTGCTGGACATCTCCGACCTGGACGGCGACATCGACATCGAGGTCCGCAACGGCCGCACCTATGTCTCCGTCATCGCGGAGGAGGGCGACGACCGCCTCCGCGACCTCGTGGGCCGGGACGGCCAGGGACTGGAAGCCCTGCAGGAACTCGTCCGCCTCACGGTTCTTTCATCCACGGGTGTTCGGTCACGGCTCGTCCTGGACGTCGCCGGACACCGGGCCAACCGCGCCAAGGAACTGGAGAAGGTGGCCCAGGACGCCATCGAGTCAGTGCGAGAGAGCGGAGACCCGGTGCACCTCGCGGCCATGGGCGCCTACGAGCGCAAGGTCGTGCATGACGTCATCGCCGCAGCAGGGATGGTCAGTGAGTCGGAGGGCGAAGGCCCTCGCCGTCACGTGGTGGTCTCCTCCGGTGAGTGATCACGTCCCCGGTGGGGGTCCCGAGGATCAGGGGCAGCCGGTCTCCCCAGAGGCGTCGTCTGTGCCGCACGAGCACCAGGAGCCGCCGGCGCTGGAGGGTGGGTTGCGCACTGCGGCTGAAGAGCTGTTCGGGGATCGTCTTGGCCTGGCCGTCCGCTTTGTGGAGCATCTGTCCTCCACGGGGATCGAATGGGGTCTGCTGGGCCCCCGCGAGGTGCCTCGACTCTGGGAGCGGCACGTGTTGAACTGCGCCGTGGTCGGAGACCTCCTCCCGGAGGGGGCGCTGGTCGCCGACGTCGGCTCCGGTGCCGGACTCCCCGGCCTGGCCTTGGCCTTGGCCCGGCCCGACAGTCAGTTCATCCTCATCGAGCCGCTGGAACGACGGGTCGCTTGGCTGGACATGGTGGTGGAGGACCTCGGTTTGGAGAACGTTGATGTGGTGCGGGCCCGCTCCGAGCAGGTCGTGGGCAACATCGCGGTCGATATCGTGACGGCACGGGCCGTCTCGGCCCTGAAGTCCCTCATCCCCCTGACCATTCCACTGTTGCAGGGATCCGGTGAGCTGTTGGCCATCAAGGGCAAGAGCGCCGGCAACGAGATCGCTGCCGCCGCGAAGGTCCTGAAGAAGGTCAAGGCTTCGACACCGGTGATCGAGACGGTGGGCCAGGATCTGCTCGCTGAACCGACCACCGTGGTCCGGGTGCGCGTCGGGCCCCGACGCTGACCAGTAGGCTGGAGTGGTTGTATCCCACGGCTTCAGGATTGTCTCGCCGTCTATCAACCTCGGGAGGTTGTTCTCTTGACCAATGAGTCGGATGTTTCACGGGAAACCGGTACCGCCGTGGATGCGTCCGTGGTGGACGAGATGGAGACCCCGCTCGCGCGTGAACTGGCCCAGGAGAACCGACGGCGGGACAAGCTGAAGGGGCGCAGGCTGCCGCCACCTGAGAAGACACGCATCATCACGGTGTCCAATCAGAAGGGGGGCGTCGGGAAGACCACCACCACGGTGAACCTCGCAGCCGCTCTGGCGCGGGCCGGGATGCAGGTCTTGGTGGTGGACATCGATCCGCAGGGCAATGCCTCCACCGCCCTGGCGATCCCCCACAACTCGGATGTGGACAGTGTCTACGACGTCCTGATCGACGAGTTCCCCATGGCTGATGTGGTCAAGCCCTGCCCGGACGTGGATGGACTGGTGGTGGCTCCGGCCACCATCGACCTGGCGGGTGCAGAGATCGAACTGGTTTCACTGGTGGCACGGGAGCAGCGACTGTCTCGCGCCCTCAAGGAGTACTTCGCCTACCGGGAGACCCAAGGTCTGCCGCGGATCGACTATGTGTTCATCGATTGCCCACCGAGCCTGGGCCTGTTGACGGTCAATGCCTTCGTGGCCGCTAACGAAGTTCTGATCCCGATCCAGACCGAGTATTACGCCTTGGAGGGGCTCTCCCAGCTCCTGAACAACATCCAGATGATCCAGAAGCATCTGAACTCCACCCTCGAGGTGTCGACCATCCTGCTCACCATGTATGACGGGCGGACGAACCTGTCCACCCAGGTGGCGGACGAAGTGCGTGAGCACTTCCCGGAGGAGGTCCTGAACGTGGTGATTCCCCGGAACGTGAGGATCTCTGAGGCCCCGAGTTTCCAGCAGACCGTGCTGACATACGATCCTCAGTCCACCGGGGCCCTCTCGTACCGTGAGGCTGCGACCGAGATCGCGGACCGCGGACACGCCAAGGGCCGCTGACGGGCGAATCACTAAAACAACCCGGGATGGTTGTCCGACGGGTCATTGGTCTATACGGCTACAGCCCGGCGCTGGAAGCGTTTCACGTGAAGCGGTGAGGTCGTAGCTGTATTCCTCCCTATGGGGCGCGTGACTGATCTGGTTGGCCTGCTCGGTGCACTTCCGCGGGGCCTGGTCGGGGTCCTCTACCGGTGACGGCGCATCGGTGCGGTGGGTGAGTTTCCGAGCGGTGACCCAGGCCCTGTTTCACGTGAAACATGAGGTCAGGGTTCAACTCCGTGTATGGGCCACGCGAGTTGGGAACAGGTTGGTACTCGACCGAGGGTCGGCGGTTGCGAGGATGCCGCAGCCCTGGGTGGACGGTGATTGACTATGCCTGCCCTACCCTCGACCCTGTCCTGGGCGGAGATCCCTAGAAGCCATAGGGATCTGAACCCGTCGACTGGTTGCAAATGTGCTCACTTCTGTTGTGGCTCAACCTTTCCAAGCGTGATTACCCCAATCCATACAGCGACGAGCCCGCCTCTGAGGAACTTGACCCGGCTGTTCATCCTCGGGGGCCTCAGATTCCCCCTACCGACCATGACGGCGAGCCAACAGTCAATATGGAGCCGATATGCACGTCGGCACGCTTCGGTTGTCCCTAGCGGGTCCAACCGGAGTGGCGACGACGGACCACATGACGATCGGCCGCCGACGATGTCATGTCTCGGAAGTGTTTCACGTGGAACATCCGTGACCGCAGCAGGTTGAGAGCCTGACGTGATCGCAAGAGCGTATGCGGAGCCTCGCTGGTGGTTGTGGACCATCAGGCCTCGAAGCAACCGATATCGCGACTACGGCGCGTTGCTGCCGCCCTGTACAGGCCGGAATATGCAGTCCGGGACAGGGCTGACCTTCCGGGGTGGGATCCATCATGCAGTGCCTGGGCGATGAGACAGCACCCGGCCTGAAAATGCATGTCACTAGTCCTCTTGACGTCATGGTTAGTTCCTAACTCTTCACGCAGATTCACATTGCTCCTGACCGGCCGGGAATGACCTGGTGCGGTCGGCCTTCCGGGCGCGCCGGCCTTTGAGACACACCGGCTGTAGTGCGCACCCGCCTTTTGGGGCTCACCCTCTTAGCCGCATGGCGAGCAGGGGTATACCGCGTTTGCTCGTCCGAGAGTGACTGATGCTCTTCGGCTCCGTGCCATCTGTCGTTGTGGGACGGTGGTCGTTGGCCGTGCTGTGGGCAGGACGCTGTCTCCTCGTGTTTCACGTGGAACCGCCTTCGCTCTGTTCGAAGGGACATATCTGGCCGGGGCTGATAGATGGCTTCCCGTCGAACACCTGGGTCCATGCGCCGACGCCTGAGATTGGCTCCGTTCGGTACGGTGTTGCCCCCCGCCGTTGACCGAGGGTCCTCTTTACCGATGCAGGGCCATGAGTTTCACGTGGAACGCTCCCGCTTTCGTGAGGCACACCCCGGTCCATGTGGACCAGCACCGCTATACGTGAGGAAGACCCCGTTCCACGTGGAACACCGCTGCTTTACGTGGGACCCTCCATGTTTCACGTGGAACGTCGGCCGTTTCACGTGAAACGACGCCGAGGGAGAAAACGGCCTCGCGCAATCCCGCCCTTGATGTTGGAGCACGATCAAGCACAAGGCCTGCAGAGGTCAGGGATGACATTCACATCTGAACAAGGCCTCGTCCTTCGGCTAGCCCTGATGTCATGATGTACGGCTCCATCTAGCACTGATAGCACCGGGCAACAGTTGCATTTGATGGCACGGACCACGAGGTGTAACGCTCGAACAAGAGTGCGTGTTAGCGAGGCCTCTGGCCGGGTTCGTATCCGTTGGGTATGGAGATGCGACTGCGGTTTCACGTGAAACAACAGTAGAATGGTGGACGTTGTCTGGCATCGAGTGAGGAGTCTGTGTGAAGAAGAACCGACGTGGATTGGGTCGCGGGCTTGAGGCCCTGATCCAGAGCACCGCTCCCGTGGAGGACTCGGACAACGCGGCGCGCAGTGGAGAGGTCTCTGAAGACCAGGGGACGGACGAGGTACTCGGCGCCGGAAGGCCGGACTCAACCGGCAGTGTGCGATCAGCCGGAGACGAAGCGCCCGGTTTGGAGACGAGTCAGAAGCCGAGTACGTCGGACAGTAGCCACCCCGTGGAGATCTCACTTGACGCCGAGCAGTCCCAGGAATCACCAGACGCGGACTCGTCTTCGTCTGAAGACACCCCCGCTCCAGCGGGAGACGGGCGTGGACAGCAGGGCCAGCCCGATCTGACGAGTCGATACCTGAGCGGGCGGTCACCCGCGGAGGAGACCCGTGCAGTTCCACGTGAAACACGCCGGCCCGTGGATGTCTTCTTTCCGGACCGGAGGGGCGGGGAGGACGTCGACCTCCTGGGGGCGGATGGAGGGGCTCGGAGGACGCGCCAACGGGCAACCATGCCTCCCCTCCAGGCTCGCGGCAAGGCCTCCCAGGCGGGTAGTAGGACTCCTACGCCGGGCACCGACCTTGGAGCTCAATCAACCCAGGTTGTTTCAGAGTCCCAAGTAGAGCACTCCGAGGGTCGCGCCTCGACCGATGGGGCATCTGACGCTGCGACGGACCGTCGTCTGACCCCCCAGAGGGGCAAGTCGATGGGATCTGCTGGGGACGCCGAACTCCGGCTGATCCCGGTTGCGGAGATCCATCCGAATCCGCGGCAGCCCCGCGACGTCTTCGACGAGGGTGACATGGACGAGCTGGTGGCCTCCATCCGTCAGGTCGGTGTGCTTCAGCCCATCGTCGTCCGTGAGGTGGAGGGGCCTTCTCCATTCGAACTGGTGATGGGTGAGCGTCGGTGGCGAGCGGCCCAGGCGGCGGGACTGGACGAGATCCCGGCCATCGTGCGTCATACGGCGGATACGGATCTCCTCCGCGATGCCCTGCTGGAGAACCTGCACCGCAGTCAGCTCAATCCGCTGGAGGAGGCTGCCGCCTACGAGCAGCTCTTGGAGGACTTCAACTGCACACAGGAGGAGCTCTCCTCCCGGATCGGGCGTTCGCGACCGCAGATCACCAACACGCTTCGACTGTTGAAGCTGCCCCCGTTGGTGCAGCGTCGGGTGGCCTCGAGTGTCCT
Organism: Microbacterium sp. A93; assembly: GCF_051842835.1. Lineage (NCBI taxonomy): Bacteria > Bacillati > Actinomycetota > Actinomycetes > Micrococcales > Microbacteriaceae > Microbacterium > Microbacterium sp. A93. The sequence goes on from NZ_JBPXMT010000002.1 coordinate 731,496, forward strand.
GTCTGCGGGTCATGCTCGTGCACTGCTGTCCCTGGTGGATCCGGCGGAGATGGAGCGGCTGGCCCAGAAGGTCGTGTCGGAGGGCCTCTCCGTGCGTGCCACGGAAGAGTTGGTGTCGTTGCAGGACGGGGTGCGTCAGGTGAAGCCTCAGTCGAGGGCCAAGAGAGCTGATCGACACGAGCGATTGGACTACCTGGCCAACTCTCTGACCGACCGACTCGACACGTCCGTGAAGATCACCCTCGGCGCCCGCAAGGGCAAGATCGCCATCGACTTTGCCTCCGTGGACGATCTCAACCGGATTATGGACCTGATCGGTCAGTCAGAATCGAATGATAGTTAGCCTCTACTGTCTATTAGATCATGACGCTCGAGCACTCTGACAGGTATAAGACAAAGTACGGCCCCGGTCCATCAGGACCGGGGCCGTACTTTTCCGCCAGTGTCAGCGGCGTTCACTCACTTGAGGTATTCGGCGAACTCCGTCTCAAGGACCTGCTTCGGCTTGGCGCCGATCGAGGTGGCGACCTTCTGACCGCCCTGGAACACCATGACCGCGGGGATGCTGGTGATTCCATAGGTGGACGCGGCCTGCGGGTTGTCATCCACGTTGAGCTTGGCCACGGTGATCTTCTCAGAGTGCTCGGTGGCCATCTCCTCCAGGATCGGGCTGAGCATGCGGCAGGGGCCACACCACTCGGCCCAGAAGTCGACGAGGACGGGCTTGTCCGAATTCAGGACCTTTTCCTGGAAGTCCTGGTCGGTGACGTCAATGGTGCTCATGGTTCCTCCTGATGGGATTGGAAGGGATGGTACGGACGGAAAGGTCTAGACGGCGCTGGCCGCCAACTCCTTCACGTCCGCAAGGTAGTGCTCCACGTCCTGCGCGGCGATGCAGCCGCTGCCAGCGGCCGTGATCGCCTGGCGGTAGGTGGGGTCGGTGACATCTCCCGCGGCGAAGACACCGGGGAGGGAGGTCCGGCTGCTGGGGTGCTCCACATGGATGGTCCCGTCTGGATTCAGGTTCAGCTGGTCCTTGACGAGCGCGGTCCGGGGATCGGATCCCACGGCCACGAACAGGCCGGTGACATCCATGCTGGACTCCTCCCCGGTCTTCAGGTTCCGCAGGTTCAGGGTCTTGAGCTTCTCTCCGCCCTCGAGCCCGGTCACCTCGGTGTCCCAGACGAACCGGATCTTCTCATGCGCCAGGGCCCGGTTCGCCATGGTCTTGGAGGCACGGAGTTCATCACGCCGGTGGATCACGGTCACCGTCGAGGCGAATTTGGTCAGGAACAGGGCCTCTTCCATGGCGGAGTCACCGCCACCGACCACGGCGATGTTCTGGTCCCGGAAGAAGAAGCCGTCGCACGTGGCACACCAGCTCACGCCGTGGCCGGAGAAGCGCTTCTCGCCCTCCACACCGAGCTCACGGTAGGCCGAACCGGTGGACAGGATCACGGAGTGGGCCCGATACACGGAGCCGTTGCCCAAGGTGACGACCTTCGGGGAGGCCTTCAGATCCACCTCGGTGACGTCCTCGTACTGCACCTCGGCACCGAAGCGGGTGGCCTGTTGCTCCAACTGGGACATGAGCTCGGGCCCGAGGATGCCCTCCGGGAATCCGGGGAAGTTCTCCACGTCCGTGGTGTTCATCAACTCGCCACCGGCCGTGACGGATCCGGCGACCACGAGTGGGTTCAGGCTGGCCCGCGCAGCGTAGATGGCAGCGGTGTAACCCGCAGGACCAGATCCGATGATGACGACGTCCCGGACGGCGTCGGTGGACTCTACAGCCTCGGTCACAGTGATTCCTTCACGGTAGGCAATGGGGACTCTGATGGATGGAACACCCCCTGGGAGGAACCTATTCCAAGCGCACTCCACCCAGGTGGCGGTCCGTGGTGGGCACGGCCCCCCTGGACCGTCCCGCCGGTCTGCACCAGCCCGGCTGGCGCAGACCCCATCCTAGGTGGGTATGCCGGGCGTTTACCCCGGTCGTTCCGCCAGACGGATCTGCAGGGCCGGAGGGCGCCGACTATGAGGACTACTCGACGGCGACTTCCGCGATGCGCAAGCCGTAGGGCAGGTTGCCTGAGGCGTTGGACAGCTGTGGGAGCTCGGTGAAGTTGAGGATGACGTACTGGGCCTCCGCCGGACCGCCTTCGTCGGCCGGAACCGGCACGCTGACCTCGGGTCCTGTGAAGGAACCTTCCGCGATCTGGCGTGCTCCGTCCAGGCTCGGGCTGTCACTGAGCAGGACCGAGAATGAACCGCCGCTGCCGTTGTTCTGGGTGATGTCCACCTGGGACACCGCGCTGGGCTCCTCCAGTTCGATGACCAGTGCCAGGTTGGAGGCGTAACCGCCGAAGGACGGCTGGGCGAAGGAGTAGGTCTGCCAGGCGGTGGCGGGGTTGCCGTCCACGGCGTTGGGCAGGGTGTTGTCGGTTTCCGCGCTCAAGGCCGGGTCATCCGGGACCAAGCGGGTGGCGCCGACGATGACGGGGTCCGGAAGCTCCGAGTCCGGGGCCGAGTCCTGTGAGGCACTCCCGGACTGGGCTCCGGATTCACCACCGGAGGACTCCCCTCCGGCCTCCGGGCTGCGGTTGTTGCCCAGGATGTTGAAGGCGAACACCGCGCCCAGGATCAGGAGGAGGACCAGGATGCCGCCGACCAGCCAGCGTGAGCCGGTCGGCTTGTCCTCCTCGTCCTCTTCGTCGTAGTCGTCGCCGAACTCCGCGTCCTCGTCGAGGTCCTCATATGCGGGTTCCTCAGGATCGAAGCCACCCGGGTGCGCCACGGCTGCAGCCCCGCCGACCCCGCCAGCCACCGCACCTGCGGCCAGCCCCGCGCTCACGGCGCGGTCACGTTCCCGCTCCGGCTCGTCGTCCTCCCAGAGGGTCACCTTGGGCCGATCGGCTGCCCGCTGCTGCTGGTCCTTCTCCGGCCGGGGGCTGTGCCGGCCGATCGCCGGGGAGGCGACGGCGGAGGTGGGGGTCTCGTCTGTCTCGGGGCCTTGGTCTGTGGCTTGGTCCGTCGCCTCGTCCTGCGGAGCGACCGGCTCCAGGGTCTGCTCGGCCTCCTGCTCGGCCTCCTGTTCGGAGTCCTGTTCGGAGGCCGGTTCCTCGTGCGTTTCAACGACCGGTTCCTGGTCTGTTTCAATGACCGGCTCATCGGCCGATTCAACGACCGGCTCAGCGGCGGGCGCGGGTTTCTGCGCCGTGGCGCGATCACGATCCACGGTCACCTCGTCCTGGGTACCCGTCCAGTCGTCGTCGCTGACCGACTCAGGCAGGGGCTGTTCGTCCTCCCGGAGCACAGCGGCACGGTACGGTTCCGGCTCCTCAGGGGAGCCGGCGTCGTGCCCTTGGGCGTTCCGGGCGGCACCCGCACCGGCGATACCCGCGGCGCCGGCCACCCCGGCTGCGCCGGCCCCTGTGCCACCGGATCCTCCGGCCACGGCGTCCTGGGCGGCGTCCTCGGAGCCGAGCCGCTGACTCAGCCGATCGGAGATGCCCCGGAGGAACTTGGGACGGCGCTTCTCCGTCTCCTCCTCCACGAGGCCGTCATCCAGGTCCTCGTAGTACTCCTCGTCGTCCTCGTAGACCTGGGGCTCATACGTGCGGGCCTCACCGAAGATCTCGGACCCGAGGGTGTCGGTGTAGAACGGCTCCACATAGACCTGCTGCTCACTGGTCATGCTCAGGAGGTCCTCCGCGGAGGGGTTGCCGCCGGCGATGAGGTAGGTGCGGCCCTCGCTGAGGCCGAGGTCGAGGACCTGGACGGTGCCCTGGCGCTCACCGGTCGCGAGTTCACGGGCCGAGGCGGCCACTTGGGAGGCGTGTGCCGCGGAAGCGACCAGGATGGAGACATCCCGATTCAGCACCTGGTCCCGGCCGTCCAGCACCATGTCCTGATCGGCGGACGTCAGCACATGTCCGGTGATGAGGTAGCGGCCTCCGAGGACCATCCCCTCTTCAATGGGCTGTGTCACGGTGTTCCTCCAGGTCAGTGGCCCGGATCCGTGGATTCGTGGTGGCCGTCCGGGTGGACGGGGTGCCTGAAGATGCCACTGCGGGCAATGGCAGGCCACGGATGGGCCGGGGTGCGGTCGGGACCATGCTACGGCTGTCAGCACGCTGTCCTGCGGTGAACCGCCGAACGGTGCCGCAGGAAATTACCGGGCCAGACCGGGAATCCGGCGGGCCAGAGGGCCCAGGAAGTCGGTGAGTTCAGGCACGCGCATGGCCCGCAGCAGCAGGAAGTACACCACCGCCATCACCACCCCGACCACCGCACAGCTCACCAGTGAGGTGACGATGGAGATCCAGGGGAACCCCCCCGAATAACCGCCCATCAACCAGAGGACCAGGGCGCCGGCGGCACCGGCCGCCAGGGCGGCCACCCCGGTGCGGATGTAGGTGTCCAGCACGTGGCCGGACCCGTAGTCCCCGTAGTGACGGCGGACCAGGAGGTGCATCCAGACGAACTGGACCATGTGCAGGAAGGTGAACACCGAGACCATCAGGTAGGCCATGGACCACATCGGCATGAAGACCGAGGCCACGTAGGCGATGACGAGCGTGCACAGGGCGATGCCGACCTGGACGAACATGGGGATCCGGGCGTTCTCCGAGGCGTAGAAGAGCCGCGTCAGGTAGATGTGGGCTGAGCGGAACGGCATGCCCAGGGCCAGCAGGATCAGCAATTGCCCGATCGCCACACCGGAGGCCGTGGCCGTGGCCGAGGAACCTCCGAAGATCCGACCGAGGGGCCCGGCGAGCACGAGGATCGCCACCATGGCGAACATCATCGGCACGGAGAAGCTGCGCAGGCCCCGGCTGACGGTGGCCAGAGCCCCGGTGACGTCGTTCTGATGCAGCGAACGGGTCAGCTGGTTGAACAGCACGGTGGCCAGGGACAGCACGAACACGGAGTGCGGAAGCACGGTGATCAGCTGGGCCGTGTTCAGGGCGTAGAGGCCGGGGATGGAGGCCTCGACGGCGGCCGGGTCGAGTCCCTCGAAGGGCCCTCCGGCCCCAGCGGCCTCGCCGATGGAGGACCGCGCCTCCGTGGCACCGGAGACGAGGCGGGCCACGAGGAGGTTGATGACGTTGCCGGCCATCATGGTGACCAGGGTGTAACCGGCGAGCTTGCCGGTGGACCGCAGCCCCATGCCCCTCCAGCCGAACTTCGGCCGCAAGCCGAGCCCGAGCCTGTGCAGCGGGATGAACAGGATGAGGGCCTGCACCACGATGCCCAGCGTGTGTCCGCCGGCCAGCAGCACGGTCTGGGCCGTGCTCCACTCGGCGAGCTGATCGCCACCGGCCTGGAAGGACCCGAACATCACCAGGTACAGGCCGATCACGCCGATCGCCACCACGTTGTTGGCCACCGGGGCCCACATATAGGAGCCGAAGCGGCCGTTGGCGTTGAGGACCTGGCCGACCACCGCGTACACGCCGTAGAAGAAGATCTGCGGGAACGTGAAGAGCGCGAACGCGGTCCCCAGGGCGAGCATGGGTTCCGACCAGTTGCTGGTCAGGGCCACCATGATGGGCGCGGCCGCCGCGGTGATGACCACGGTGGAACCGGCCATCACCAGCACGGCCAGGGTGATCAGCCGTGAGGTGTAGTCGGAGCCGCGGTCCGGGGCCCGGGCCGCCTTGATCAGCTGCGGGACCAGCACCACGTTGAACACGCCGCCGGCCAGCAGCATGTAGATGATGTTGGGGATCGTGTTCGCGGACTCGAAGATGTCCGCGGCCATGGCGGTGGAACCGATGGCGATGGCCAGCAGTGCGGTCCGGACGAAGCCGAGGATGCGCGAGACCAGGGTGCCTGCGGCCATGATGGCACTGGCCCTCGCGGTGTTGTCCGTGACGGCGGCGGGTGCGGTGCTGGTCTCCGGCGCACCGGTGCCCTGACCGCGGCCCGGGGTGTCCGGCGTCGCGGTGGAGGTGTCCTTGCTCACCGCTGGGATTCCGGCAGGTCGTCGAACCCGTCCAGGTGATCCGGGAGCACGTCCCGTGCCAGGTCCACGATCCGGCGCTCGTTCGGGAAGGACAGCTTGGCGTTCAACACGTCCAGATCCACCCAGGCGACATCCACGGCCTCGTGGTCCGGATCGTTCTCCGTGGTCAGCGCGCCGCCCGTGGCCTGCAGCAGGAAGTGGTGCACGGTCTTGTGCACCCGGTGGCTGGACACCGTGAACCAGTAGTCGATGGCCCCGAGGGAGGCCAGGATGTCTCCGGCGATGCCGGTCTCCTCCTCGACCTCACGGATGGCCGCCTCACCGTGCGACTCCACGCCTTCCGGGTGGCCCTTGGGCAGGCACCACTCCAGCCGGCCACCGCGGTTGTAGCGGGCGATGATGGCGACCTCGAGCCGACCGCCGATCTTGCGCACCACCAAGCCGCCGGCGGAGACCTCCTCCACCGTGGGCAGCGAGCCCTGCGGGGTGTCCCCGGAGCCCGGGACCCCGGCCTGGCCAGGGCGCCGCGGCACACGCCGACCCACCGATGCGGTGAGCGGGGTGCGCTTGGGAGCGCTCGGAACAGGATGAGCCATGCATTCCACTGTAGCGGGCCGCCACAGAACCGCATTGAGGCGGCACCGCAGGCCGGTGACCAGTTGTCCTCAGGTGACCCCGGGATCTGGCACCCTTAAACACACCATGAATCCCTCCGCCGCCTCCCTGCCCCCGTCCGGCACGCCCGCCTCCGAGCTGGTCGCCCTGCCCGTCGGGTTCCCGACCGGTGCCGGGTTACCCCCCGTGGTGCTCGAGCTGGGCCAGCTGTTCCAGGCAGCCGGCCATGAGCTGGCCCTGGTGGGCGGGCCGGTGCGGGATCTGTTCCTCGGCCGGATGTCCCCGGATCTGGACTTCACCACGGACGCCGATCCGGACACCACCCTGAGGATCGCTCGGAGGTGGGCGGACGCTCACTGGGACATCGGGAGGAAGTTCGGCACCATCGGCTTCACCAAGGGCGGCTGGCAGCTGGAGGTCACCACCTACCGCGCCGAACAGTACGATCCGGACTCCCGCAAGCCACAGGTGGCGTTCGGGGACACGCTCGAGGGCGACCTGGTGCGCCGCGACTTCACCGTGAACGCCATGGCCATCCGCCTGCCGAGCCTGGAACTCGTGGACCTGCACGGCGGCGTCAAGGACCTGGCCGCCGGCCGGCTGCGGACCCCGGGCACCCCCGAGGGGTCCTTCTCCGATGACCCGTTGCGGATGATGCGGGCCGCGCGTTTCGCCTCCCAGCTCGGGATCGGCGTGGACCAGACCGTGACCGCGGCCATGACCTCGATGGCGGATCGGATCACCATCATCTCCGCCGAGCGCATCCGCGAGGAGCTGGTCAAGCTCGTCAACGGCGCGCACCCCCGCGCCGGCCTCAACCTCCTGGTGGATACCGGTCTGGCGGACCACATGCTGCCCGAACTGCCGGCCCTGAAGCTGGAGACGGACGAACACCACCGGCACAAGGACGTCTACGAGCACTCCCTGACCGTGATGGAACAGGCGATAGGCCACGAGTACCCGGCCGAGCTCGAGGAACGCTGGAACGCCGAACACGCTGAGACGGCTTCGACCCAGCCGGCCGAGGCGGAGGGTGAGGTGGCAGCGGAACGGTTCGCGCCGCCGTCGGGCACCTATGTCCCCGCGCCGGACTTCGTCCTGCGCTTCGCCGCTCTGATGCACGACGTCGGCAAGCCGGCGACCCGGCGCTTCGAACCGAACGGGGCGGTCAGTTTCCGGCACCATGACGTGGTCGGCGCCAAGTTGGTCAAGCAGCGGATGCGGGCGCTGAAGTTCGACAACGACACGATCAAGGCCGTGGCCCGGCTGGTGGAGTTGCATATGCGGTTCTACGGCTACGGGGAGGCCGGCTGGTCCGATTCGGCCGTGCGCCGGTACGTCACGGACGCCGGTCCGGTGCTGCCGAGACTGCACGCCCTGACCCGTTCGGACGTCACCACGCGCAACCGCCGCAAGGCGGACCGGCTGGCCTTTGCGTATGACGATCTGGAGCGCCGGATGACGGAGATCGCCGAGAGGGAGGAACTCGAGGCCGTCCGACCCGACCTGGACGGCACCCAGGTCATGGCGATCCTCGGGATCAGACCCGGGCCGGTGGTCGGCCGAGCCTACAAGCACCTGCTGGAGTGGCGGCTCGATGAGGGTCCGCACGACGAGCCGGAGGCCACGGCCGAGTTGTGGCGCTGGTGGGGCGAGCAGCCGGAGTCGGCCACCTGATCACGGCAGTCTGAACACAACAGACGGATCACGGCATCGATCACCGTCGACCGCCTCGGCGTGTCTCGACATCGACTGCGCTCGTGATGCGGGGTTAGAACAGGCCGGTGACGTTGCCGGCGGCGTCCACGTCCATGGAGTCGGCGGAGGGCGTCCGGGGCAAGCCGGGCATGGTCATGACGGATCCGGTCAGGGCCACCACGAACCCCGCGCCGGGGCGCAGCGTCAGCTCGCGCACCGTGACGGTGAAGTCCTCCGGCGCCCCGAGGGCCTGAGGGTCGTCCGTGAACGAGTACTGGGTCTTGGCCATGCAGACCGGGAGATGGTCCCAGCCCTCCGCCACCAGCTGGTCCAACTGGGTCCGAGCCGCGGCCGTGTACTCCACGCCGGCCCCGCCGTAGATCTGCGTGACCACGGCCTCGATCCGCTGAGCCACCGTCATGTCCTCGGTCCACAGCGAGTGCCAGCCGGACTCCTCCCCCTCCGCGGGCAGCACCTCCACGAGCCGCCGGGCCACCTCCAGCGCGCCCTCGCCGCCACGAGCCCAGACATCCGCCACGGCGGCCGGGACGCCCCGGCGCTCGCACCAGCCGATGAGCCAGTCGAGTTCGGCCTCGGTGTCCTGCGGGAAGCGGTTGACCGCGACCACCACGGGCACCCCGTAGCCGGCCATGTTCCTGATATGCCGGGCCAGGTTCGCGACCCCGGCCTCCAAGGCCTCAAGGTGCGGCTGTTCACCGGCCTCGGTGCGGTGGTCGAGGTCCTCCAGGGCCATGCCGCCGTTGAGCTTGAGCGCCCGCACGGTGGCCACCATGACGCTGGCCGCCGGGGGGAAGCCACCCGCCACGGCGGTGATGTCCATGAACTTCTGCCCGCCGAGGTCCGCGCCGAAACCGGCCTCGGTGACCACCACATCCGAGAGTTGCCGGGCGGTGTTGGTGGCCGTGATCGAGTTGGCGCCGTGGGCGATGTTGGCGAAGGGACCTCCGTGGACGAAGGCGGCCGAACCACCCAGGGTCTGGACGAGGTTGGGTTTCAGGGCGTCCTTGAGCAGCACCGTCATGGCCCCCTGGGCGCCGTGGAGGCCCAGGTCTCCCACGGTGACGGGCTGGCGATCGTAGGTCCGGCCGATGATGATCCGCGAGAGCCTCTCCTTGAGGTCCTCCAGGTCCGTGGCGAGGCAGAACACGGCCATGGTCTCGGAGGCCACCGTGATCTCGAAGCCGGACTCGCGCGGGACCCCCTCGGTGCGTCCGCCGAGGCCGATGACCGTCTGGCGCAGGGACCGGTCATTGGTGTCCAGGGCGCGCTTGATGGCGATGGTGCGTGGGTCGATCCGGAGCTCGTTGCCCCGGTGCAGATGGTTGTCCACCAGCGCGCAGAGCAGGTTGTGTGCCGCGGTGATGGCGTGGAAGTCACCGGTGAAGTGGAGGTTGATGTTCTCCATCGGCACCACCTGCGCGTAGCCGCCGCCCGTGGCCCCGCCCTTCATGCCGAAGACCGGGCCGAGCGAGGGCTCCCGCAGGGCCGCCATGGCGGTCTTGCCGGCCCAGACCTCCGGGGCGTCGTCGGCGCGGGCGAGGAGGTTGAGACCGTCCACCAGGCCGACCGTGACGGTCGACTTCCCCTCGCCCGCCGGCGTCGGGTTGGTCCCGGTGACGAGCACTACGCGGCCGGCCTGGCCCGGCCCGCCGGGAGGGGCGCCGTCAGCAGGGGTGCGGGGGCTCAGTCGGCTGGTGTCCACCTTGGCCATGTAATGGCCGTAGGGGATGAGGGCCTCGGCGGGGATTCCGGCCCGGTGGGCGATATCGGCCACCGGTTCGAGCGTCGCTGCTGCGGAGATCTCGGCGTCGTTCATGGGCAGATCCTCGCATAGGGGCACCGGGCCGGGGAATGGTGGGCTGCACGCGACCTTTTCCGTCCCTCATGGGACTGGAGGCCGGAGGGTGACCCGAAGCCCGGATGATCTGGGAATCCAGGTCACCCCTCGACCCCCCGGTGGTCGCGCGGGTGACTAGCGGAGATGGATGATGAAATCCGGCGGCAGGGGGATGTCATCCCGGCTCGGAGACCTTTCCTGGTCAGGGATGAAAGGTGCCGGGCGGAAGACGGTCCCGAAGCGCCGCTTGGCGGATCGCCGGCGCGGAGTGCCTGGGTCATGGTGGGGCTCACTCACGTGCTGTCACCCCCTCTCCAGGATCGAGAAGGTCCGGACAGGAATAAAGACAGCACCACCGGGAGGCCGGCAGTCAGGGTAGCGGGTTCAGGGGTGTCACGAATGACGGACATGGCTGGGTGGTCCCTCGGGTGGGATGCCTCAGCGATGGATCAGCGGCTGGAGAGGGAGGTCCACCGGACCACCGTGGTGGTCTGGTTGACGGCCTGACTCGATGATGCGCCCGGAGGGACGTCCGGGCGGCGGATGCTCAGCTGCGTGCGTTCAGCGCGGAGGCGGGGTCGGATGGATTGATGGCAGCGATCCCTGGATAGGCCAGGAGGACGCCGGACGCGGCAGTGCCGCCGTTCACGAAGTCATGCTGAATAGTCATCAATTTCCCCACCTCCTTCAGATGAGTCAGTCCGCCGATGAAGGGCGGAAAAGCCGACAAGGAGCGCGCAGAGACCCAACGGATCTCGGGCACCCGACGAGGTTAGCAAGATGGTGTGATCTCTGCCACCCCTACCCACGGGTAGTTAAAAAACTGTGGTCGCTGGATGGCCGAAACCCCCGGGGAATTGTCGGGCATCAGGTCATCCAGCGACCGCCAGTGGTGGAAGGGAGGGGTCAGCGCTCGATCTCGCCGCGGATGAAGGCCTCCACGAGCTCGTGCGCCACGTCGTCGTGGTGCTGCACCGGTGGGGACTTCATGAAGTAGCTGGAGGCCGAGAGGATCGGTCCGCCGATCCCGCGGTCCAGGGCGATCTTGGCGGCCCGGACGGCGTCGATGATCACGCCGGCGGAGTTCGGGGAGTCCCAGACCTCGAGCTTGTATTCCAAGGACACGGGGGCGTCGCCGAAGTTGCGACCCTCGAGGCGGACGAAGGCCCACTTGCGGTCGTCCAGCCAGGACACGTAGTCCGAGGGGCCGATGTGCACGTCGTCCTCGCCGAGCTTCGCGGAGGTGTTGGAGGTGACGGCCTGGGTCTTGGAGATCTTCTTGGACTCAAGGCGCTCGCGCTCAAGCATGTTCTTGAAGTCCATGTTGCCGCCCACGTTCAGCTGGTACGTACGGTCCAGGGTGACGCCGCGATCCTCGAAGAGCTTGGCCATGACGCGGTGGGTGATGGTGGCACCGATCTGCGACTTGATGTCATCGCCCACGATCGGCACCCCTGCGGCGGTGAACTTCTCTGCCCAGGCCGGGGTCCCGGCGATGAAGACGGGCAGGGCGTTGACGAAGCCGACCTTGGCATCGATGGCGGCCTGCGCGTAGAACTTCGCCGCCTCCTCGGAGCCCACGGGCAGGTAGCAGACGAGGACATCCGCCCGGGTGTCCTTCAGGACCTGGAGCACGTCCACCGGCTCCGCGTCCGACTCCTCGATGGTCTCGCGATAGTACTTGCCGAGCCCGTCCAGGGTGGGTCCGCGCAGCACGCTCACGCCGGTGGCGGGGACATCGGCGATCTTGATGGTGTTGTTCTCCGAGGCGTTCAGGGCCTCGGAGAGATCCAGGCCGACCTTCTTGGCGTCCACGTCGAAGGCGGCCACGAACTCGAGGTCCGAGACGTGGTAGTCACCGAACTGGACGTGCATCAGGCCGGGGACCTTCTCGTCCGCAGAGGCCTTGCGGTAGTACTCCACCCCCTGGATGAGGGAGGTGGCGCAGTTGCCCACGCCCGCAATGGCCACACGAATCGGGTTCTTCGACACCGGTACTCCTTGTTGTCCTGATGGTCCTGGGGCCGCACACCGGGCGCGGCGGACCGTGGTCCCAATCACTTGGGACGAGAATTCTGATGGGTGCCGCAGACCCGAACGGGCACGGCACAACCCCGTCCACTTTACGCCGGATGACGCGGGCAGACGCATCCGTGTCCAACCACCGCCCCACGCCCGGTATTCCCCAGGGGTGGCGGGCCCCGCCCGGCGCCCCTCCTAGGATGGACACCATGAGCCTGCGCACCCCGGGGAACACCACCAGGCCCGACGCCGGCACCCCCCTTCCAGCGTCTGTCCCGTCCCGCACGGACGGGCTCGTGCGCCGGATGCGGGAGATGCTCGGCGGCTCCGTGGGCCGGCACACGGTTCCCGGTCGGATGGCAGGGACGTTCTGGACGCCGATGCGCGTGCTGATCGCGGTGACGACCCTCTCGGCCGTGATCGCGGTGCTGCTGAAGTCTCCCTGCCGGTTGAACGGCTGGGGGCAGCCCGCCGTCTACTACGCGGGGTGTTATTCGGACTGGTCGGCGCTGTACGGCGGACGCGGGTTCGCGGAGGACGCCTTCGCACCGTTCGCCGCGGGGGCGAGCTTCGAATACCCCGTGCTGATGTCCGTGGTCGCCTCGATCGCGGCGGTGATCTCCCAGACGCTGCCGTTCTCGGACCTGAATCCCTCGCTGGCCTATTGGGACGTGAACTTCGTCTTCACCGCGGTGCTCTGGATCATCACGGTGGTGGTCACCGCCAAGTCAGCGGGGCGCCGGCCCTGGGACGCACTCATGGTGGCGGTGGCCCCGGGCATCATCCTGGCCGGATCCGTGAACTGGGACCTCTGGGCCGTGGGGCTGCTCGCCGTCGGGATGTGGCTCTTCGGCGGGCGCAAACCCCTGTGGGCGGGCATCTTCTTCGGCCTGGGGGCCGCCATGAAGCTCTATCCGCTGCTGATCCTGGGGGCCCTGCTCATCCTGGCCGTGCGCTCGCTGCGGTGGTCCCCATTCCTCTGGGCCACCCTCGGCACGGTGGCGGCCTGGCTGGCGGTCAACCTGCCGATGATGATCGCCAACCCTGCAGCGTGGAGCGTGTTCTTCACCTTCTCGGGGGAACGCGGCCCCGGCCTGTCCTCCGTCTGGCACGCCTGGAACGTGACCCTGGAGAAGATCGGTGGGCCGGTCATCGCCGCCGAGCAACTGTCCCTGCTGGCCTACGGCGCCTTCTTCCTGTGCTGCTGCGCCATCTTCGCACTCGGGGTCGCGTGCCGCTACCGGCCCCGGATGGCGCATCTGGCGTTCCTGATCGTGGCGGCCTTCGTGCTGTGCAACAAGGTGTACTCGCCCCAGTTCGTCATCTGGCTCGTGCCGCTGGCGGCGCTCGCCGTGCCGCGTTGGCGGGACTTTTTGATCTGGCAGTTCCTCGAGGTCCTGCACTTCTGGGCCATCTGGATGTACCTGGCCAAGGGGGCCTCCGGCTCCGAGGTCCAGCACTCCATGGACGACACCTTCTACGTGCTGGCGATCCTGGGTCACGTGGCGGCCACGGTGTACCTCATGGCCCGCGTGGTGGAGCAGATGCTGGATCCGGAGCAGGACCAGGTGCGGGCGTCCCTGCCGGGTGGCCGGATCTGGCTGGGCGGCCAGACCGGGCCAGGCGGTCAGGGGACGGCGAAGGCGGCGGCCCGGCTGCAGGCCTTGGGCTTCGACCCGGCCGAGGCGCGGCGGCTGCCCGTGGACGACCCCCTGGGCGGGGCCTACGACGATGCCCCCGACCGCGCCCCCTGGCTGGTGCGCGCGCACGCCGAGATCCGCCACACCCCGGGGCGCCATTCCAGGCAGCCCCCAGTACGGTAGGGACCATGACCGATCTGTCCCCCCACCTGCAGGACCTCTCCGACTTCGTGTTGGCCAGCCCCTCGAGTTACCACGCCGCCCACGAGGTCGCCCGCCGGCTCGAGGCCGTGGGCTACGTCCGTCTGGACGAACAGCAGGACTTCCCCGCGGAACCCGGCGGGTACGTCCTGGTGCGGGACGGCGCCGTGATGGCCTGGCGGATTCCCGACGTCGGCCGGCAGGCCGGGCGGCCCGGTCCGGTCCCGGTGCTCCGCATCCTCGGCGCCCACACCGATTCGCCGACCTTCAAGCTCAAGCCGCGTCCCTCGACCTCGCGGGAGGGCTGGTTGCAGGCCGGCGTGGAGGTCTACGGCGGCCCGCTGCTGAACTCATGGCTGGACCGGGAACTCTGCTTCGCCGGGCGCATGGTGTCCGTGGACGGCCGGGAGCATCTCGTCCGGACCGGGCCCATCGCCCGCTTCCCGCAGTTGGCCATCCACCTCGACCGTGAGGCCAACAACGGACTGACCCTGGACCGGCAACGCCACCTGAACCCGATCTGGGGTGCCGAACCGGTGGTGGGAACGGGCCGCGTTGATGACCACGACTCCCGGGGCTCCGCCGGCCGGGATGCGAACCTGACCACCGACATCCTGGCCGTGCTGGCGCGTACCGCGGGACTGGACGCGGACGCGGTGGCGGGCTTCGACGTCGTGATGGCCGATACCCAGGCCCCCGGGCTGTTCGGGGCCGACGGGGAGTTCTTCGCCTCCGGCCGGTTGGACAACCTGTCCTCCGTGCACGCGGGCCTGGTGGTGATGGAGCAGCTGGCTGACTCCGGGGAGGGGGCAGGCCTGGTGGCGGATGGGGTGGCCGGGGAATCCGCCGGGGCCTCGGTGATCCCCGTGTTGGCGGCATTCGACCACGAGGAGCTCGGCTCCGCCTCCCGCTCCGGTGCCGCCGGGCCCGTGCTGGAGGACGTGCTGCGCCGGGTCCTGGTGGCCCTGGGTGTGGAGGGTCAGGGCGCGGCCCGGTCCTTCGCGGGATCCTGGTTGCTCTCCGCCGATGCCGGGCACCTGGTCCACCCGAACTACGCCGAACGCCATGATCCGGTGAACCACCCGCGGCCCAACGGTGGGCCGCTGCTGAAGATCAATGCCAACCAGCGGTACTCCACGGATGCCGCCGGAGCTGCCGCCTTCGCCCGCTGGTGCGGGGTGGCCGGGGTGCCGTTCCAGGAGTTCGTCTCCAACAACGCGGTGCCCTGCGGGTCCACGATCGGCCCGATCTCCGCCACGCGGCTGGGGATCCGCACGGTGGACGTGGGCATCGGGCTGCTCTCCATGCATTCGGCCCGCGAGATGTGCGGGGCCCAGGATCCGGAGCGATTGGCCGGGGCTGTGGGGGCGTTCTACGCCGGAGTCTGAGAGCCGTCATCCACTGCCGTACTGCACTGCCGTACTGCACAGCGGCCCGTAGCCGGCGGGTTGTCCACCGATGACCGGGACGCCGCCGGCCCCTCGCTCGGGGGCGGTCCAGACTGGGTGTGGCCCGGACTTTTCGGTTCGCGGCCACGGCGGGGACAGGGTAAGATAGCCAAGGTTTTCTGCGTGCCGTCCCATGACGGACTCCGCGCAGAGGACATCGCACAGAACCTCCTGTTACGGAAGTACCGTGACCGTCAGCCCAAAGGAGGTGGGTTCGCATGCGTGCATATGAACTGATGGTGCTGGTTGATCCCGATGTGGATGAACGCACCGTTGAACCGACCCTGCAGAAGTACCTGGAGGTCGTCACCAAGGACGGCGGCTCCGTGGACAAGTTCGATCTCTGGGGCCGGCGCCGCCTGTCCTACGAGATCCAGAAGAAGGCTGAGGCCATCTACGCGGTCATCAACTTCACCAGCTCCCCGGAGACCTCCAAGGAACTGGACCGACTGCTGGGTCTGAACGAGACCATCCTCCGCACCAAGATCATCCGCCCGGAAGAGCAGAAGATCTCCGCGGAGCCCGCAGAGTAACGACTGTGTTGGCACCTTCGAGGCAGCCGCACCCCCACGCCGATATCACCGCCGAACAGCACTGACTCAAGGCTCTACAGGAGGCACCATGGCCGGAGAAACCGTCATCACCGTTGTTGGAAACCTGACGTCCGACCCGGAACTGCGGTTCACCCCCTCGGGTGCAGCCGTGGCCAACTTCACCATCGCCTCCACGCCGCGGACGTTCGATCGCCAGGCCAACGAGTGGAAGGACGGGGAAACCCTGTTCCTCCGCGCGTCGATCTGGCGTGAGGCGGCCGAGAACGTGGCCGAATCGCTGACCAAGGGCACCCGCGTGGTGGCCCAGGGTCGGCTCAAGGCCCGGAGCTACGAGACCCGAGAGGGCGAGAAGCGCACGAGCTACGAGCTGGACTGCGATGAGATCGGACCTTCGCTGCGCTACGCCACCGCGAAGGTCACCAAGTCCAACCGCTCCGGCGGGGGCGGCTTCGGTGGCAACTCGGGTGGCGGCGGCTTCGGCGGCGGCGCTCAGGGGGGCGGCTTCAATCAGGGTGGCGGCGGCCAGGGCGGCGGAAACGCCGGCTGGGGCGCCGGAGGCGGCGGTCAGCAGGCCGATCCGTGGGGTGGGTCCTCCACCTCCGCCGGCTCCTGGGACACCCCGGGCAACAACGAACCGCCGTTCTGATCCCGTGCCTCTGATCGATCACTGAATCATCCGGAGCTGGTATCCCACCAGTTCCACCCCGGCCCGCGGCGCCCTCGGGCGCCAACCGGCCGAACGCCGTGTAGGAACCGTTTCCCGCACGGCTCGCAGGTGGCTCGCCACCCGCGATCCCATCCCGCAGAACCGTTCTGCGGGCTCCCGAATAACGAAGGAGCACCACGATGGCGAAGGCTGAAATCCGTAAGCCCAAACCAAAGTCCAACCCCCTGAAGGCCGCTGACATCACCGTCATCGACTACAAGGATGTTGCACTGCTGCGCAAGTTCATCTCCGACCGCGGCAAGATCCGCGCGCGTCGCGTGACCGGCGTGACCGTGCAGGAGCAGCGCAAGATCGCCCAGGCCATCAAGAACGCCCGTGAGGTGGCCTTGCTGCCTTACTCCGGCGCTGGCCGCGGCTGATCGCCCGAGTCGAGGAAGGAACAGATACCAGATGGCAAAGCTTATTCTGACCCAGGAAGTAACTGGCCTGGGCTCCGCCGGTGACGTCGTCGACGTCAAGAACGGCTACGCCCGCAACTACCTGCTGCCGCGCGGTTTCGCCACCACGTGGACCAAGGGCGGGGAGAAGCAGATCGAATCGATCAAGGCTGCTCGCGAGATCCGCGCCGTGAAGTCCCTCGAGGAGGCCCAGGCCCTGGCAGCGAAGCTCCAGGCGTCCCCGGTCAAGCTCGTGGTCACCGCCGGTGAAGGCGGCCGCCTGTTCGGCGCCGTCAAGGCCGCCGACGTGGCCGACGCCGTGCAGGCTGCCGGTCTCGGCAGCATCGACAAGCGCGTGGTGACCCTGCCGACCGCCATCAAGGTGACCGGCCGGTTCCAGGCTCACGCCCGTCTGCAGGAGGATGTCCTGGCCGTGATCGACCTGGACGTCGTCGCTGCCAAGGCCGCCAAGAAGTAGACACGCGGCACCACCGGGATGAGTCCGGAGGCCGCCCCCGGGCGGCCTCTTGCCCCGGACCAGAGGCCGGCCGGCTCCCCTGAAGGGGAACCGGCCGGCCTCTGGCGTGTGCGCACCCAGTGCTGCCAGAGCGCCAGACCCCTCGGAGCGCCTGGCCGGCTGGAGCGCCGGGGCCGTCAACGCCGGCGGGCGGTGGCGAGGAAGACGGGGAAGGCGGTGCCCTCCTTGTCGATCTCGAAGCTGTCGCGGATGGTGGTGTCCTCGAATCCCGCGGTGTCCAACCACTCGGTGAGCTGGTCACGGCTGATGCCCGAGTGACCGTTGAAGCCCGGAACGTGTGCGTGGAAACTGCCGTCCTCGGTATCCAGGTCCGCGATCGCCAGGTGGCCGCCGGCGTCTATCAGGGTGTGGAATCCGGCCAGGACCCGAGGGATGTCCTGAACGTGGTGGAGCACCAGGCTGGCCACCAGGAGGTCGAAGCGATCCGCCGGGACGGCCCCGGACTCCAGGTCCAGGTCCCAGACTCGGGTCCCTGCCGGCAGGGCCCCCGAGGACACCTTCTCCTGGGCCGCCCGGCGCATCCCCTCAGAGCTGTCTGCCAGCGTCACGCTGGCCACGTGCGAGGCCAGTGCCTGGGAGACCAGTCCGGTACCCGCTCCGTACTCCAGGAGCCGCTCAGCGCCCGTCAGCGGCAGTGCGGTGGTGATGGACTGCGCCAGGAGTCGGGCCTCCTCGGCTTTACGGGGTTCCTGGTCCCAGGTGGCGGCTGCGGCGTCGAAGTGCTGGTGCACAGGGGGCCGGGACTGGTCGAGCTGCTGGGTCACGTAGCGGTACCCGGTCCGCATCAGCTCCTCGAGGACCTCCACGTCCACATCCTTCAGCGTGTTGACGTAGAGGCATCCCTTGCCCATCCGGTGTTTGCCGAGACGTTCCAGGAGCGCGGCGGCCTCGGGCTGCATGGTCAGTCCGTACAGCGAGAGGCTGGCCTTGCGGGGCGAGAAACCGACCGCAAGGGCGTCGCCGCTGTGACCGGAGGCGTACTCGTAGTGGTAGGCGCCGTACCCCACCATGGTCGGTCCCCACATCTGTGGCTCCGCACCCGTCACGCGCCGGAACATCTCATCCAACACCTCCGCGTCGGCTCGGCGGACGGCGTGCTCCACGTGGGCGATGAACTCGTCCACCGGAGTCCCGGTGGGCTTCGTCTTGTTTTCATGGCCACTCATGGCCCTATCATTCCAGTCCCTCTCTCCGGAGGGAATGTGAAACCGTCAGGGGATGAACGGCGGGTGAACCCCGCACGGACGTGACGGATGTGACAGGCGGTGGGCCCGGCTGGTGGGGCGGTGGCCGGAATGAGCGCGGGAGCGGCATACAACCGCCGGTACAAACCATGTGGACAAACTGTGGATAACTCTGAAACCGGAGGCGGGCACTTTGCGCCAAACCGGTTGTCGATGGTACGTACCTCGGAGTAATCCCCAAGGAAATTCTTTTCTATCCACAGCCCTGATCCATCAAACGTCCATGTCAGCTCACAGATACGTGGATATCCACCGAGTAATCCCCGGAGTTGTCCCCACGCTGTGCACACAACACGCCGTGGAATCCACATGTTATCCACAGGGGGTGTGGAACACGCGGTTGAGGCGCGTCCTGCCGACGAGTAGTGTCACGTGGTATCCCCTTCAGGCGAAGCCGGGTATTGGCCGTGGATCCACGGCGCACATCCGGCGTTCGACGCCTGCGGAATCCGCTGTCCCAGTTGGGTCTGGTGCGGCGGATTCCATGGGGGACATCGCACCGCGAGGAGTTGCCGGGCCGTCCGGTTACGGGAGAGGGAATCAAGTACTTGGCATCACAGGATTTTGATTCCACCGACGGCGCCGGTGGCTCGCGGGCCGGCCTTCTTCCACCACAGGACCTCGTAGCTGAGCAGTCCGTGCTCGGCGGCATGATGCTCTCCAAGGACGCCATCGCGGACGTGGTGGAGCTGCTCCGCGGCAATGACTTCTACAAGCCCGCCCACGAGATGGTCTACGAGGCGATCATCGACCTCTACGGCCGCGGCGAACCCGCTGACGCCGTCACCGTGGCTGATCTGCTGAACAAGCGGCAGGAACTCTCGCGCATCGGTGGCCCGGCCGTCCTGCACGAGCTGGTCCAATCTGTTCCGACGGCCGCCAACGCAGGCTTCTACGCCGAGATCGTCCGCGAGAAGGGCGTGTTGCGCCGCCTGGTGACGGCCGGCACCAAGATCGTCCAGATGGGCTACGGCCAGGACGGCGAGGTCGAGGAGATCGTCAACGAGGCCCAGGCCGAGATCTACAAGGTCGCCGAGACCCGCCAGTCCGAGGACTACGTGCCCCTGTCCGGGATCCTCGAGCACACGGTGGACGAGATCGAGGCGGCCGGATCCCAGGGCGAAGGGATGACCGGGGTGCCCACGGGCTTCTACGAGTTCGATGAGCTGACCCAGGGGCTGCACGGCGGGCAGATGATCGTCATCGCGGCCCGTCCTGCCGTGGGCAAGTCCACCCTGGCCTTGGACTTCGCCCGTTCCGCTGCCATCAAGAGCAACATGACCTCCGTGTTCTTCTCCCTCGAGATGGGCAAGAACGAGATCGCCATGCGGCTGCTCTCGGCGGAGGCCACGATCGCCCTGCAGGACCTGCGCAAGGGCACCATCCGGGACGAGCAGTGGTCCAAGATCGCCGCGACCGTGGGTCGCCTCAACGACTCCCCGTTCTTCATCGACGATTCCCCCAACATGTCCATGATGGAGATCCGCGCCAAGTGCCGCCGGCTCAAGCAGAAGCACGACCTCAAGCTCGTCATCCTGGACTACCTGCAGCTGATGAGCTCCGGCAAGAAGGTCGAGTCCCGCCAGCAGGAGGTCGCTGAGTTCTCCCGCGCGCTGAAGCTGCTCGCCAAGGAGCTCGACGTCCCCGTCATCGCGCTGTCCCAGTTGAACCGTGGCTCGGAGCAGCGCACGGACAAGAAGCCGCAGATCTCCGACCTGCGTGAGTCCGGCTCGATCGAGCAGGACGCTGACATGGTCATCCTGTTGCACCGCGAGGACATCTACGACAAGGAGTCCCCGCGTGCCGGCGAGGCCGATCTGATCGTGGCCAAACACCGTAACGGCCCCACCAAGACGATCGTGCTCGGCTTCCAGGGCCACTACTCCCGGTTCTCCAACATGGCGCCTGACGCCGGCGGGTTCTGACGATCGACCTCCCGGCACCTAGGGTGGCTCCGGTGAACGGGGTGGGGGAGGTGGTGACGGATCTCTGGGCGCGGGCCACCGCCACCCATGCGCCCCTGGACCTGCCCCTGGTCCTGGCTCTGGCCGGTGCAGCCCTGCTCCTGGCCTGGAGCCCCTGGGGCTACCGGGTGATCCGCCACCTGGTGACGCTGGTCCACGAGGCCGGGCACGCACTCGTGGCCGTCCTCGCCGGACGCCGGCTCAGCGGTATCCGCCTGCACTCGGACACCTCCGGGGTGACCCTCTCCCGCGGCCGACCGCGAGGTCCGGGGATGGTCCTGACGCTGGCTGCCGGCTACCCCGCACCGGCCCTCGCGGGGCTGGCGGGCGCCTGGCTCGTGGGTGCCGGTTATTCCGCGGGCGGGTTGTGGCTGCTGGTCCTGACCTGCGCACTCATGCTGTTGCTGGTGCGCAACCTCTACGGGCTGTGGGTGGTGCTGGTCACCGGCGCGGCGGTGGGGGCGCTGTCCTGGGCAGCCCCGCCAGTGGCGGTCCAGGCCGCCGCCTACCTGGTGGTCCTCTCACTGCTGCTGGCCGCCCCGCGCTCGGTGATGGAGATGCAACGCCAACGACGCCGGCCCCGGCGCCCGCATGGTCACGGCCGGCCGGGCGGTGCCCCGGCGAGCGACGCCGACCAGCTGGCGGGACTGACGGGTCTGCCGGCCGGGGTGTGGACCGGGGTGTTCTGGCTGGCCTGCCTGGCCTGCCTGGGCGCGGGCGGATGGATCCTGTGGCCCTGAGAATCCCCGCTAGCCACGGACGCATGGAACCCCCCTCCACACCAACCACACCAGTCATGCCAGCAACACCGGCCGTGACGGTCCGCTCCGCCCGCCCGGACGAGGCCGTGCTCCTGAGCGATCTGGCTGCCCGCACCTTCCCGGATGCCTGCCCGCCGCAGATGCCCGCAGCGGACGTCCGGGCCTTTATCGCGCAGCACCTCTCGCCCGGGGCCTTCGCCGGGTACCTGACAGATCCGCGGTACCGCGTCCTGGTGGTGGAACCGACCGATGGCAGCCCCCTGGGCAACATGCCGGTGGGCTACACACTCCTGGACCTGGCCCCCATGGAGGAGCCCCCGCCCGGGATGGACGCCGGAGTGGTCCTCGGCAACCACGGCGAGCCGGATCCGGACGCCGGGCCCGCCTACCTCAGCAAGATGTACGTGCTGGACGCCGCCCGGGGCACCGGGGCCGCCGGGACCCTGATGCGCGCCACCTTGGACGCGGCCCGGCAGCGCGGCCACCGCCAGGTGTGGCTGGGCGTGAACCAGGCCAATACCCGCGCCAACGCCTTCTACGAGAAGCTGGGATTCGCGGTGGTGGGGGAACGGTCCTTTGCCGTGGGCGGGGCCACCGGGGCGGACCACCTGCGGGTGGTGGACGTCTAGCCTGCTATACCCCCAGGCCGCTCAGTCGTGCGTCACGGAGAGCCGGACCATCGGTGGGTCTCCGTCGATGGCCCCTGCCGCCGGAGCCCCCGGGGCACCTAGCATGCGGTCCATGAGAATCGTGGTGCTCGGTGCCTCTGGAACCCTCGGAACACTCCTCGTGGACCTGCTGCGCGCAGACGGACACGAGGTGGTCGCGGCCAGCCGCTCCACGGGCGTGGACGCCTTCACGGGGCGCGGCCTGCGGGAGGCGTTCGCCGGCGCAGACGCCGTGGTCGACTCGCTCAGCCAGGTCAGCTTCAGCGCCGCGAAGGCCATCGCGTTCTTCACCACCACGGCGGGGAACATCTGTGCGGAGGCCCGCCGGGCCGGCGTCGGGCGTCTGGTGTGCGTGTCCATCGCCGGGGCAACGGACGGCGAGGTCAACAAGGCCTACGGGTACTACCGGGGCAAGGCCGCCCAGGAGCACGCCTACCGGTCCTCCGGCCTGCCGGTGACCCTCATCCACTCAACCCAGTGGTTCGAGTTGGTGCCGATGATGCTGCAGATGACCACCCTGGGGCCGGTGGCCCTCATGCCGACTATGAGGATGGCTCCGGTCGCGGCCGAGTCGGTGGCGCGCCTGGTGGCCGAGGAAGCCGTGCGGCCGGCCGGGGACCAGAAAGCAGGGTCCGACGCCGGCCGGGAACCCCCGGTGCGCACCGTCACCATCCGCGGGCCCGAGACCGCGACGGCGGCCGAGGTGGCCCGGAGGATGGTCCAGGTACTGGGCTCGGCCGGGGGCAAGGCCCCGCGGAGGATCCTCGAGGTGCCCCTGTTCGGCCGGGCCATGGCCAGCGGCGGGCTGATCCCGGAGGCGGCGATCGTGGACGGCGTGACCCTGGGCGAGTGGATGCAGCGGCAGCAGAAGAGGGCTGAGCCTCACGGCGGGCAGGACCATCAGGATCAGCACCGGTCGGCCGAGGGTCCGTTGCCGGCCCTGGACCCGAGCGCCGAGGGCGTGCACACGGACGAGGTGCGGGAGGCCTACGACTACGTGATCGTGGGGGCCGGCATGGCCGCGGCGAAGGCGATCGAGGGCATCCGGACGGAGGACGCGAGCGGCAGCATCGGGGTGTTCGGCGCGGACACCGCCGCACCGGTCTACCGCCCGGACCTGTCCAAGACCTTGTGGGTGGACCCGGAGGCCTCCCTGGAGGGATCGCTCATGATCTCCGGCGCCGCCGGTTCGGACTCAGCTCCGGACGCCGGCACACAGGTCCACCTCGGCACCAGGGTGGCGTCCCTGACCCCGGACGAGCACTCGATCACCCTGGCCGGCGGCCGGTCCGTGAGATACGGGAAACTCCTGCTGACCACGGGTGCCGAGCCGCGCACCGCCGGCCTGGAGCCCGGGGACCGGGTCATCTACTACCGGACCGTAGCCGACTACCGCCGGTTGCGGGAGCTCGCGGTGCCCGGGGCGCACGTGGTGGTGGTCGGCGGCGGGTACATCGGCACCGAGGTCGCGGCGGTGCTGACCCAGAACCGCGTCCGGGTGACCCTGGTGGCCACCGGCGAACCGTTATTGGCCCAGATGTTCCCCGCGTCTCTGGCCCGCACGGTCACGCAGGAGTTCCGGGATCGCGGCGTCGAGATCGTCGTCGGTCGACTGTCCGGCGGAACGGAGCGGGAGGACGGGGTCACCGTCCGCCTCGAGGACGGTACCGAGATCGCCGCGGATGCCGCCGTGATCGGGGTGGGGGTGGAACCCCGCACGGAACTGGCCCGGGCTGCCGGGCTGGCCGTGGACAACGGAGTCCTGGTGGACGAGCATCTGCGCACCGGCGCGCACAGCATCTACGCGGCCGGCGACGTGGCCCGGTATCCGGACCGGCTCCTGGGGGTCCGCCGCGTGGAGCACGCCTCCGCCGCGGAGACCATGGGCAAGGTGGCCGGGCGCAACATGGCCGGGGCGGACAAGCCCTACCGGACCACCCCGTTCTTCTGGTCCGATCTGTTCGACTACGGCTACGAGGCCGTGGGCGAGCTGGACACCCGCCACACCACGCTGGAGGACTGGGCCGTGGGGGCGGACGGGGAACCGGACCACTCCACCGGCGTGGTCTACTACCTCAACCCCGTGGGTTCGGTGCGCGGGGTGCTGCTGTGGAATGTCTGGGACTCGGTGAAGCTGGCGCGCGAGCTGATCGCGCGGACTGCGGACGAGCCGGTGACCGATCCGGCGAGTTTGAAGGGAAGCATCCCGGTGGGGTGACCTCTGGGATGACCCCTGTGGTGACGCGGAGGAGCCGGGGGTGGCCAGGTGCCGGTGTCCGGCGGGAGGATGGTTCCATGAGCGAATCGAAGCCTGACCCGAAGAAGACCCTTACCTCCGCCGAGATCGCCGAGATCGCCGAGGCCGGACTGGACGGCTGGACCGAGGACGAGGGGACCCTGACAGCCACGTTCGCCACGAAGTCCTTCGCCACCGGACTGGAGCTCGTCAACCTCATCGGCGCCTCCGCGGAGGAGAACAATCACCACCCGGACCTGGTCCTGACCTACCCCTCCGTGCAGGTCACCTGGTCCAGCCACGACGTCGGAGGCGTCACCAGCCGGGACGTGCGTCTGGCGAGGGCGACCAGTGAGCACGCGAAGGGGCTGGGGCTCTCGTTCGCCTGAACGGCAAGGTGATGACGTGAGCAACACCGTGCCTCCGGGGCGGAGGTGTCCTACTCCTCCGCCGCGTGCGGCACGTCCTGCAACGGGGTGCGCCACCACTCGGGGGAGACGATGGGGAAGCGGCGGCCGGTGACCTCGGTCGGGACGATGCGGATGAACTTCCCCTTCTCCCCACCCTGCCAGGGGAACAGCGGCAGGCGCACGGTGTCCATGAGATCGGCGGTTTCCGTGATCTGCTCCGCCCGGCCCTTGACCACCACGCTCCACGCGGTCCCGGACTCGGCGTCCGGGCCGTCGGTCTCCAAGGCCACGGCTGAGTCGCCCAGGGCCGCGGAGGCCTTGGTCCCCTCGGCGGTACGGAATATCAGGGCGCCCTGGTCCACCGCGAAGTTCACGGGGAAGATCTCGGGGTGGTTCTCCACCCACACCGCCAGGCGACCGATCTCAGCGTGGCGCAGCAACTCCCAGCAGTGTTGCTCGGTGAGCTTCTCGACCTCTGGGCTGGCGCCCTCGGCGCCCTCCGTCCGTCTCTGCGTCACGTGGTCCTCCTCGGTCAGGTCGGTGTGTTCATCCGGGTCCGGGGGTGTCTCGGACGCGGCCTTGCCCGGCGGTCACCGGATACCACCAACTCTGGCGGGGCGGGGACCGCCGGGCAAGGGGCGGTCGGCTGGATCAGTGTGGCATTCGGTGCAGCGGGACCTGGAGGGTCAGCGGGTCATCACCGACGGCCGCGCTGCTGGTACTCCACCGTCACCACCTTGCCGTTGCCTTCGGGATCGAAGACGCCGGTGGTCGCGTAGACGGTGTTGCCCTTCACCTCGACGTCCCCGGGGGAGTCGGCGGTGAATAGAGTGGTGGCCTTCTGGGACCCCTTCTTGATGACGGAGACCTTGCCGCCGAACATCTCCGCGGCGAACACGGTGCCGTTCGAGGCCACAGCCACCCCGGTGGTGCCGTGCAGTCCGGTGGCGACCGTGCGGATCTTGCCATGCCGGGGGTCGACCTTGTACACGTGGCTCAGAGGCAGGGACTCCCCGAGGATCCCGGCCAGGGTGGTCACGTAGAGCTGGCCGTCCCGGCCCATCTCCACGTCCGTGGGCACGGGCTCACCCACGAAGGTCTTGCCGAGCAGACAGTCCGGCGCGGTGGTGCCCTCCGGCAGCTGCGGCATCCCGGCCAGAACCGTGTTGAGCGCACCCATCAGCTCGGGTCCGGCGGTGACCTTAACGGGCGGCAGGACGGCGATGGTGGAGATCTTCCCGGACTTCGGGGAGACCTTCAGCAGGGCGTTGGCGCCGGCGTCGGCCACATAGGTGGCATGCCGGGTGACGTCCAGCTGGTAGGCGTGGGAGAAGTTCTCGCCGCGGGACTCGCTGACCAGGTGTTGACCGATCTGGTTTTCCAGTGCCGCCAGATCGCTCGCGCACTGGCCCTTGAGTCCCACGAATCCGTACTTGACCCGCCCGTCTGCGTTGGTCTTGGCCTCGTGGGCGAGGAAATCCCGGCTGACCACGGAGCGCTTGCCCCGGGCCGAGGTCTTGACGATGTGGCTGAACCCGGCCAGGTAGTCGGTCTCGATGTGGAACGTGGAGCCGCCGGAGACGTCCACCCCGGAGATCTCGTTGGAGGACCCCTCGGGAGTGGGCTCTCCCGGCGGCATCTGGGCCACCGTGGAGACCCGGCCCCGACGGTCGATCTTGGAGAGGTTGCCCAGGAAGGCTTGGGTGACGAACAGCTCGTGGCGGTCCCCGAGGCCCAGGGCCAACGGCCCGGCGAGGCCTTCGGCGACCGTCGAGGGGACCGGTGGTTCGGGGGAGCGATGCGCCTGGGCGGGCGCGGCGATCAGCGTGGCGGATAGGGCGAGGCAACTGGCGGCCGCGATGGCGGAGGCGCGCAGGGGGCTCTTGGGCATGGTGGATCTCCGATGGAGAGGGAACGTCATGACACGGCGGATGGGTCAGGCACGGTACCGGCAACAGCACCGGAGGCAGGGCGCGGGCCGCGGCCTCGGGGGAGAGCAGGCGGCCGGAGTGGGAACGGGAGAAGAGTAAGTCCACCGCGGCCCCGGCGTCCACGGCCGACCACCGCTCGATTGCGTGCCGACGCCAGGGTCTCCTGAGGATTTCGCAACGGTCCCGGTCACAGGGTGTCAAGGGATGGAATGCTCTAGAACCCTTCACCGTCCGCCGTCTTCAGGGGACCTCACCGACCGGCGCTCTGCTTGACTGGGTCCATGCGCGCATTCGGATTCACGGAGTACGGCGGGCCCGAGGTCACCCGGTTGATCCAGCTGGAGGACCCCGTTCTCGCGGCCGGCCAGGTCCTCATCCGGCTTCACGCCTCCGGGGTCAATCCTGCAGACGTCAAGGTCCGCTCGGGGCTGCGGCAGGGACGGATCCCGGTGCGGTTCCCCATGGCCATGGGCCGTGAGGCGGCCGGCGAGGTGCTCCGGGTGGGTCCCGGGGTCGAAGAGTTCGCGCCCGGCGATCAGGTGTTCGGCTCCACGGCCAGCGGCACCGGATCGATATCCGAGCTGGTCCTGCTGGAGGCGGCAGCCACCGCGCAGCGACCCGCCGGTGTGAGCGTGGAACAGGCCGCCTCGATCCCCGTCTCAGTGGCCACCGCCTTCGACGCCCTGGACGAGCTGGAGTTGGCCGAGGGCTCCACGCTGCTGGTCCTCGGGGCCGGCGGAGCCGTGGGCACGGCGGCCTGCGGGCTGGCCCGGCTGCGCGGTCTGCGCGTGCTGGGCGTGGCCTCGGAGTCCAAACGGCCGGCCGTGGAGGGTCTCGGCGCCGTGCACGTGCCCAAGGGCGTCGGCTGGGTGGACCGGGTACGCGAGCTGGCCCCGGCGGGTGTGGACGGGGTGATCGACTCCGTGGGGGGCGAGGTCCTGCGGCAGGCCGCCGGACTGCTGCGGCCGGACGCGCCGCCGTCACGCGGACAAGCCCTCCTGCCGCTGCGCAGCGCCGCCGACTATGACCTGGCCCGTGAGGTGGGCGGCTCCCCCGTGACCCGACGCCGGACCACAGCCGTCTACGCACGGGTGGCGGGGCTGGTGGCCGAGGGGCGCTTCACCCCCGTGGTCTCCGCCGCCTGGCCGCTGGCCGAGGCGCATCAGGCCGTGGCCGCCGTCGAGCATCACAGCCCGGTGGGCAACGTGGTGGTGACGGTCTGAGCTCCGGGACGCCCAGGAAATGCAGACCGAGAGTCCTCCTCTGCGCAGCATCCCCTCCGTCACGCCCGAACCCTGACATCCCTCCGGGATTCTGGATACGGTGGAAAGGGTAGCGGAATCAGCTGCCCCCCGACGCCTTTCAGGAGGAACACCATGCCCCGTCCTATCGTCAGCCAGGCCAGCACCTCATGGGACGGAGACCTGTTCACCGGGTCCGGTTCTACGACCCTGAAGACCTCCGGTTCCGGCACCTTCGACGTGAACTGGAAGGCCCGCGCGGAGGAGGCCGGTTCCACCACGAACCCCGAGGAGCTGCTCGCCGCGGCCCACGCCACCTGCTACACCATGCAGTTCTCGAACATGCTCAAGGAGAACGGCACCGCCCCCACCCACCTGGACACCACCGCGGACGTCACGTTCGAGCCCGGGGTGGGCATCTCGAAGATCCTCCTGGTCGTCAAGGGCCAGGTCGAGGGGATCTCCACGGAGGACTTCGTGAAGATCGCCAGTGAGGCCAAGGATCAGTGCCCCGTGTCCCAGGCGCTCGCCGGCGTGAAGGACGTCAGCGTGGACGCCACCCTGGCCTGAGTCCCGCCGATGACGGACCTGTTCGATCGGGTCGGCGCCGAGATGCGCGCCGCCGTGCAGGATATGCAGTTCCCCGGGCTGGTCTGGTCCCTGACCACCGGGCACGACGCCGGCCGGCAGGTGGCGCTTCAGGCCCCCGGGGAGGTGCCGGGAGACGCGCTGATCCGGATCGCCTCGGTCACGAAGCCGATCGCCGCGGCGGTGACCCTCGCCCTCGCCGAGGACGGGGTGCTCTCCCTGGACGATCCGGTGGAGCGGTTCGTGCCGACTTGGGCCGGGCGCCGCGTGCTGGCCACCCGGAATGGGCCTCTGTCCGAGAACGTGCCGGCGTCCCGCCCGACCACGGTGCGAGACCTGCTGGCGATGGGCTTCGGGCTCGGTTATGACCTGGTCGCCCCGGAGGGGGATGCCCTCTCCGCCGCCACCGCGGCGGCCGGACTCTACTCGGGCTGGCGGGTCCCCGGCCTGTACCCGGCCGCGTGGGCCGAGCGGGCGGCGGGCCTGCCGATGGCCCATCAGCCCGGGCAGGGGTGGCTCTACCAGTCCTCCTTCGACGCACTCACCGTGGTGCTGCAGGCCGCCACCGGTCAGGGCTTCGACGCGATCCTGCGCGAACGGATCCTGAAGCCGCTGGCGATGGACGAGACCGGATACACCGTGTCCGAGGGGCAACTAGACCGGGTGCCCCGGCACGGGTTCCCGGACGCCGGCGGCGGGCCGGCGGAGGTCCTTCCGACCGGTGACAGGAGTCTGCTGGAGCCACCCCCGTTCCCCTCGGCCGCCACGGGCCTGGTCTCCACGGCGGCCGACCTGATGCGCTTCGCCACGATGCTGCTGGATGGCGGGAGGGGCCCGCACGGACGGGTACTCACCGCGGACTCCGTGCGCGCGATGACCACGGACACCACCACCGAGGCGGGTCGGCAGATGGGACGCGGCTTCCTGCCCGAAGGGCACGGCTGGGGCCTCGGGGTCGGCATCGACCGCAGCGGCCGGTTCGGCTGGGACGGCGGGACGGGATCGAGCCTCTGGGTGGACCCCGCCACCGGAGTGGCCGGGGTGCTGCTGACCACCGAGGGCATGGGCTCCCCCGAGCCGCCCCAGTACCTACAGCGCTTCTGGCGGGCGGTGCGGCTCCGGTCCGCCTGAGTCTGCCGTTGGGCCGGTTCCGCGTCGCCTAGAGTGACTGCGGTGGGAACTGAGGCAGAGCAGACATCACCGGAGCGGTCGCTGGTCTGGCGGTGGGTGCGGTTCCTCGTGGGGGTGTGCCTGATTGCGCTGGGGGTGGCCCTGAGCATCCGCGCCGGGCTGGGTGCCACCCCGATCTCCACCATCCCCACCGTGCAGGCCGAAGTCACCCCCATGACGGTCGGCACGTTCCTGATGGGCATGAACGTGTTCTTCGTGGTGCTCCAGGTCCTGTTGCTCCGGCGCCGGTTCCCGCCCTTCCAGTTCATCCAGGTCCCCATTGCCGTGGTCTTCGGTCTGATGTGCGACGCCGCGCTCTGGGCGACCCGCTGGATCACCCCGGAACACTATGCCGAGCAGGTGTTGTGGACGGTGGCGAGTGTCCTCGTGATCGCGGTGGGCGTCTACGTCGAGGTGGTGGCGAAGGTCGCCTACCTGCCCGGAGACGGGATCGTCTTCACCCTGCACCAGGTGATCGGGATGCGCTTCGGCACCGTGAAGCAGCTCTTCGACTGGTCCCTGGTGGTCCTGGCGGTCGCGCTGTCCCTGCTCCTGCTCGGTGAGCTGTTCGGCGTCCGCGAGGGCACGGCCCTCTCCGCGATCGGTGTGGGCGCCGTGGTCAAGGTCATCGAGCGGCTGCACTCACGGTGGCTGATCCGGCGGCGCAGCGCCTGAGCGTGAGACTGAGCGTGATCCCGAGCCGGGCCTGAACTCAGGCGAACAGACCCGCCACCAGATCATCCGAGCGGCGTTGACCTGCCGCATCGCTCATACCGCCGGTCACCAGGACTTCGTCGGCGCCCGTGAAGGCCACCAGCGCCTCCACGCCACGGCGCACCTGCTCCGGGGTGCCGTGGATGCCGGTGGCGAGGCTCTCCGCGACCCGACGCCGATCACGCTCGGTGGCGGAGCCGGCGTCGTGCAACGCCTTGATCTCCGCCACCGGAACCAGAGGGCGGAACTCGCCCGCGACCCTGGACTGGGCCAGCGCCCAGGCCTCCGGCAGCACCAGGTCCCGGGCGGCCTGCGGGGTGTCCGCCGCCGCGAGCGTGGCCGAGACGATCACGTAGGGCTCGGCGAACCACCGCGAGGGGCGGAAGTCCCGGCGGTAACGCGCCAGGCCCTCGTGCCCGGCCAACGGTGCGGCCGGGGTACCGCGCTGGAACAGGGACGGCCCGCCCACCACAACGGCCAGCCCGGCCTCCGCGGCCCACCTCAGTCCCTGCCCGGTCGCCAGCACGAACACCGGGGTGGCGGCATGGTCCTGCGGCCGGGCGGCGATGTCGGCGGTGCCCCCGAGGTACGTGAGGAGCTCGGCCAGGTCGTCCGGGAACTGCTGCGCCGCGTCCTTGTCCCGGCGCAGGGCTCGGCGCACCGCGGGGGTGAACCCCACCGAGCGACCCAGGCCGAGGTCGATCCGGCCGCGGAACAGCGCCTGGAGCGTGGCCGCCTGCTCGGCGACGACCAGCGGCTGGTGGTTGGGCAGCATGACACCGCCGGAACCCACCCGCAGGTGCTCGGTGGCCGCGGCGATGGCGGTCATGAGCAGCGTCGGCGCGGAGCCCGCGATACCCGGCACGCCGTGGTGCTCCGCCACCCAGAAGCGCCGATACCCCAAGGTCTCGGCACGCCGGGCCCGGGCGATGACCCCGCCCAGGACCTCGGACTCCGTGACCCCGGTCAGGGAGTTGGCGCGGTCGAGGAGGGACACGGGCAGGCCGGAGAGGGAGTGTGGGGTCATGACCGGCATAACGGCGGACGGCGCCGGAATATTGCCGACGCCTCCGCGGGCGCCTCAAGGGGTGCCTGTGGGGGTGCCTGTGGTCCTGGGGACCTGCCGGTCGCCGCGCCCTCCCTGCTACCCTGCGCGCATGGCCGTCATCTACGAAACCGCCGCCACCCTGAACGGCTTCCTCGCCACCCAGGACAACTCCCTGGACTGGCTGTTCGAGATCCCCGGCGAGCAGCCAGACCTCAAGCCCTTCATGGAGTCTGCGACCGCCCTGGTCATGGGCTCCACCACCTATGAATGGCTGCTGGACAGCGAGGACCTGCGGGCGCACCCGGAGAAGTGGCAGGACAGTGTGGGCAGCCAGCCCGTCTTCGTGTTCTCGAGCCGTGCGCTTCCGGTCCCGGAGGGCGCCCAGGTGCGGATCCTGACCGGCGACGTCGGCCGGCACCTTCCCGAGATCCGTGCGGCTGCCGGGGAGGGGGATATCTGGATGATGGGCGGTGGCGGTCTCGCGGCCCAGTTCCTGGCCGCCGGGGCCCTCGACCGGATCGCGCTCACGGTGGCTCCGGTCACCCTGGCCGCGGGAAAGCCCCTGTTCGCCGGCGATGTGACGTGGGACCGCCTGAGGTTGCGCTCCGCGGAGAAGATCGGCGAATGGGCCCGGCTCGTCTATGACGTGACGCCACTGACGGCCTGAGCTTCCTGCCTCACGCATTACCCCTGACGCTTGTAATAGTGTGTCTTACACACTATTGTGTGAGGCGTGAACGAAGAACTGGCCTCCACCCTCGCGACCCACCGGCAGGAACTGCGGCGCGGCACCCTCGTGGTCGCCTGCCTGCTGGCCTGCCGGACCCCGCGCTACGGCTACGCGCTGCTGGAATACCTCGGGACCGTGGGCCTGGCGGCGGAGGCCAATACGCTCTACCCGCTGCTGCGCCGGCTCGAGGGCCAGGGATTGCTGCGGGCCGAGTGGAACACGGACGAGCCCCGTCCGCGCAAGTACTACAGCCTCACCGAGGACGGCGCCCGGATGGCGGACGAGCTTCGGGACGAATGGACACGACTGACGGCCAGCATGGCCGCACTCTGGAAGGAAACCCCCTGATGGCCACCCTGACCCGTCGCTACATCGACCAGGTCGTCGCCCACGTGCCCGACGGCCAGCGCCAGGACATCTCCCAAGAACTCCTCGCCCTCACCTCGGACATGCTGGATGAGCGGCTGGCCGGCGGGGCCGAGGAGTCGGCCGCCGAGCGGGAGGTGCTCGAGGAACTCGGGGACCCGGCCCGCCTGGCCGCCCGGTACCGCGAGGCGCCGAACTACCTGATCGGCCCGGACGTCTTCCCCCTCTACACCCGGTTGCTGCGCTGGGTCCTGGTCCTGGTCGCGCTGGTCTCGCTGTTGGCCAACGTCGTGGTCTACTCCGCCACGGTGCCCGATGGGCACCTGGGCGGGATGCTCGGACAGGCCATCGGCGAGGCCGTCGTCGCGCTCTTCGTCGCCTTCGGCGCCGTCACCGGGTTCTTCGCCGTGTTCGAGCGTGTGGTCCCCCCGCGGGACCGAGGCCGCGCCGGCCACAGTGCAGGGCGCCGGTGGAGCGTTGACGACCTGGACCTGGAGGTGGTCAACGCCCGGGACGCCCGCGCGGAGGCCATCTCCAGCCTGGTCTTCCTCGGGATCGTGGCCTTGCTGCCCCTGGTGCCCACCACGTTTTTGTACGTGGGACACCTCAACGGCGGTGGGCCGTTCGTCAACCCCGCGCTGTGGGACTTCTGGTTGCCCGCCTACTACGTGGTGCTGGCCCTGGCAGCAGCTCAGGCCGTGTGGACCATCGTCAGGGGCCGCATGACCCGGTGGCAGCTGCTCGCACGTGCAGCGCTGGACGTGGTGGCCGCGGTGTTCTTCACCGTGCTGGTGCTGACCCAGGAAGTCCTGGACCCCGCCATCGACGCGGGGATCCTGCAGACCGCCGGCGGGATGGACTGGGTGGATGTGCTCTACGTGGCGGTGATCTGGATGGTGGCGCTCTGGGACCTGTATGTCTGCGTCGGGTACTGGCGGACGCTGCGTTCCCAGGATCCGTTGATCACGACGTGATAACGTGGCGCCTCGACTCGGCGGCCTGATGCATCAGCTCGTGAGGCCGATGAGGCTGATGTGACACTCAGGTGGTGTTCAGCGGGCCGTAAGGTTGCGGTTTCATAACAAACCTGTACCTTTAAATAACGGTCCGATAACCCCGCGATGCCGGGAGGGGCAGCCGCTGATCCCCTGTGGGGACGGCGCGGTCTGTCCCGTAGGCATCGGGGACCGCCGTGTGCACATCATCGTCTATTCAAGGTTTTCCTCCATGACTTTCTCCACCCGCCGTGATCGCCTCGCCGCTGAGCGGCAGGCCCGCAGCTCCCATGCCCGCCGACGCCTGGCCGTGGGCACCCTCGGGGTGACCACCGCGTTCGGCGCGGTCCTCGCCGGCGTGGCCCCGGCCTCCGCCAACGACGGCTCGCAGCCAGCGTCCAGCTACCAGGACTGGAGCTACGAGGGTGAGTCGACGGGCTCGAGCTCCTCCGGGTCCTCCAGCTCTCCGTCCGACTACGCCTCGGACTACTCCACTGCCTCGAGCAGCTCATCGAGCGAGGGTGCCACCTATCGGCTGGCCTCGTACTCCTCGACGTCCGGCTCCTACGGGGCGGCCGCGGACTGGGCCGTGTCCACGGCCAATGACTCCTCGGTCGGCTACTCCTACGGTGGGAACGGGCCGTCCGCGTATGACTGCTCCGGTTTCACCCAGAGCGCGTTCGCCCAGGCCGGCGTGGAGCTCCCCCGGACCTCCGGGGCCCAGTACGCCGGCGCCAGCCAGTATGTGGGGCTGGACGAGCTGCAGGTCGGTGACCTCGTGTTCTGGTCCAACAACGGCTCGTCCTCCGGCATCTACCACGTGGCCGTGTACGTGGGCGACGGCAAGATCGCCCACGCCCGCAACCCCGCCGAGGGTGTCTCCGTCACCGACGTGGACTACAGCCCCTGGAACATGATGGGCACCGCCGCGCGGTACTGATCCGGGCCGGCGCCCACGACGCCAGCTCGCGCGGCGTCCACTCCACTTTGGGGGCAGAGATGACTAGTCATCTCTGCCCCCAAAGTGCTGTTGTGACGGGCGCTGCTCAGGCGCCGAAGCGCTGGGTGTGGAGCAGCTCCTCGGCACGGCGGGACCCGCTGGTCTCCCGCGAGGTGAGGGTCTGCACCAGCGTCTGGACCCGGAGCACTCGCGCCTCCCAGGCCGCCCCGCGCTGTTCCCTGCGGGGCAGCCGCCCCAGGGCGTCCACCTCACGCCAGGCGGTCACCAGCCCCATCTCGTAGAGCCGCTGCTCGGACTCCTCGGCCCGGCCCCCGGTCGGCGAGTCCAGGCCCAGCACCGCGACCATGTCCAGCCGGGAGAGGTCCAGCCCGAGGGCCAGCTGGTTGAGTTCCTGCTGGAGCCCTGCCAATTGGCGCCGTACTGCAAAGTTGCCCGCCCGCCGTCGGGCAGCCTCCACGGCGGCCATGCCGAGCATGATGAGGGTCATCAGGCCGGTCCACGAGCTGACCGAGACCGCCCAGAACACGGCCGTGGGACTCACGTTGTCCATGGTCAGGTGGTTGTACTCCATGGCCCGGCCCAGGTCTCCCAGCCGGTATCCCACCCACCAGCCGAGGGGGACATCCGCCATGTCGCCGGTGC
This sequence comes from Microbacterium sp. A93, assembly GCF_051842835.1. Classification (NCBI taxonomy): domain Bacteria; kingdom Bacillati; phylum Actinomycetota; class Actinomycetes; order Micrococcales; family Microbacteriaceae; genus Microbacterium; species Microbacterium sp. A93. The sequence goes on from NZ_JBPXMT010000002.1 coordinate 766,814, forward strand.
CGTGGACCGTGGGCTCGGTGCCCGTGAAGTAGTAGGCGCCCATCCGGCTGCTGACACCCACGCTGAACTCACCGGTCAGGAAGTTGTCGAAGGCGAAGGTGCCGTCCGCCAACCGCCACACGGGCAGGATGGCCTGACCCAGGGCCACGTCCCCCGTGCGTGGATCCACCACCTCCGGGAACCGGGCCGCCACGTCCTGCTTGAGCTGCTGCTGGGCCTCCATCAGTTCCCAGTAGTCGATCGCGATGCGGTGCTCATACTCCGGATCCGGGGAGTAACTGAGGTACTGATCCGCGGGCAGCACCGCCACCGTCAGGAAGACCTCCGCTGGCAGCAGCGCGGCGTCCTCGCTGTACTCCAGGGACTTGGCCATCTGCTCCCGGATGAGGTCCAGCGAGAGGCTCTCCGCGTGAGTCTGCGGATCGGGCTCCGAGGGGTCCACGGGCTCGCGCAGCGAATCGGGATCACCGTAGACCTGCAGTCCGGCCAGCGGCTGATCGCCCGTGAGCTCCCGCCCGTACTGGATATGACTGTCCTGAACCTGCGCGGAGACCACCCAGCCGGCGGTCAGGGCCAGCAGCAGCGGCAGGAGCCCCGCCACCAGGCCGTAGGGGACCGCGGTGGACTTCTGGTCCGCGCCGGGTGGCGGTGCCGGCTGACGGTCAGTGGACTCGCGGCGGTCGATCAGCGCCAGCACCCGCTCGGTGGCCTGGAGCGGCCCCAGGTCCCGGCCGTGCCCCAGACCCAGTGAGGCCCGCAAGGCGGCGAACGAGTCGGTGGCCCCGGCCGTGGCGGCCGAGACCCGGCTGCGCGAACGCTCCTGGATCGCCTCGTCCAGAGACCGGCCATCAGCCTTCGGAAGGGTCTTCGGCGAGGCGAGCCGCCGGCTCATCTTCCCGGCGGTGGCGCGGATGGCCTGCTCCGCGGCGTTCCAGCGGTCCAGCAACACCACGGAGGGGGCGACGCCGGCCGCCACCTCGTGCGTGATGGACAGCAGTTCCGCCCGCCGCGCCTCCAAGGCCCGCGCCTCGGCCGGGTACCTCTCGTGGTGGGCGAGCACCTCGTCGATCGACTGGAGCAGGGGCAGGGCGAGACGGTCCAGCACCGAGCGGGACCCGGCATGCCCGGAACGGACCTCGGCGGCCTGGGCGAGGACGTCGGTGTGCCGTTGCAGGTCCAGGGTGTCCGCCGAGAACCGCTCGAGGTCGGTGCTCAGCTGCTCCTCGGTGCGGGCCTTCAGGGGCGAGACGGTGCGGTCGAGCTCCGCCACCAGTTCCTGCTCGGTGCGGGCCAGCTCGACGGTGAGGTCCCGGACCCGCTTCCCATCACGGCGCAGCTGGGCTCGCACTGACTGGTCCGCCTCCGCCACCTCCACCCGCAGGTTCAGGGTCTCCAGCTCCAGCACGGCCCGGGCCAGCCGGAGCTGGGCCTCCCCGAAGGCCCGGTACCGGGCATACTCGCCGCGCCGCCGGCGGATCCAGCGGTACATGGCCAGGACGGCGATGAACATGGGCAGGGCGGCCAGCGGGGTCCAGAGCAGTGGGGTGCGCACCCCACCGTCGAACCGCAGGTCCGCCGCCGTGAGCGCGGCCCCGAGCACGGCGTGGGGGCCGTGCCCGAGGGTGCGGTTGTTGACGAAGGTCTCGCGGATGGTGGCCGCGTCCCGGTAGTGGTCGCCGTAGTCCTCCCCCGAGAAGGCCACGCGGTGGGCATCCGGCAGGGCCAGGTCCAGGTCTTCGGGGTCATCGGTGATGGAGAGCATGACGTCCGCCGCGCCCGTCTCGCCGTTGGAGTACTCGTCCCACTCCAGGTCCCGGCCCACCACGTGCAGGGTGAAGGGCTCGTGGGCCAGCCCGATGCCCTCGGCGGCGGCCTCCACGGACTCCTGCGTGATGCCGTACGGCAATCCCTCGTCCACCACGAAGGTGATGGGTTCGGTGGGTTCGGCGGTGACCTGGCTGAAGCCGATGGCGCCGAGCATCACGGAGAGCCCGGCCAGGGCCACGGCCAGGACAGGGAATCGGGACGGGGGCCGGCGGCGCAGCGGGCCGCGACGCTGTGATCGGGAGGGGCGGGGCACGGCACGAGTGTATGGGAGGGTGGGCCTTGTCCCTGCCCAGTTGCCTGTTCAGTTTCTTGGCCAACACCCGAGGAGGAGTCGCGTGGCGCAGCCAGCACCCCGGACCGATGCCGAGGTCCGCCCGTACCTGGAGTCCCTCGGGCTTCCCGGCGTGGTGGACCTGCACGTGCACTTCATGCCGCAGAACATGCTGGACAAGGTCTGGGCGTTCTTCGACGGGGTCGGCGAGAAGGGCACCGTCCCGCCGTGGACGATCACCTACCGCACGCCCGAGGCGGAGCGGGTGGATGCCTTGCGGCAGATGGGCGTCAGTGCCTTCACCACCTTGAACTACGCGCACCGTCCCGGCATGGCGGGCTGGCTCAACGACTACTCCGCCCGGTTCGCCGCCACCCACCCGGACGCCATCCACTCCGGCACGTTCTACCCCGAGCCCGGGGTGGCGGAACAGGTGGCCGGATGCCTGGAGGCCGGTGTGCGGGTCTTCAAGGTCCACGTCCAGGTGGGAGGTTTCACCCCGCTGGATCCCCTGCTGGAGCCGGCCTGGCAGCTGATCGAGCAGGCCGGCACGCCGGTGGTCATCCACTGCGGCAACGGGCCGACCCGCGGCGAGCACACCGGACCCGGGCCCATCCGCGAGCTGCTGGCCCGCCATCCGCGGCTCGTGCTGGTGATCGCCCACGCGGGACTGCCCGAGTATGCGGAGTTCGTGGCGCTGGCCCGCCAGTATCCCGGGGTGCACCTGGACACCACCATGGTGGGGACCTCCTATATGGAGTACTCCTTCCCGCTGCCGGCGGACTACCCACAGGCCATGACAGACCTGGCGGACCGGGTGGTCCTGGGCACCGACTTCCCCAACATCCCCTACCCCTACGCCCACCAGATCGAGGTCCTGGCCGGCTGGGGCCTCGGGGACGACTGGATGCGCAAGGTCCTCTGGGAGAACCCCCGTCGGCTGGTCGGGCTGGACGTGCAGTCCTAGGGACCGTCCCGATCTCCATCCTGACTGCCGTCCCGACCGCCGTCCTGTCGGTAGTCCCGCGGTGTCAGGCCCAACACCGTGCGGAAGTCCCGGCTCAGGTGGGCCTGGTCCGCGTAACCGAGTTCTGCGGCCACGTCCGCGATGCGCACGGCCGGGTCCGCGCGCAGCCGCTGCGCCGCCTCCTGCAGCCGGTACCGGCGGATGATCGCCAGCGGCGGCAGGCCCACATGGCTCCGGGCCAGCCGTTGGATGCCCCGCGCAGAGGTGCTCAGCTGCGCGGCCACCTGCTCCACCCGGGTGATCTGCCGGTCCGCGGCGATCGCCTCCTCCATCGCATTGGCGAGCCGGCCAGCCTCGTCCGGCGACGCCAGACGGCCCGCTACCCAGCGGGAGAAGACCGAGGCGGCGTGGGCGCGGGAGGAGGCACCGCCGTCGGGCATCATGGCCTGGACCACCGCGCTGTGCAGGTCCGGAGCGTTGAACGGGACCTCGGCGTCCCGGAGCGCGCCGAGGTCCGGGTGCAATTGCACCGCGGCGGCCGGGCGGAGCAGCGCGCCCACCGCCCAGCCGGTGCCCCTCAGGTCCCGGAACGAGGCGCGGGACGACGGCCCGGAGAGCGTCACAGCCTCAAGCTGGACCACCAGGTTGGAGGCCGGGAAGGGGAGCAGCTCCTGCCGGGAGGTCCGGCCCGGCGCCACCTGCCAGCGTGGGATCCAGAACCAGCGGATGAGGCCTTCGAGCTCGGGTGGGGCCGGGAGTCGGTGGAAGGTGGGCAGGCGGGCGGGGTACAGGATGCCGCGGGGATCCCCGGTGCGGGGGTCCTCGGAACCGGTCATGCCGGGCTCCTCCCGGGGGGCGGATGCTGTCGCGAATCTCCAAGCCGTGGGACCCGCGCCCGGCCTACGGTGGCTCCATGAGCGAACAGAGCGAACAGGACACGCCCCGGCTCGGGGTTGATGGAGAGCATACGACCCATGGCGTCCCCCACGGGTTCACCAGCCTGACCCCGTTCCTGGCGGTGGCCGGCGCGCGGGAGGCGGTGGAGTTCTACCGGGACGTCTTCGGAGCCCGGGTACTGGGCGTCACCGAGATGGGCGGCATGGTGGTGCACGCCGAGCTGGACTTCGGCCAGGGCCGGCTGCAGCTCGGTGAACCGAACCCGGCCTACGGTCTGGTGCCGGCCCCCGCGGGGGAGGACGACTGCTATTCGATGGGGCTGTACTGCGCGGACGTGGACGCACTGGTGGCCCGGGCTGAGCAGGCGGGGGCGGTGATCCGCGAGCCGCTGAGCACCTTCGTCTCCGGGGACCGCTTCGCCTCGATCCGCGATCCCTTCGGGGTCCGCTGGTCCCTGATGTCCCGGGTCCTGGACCTGACGCAGGAGGAGAGTGACCGGCGGGTGGCCGAGTGGGCCGCGGCCCAGGGGTGAATCGGTCGGGGCGCCGGACCTGTCGGCGGGTCACTGCGGGTGGTCTACACGAGCCGTACTGGTGGGCCGTAGGCCGAGAGCCGGGTGTCCGCGGTCAGTAGCGCGACACCTTCACTGCGGGCCTGCGCCACGAGGAGCCGGTCGAACGGGTCCTTGTGGAGCGGGGGCAGATCGGAGATAGCGGCGGTGTGGGCGCCAGTGATCGAGAGCTCCTGATAACCGACCTCGAGGAGTGATCGACGAAGCACGCGCGGGTCGGCGCTGAAGTCCTCCCTGCCGAATCCGGCCTTGATCGAGACCTCCCAGATGCTGGCGGCACTGAAGATCAGCGTATTGCCACGGTCCTCCAGGAGCCCTTCGGTCTCCTGGGTCAGCTGATCGGGGTCGTAGGCTGCCCACAGCAGAACATGGGTGTCCAGCAGAAGGATCATGACCGCCCCTGAAAGAGGTCCGTGATCTCCTCTACGTGCATCGAGTCGAAGTCCTGGGGCACGCGTCCCAGTCCACGGAGAAACCCGGTACGGGACGGGTTTTCCTCGTCGTCCACTCGTACCAGTTTGACCATCGGTCGGCCGGCTTTGGCGATGGTGATCCGCTCACCAGCCACTGCTGCTTCGACGAGGCGCGAGAAATTGGTCTTTGCCTCATGCATATTGACGGTCCGCATGCCTTGTTCCCTTCGTCGAAGTAGACTAAGTCTACCGGACTAAGTCCGTACGAGCTACGTCCTGCTGGAGGGCTTGTCGATGGGAGTTGTCACTACTCGTCTACTCGGGGTCGGTGACGTCCGCGAGCTGTGCGCCCAGCACCTCGACGAGTCGATCGGCATCCACGGTGACCGCGGCACCCGGCGCCCCCGCGCCGATCGAGACCTGACCCCCGGCCAGGGCGAGGTCCGCGATGACGGGCCAGGCCGTCGTCGCGCCGAAGGGGGTGATCGAACCCCGCGGGTACCCGGTCACCTCGAGCGCCTCGGCGGCCGAAGGCATGGACAGGCGGTTCACACCGAGCAGTGTGCGCAGCTTGGGCCAGGAGATGCTGCGCCCGCCGGGCACCAGGACGAACAGGAAATCGCCCTCCCCGCGGCGGACCACGAGGGATTTGATCAACCGGCCCGGGTCCACGCCACGGGCGGCGGCGGCCTCGGCCAGCGAGTTCACGGGGCCGTGCTGGGTCAGGGTGTAGTCCAGGCCTGAGTTGATGAGGGCGGGCAGGCCGGGCAGACCGGATGGGTCGTGATCGGTGTGTTCGGGTTCGGGGTGATGGGTCACTGCGTCAGGGTATCGGTGTGGGGCAGGATGGAGCCATGGCCACCCAGCCCCCGCCCCCCGTCCCCGGAGATGACCGCGACTGGACCTTCGTGGTGACCGAGGGCTGCAGTGAGTGCGCATTCGAGCCGGTTCCGCTGGCCTCGCTGGCCGACTGGTTCGTGGAGCAGTCGAACCGCTGGCGGGACGCGCTCACCCGGTCCGACGTGGCCGAACGTCCCGCGCCCGAGGTGTGGTCCCCGCTGGAGTACGGACGGCACGTGCAGGACATGCTGGCGGTGCTCGACGAGCGGATCGAGACGATGCTCGGCCTGGACACCCCGGTGCTGGCCGACTGGGACGGCGACGCCAAGGCCGTGGAGTTGGAGTACTGGGACGCTGACCCGCGGCAGGCCCTGATGGAGCTGCAGCGAGCCGCCGTCCGCGTGGGTACGCTGCTGCACAGCGTGGTGGGGGCGGACTGGGAGCGGGCCGGCCTGCGCTCGGACGGGATGTCCTTCACCGTGGCCACGATGAGCCAGTACATCGCGCACGAGATGCAGCACCACCTGCACGACGTCGGCGCCTGAGCACCTGCCCGCCTCCCCTCGCCTGCCCCCCGGCGCAAGGTGACCTCACCCCCGCCGGAGAGACGTGGCGAGGTCACGTGGTGCCTGAGGTGGGTGGGTTCAGGCTTGGACCGAGCGGTGGTTGGAGCGGCGTCCGGCGATCACCGCATCGAGGCTGATACGACCGGCGCCCATGAGGGCGAAGACCAGGGCCGCCACGCCGATCACGGCGACCAGCTCCCAGCCGTTACCGGCCACGAACACGCCGTGGGGGGCGTGGACGAACAGCACGGCGCCCAGCATGTTCAGGGCCACCAGGAGTCCGGCCACCGTGGTGAACAGGCCGAGGATCAGCAGGATCCCCCCGCCGAGCTCCACGATCGAGGCGATCAGGGCCGAGACCGGCGGGGCCGGAACGCCCATCTCCTGGAAGCTCGCCGTGGTGCCGGCGATGCCCCACTCGGTGAACTTCTGCCAGCCGTGGGCCACCAGAACCACACCGAGGATCACGCGGGCCACGAGCAGACCCCACTCGCGCACAGGGGTCGGCAGGGGCATCAGGCGAGGGTCGGCGGTGACGGTGGCGGTGCTCATGGGGCGTGGCCTTTCGGAGAGGATCGGTGCACACCGGGCGGCGGCACCGGCCACCACTGTTCCCGACAATTAGTTGACGCGTCAAGTTATACGTCTCGATGGTGACTCGATGGTGAGAAGCCCCATAGTCGAGTCCTTGCGGGAATACCCGGTTGTCGCTTTCGCCGCGCGCGAAGTGCGGCGCCGGAGCGGACCCGACGGCTTGGCAAGACGGGCGGATACCGGGAGGGTGGAGACATGGCTACTTACACGACGACCAACCCGACCACCGGCGTCACCGAGCGCGAGTTCCCGAGCCTGGATGCGTCCGGGGTGGAGGACGTACTGCACCGCTCCGATGCCGCCTTCCCGGGCTGGCGGCAGACTCCGGCCTCGGAACGTGCCGCCCTCCTCACCGCGGTGGCTGATGCCTACCAGTCCCGGGCTGAGGAGCTCGGACGGCTCATCGCCACCGAGATGGGCAAGCCGCTGGCTCAGGCCATCGGGGAGGCCGAACTGGCGGGGGAGATCTACCGCTGGTACGCCGAGCACGGACCCGAGCTGCTGCAGCAGGAGACGCTCGATCCCCAAGGGGCCGAGGAATCCCTCGTCACCACCGAGCCGGTCGGCCCGCTCGTGGGCGTGATGCCGTGGAACTATCCGTACTACCAGGTGGCCCGCTTCGCCGCCCCCAACCTCATGGCCGGAAATACGGTCATCCTCAAGCACGCCGAGATCTGCGCCGGCTCTGCGGAGGTCATGGCGGAGATCTTCCACACTGCCGGCGTGCCGGAGGACGTGTACATCAACGTGTTCGCCGAGCATGAGCAGATCGCCACCATGATCGCCGATCCCCGGGTCCGCGGGGTGTCCCTGACGGGCAGTGAGCGAGCGGGCGCCGCCGTGGCCGAGACCGCCGGGAAGAACCTCAAGAAGGCCGTGCTGGAGCTGGGTGGCTCGGATGCCATGATCGTGCTGGATGACGCCGACATCGACCGGCTGGCCCGGACCGCCGCCAGGGCCCGGCTCGCCAACGCCGGCCAGGCCTGCAACTCCCCCAAGCGGATGATCGTCCCGACCGAGAAGCTGCCCGCCTTCGTGGCCTCCCTGACGGCCACCTTCGAGAAGGCGGCGGTCGGTGATCCCCTCGATCCGGAGGTGCGGGTGGGCCCGCTCTCCTCGGTCGGGGCCCGGGACACCGTGGTGGGCCAGGTCAAGAGAGCCGTGGAGCAAGGTGCCACGCTGCACACCGGCGGGGAGGCCGTGGACGGGGAGGGGGCCTTCATGCGTCCCGCGGTCCTCACCGGCATCACCCCTCAGATGGACGCCTACTCCGAGGAGATCTTCGGACCCGTGGCCATGGTCTACGGTGCCGACTCCGCAGACGACGCCGTCCGGCTGGCCAATGACGTGGGCTTCGGCCTGAGCGGTTCCGTGTGGGGTTCCGACATCGCCCGCGCCCAGGAGGTCGCAGATCAGCTGGAGGTGGGGATGGCCTACGTGAATGAGCACGGCACCACGCTGCCGGGCCTGCCGTTCGGCGGGGTCAAGCGCTCCGGTTTCGGCCGTGAGCTGGGCCGCTGGGGGATGGGCGAGTTCGTCAACACCCGGCTGCGCCGGACCGCGAAGTCCTGAACCTGATCGAGGCCGAGCGTCACACGGACTCGGCGGACTCGGAGGCCTCAGCGGCCCAGCGGCGGATCGGTGTCTAGCGGATCCGCCGCTGGCGCCGCGGCTGCCGGATCAGGCGGATGCCCAGCAGGATCGGGACGGCCGGGATGAGCAGGATGAGGAAGAACCCGAGGAACACCCCGACGTTGTAGGCATTCTCGCCTTCCGTGACGTTGGAGTTGAAGGCATCCACGCCGGCGAAGAAGAACAGGATGAACAGCAGCCCGAACAGGACGGTGAGCACCCAGCCGACGGTGGCCATCGCCGGGCTGAAGGGCTTCGGCTCTGATGCGGGTGCGGCCGCCGGTGCTGGCGCGTAGCCCTCGAAGGAGCCCGCGTAGGGGTCACCGGGGCGGCGCGCGTGGCCCGGCTCAGGCGCAGGTGCCGGTGGCTGTGGCGGCCCGGTGGGTTCGGGCGCGGGCGTGTACCAGGAGGGCCGCTGATCCTCGGGCTGCGGGGCATGCGGTGGATAGGCCATGACGGGGCCTCCCCTTTCGTTCGTCTCTGCCCTCCGAGGATAGCCGCGCCGCGGCCGGGCTAGGTGGTGCGGTGGCGCACGGCGCGCGCGGACATCACGCTCGCCCCGACGGCCCGGACCCGGTCCTGCAGTTCCCGGTCGGCGGTGGCCACCACCAGCTCGCGTTCGGGGTCCGCGGCGAGCAGGCGCCCGACGACGGCCACGATCTCGTCATCACCCTCGCCGGGGGCGTCGACCACCTTGACGCCGTCGACGGACCCCAGGCCGCGGGCCTTCCCCTCGGTGACCAAGACGATCTCTGGACGGACCCGCGGGGTCTGAAGGCCGACGTCGGGCCCCTCCATGCCGTCCCTGGCCAGCAGGGCCAGGTGATCCCGGAGCCGGGAGGTGGCGCCGAACCGGTCCTTCCACCAGCCGTCGGGTACCGAGCCGACCACATTGGCGGCGTCCACGACGAGGGCCAACCGCTGACGGCTGTTGCGCATCCTCTCCCTTTCGACTGTCTCGGTCCTGTGCATGAATAGAGCCATGCGCGTCCATGACATCATCGCCGACCTCCATGTCCGTGACCTACCGTCTGCCCGTGACTTCTACGCGGGATACCTCGGTCTGGAGGTGGAGGAGTTCAACCTGGGGTGGGTGGCCCGGCACACCTCGGCAGACACCGGAGCCCACCTGCAGGTCATGACGCAGGACGCGACCGCCCCGGAGGACCCGGTGGTGTCGGTCACGGTGGAGGACATCCATGAGGCCCTGGCCGAGGCGCAGGCGCGGGGGTATGAGATCGTGCATCCCCTGACCGAGGAGGAGTGGGGCGTCACCCGGTTCTTCGTCCGGGCGCCGGACGGCAACGTGGTCAACATGGTGCAACACCACACCTGATCCGGTCTCACAGTCTCGGGCACGGAGTGACCCGGCCGCGTCACAACGGTAGGGGTGCGGTCACTGTGCGCCTAGGACGTCAGGCGAGCAGGGTGGGCCCGAGGGATTCCCGTGGACCGCGGGAGGGGCCGCTGCCATGGACGCGGTCGTGGAGGCGCTCCATCCGCCGGTCCAGGTCGTCCGCGGCTTGCGCCGCCTCCGTCAGTTCATCCACGACGTCGGCCGGCACCTCGCCGTCGTACTTGTACTTGATCTTGTGGTCCAGTGAGGCCCAGAAGTCCATGGCGATGGTGCGGAACTGGAGTTCCACCGGGATCAGGATGACGCCCGTGGAGAGGTAGACGGGCACGCGGACGGTGGCGTGCAGGGAGGAGTAGCCGTTCGGCTTGGGGTGGGCGATGTAGTCCTTCACCGAGATCACCTCCACGTCCTGCCGCCCGGTGAAGAGCTCGAAGACCCGGTAGGCGTCCCGCCGGAAGCTGCAGGTCACCCGGGTTCCGGCGATGTCCAGGATCTCCCGCCGCCACACGCCCAGGTCCATGGGCAGTTCGCGCCGGTTGGCCTTGGCCACGAGGGAGTCCAGGGTCTTCAGGCGGGTGGAGACATGCTCGATGGGGTTGTAGTCGTGCAGGTGCAGGAACTCGTCCTGCAGGATGTGCATCTTCGTCTCCACCTCCCGCAGGGCGAACTCGTACTCGAGGGTGAGCTGACGGAAGTCGGCGCCGATGGCGGCCAGCCGCTGGGCGAGATCTGGCGGCATGGTGCTCAGGTCCATCCCGGTCTCGGCGCCCAGCCGTTCGAGGTCGGTGGAGGGCGCCGAGGGTCCGGGGGAGTCATCCATGTCCCCCATTCTCCCGGAGCCGCCTGTCAACGCGCCGAACCGAGGCTGGGTGTCGGCTGGACCGGTCTCGGATCACCGGAGGTGGCCGGAGATCGCCGGAGATCACCGCAGTTTCGGAGGGGACGGCGCCGACGGCCCGGACCTACCGTGGGGGCACGCACGCAGGGCCGTGCGCGCACCGGTCCCACCCCGCTGAAGAGGATTGCCATGACCGCCACCGACCTGTCCCACTACGATCCGGCCCCAGCCACCCCACCCGTCGCCGACCAGGCGACGTGGCAGGCCGAATTGGAGGAGCTGCGCCGGCGCGAGAAGGCCGCCACCCGGGAACTCGACGCCATCGCGGCCCAGCGCCGTCGGCTGCCCATGGTGAAGATGCCGGACTACACACTTGAGGGGGCCTTCGGGCCCATCCGCCTCGTGGACGTCTTCGACGGGAAGCACCAGCTCATCGTCTACAGCCATATGTGGCACCCCGGCGGCGAGTTCCAGTGCGGCGGCTGCACCTTCTTCACCTCGCAGTTCACCCGGCTCGACTTCCTCGGAGCCTTCGACGCCCGGTTCGTGATCGTGACCCAGGGTTCTATCGACGAGGTGCTCGCCTACCGGCGTCGCGTGGGCAACCGGATGAGCTGGTACTCCACTGCGGACAGCACCTTCGGGGCGGACGTCGGTGCCCCACCGGACGCCGGTTTCGCCCTCAACGTGTTCCTGCGTGACGGTGAGGACGTCTACCGGACCTGGCATACTGACGGGCGCGGTGTGGAACAGGTCTCCCACGTCTTCCCGCTGATGGACGTGCTGCCCTACGGGCGCCAGGAGACCCGGGAGGATTCGCCCGTCGGGTGGCCGCAGGGCGAGACTTTCGGCGGCTGGCCGGAGCCCGAGACGGTGGCTAGCTGGTACGGCGAAGGCTGAGACCCGCGCCGGTCTCGCCGAGGGGGCACAGAGTGACGGATCCACGTCACAACGGTGGGGGTGCGGTCACTGTGTGCCCGGAGGGGTCAGGCGTCTGGCGAGGGGGCCAGGATGCAGAACTCGTTGCCGGACGGGTCGAGGGCATCGACGTTCAGGTTCTCCAGGCGCATCACCCCGGTCTACCCAGACCGGCGCGGACCGGACAAGGGGTGGCCGAGGTCTCGTCCTGACGGGCCGCGGGCCGTAGCGTCGGAGACAGCCCGGGGTCCCGACGGTGGACGGGAGAATCCGGACCGGTGTCGATCCCCTGCCGCCCCGTTCGACGAAGGGGTACCAGGGCGCACCGGGCGTCCTGTTGAACCGAGGAGAACACCATGAAGTACATGCTCATCATGCGGTCCACCGAGGCGGCGTTGCAGGCCTCGAAGGAGGTCGACTTCGAGGACATCATCAACCAGATGGGCGCCTACAACGAGGCGATGATGAAGGCCGGCGTCATGATCGGCGGAGAGGGCCTGGCGGACGCGAAGGAGGACGCCAACTTCATCGTCGACTTCGACCAGGACCCGCCGCTCATCACCGACGGGCCCTACGGGGAGACCCACGAGCTGTTCAACGGCTTCTGGCTGCTCGAGGTCCCCACCAAGCAGGACGCGATCGAGTGGGCCAGCCGCTGCCCGCTCGGCCCGGGGTCCAAGCTGGAGGTCCGCCGCGTGTCCGGCGAGGAGGACTTCGCCGACTTCACCGACAACGAGTACATCCAGAAGGAGGCCGGCTGGCGCGAGGAAGTCGAGGCCCGGCGCGACGCCGGGGCCGCCGGAGGCGCCGGCACGACCGGCACCGGCGGCGCCGCCTGAGCGGCCGGAGCAGCCGGGCGAAGAGAACAGGAGTGAGCGATGGCCAGTGGGGACGCGGTCCGGAGCCGGCTCGAGGCGGTGTGGCGCATCGAGTCGGCCCAGATCGTGGCCGCCTTGACGCGCGTGACCGGAGACCTCGGCCTGGCCGAGGACGCCGCGCAGGAGGCCGTGTCCGCGGCCCTGCGGCAGTGGCCCGCCGAGGGCATCCCCCGCAGCCCCGGGGCCTGGCTGATGGCGGTGGCCCGCCGCCGCGCCGTGGACCGCTGGCGGAGGGATGAGCGGCTGCAGCAGAAGTACCGCTTGCTGGCCCGGGAGTCCGAGGACCCCGCAGACCCCCGTGGCGCGCCGGACGCCGCATCGCGATGGGATCCCGTGGAGGACGACGTGCTGCGGCTGGTCTTCGTGGCCTGCCACCCCGTGCTCTCCCGCGAGGCGCGGATCGCCCTGACGCTGCGCGTGGTCGCCGGCCTCAGCAAGCAGGAGATCGCACGGTTGTTCCTGGTGCCCGTGGCCACCATCCAGCAGCGGATCGTGCGGGCCAAGCGCACCCTGGCGGAGGCCCGGGTGCCCTTCGAGATCCCGGAGCGCAGCGAGTGGGGCCCGCGGCTGGGCACGGTGCTCGGCGTCGTCTACCTGCTCTTCACGGAGGGCTACGCCGCCACCACGGGGCAGCGGTGGATCCGCCGCGAGCTGGCCGAGGAGGCCCTGCGCCTCGGCCGTATCCTGACCGGGCTCGTCCCCCGGGAGCCGGAGGCCCTCGCGCTCACCGCCCTGATGGAGCTGCAGGCCTCCCACTTCGCCGCGCGGACCGGCCGGGACGGCACCCCCATCCTGCTGGCGGACCAGGACCGCACGCGTTGGGACCGGGCCCGCATCCGCCGCGGACTGGGTGCCCTCGAGCAGGCGGACCGCCAGGCCGCCCGCCGCGGTCGTGGCCGCGGGCCCTATGCCCTGCAGGCGGCCATCGCGGCCGTCCATGCTCAGGCGGACAGCGTCGAGACCACGGACTGGGAGCGGATCGTGGTGCTCTACGAGGCCCTCGGCCGACTTGCACCCAGCCCCGTCGTCGAGCTCAACCGGGCGGTGGCCGTCTCCCAGGCCACCGGCCCCGAGACGGCCCTGCGGGAGGTGGACCGGCTGCGGGGGGAGAAGGCCCTGCGCGGCTCCCACCTGCTGCCCGCCGTCCGGGCGGAGCTGTTGGAGAGGTGCGGGCGGCCGCAGGAGGCCCGGGAGGAGTTCCTCGCGGCGGCCGCCCTGGCCCGCAACGAGCGGGAGCGCGAGGCGCTCCGGGTCCGCGCGGAGGACCTCGAGATCCAGGCGCAGGGGGCGTAGATGGCAACGTTCACGGATCGGTACGACGCCGGCCGGCAGCTGGCCGCGCTCCTAGCCTCCCGCGGCTGGTCACCGGACCAGAGCGCCGGGGGAACATCGGCGCAGGAGGTGCCGGCCGGCGTCGGGCACCAGGGGGTGAGGTTGGTGGTGCTGGGCCTGCCGCGCGGCGGGGTGCCGGTGGCCGAGGTGGTGGCGCGGGAGCTCGGGGCGCCGTTGGACGTGATCATGGTCCGCAAGCTCGGGGTACCGGTGCACCCGGAGCTGGCCATGGGGGCGATCGGGGAGGGCGGGGTGCAGGTGCTGGACGAGTCCATCCTGCGGCACTTCGCGGTCACGGAGGTAGAACTGGCCGAGGTGCAACGGCGGGAGGAGGAGACCCTGGCCCGGCGGGCAGCCCTGTTCCGGGAGGGAAGGCCGCCGCTGGACCTGAAGGGCGCCACCGCCGTGCTGGTGGACGACGGCATGGCCACCGGGGCCACGGCCCGGGTCGCCTGCCAGGCCGCCCGGAGGCTCGGGGCGGCCCGGGTGGTGCTGGCGCTGCCGGTGGCCGCGCGGGACACGGTGGAGCAGATCCAGGCGGACGGGGACGCGGATGAGGTGATCGTGGTGTCCACGCCGCGGTACTTCAGGGCGGTCGGGGAGCACTATGCGGACTTCACGGCCGTGGAGGACGAGGACGTCGTGGAGATCCTGAGGAGGAACACATGAGGATAGTCATCACCCAGAACACCACCCTGGACGGCAGGGTCGAGATGCTGGACGACTGGTTCGACCCGGCCCACCAGGACGAGGAGCTGGCCGCCGAACTGATGCGCCAGACCGAGCAGGAGGACGTGCTGCTGCTCGGCCGCCAGACCTTCGAGGACTTCCGCGGCTACTGGCCGCTGCAGACCGAGGACACCACCGGGGTCGCCGCGAGTCTGGACGCGGCGGACAAGCGGGTGGTCTCCTCCACCCTGACCGAGCCCGGGTGGGCCCACACCACCATCATCTCCGGGGATCCTCTTCAGGCAGTGCGCGCGCTGAGGGAGGAACCGGGGCGGGACGTGATCGTCACCGGCAGCATCCAGCTGTGCCACGCCCTGATCGGGGCCGGGCTGGTGGACCTGTACAGGATGTTCACCTACCCCTACTGGCAGGGCCGGGGCCGGTCCTTCTTCCCGGACGGGTACCCCGGGACCGGCCTGCGCCGGGTTGAGGCCCGGGCTTTCTCCGGTGGGGTGGGCTATGCGGCCTACGTGCCGCTCGCCGGCCTCGGTTCCGAGCAGGACGACTGAACGACTGAGCGACTGAACGAGTGAAGGACCTGACATGGGACAGCTGACCTACTCCGCCATCGGATCCCTGGACGGCTACATCGCCGACCGGGACGGCGACTTCTCCTGGGCCGAACCCGACGAGGAGGTCCACCAGTACGCCAACGACATGCTGCTCGGCGTGGACCTGCACCTCTACGGCCGGAGGACCTATGACCTGATGACCGTGTGGGAGACGGACCCGGACTTCGCGGCCGCCTCCGGCGTCTACGCCGAGTTCGCCCAGCGGTGGATGGACGCGGACAAGGTGGTCTACTCGTCCACGCTCCAAGAGGTGGTCACCCGGCGCACGCGGGTGGAACGCACCTTCGATCCGGAGGCGGTCCGCGCCCTCAAGGATTCCACCGGCGGCGGGATCATGATCGGCGGACCCACCCTGGCCGCCCACGCCCTGCGGGCCGGACTGGTGGACGTGGTGGACCAGGTCCTGCTGCCCATCGTCATCGGCGGTGGGCTGCCCGTCTTTCCCGACGGCGTCTGGCTGGGTCTCGAACTGGAGGCCGAGCGCCGCTTCGCGTGCGGGGCGGTGGCGCTGCGCCACCGGGTGGTGGGCCCCACCCCTTCCAACTGAGTAGCAGGAATTGCGCCTGATTCGCTGGAGACTGGGGCAATTCCTGCGACTCAGCTGTGGGGGTCAGAGGAGGTTGACGAGCAGCACGAAGGTCAGCGTGCCCAGCCCGATGCTCAGCAGGGTCCGCCGTCCGCACCACAGGTGCACCGCCACGGTGACCGCGGCCGCGAAGGCCGCGTGCGCCGCCGTCGTCCAGTCGATTCCGGCGGCACCGCTGAAGGTGCCGACCCAGGTGGAGGCCGCCAGGATGCCGAGGATCCCCACCGGCATCCACAGGCCGAGGGCCAGTACCAGCTTTGACTCGCGCAGGGGCTTGAGGACGGCGAAGGGCACGGCCCGCAGCGCCACGGTGATGGCGCCGGAGATCACGAGGGCGGCCACCACGTATCCGAGGTCAGGCACCGGAGACCCCCTGCCCGTGCTGTCCGCGCGGCCGGGTGAGCGCGTACCGCACGGCCAAGGCCACCACGAACAGCATCATCGCCACGAACAGTGACTGTTCCGGGAGGAGGAGGTGGGCGGCCGCGAAGCAGGCCAGCGCCAGGATGAGGGAGGGGACCTGTTTCCGCGTCCGGCAGGCGTCCAGGGTCAGGGTGATGAACAGGGCCACCAGGGCGAACTCGAGGCCTTCGATCGGTCCGGGCAGGGCGGAGGCGAACAGCACCCCGGCCAGACCGCCGAAGACCCAGTAGCACTGGAAGGCGAGTTGGGTTGCGAGCAGACGCGGGGCCGTCCAACCCCGCGGGTTCACGGCCGTGATGGCGTAGGACTCATCCGTCAGGGCGTAGACGGAATATCCTCTGGCGAGTGGGTTGCGCACCACGTGCAGCGGGAAGGTGAAGGCGTAGAAGACGTGCCGGAAGTTCACCAGCAGAGTCGTCAGGGCGATCGTGGCCAACGGCGTGGCCGCGGAGATCAGACCCACCAGCAGCAACTCGACCGAGCCGGCGTAGACGGCGATGGACAGGGCCGGGGCCATCCACCACGGCAGCCCGTACTGGATCACCAGGATGCCGAAGGCCACGCCCAGCGGGAACATGCCCAGCCCTGCGGGCAGGGACAGCCGGAGGCCGAAGGCGATCTCGGCCCGGCGGCCACGCGGTTCCTCCATCGCGCCCCCAGGCTCCATCATGCCAGCATCGAATCAGACTTCCTGGAACTCTTGTCCGCCCTCGGACTGCAGGTCCTCGGGCGTTCCGCCGTGGACCTCTGCGGGCAGTCGGGACACGGGGACAACGACGATGTCCTCGAGCTTCCAGTCCAGGTCCGCCAGGGAGTCGCGCAGGTCCTGGAGACGTTCCAGGTTGACGGTCGCCCCGGGCTCGGGCACCACGAACATCTCCATGTGGAAGACATGCCCCTGGTCCCGCACCCGGGCGCCCGCCCGGCGGACCCAGTCCTTCGAGTTGGCGTGGTCCTCGGCCTGGTAGATCAACGGGTGCTCCTGGTCGCCCTTGATGGTCCGGGCCCGGGTATCGGTCAAGTCCGTGATGGCGATGACCATGTTGCGTACCCCGTCATAGAGGATGGACGCCCCCACGAAGATGGCGGCGGCGGCATCGAACCACCACAGGCCCAGGCCCACGCCAGCCACCCCCACCGCCGTGGCCACACCCGTCTGCCAGTCGGCCTTGTTCATGTCCGCGTCCGCGTACAGCACCTTGTTGTGCAGTTGCTCGGCGAGCTTGAGCTTCATCCGGCCCAGGATCACCGGCCCGGGAACGGACAGCAGCATGACCACGATCATGAACCAGCCCTGCCAGATGGTCTGCCCGAACAGGTCGAAGCTACCGATCGGCGGGTGCTCGGCCGTGATCAGGCCGAGGGCCGAGTCGACCACTAGGAACACGCCCATCACCAGCAGCGCGACGGAGGACACCAGGTGCCCGACGCCGATGGCCCGGTGGGTGCCATAGGGCCGCTTCCGGGAGGGCGGCTTGTTGATGATCCGGATGGCGATGAGGAAGGCGATCGGCGGGATGAAGGACAGCAGGTCCTCGATCCAGGCGGCCTTCATGGCCTGCGAGTTGCCCATCACGATGGCCACGGCCAGCACGGTCACCCCCAGCACGGCAATGGTGATCCACTCCAACCGGATCGCCCGGCGGACCGCGTTCTGCAGCTCCGGCGGCAGCTCGGTGCGGCCGAAGCGGCGCTGGCTGGTGTCCCGGCCCTTGTTCGGGCCCCCGTCCCGGCCTGTGTTCTCCGTGTCAGTACCCTGCTTCGCGCTCATGGCCGGGCCCCCGGGTGTTCGGCGTCCAAGTACTTCTCCACCTCGGTGAGCATCTGGTTCTCGCCCAGCGGCAGCGTCAGCACCAGCTTGACGGGCTTGCCGTCCGGCCCGGTGGCCTCGGCGTAGTCGCGGGTGAGGGCGCCGTGTGTGCTCCAGGGCGATTGGCTGGTCAGTCCACCGGCCACCAGGTCCAGGTCCCCGGCCTTCAGCGCGATCATGAGTGCCTCTTCCCCGGAGACGGTCCATTCGATGTCCGCGCCGATGCTCTTCGCGAAGCCCTCGACCAAGTCCACCCTAGACCCGGACGGTTCCGGGCCGGAGGCGTCCACATAGGGCGGGTGATGCACCACGCCCACGCTCAGGGTGCCGCCGGACACCTCGTCGAACGTTCCTTCAGGGTCTGCCGGATAGCCAGACGACGTGCAACCGGTCAGTGCCACGGCTGCGGTCAGTGCCAGCCCGGCCGCCGGAACCGTCGCCCTCCGCTTGAACCCGGGGTCTGGATCTCCCATGGAGAATCTCCTCTCGTCTGAAGTCACTGTAGGCATATGCTGCGGGCCGGGCCAGCCACCCGCCGGTACACCCTCAGGAACCCGCCGGGTACGGTTGCCCGCCCGACAGCCGCGCCAGGTGCGTCGCGTTCCGGGCGCGCCGGCCCTCGGCGCCCCGGCCAACTGGGTCACAGGAATTGGCCCTGGTCCGGCCGGAACGGGGCCAATTCCTGTCACCTGGATGGAGGTCGGGGGCGCCGGCAGAGGAATGGATAGGATTCTGGGCGTCCCCCGCCCCGACCTAGAATCGACCAGCCATCTCCCGCGACACCCCTCCGATCCCTGAGCGGCAGGCCTGGCGTGCTCTGTCAGCACTGTCCATCGGCCTGTTCATCACCCTGCTGGACCAGTCACTGGTGGCGGTGTCCCTGCCTCGCATCCGCGAAGAGCTTGACGCCAGCATCAACCAGGCGGTGTGGGTCTCCGCCGCATACCTGCTGGCCTTCGCCGTGCCGCTGCTGATCACCGGCCGATTGGGCGACCGCTTCGGCCAGCGGAACGTGTACCTCGTGGGCATGGCCGTCTTCACGCTCGGCGCGCTGGCGTGTTCGCTGGCACCGACCATCGAGTGGCTGATCGCCCTGCGGGTGATCCAGGGCTTGGGCGGCTCCCTGATCAACCCGCAGCC
This sequence comes from Microbacterium sp. A93, assembly GCF_051842835.1. Taxonomy (NCBI): domain Bacteria; kingdom Bacillati; phylum Actinomycetota; class Actinomycetes; order Micrococcales; family Microbacteriaceae; genus Microbacterium; species Microbacterium sp. A93. The sequence goes on from NZ_JBPXMT010000002.1 coordinate 785,975, forward strand.
GCTGAGCATCATCCACCGCATCTTCGCCCACAGCCGCAGGGGTGCGGCCACCGGGGTGTGGAGCGCGGTGGCCAGCTCGGCCGGACTGTTCGGACCGGTCCTCGGTGGCGTCCTGGTCGGCACCCTCGGATGGCGCTGGGTGTTCTTCGTCTACGTCCCCCTGGGCCTGGTCTCCCTGGTGATGGTGGCGCGCAACGTGCCGCGACTGCCCACCGGCACCAGCCGCATCGACCTGCTCAGCGGCCTGGTCTCCCTCATCGCGGTGCTGGGGATCGTCTTCACCCTCCAGCAGGGTCCCGAGCTCGACTGGGTGCCGTGGGTGTGGGTGGTCCTCGGCGTCGGTCTGCTCGCGTTCCTGCTGTTCCTCCGGCTCCAGCGGACGGCCGCGCGGCGGGGCACCGAGGCCCTGGTCCCGCTGGAACTGTTCCGCTACCCCAACTTCGCGCTGGGCGTCGGTGCAGTCTTCACCCTGGGCTTCACGGTGTACTCGATCAACCTGCCGATCATGCTCTACCTGCAGGAGGCCGAGGGTCTCTCCGCCGAGCTGGCGGGTCTGATGCTCCTGCCGATGGGGCTGGTCTCCGTGGTCATGTCCCCGGTCATCGGCCGGCTCACCGACCGGGTGTCCCCGGGGCGGATCTCCCGGATCGGTTTCGCCGCCCTGATCGCGGCAATGGCACTGTTCGGCGTCTTCATGCATCTGGGTGTCGGCGCCGGATGGATCCTGGTGCCGGTCATCGCCCTCGGGTTCGCGAACTCTATGTGCTGGGCGCCCAACTCGACGATCTCCCTCCGGGACCTGCCCCCGACGCTGGTGGGTGCCGGCTCCGGCGTGTACAACACCTCGCGCCAGGTCGGTGCCGTGGTCGGCTCTGCCGCCCTGGGTGCCACCATGCAGATGGGCGTGGGTGAAGTCGGCTTCGGGGCCGCGATGGGCAATGCCCTGCTGGTGCCCGTGGTGCTCCTGGCGGTCGGACTGCTGGCGGTCTCCCGGTTCCGTGCCGACGGCCGCCCGGCAACCCGGCCACCGGCATCTGAGTAGCACGGATTGGCCCCGATCCCGGACGACCAGGGGCAATTCGCGCGACTCAGTGGGAGGCAGTCGAGTCAGTTGGAGGCAGTCGAGGCGGCGTCGGCGGATTCCGCCCGCTCGCGCTCGGAGGTGGCCGCGCGCGTCAAGGTCACGAGGCGGGCCAGGACCTTGGCGAGGGAGGCATCGTGGTGGTCGGTCAACGCCAGCTGACCACCCGGGAAGTCCACCCGGCGGATGAGGTTGACCGAGGCGCCGACCACGTGCATGTTGTACGCTGCGGTCGTCACCCGCCAGGCCTCGTTGGCGCGGACCCCGCCGAGCCCGCCGTAGGCCACGATCGCCAGAGCCTTGTCCATCCACTGCCGGCTGAGCAGGTCATAGGCGTTCTTGAAGGCCCCGGGGATGTTGCGGTTGTACTCAGGGGTGACGAAGACGAAGCCGTCACACGCGGCCACCGCGTCCCGCCAGCGGTGCACCTCTGCCGGTCCGTCCGGGTCCTGCGCCCAGTTCTCATCCGTCATGACCGGCAGTGCGAAGTCCTTGACGTCCAGCACCTCCCACTCCACGTCCGCCGCGCCCTCCTGAACCCGGGCGCGCTCGGCTACCCAGGTTCCGATGGACTGACCGATCCGGCCCTCGCGGACCGATCCGATGACGATGCCGATCTTCATGGTGTGACCTCCTACGATGCGCCGGTATTCTCCCCAGCGTAGGCGGGCCGCGCCATACTGGTCGGGACGGCTGTCACACGCCGCAGGACACCGCCGGAGAGGAACCAGCATGAAGATCGCCCAGGCGCATCTGCTCGTCAACGACCAGGACGCCGCCAAGGCCTTCTACACCGAGGTGCTCGGCTTCGAGGTGGAGACCGACTTCGCCAGCGGGAACTTCCGCTGGTTGTCGCTGCGCGCGCCGGGGCCCGACGGCGGCGCCTCCCTGGTGCTCGGCCGTGCCGAGGGCGCGGGGCTGGCCTACCAGGACGAGACCAAGCTGGCCGGGATGCCTGCGTTCGCCATGACCCTGACGGGCGGGGACGAGGAGTTCGAGCAGATCCGGGCCCGCGGCGCCGAGGTCCTCTCCGAGCCGCAGGAGCAGCAGTACGGCGGGACCGATGCCCTGATCGATGACACGGTGGGCAACATCATCTGCCTGCACCAGGACTGATCGCCGTGACCGGGCGGTCCTCCCCGGCCGTGCCGAACGGGACGGCGAGGCGCGCACCCGGCTGGTGGGCCGGCGTCGGGCGCGTGGTGTTCGCCCTGGCGGCGCTGCTGTCCTTCACCGGCAACGGACTCTCGTTCTACATCGGCTCCTGGAAGGCCACGGACCTGCCGGCCGATGCCGGGTTCTCCGGCGGCTTCGCGGCCGGTTGGGAGCATATGCTCAACCAGCCGACGTACTTCACGTTCCTGGCCAACTTCCTGGTGGGACTGACGTCCCTGCTATTGGCGATCCGACCGCACCGGACCTCGGACCTGTTCCACGCGCTGCGGATCGCGGCGGTGGTGTGCATCGTGATCACCGGCGTGGTGTTCAACGTGCTGCTGCGGGACGCGCCGCCCGGCACGCCCGTGGAGTACGTCAATGACACCATCCAGCACCTCATCACCCCGATCCTGACGCCGGTGGTGTGGCTGCTGTTCGACCCACCCGGCCGCATCACCTGGGGTCGGATCGGGCTGGCGGCCGTCATCCCGCTGGCCTGGCTGGCCTTCACGCTGGTGCGTGGGCCCTTCCTCGACTGGTACCCCTACAGCATCCTCGACGTGCCGCGCATGGGCTACGACGGTGTGGCGGTCTACGTGGTGGCGATCCTGGCGTTCTTCTTCGTGGTGGCCGCGGTGATGTGGGTCGTCGACCGGGTGCTGGTGCGGATCACTGGATCACGGCCGCGCTAGGGGTCGGGAAACGCCGGGAGGAGTCGACAGTTACCGCTCTCGTGATGGGGTGGGTCAGGCCTGGAACGGCCTGAGCTCCACCTTGGTGCCGCAGGCCTTCGACGCGCGGGCGGCCAGTTCCTCGGCCTGCTCCGGCCCCGCGGCGCTCACCACCCAGAACCCGCCCATGTGCTGCTGGGCCCGGGTGAAGGGGCCGTCCGTGATGACCGGGTCGCCGCCGGCGGTGCCGTCCACCACCACGGACTCCTCCGGGGCCACCAAGCCGCCGGCGAACACCCACGCACCTTCGGCCCGGAGGGCCTCGTTGAACGCCCCGACGGCCTGGAAGGCGGCCTGCATGGCCTCCTCTGACTCGTAGGGTCCGGTCTCGCGGTGCTGTACACCGGGGGAGTGCCAGACGGACAGCAGGTACTGGGGCATCGGGGCCTCCTGGGGTGATCGGGGTTACACTCTACGGGGCCCTTTCCGCCGTGGCACCCCGTGGCGGTCGGGCCGTCTGCCGGTTCGAATCGACACCACCCCGGCGCGTGACTAATGTCAGGTGAGTCTCCGGCGGCTCCCGCGGAGGCGTGGCCTGGCCGCCACTGGCACCGGGGACGGAGAGCATGCCCATGAGGATCGCGGTCCTGGCGCACATGCACCACCCGATCCGTTCGCCCTACGCCGGCGGCCTGGAGATGCACACGAACCTGACCATCGAACGCATGGTCCGGCTCGGTCACGACGTCACGGTCTTCGCGAAGGCCGGCAGCCAGACCCTCGGTACCGTGGTCCCCCACCTCGAGGCGGGGTTCGACCCCACCGTCCGGACGCCCGAGGACCTCCACCGGGTCCGGACCACGCTGACCGCTGCGATGGCCGAGGCCTGCCGGGAGGTCCGCGAGGGGGACTTCCACGCGGTCCTCAACAACTCCCTGTCCCCGGTCCCGCTGCAGGAACTGCGTGAGCTGCCGATGGTGACCGTCCTGCACACCCCGGCTACGCTCACCGAAGTCCTCGCCGTGCTCGATGACCCCGGATGGACCCCGCCGACGCACCACCGGTGGTTCTCCGTCTCCGCCGCCAACGCGCTGGCATGGAACCATCGCCTGCCTCAGGTGTCGGTGATCTCCAACGGAATCGATCACGACGTGTGGCGCAGCACGGTCCGTCCGGTGCCGGGACGAGCAGTCTGGACCGGTCGGATCACCGCGGAGAAAGGCCTGCACCTGGCTATCCCCGCCGCCCGGGCGGCGGGGATGGAGCTGCATTTCGCCGGCCCGGTCTCCGATCCCGAGTACTTCTGCGAAGCGGTCGAGCCCTTGCTGGGTCCGGACACGATCTACCGCGGTCATCTGAGCCACCTGGAGCTGCCGGACCTGCTGGCCTCCGGTGAGGTCTATCTCGCCAGCCCCCTCTGGGCCGAACCCTTCGGCCTGGCCACCGTCGAGGCGATGGCGCTGGGCACCCCGGTGGCGGCCTTCCTCACGGGGGCGATGGGGGAGATCGTCGGCCCCCGGGCCGGTGACCTGGCCGTTCACCACTCCGTTCCGGCCCTCACCGCCTCGATCCAGGTGGCGCGCCGCCGCGACCGGGTGGGGGTCCGGGCCTGGTCCCGGAGGTTCAGCGCCGATCGCATGGTGGCGTCCTATCTCAGCGTCCTGCGGAAGACGGCCGAGCGGGCGGGGACCCTGACGCCGCCCAGCCCCGGCTGGTCGCCCTTCGGAGACCAGCTCGTCGCCCAGGGTCGGGACCGGATCGATGCCCCTCCGCGCGGACCGGACGACGACGGCTCGCCCCTGCTGAAGACCATCAAGACGGTCCAGTGAACCGGGCCCAGCCGCGCCCCCGCGTGCTCTACTACGCGCACGATCACGGCAGCGGACACGTCCGCCATGCCGCCCGGGCCGCCGCCACCGGGGCCTTCGACCTGACGGTGGCCACCGCATCCGCGACCGCGGGCCGGGTGCTTCCGGCGGGGGTGGAACTGGAGGTCCTGCCCCCGGACGTAGTCCCGGGATACAGCCGGCGTCCGGGTTCGGCCCTGCACTACACCCCCACCGGGCCGGTCATCCGGGCCAGGTTCGCCCGGTTGCTCGAGGCGGCCCAGCGGGCGCGGCCGGACGCGGTGGTCGTGGATGTCTCGGTGGAGGCCGCCCTGTTCCTGCGCCTGGCGGGCTACCCGGTCATCCACCGGCGGATGCACGGTGACCGCACGGATCCGGCACACGAGCTGGTCTACGCCGAGGCCGACCACCTCATCGCCCACTACGGCGCCGAGCTGGAGGACCCGGCGTGGCGGGACCGGTTCAAGGACAAGACGACCTTCCTCGGCGCCCCGGACACCACCGGGCGGCTCGGACTGCGCGCCGGTTCCCGCTCCGGCCGATCGACGACGCTGATGCCCGCCGCGACGCGGGAGGTGGCCGTGGTGACCGGCACCGGCGGCGGTGGGGTGCGGCTGGCGGACCTCGCCCGGGCGGCCGGACAGACGCCCGGCTCCCGGTGGCACGTCTACGGCCCGGTGCTCGGGGTCGAGGGCAGCGGCCCCCTGCCACCGAACCTCGTCCTGCACGGCTGGACCGACGACGTCCCGGCCCGCCTGCGGGAGGCTGAGCTCGTGGTGGTCTCCGCCGGGTACAGTGCGGTGGCCGACGCGGCGGCGTCCGGCCGGCCCCTCGTGCTGGCCCCCGAGGAGCGGCCCTTCGGCGAGCAGGAGCACTTCGCGGCCGCGGCCCACCGCGCCGCCGGGGTCCCCTGGTGCCGGTGGAGCGATGAATCGGCGGACTGGGCCGCGGCGGTCCGGACGGCACTGCAGGACCCCGCCTCGGCCGACCGGCTGGCCGCGGCCGTCCTCGTGGACCCTGCGGAGTACCGCCGCCGCTGGGAGTCGGCGGTTCAGTACGCCGCGTCCGGCTGACGCGCGGCCTCGATCTCCTCGGCGGTGGGCTGGCGCCGGATGGTGAGCACGTCTGAGTCCGGGTCCCAGTCCACCAGGCCGAGTTCTCGGAACCGCCCCAGCCAGCCCTCCATGGGCCAGGTGCCGTGGACCCGCCGGAACCGGCGCGCGTTGACCACGATGTCCGCAAGGTGCGGCAGCGGGGGGCGGTGCACGCCGTGGTGTTGATGGAACACGGTGGCAGCGGACGAGCGAAGGAACAGGCCGGCGTCCCGGGCCCGGAACGCGAAATCCGTGTCCTCCGCCCCGTAGCCGGTGAAGCCCTCGTCGAAGCCGCCCAGTCGGTCCGCGTCCCCGGCGCCCAGGGCCAGCACGAGGGTCCAGACCAGGTGCCACTGCTCCGAGGGGCCCTCGCCCAGGTGGGCACGCGCCGGGTGGGGGACGGAGAGCTCACGCAACCGGCCGTCGTCGGGCACTCCCGGGGGTCCCGACCGGGCTGTCCAGCCGGGCTGCAGATAGCGCGGGGTGCCCATGACCACCGATCCCGGATGACGGCGGACCGTGTCCGCGAGGGCTCCCACCGCCCCGGCCGCGGGGATGCAGTCCACGTCCAGGAACACCAGGACGTCCCCGGAGGCCAGCCGCGCCGCGTGGTTGCGGGCCGCGGCCAACGGCAGGTGACCGGGCTCATGGACGTGCCCCGTCACCATCGTGAGGTCCGTGTCCGGGACCTCGCCGTCAGGCTGGTTCATGAAGACGACGACGACCTCGTCCGGGCGCGGATCGGCGCGTTCCAGCCCGGTCAGCGTGCGCGCCAGATGGGCGTCCCGCCCACCGGTGAGCACCAGCACCGAGGTGCCGCGGGCCAGGGCCGTCACCGGAACGTCACCCGGAGGCCACCGTGCGGTGTGACCGGGCCGCGGCCAGGGCCTGGGCATACAGGCGTTCGTGTTCTTCGGCGACCGCCTGGCGCTGGGCCCGCCGAGCCCGTGGATCGGCCGGCCGGATGCTCTCCCGGCGTTCGAGCAGGGCCAGGATCGCGTCCGCCAGGGCCTCGTCGCGGCCGGGGGTGAACGCCTCGATCGCGGGCGAGGTCGCCTGGTCGGTGAAGCAGCCGAGGTCCGGCACGGCGACGGGGACACCCAGGTCCCGGCACATCTCCAGCCACCCGGAGTGGGTGCCGAAGGCGTACGGCAGCACCGTCACATCCAGGGATTGCAGGTCTGCGTAGAGCTCGCCGTCGTCCAGGCGACCATGCTCCCAGAGCTCGAATCCGTGTTCTTGGCAGGCCGTCCGCAGCCGGCCCAGGGCCTGCGGGTCCAGGGGGCGTTCCTGGACGTCCACCCGTACCCTGGCGCGCAGGCCACGGTCCTGGAGCCGCCGGACGGCGAGGGCGGCTCCGGGCAGCACCGAGAAGGGGTCCACGTTGGCGCGCAGGTTCTTGGCGTGGACACCGATGACCAGCTCCCTGTCCGGGGCGGTGGCCCCGGCGGCGCCAGCCCCCGGCACTGCCCGTGCCCCCGGCTGGGGGATCTGGTCCAGGGGCACGATGTGCGGGTGCGGCACCACGGTGGCCTCCCGCCCCCAGCGGTCCAGGATCTCGGCGGCGGCGCGGTCGGTCAGGGTCAGCACCACCTCGGCGGCCGGGATGAGCACGTCGAGTTGCAGCAGGTGCTGCCGGTCGTCTCGGAAGTGCGGATTGTGCAGATCGTGCACCGTGAGCACCAGCGCCGAACCGGACTCGCGCAGCATGTCGACCGCATGCTGGAGCTCAGCCGGGGAGTACGACTCGAAACCGAAGTGCACGTGGAGGATATCCGGCCGGTGGGTCCGCAGCCACTCGGCGTCCACGGCCTGGGGCGGCCACCACTGACCGGCCGGGGCGCCGGGCACGGGGGGATCGGGCAGGGGCTGGAAACGGGGCGGCCGGTCCGGGGCCAGCACATGGCGGCAATAGGGGTGATCCGCGGGGACCATCTGCACTGTGAACTGCTCGGTGGGGGTCACCCGACTCCTTCCGTGGGCCCGTTCGGCCCGAAGGCCCAGCATACTGTGGGGGGACGACGACGGCGCTCCGGTGGGTGCCTCCGGGGCTCCCCTGCCCGCCGGCGCCGGGCGGATCCGCCGTGAGAAGGAGCAGCGATGACCACGCACCCCGCAGAAGCCGGCCGGGCCGAGCACTACGCCGAGTTCTACGGATTGCGCCAGCTGCCCGGTCCGGAGGTCCTCGTGGTGCTGGGCAACTGCCAGTCCGAGGCGCTGCGTCAACTGATCGCCTCTGACCCCGGGGACTCCGGGATCCCGCCCACCGTCCGGGTCCCGCCGGTGTTCGAGCTGACCGAGCGGGACCTGCCGCACCTGCTCCGGGTGCTGGCCAGCACCAGCATGCTGGTGGCCCAGCCGGTGCGGGCCGGCTACCGCGGGATGCCCCTGGGCACCGATCAGCTCGCGGCCCGCCTGCCCTCCCGGTCCACCGTGGTCCGGATCCCCGTGCTCTATGACAGCGCCCTGTTCCCGTGGATGGTCACCATCCGGCACCCGGCCCGGCCCGAGCAGGACCCGCCCGTGGTCCCCTACCATGACCTGCGCACCCTGGCCGAGGCGGCCACCGAGCTCGACGGCGGCCCACGCGCCGCAGATCAGCCGGCGGCGGTCCGGTTGCCCCTGGCCCCCGAACGGATCCGTCAGCTGGCGGAGCAGTCCCTCGGCCGGATGCTGGCCCGCGAACGGGCCCACGGGACCGTGGCGTTCGCCGAGCGGCTCCGGGACGTGACCGTTCCGGCCTTCCACACCATCAACCACCCCGCCAATCAGGTCCTGGCACTGCTGGCGGCGGTGGTCCGGTCGCAGCTGGGGGCCGATCCGGCCGTCGTGCTCCCGGAGCGGACCCTGCTGGGTGAGGTGTTGGCCCCGCTGGAACCGCAGGTCCTGGCGGCCCTGGGGCTCGAAGGGCCGCCCCGCACGGGATGGACGGTCGGCGGCGTGCAGGTGTCAGAGGCGGAGGTCCGGGCTGCCCAGCTGGAGTGGTACCGGATGAATCCGGAGGTGGTGGAGGCCGGGGTGGACCGCCATCGGCAGCTGATGGCGGACCTGGGGCTGGGCGCGTGATCGCCCCGGTCCCCTCGGACCGGGCGGCGCCACCCCCCGAGCCGGCCGATGTCCCTCCGCTGCCCGGCGACCTGCCCACCTACCTCGTGGTGGGGCCCGCGCGGCACGGCGTCGTGCGGCACGCACGGTCCACGGCCGCCGCGCTGCACCGGCTGGGGGTCCGGGTGCCCGTGGTGGACCTGCCCGACGCCACCGCGCTCCGGGGCTGGGCCGCCGGTCGGGACCCTTCGGCCGGGCCGGTCCACGTGGACGTCACCGATGCGCTGTTCGGGGCCTCCCCGGATGAGGCCGTCGCAGCTCTCACGGCGGCACTGCCGGCCCGGACCACCCTCACCCTGCATGACGTGCCGCAGCCGGCTGAGGGGGCCGACCGGTTCGCCCGCCGCGCCCGCGCCTACACGGAGCTGATGCGGTGGGCGGCCGGCGCCGTGGTCTCCAGCCGGCACGAACTGACACTGCTGGACGAACTGCTGCCCGGTGGGCTGGCCGGGACACCGCACGGTCCTACAGCCGTGGTGCCCCTGCCGGTGGAGGACCGGCGGGGCAGCCCGACGCAGGGGCCAGACGGCGCAGGCCCGGGCGGAGCACACCCAGCCGGTGGCTCGTCTGAGGGCTCGTCTGAAGGGCTGGCCGAGGGCCTGGCCGAGGACGTGGTGCTCCTCGGCTTCCTCTACCCGGGGAAAGGCCACGCCGAGGCGTTGGACGCGCTGGCCCTGTTGCGCGAGAGCGGTGTCCCGGCTCCGCGGAGGGTCACCGCCCTCGGCGCCGTGGCGTCCGGTCACGAGCCCCTGGTGGATGAGCTCCGTGGGCGTGCCCACGCCGCCGGTCTGGACTTCCGGGTCACCGGGTTCGTCCCTGACGGCGCGCTGGACTCCGCCCTGCGATCCGCCGGCATCCCGTTCGCCGCCCACCACAACGTCTCGGCCTCCGGGTCCCTGACCGCCTGGATGTCCGTGGGCCGCCGGGCCGTGGTCCCGTCCTCACGCTATGCCCGGGGGATGGAACGGTTGCGGCCCGGCACCCTCCAGCTGGTGGAACCGGCCGGCGGGGAGTCTTCCGCCGTGGCGGCGCTGGCCGCGGGGATCGCCGCCGCCAGCGCGGATCCGGGCCTCACCCGGCTCGAACCCACGACCTCCCTGGCCCCCGGCCCGGAGGACAGTGCCCGGCTCCTCACCGCCTTCTGGCGGCAGGTGCACGGATGAGTATCCGAGACGGCGGGTCCGAGCGCTGGACCCCGGTGCCGGGCAACCGCTGGGATCTCCTCCCGGCCCCCGCGGCACCGGAGCAGGACGCGCCGGAGGTGTCCGTCGTCGTGCCCTACTACCGGGATCAGACCGGCCTGGACCTGTTGCTGGCCGCCCTGGCCCGGCAGGACCTGCCGGGCGGCCGGTTGCAGGTGGTGATCGCTGACGACGGCTCGCCCGAGCCGCCACGCCTGCCGGCCCAGCCCCCGTTCGACCTGCAGGTCGTCCGTCAGCCGGACCTCGGATTCCGGGCCTCGGCGGCACGCGCCCTGGGCGCCTCGATCGCCGAGGGCCAGGTGCTGGCCTTCCTCGACGGGGACATGATCCCGGACCGGAACTACCTGCGCCACGCAGTACACCTGGCGGCACGCTCACCGGAGGCCGTGGTGGTGGGCCGGCGGCGGCACCTGGACCCGGCGCGGCTGGCCACGCACTGGCAACCGGGCGATCCGGTCCCCGCCGAGGCCGTGTTGGACGAGCCCGCGTGGCTGGGACAGGCCTATGCCGACACCGGGAACCTGCTCGGGGCGGACTCCACCGCCTACCGCTTCATCATCTCCGCGGTGCTCACCGTCTCCCGCGCGATCCATGACGACGCTGGAGGCTTCGACCCCTCGTTCGTGGGCTACGGCGGGGAGGACTGGGAGTTCGCCCACCGGTTGTGGCGCGCCGGGGCCCTGCTGGCCCATGAGCCGCGCGCCGAGGCCTGGCACAGCGGGCCGGACTTCGCCGGACGAGGGGACGCGGAGGCCGCCCGAGCCATGAAGAACCGCGAGTCGCTCGTGCTGGCCCGCAGGATCTCGGCACCCACGGCGCGCGGCTGGTCGTGGGGATCGCGGACCCGGCCCCGGGTGGAGGTGGTGCTGGAGTGTTCCGCTGACAGCGCCGTCCCGGTGCCGGGACTGGTCCTGTGCGCCGATGCCATGGTCCAGTCATTCCCCGCGGCCCGGCTGCTCCTGGCCGGCCCCGTGCGGGCCGGCGCCGAGCTGCTGCTGGAGGACCCCCGCGTCTCCGTACGCACCGCCCCGGACGGGGACTCCACTCCGGATCTGGCGACCACCCCGGACTGGACGATCACGGTCCTGACCCCCATCCGGCCCGGGCAGAGGGCAGGCCGCCCGGATCCGGCGGCCGCCAGCGCGTGGCTGGTGGAGGCCGAGCGCGCCGGTCATGACCGGATCGAGGTCAACGGGCCGTCCGGGCTCGCGGTCACGGCAGTCAGCTCCCGGGCGCGCTGGCGTGAACGGCGCTGGGGCCACCGGGATCCGAGCCGGGTGGCGGTCCTCGACCTGGCTGACCGGGGCTGGGAGCCGGCCGGGGAGGACACCGACCTCGAGGCCTGGTGGGGCGGCTGGGGCTGATCGGTGGCCGTCAGGCGTGGGGGCTCGTCACCGCCGCTGAACGGGGCTAGCGTTCTCACCCTGGCCGACCCGGAGGAGGACCCCATGGCCGTGAGCCGAGAACCCGCTCCCACCCTCACCCGGTGGAACCGGTTCGATACCAGTTGGACCCTCGGGCTGTTCGGCACCGCGGTGGGCGCCGGCATCCTGTTCCTGCCCATGAACGCCGGGCTGGGCGGACTGTGGCCGCTGCTGATCGCGACGGTGCTGATCTGGCCCATGACCTATTTCTCCCACCGGGCCCTGTCCCGCATGGTGGTGGCCTCCCCGAACCCGGACCAGGACATCACCGGGGTGGTCCGCGACTACTTCGGTGAGACGGCCGGCCGCGTGGTGACCGTGCTGTACTTCCTGGCGATCTTCCCGATCGTGTTGATCTACGGGGTGGGGATCACCAACACGGTGGAGAGCCTCATGGTGAACCAGCTCGGGATGGACCCGTGGCCGCGCTGGCTGCTGGCAGGGGTGCTGGTCCTGGCGATGTCCGCGGTGATGGTGGCGGGCAAGAGCGTCATGCTGGTGGTGACCCAGTGGCTCGTCTATCCGCTGATCGCGGTGCTCGTGGCGGTGACGCTGCTGCTGATCCCGCGCTGGTCCCTGGAGGGCTTCGGCGGCATCCCTGCCCCTGGCGACTTCGCGATGTCCCTGTGGCTGATGATCCCGGTGCTGGTATTCGCGTTCAACCATTCCCCGGCGATCTCGCAGTTCTCCGTGTCCCTGCGCGAGCGCTACGGCGACGGTGCGGTCCAGAAGTCCGCGTCCATCCTGCGGATCACGGCCACCCTGCTGGTGGTCTTCACCATGTGCTTCGTCTGGTCCTGCGTCCTCGCGCTCGGCCCCGAGGGACTGCAGGAGGCCAAGGACGCCAACCTGCCGGTGCTCTCCCACCTGGCCAACGTGATGGGGCTGCCCCTCATCGCGTGGCTGGGTCCGGCCGTGGCCGTCACGGCGATCGTCTCCTCCTTCTTCGGCCACTGGCTGGGCGCCGCCGAGGGGGCGAACGCGATCGTGCGCACCATGGTGGACCCGCAGCGCCGGCGGATCAGCGATCGCAGCCTGCAGATCGGGGTCAGCGTGTTCCTGATCCTCACCACGTGGCTGGCCGGCGTGATCAACCCGAGCATCCTGGCCCTGATCGAGTCCATCGCGGGCCCGGTGATCGCGATCATCCTCTACCTGATGCCGATGTACGCCATCCACAAGGTCCCGGCGCTCGCCCGGTTCCGGGGCACCGCGTCCAACGTGTTCGTGGTGATCGCCGGGATCGTGGCCGTGGCCGGGATCCTGCTCAGCTTCTTCCGCTGAGACGGGGCGGCCCGACGCCGGCCGGAACCCGCGCTGGCAGGTTCCGGCCGGCGTCGGGCCCGGTGGGTGCGCCTCAGAGCTGGGAGAAGGCCGCGACCACCGGTTCCTCGCCGTCGGTGTACTCGATCTGCTTCCCGATGGTGTTCGGGCTGGCCAGGGCCACGCGGATGGTCTGCGCGACGTTGCCGCGGGAGGTGTCCCGGTTGGCGCCGTCACCGCCGCCGGAACCCACGGCGATGGTGCCGGTGGGCTCGTCCAGGGTCAGCATGCCCGGGCCGAGGATGGTCCAGTCCAGTCCGGAGTTGCGCAGGTGCTCGTCCGCGGCGCCCTTGGACTCCGCGTAGGGGAAGAAGGAGTTGTCCTCGGGCACGCCGTGCTGGGCGCTGGCGCCCTGGTAGGAGACCATGATGTAGCGCTTCACGCCGGCCTGTCCGGCCGCGTCCATGGAGCGGATGGCCGCATCACGGTCCACGGCGTAGGTGCGCTCAGGGCTGCCGCCGCCGGCTCCGGCCGACCACACGATGGCGTCCTGGCCGCTGAAGGCCCGGGCCATCTCGTCCTGGCTGGCGTTCTCGATGTCCAGCACGAGGGCCGCGGCGCCCGTGGCCTCGATCTCGGCCGTCTGCTCGGGGTTGCGGATCACGGAGGTGACGGTGTGGCCCTCCCGGACGAGCAGGGGTGCGGTGAGCATCCCCACCTTGCCGTGTCCGCCGATGATCAGGTAGTTCGCCATGGATCTGGTCCTTCCGTTCGGTGTGCGCTGGGTTCAGTGGCCACTGTTCCACTGCATCCGAGGGCACGCCAGCCGGTTCGGCCAGCGGCGGAACGTTCGTCACCTGCAGTCATCCGGGAATACGGCAGGATCAGGTCTCGGTGGTTCCCTCATAGAGGCCGATGTCATTGCCGTCCAGGTCGCGGAAGACCGCCCACCAGCTGGTGTCCGAGATCGGTGATTTCGGGGACAGGACCGTTCCACCGAGCTTCTCGACCACGGCCAGGGTGTCGTCGATCGAGTCCACCTCCACGGTGGACCGGGGCTGTGTGAAGCCCTCGCCGCGCGGGGCCAGCCCGCCGCCGCTGACCTTGTTGGGGGCCTGCCACATCGGGTAGTCCTCGAAACCGGGGCGGGTCTCGATCTTCCAGCCGAAGACCGTACCGAAGAACTCCGAGGCGCGCTGGGTGTCGGTGACCGGGATGTCGATGTGGGTGATGTCGCCGTGTGCCATGACAACCATCGTCCAGCACGCGGCGGGTCGGCGGAACCCCTCCCGGCCGGTGCTGTTCAGGATCGCCCGGGCCGGGGTCGTGCACCGGATCCGTGGAGTGCACCAGACCGGTCAGGCGGCCGAAGTCCGGCATCAGCGGCCCGTGCCGTCCTTCAGGAGGCCGGCGCGGTCGGCCGCGGTGCGCGGCAGCACCACCGGGTGCCCCAACAGGGGATCGGGCACGACGTCGGCGTCCAGCCCGTAGATCGTCTCCAGGTTCGCGGGGGTCAGGACCTCGGCCGGGGTGCCCGAGGCGACGACCTGACCGCCGGCCATGGCCACGATGTGGTCGGCGCTGCGGGCCGCGAGGTTCAGCTCGTGCAGCACCGCCACCACGGTGGCCCGAGGCCGCTGCGCTGCGCCGGCTGACCGGGGGTCCGGCAGCTCCCGGACCAGGTCCAGCAGCTCGACCTGGTGGGAGAGGTCCAGGGAGGAGGTGGGTTCGTCCAGCAGCACCACGGGGGTCTGCTGGGCCAGTACGAGGGCCAGCCAGGCCCGCTGGCGCTGTCCGCCGGAGAGCTCGGCCACGTCCCGGCCCGCCAGGTCGACGAGGTCGGTCAGTTCCAGGGCGCGGGCGATCGCCTCGGTGTCTGCGGCCGTCCGCGCGCCGAACCAGCCGCGGTGCGGGTGCCGTCCGCGGTCCACGAGCTGCTCCACGGTCATCGACTCCGGAACCACGGGGGACTGCGGCAGCAGGGCCACGGTGCGGGCATAGGAACGGGCGTTCCAACCCTCCACGTCCCGGCCCAGGACCTCGAGGGAGCCGCTGGTCAACGGCAGCTGCCGGGTGATCCCGCGCAGCAGGGTGGACTTGCCGCAGCCGTTCGCCCCGATGATGGCGGTGGTCTGACCGGCCGGCAGGTCCAGGTCCAGCGGAGCCTGACGGCCCACGATGGTCTGGTCCCCGTAGCCGAGGGTGACCCCGCGCAGCCGCAGGGCGGCGGGCACTGAACCCGGCACTGAACCCGACACTGAACCCGGCGCCGCGTCCGGCACCGCCTCCGGTGCCGGGGTGGACGCGGGGGACGGCGTGCTGGACGGGGGTGCCGCCGGTGCGGCGCTCTCGGGGCTGGGCTCGGTCATCAGCTCCATGCTTTCAGAGGTGGACATCTCACGCCTTCCGTCCGGTTCGGATCAACAGCCACAGCATCAGGGGGGCACCGGCCGCGCCGGTCAGCACGCCGGTGGGCAGGCGCGTGCCGCCGAAGGCCTCGGCGGCCACGAAGTCCGCCATCACCACGATCACCGCCCCGCACAGGGCCGCCACCGGCAGTGAGGGCCGGCCGCCCGTCAGCCCGCGGGCCAGCGGGGTGGACAGCAGGGCCACGAAGGCCAGCGGACCGGTGGCCGCGGTGGCCGCGGCGGCCAGCAGGGCGCCGACCACCAGCGCCCCCAGGCCGGTCCGTCCCGGCCGGGACCCCACGCCGTGGGCCAGTTCTCCACCCAGGTCCGCGGGGGCCAGCCGGGCGTGCAGGGCGCCGCCGATCGGCACCAGCACGAGCATCAGCACGGCCAGCAGGGTGATGCGTTCCCACGTCACCGCGTTCAGCGAGCCGGCCGTCCACACGGCGGCCGCCTGCAGGTCATGCTGGTTCAGGGCGAGCATGGCCCCGGAGAGGATGGCCTGGCACAGCGAGGCCACGGCGATCCCGGCCACGATGAAGCTGGCCCCGCCCAGGGCACCGGCCAGACCGCCGCTGCCGCCCCCCGCTCCGCGGGACCCCTTCCCGGCCAGCGAGAAGCCGAGGACGATCCCGATCGCCACGAGCCCGCCCACCAGGGCGGCGGCGGCCATCCCCGTCCCGCGGCCCCCGCCCAGGGCCAGCACGGCCACGGCGGCGACGGCGGCCCCCTGGGTCACGCCGATGATGTCCGGGCTGGCCAGGGGGTTGCGCAGGGTCCTGCGGAACAGTGCCCCGGACGCCCCGAAGGCCGCACCGGCCAAGGCACCGGCCACGGCCCGGGGGAGTTTCTCCTGCCGCACGATGAAGGAGGCCCCGGGGATCTGCTCGCCACCCAGGATGGCCGCGAAATCGGGGAGGGTGACGGTGTAGTTCCCCAGCAGCACGCGCACCCCCATGGCCAGCACCAAGGCCACGGTGAGCCCGATCGTGGCGGTGAGCAGCCGTCGCCTGGCCCCCGCATGCAGGGAGCGGACCACCGCCACCGCGGCGGGTGAGGCCCCCGCGGGTGGCGGGGCGGCCGAGGGGGAGGCGGCGTCCAGGACCGGGGCGCTCACAGCGATACCGCCTGGCGGCGCAGCAGCACCAGCATCACGGGCACGCCGATGACCACGGTGGTGACGCCCACGTGGATCTCCTGCGGGGCGATCACCAGGCGCCCGGCCAGATCGGCCGCCACCACCAGGACGGCACCCCAGAGGGCGCAGCCCAGCACGAGGATGCGGGTGGAGGCCGGGCGGAAGCGGCGCAGGGCGTGGGGCACCAGGAGCCCGACGAACACCACGGGGCCGGCCAGGGCGGTGGCGGCGGCGGTGAGCACCACGGTGGCTCCCAGCAGCACCAGCCGCAACCGCTCGGGGCGGGCACCCAGGCCGTGGGCCAGCTCGTCGCCGAGGGCCAGGGCGTCCAGTCCGGGGGCCGCCACGAAGACCGTGAGGATGCCCAGGGCGATCACCGGGGCCAGCCACGCGGCGTCCTCCAGCGAGGTCCGGGCCACCGAGCCGACGGTCCAGAACCGGAAGCGTTCCAGCACGGCGGGGGAGAGGATCAGCAGGGCGCTGGTGACGGCCGTGCAGCCGGCGGTCACGGCTGCGCCGGCGAGTACGAGGGACAGCGGGCCGGGGGCGCCGCCCGTGGCGCCGGAACCACCGGCGAGGCGGGAGGCGGCCGCCGCCACCGTGTAGACCACCACGGCCGCGACCAGGGTGCCGAGGATCGAGAGGACCATGACCCCGGCCAGGCCACCGGCCAGACCCAGGCCCAGACCGAGGGCCACCGCCAGTGAGGCCCCGGCGGTCAGCCCGAGCAGGCCCGCATCGCCCAGCGGATTGCGGGTGGCGCCCTGCAGGGCCACCCCGGAGACCGCCAGGGCGGCACCCACCAGGATGGCCGTGACGGTGCGGGGGATCCGGGAGAGCACCGCGGCATGGTCGATGTCCGCCGAGGCGTTGCCGCCTCCGGAGAAGAATGCACCGAGCGCCTCCAGTGCCGTCCCCGGGTCCACGCTGCGCGCGCCGAAGGCCACCGCCGCCAGGCAGGCGAGCACCAGGATGACCACCGGCAGGGCGAGGAAGACGCCTCCGGTGACCGGCCGGCGTCGTCCTCCCGGCGCGGCAGCCCGCCCCTCCGGCGTGAGAGCCGGAGAGGCGGGCTGCGGTGTGCCCGGGGCGGGGCGGTGGAGGGTGGGGCTCATCCGCGCGGCGTTCTCAGTTCCCGGCCGGCTCGGCCTGCGCGGCCTGTTCCGCCGCGTCAGCAAGGTCCGGGACCACGTTCTCCAGGGCCCACGGGATGGACAGCGGTGAGGCGGCGGATGTGGACAGGACCTCCTGCTGGTCCGTCTGCAGCACCAGGGTGTCGTCCCGGACGGCCGGGATCTTGGACAGCAACGGATCGGCCGCGATGGCCTCGGCCACCGAGTCGTCCGCGGCGGAGGTGACGAAGATGTCCGAGTCCAGCTCGTCCGCACGCTCGGGGGACCAGGTCAGGAAGAAGGCGTCCTGTGCGTCCTGATTCTCCGCGAGGACGGGGGCCAGCTCCATGCCGAGGGAGGTCAGGAACTTCGGCCGGTTGTCCGCGGCCGTGAACAGGTAGATCTGATCCGCGGCGGCCGGATCCACAGCGCCGGTCAGGAAGGTGGTGCCCTCCAGCGCGGGGTACTCCTCGGCGGCCTGGGCCACCTGGCCCTCCACGTCCGCGATGACCTCCTCGGCCTTCTCGTCCTTCCCGAGGGCCTCCCCGATCAGCCGGGTGGAGTCCTGCCAGGCCGTGGTGAACGCGGCCGCGTCCTCCGGGTAGGCGACCACGGGGGCGATCTCCGAGAGCTTGTCATACTCCTCCTGCGTGATGCCGGAGTAGGCCGCCAGGATGAGGTCCGGCTCCGTGGCGGCCAGCGCCTCGAAGTTGATGCCGTCCGCCTCGGAGTACTGTTCCGGGGCCTCGCCGCCGGACTCCTCGAGTGCCGCATCGAACCAGTCGGTGGACTGCTGGTCATTACCGCCGTACTCGGTGGCCGCCACGCCCACGGGCACCACGCCCAGGGCCAGGGCCACGTCCTGGTTCACCCAGGACACCGTGGCCACCCGCTCGGGCTGCGCCGGGATCTCGGTCTCGCCGTAGACGTGCTTCACCGTCCGGGGGAAGGTGGCGTCCGAGCTGGCGGACGCCACCGTGGAGCCGGAGGAATCGCTGCCGGAGCCTCCGGCGGGGCCGGTGGAGCAGCCGGCCAGCAGGGCCGTGCTGAGGGCGAGGGAACCGAGGGCGAGGGCCCGACGGCGGGTGGTCCCGCGGGTGCGGCGCTCGCCACGGGTCGGTGGGGCCGGGAAGAGGGGGGAAGAGGACACGAGGTCGCCTTTCGGATCATTGGACAACGTTGGCATTGCCTAATTCCGGAAGGTTAGCCTAGCCTAACCATGTGGTGCAATCCGCCGTGCGGGGTGGAGGCACCTCAGTGGGCCGACAGGGTCGGCAGGATCGACACGGTCGGTTGGGTCAGCGGTGGACGTGACCAGCGGCCGCGCCGGATGTGCGAACCCCAGGGTTTCCGGTGCGGTCGCTGGGCACGCGACGTTCGAGGTGCGGTTCGGTGCTCCCAACCGACGAGACGAGAGGCGAGAGATGAAGCCGGACGTGGTCGCAGCAGTTCGTTCAGCGGTGGCGGCCATTCCAGCGGGTCAGGTGGCGGCCTACGGGGAGATCGGTTTGGCCGTGGGCATCAGTCCCCGGCAGGCTGGCCGGGCCGTCTCGCTGCTGGATGGCGATGTTCCCTGGTGGCGGGTCGTGTATGCGGACGGTGTACCAGCGACGTGTCATGGAGGAACCGCTGGGGCATTACTCGAAGCCGAGGGCGTCCCGTTCCGCGATGGCCGCGTGATGATGGCGCAGGTTCGGTCCGCAGCCGAGTCCGGCGAAGGTTCGTAGGAACCACGCTCGGAATCGCATTCCTGCCGCAGACGACGCCGGCACCCGTGGGGTGCGAGACGCATCGCGCGTCGAGTTTTGAGTTTTCGACCCACTGCGGGTTCTAGCAGTGTCACGCAACTATGGATCGGAACCGTCGTCCTGGGGTAGGTGTTCTCACCGCTGGTTACGAGACACGAGAAGGGCGCACGAGAGGTGCATTGCACCGGGATATATCATTTTGATCAGACGCTCTACCAGAGACGTCAGGAAGCGGGGAGCGCGCAGCTGGTCGCGCTTAGAGGTAAACGGGCTGCGAGTTCGGGGTCACGGGAGCCCGTGCCAGCGCTCTCAGTACAGTCTCGGAAGTGAACAACGAAACGGCTACAGAGGATTCGGCGGCCATGCTGTACCCCACATGTACGGCATCGGCCCTACATCTCATGATCGGTCTCGCGGATGAGCTGACAGTCTCGTGTGTAACTACGTGATAACAGCATTGGTTCGAATAAATCCCGTAGGCGAGAGGTGACTCGATCCTGCCCAGTATCCCCCATAGTTCCACGACTCCCGTTCGGCCATGGAGATCACATTTGCGATACTGCTGGCCACTGTTTCGTCGTCCGCGTTGTCGAATAACTCATGCCTGACGTCTTCTCGGGAGTCCAAGGTGTCAATAATGGGTTCTGCGCGGTAACCATGAAACGCGGCACAACTCGGATAAAATTCATGGCTACTCCCCTTGCCGCCAGAAAGGGCGATGCAGCACCACAGGAAGTCCCATTGGCAGAGGGAATCCAGCAGCGGATCATTACCCTCGAGAACGGGCACCTCAGCCTGAAGGATATCCGGGCGGAGATCAGGCCGATGGGCAATGAGCTCTCTCGCCCAAGCCAAGGTGAGTCCCCCACGTGCGCGGTTGGTGTCGCCATTGAGGAGATTCGAGCGGGCGGCTTCAGTAAGAGCGTGCCTTAGCCAGGATTGGTAAGAATACGTATCGTCCCCAATCCTGTGGAATACCAATTCAGGCACGGCCTCCCAAGCGGCCGTGCGAACGGCGAGAGCACCGATGACATGGACTCGACTGATGATTTCGAGCCACCGTGCCGGGGACTCGGAACCTGACCCTTGGGTGCTCGTAGGCCGATCCAAATGGGACCGGTACAAGGAGTCCAAGGCGTCCAGCGCCATCTTGAGAACCTCGTAGTTCTCGAGCAAGAGAGATTCACAGCCGAGGGCAGTGATGCGGTCCAGAACAGTTGTTCGGTCGCTGGAGCTGTCAGTGGACGCCAAGTATCGGCCCTTGACCTGTAACAGGAACCGCTTAAGCTGATTTATCCGGTTGTCATCCATGTTTCTCTTTACAGCCGCAACGAACGTGTGTATAGACGGGGTTCTCGGTAGCGGGTGTGTAGCGATCGGGTAGCAGTCGGGTAGGGATCCGGTAGCGCACCGGGTGGGGTTCTTCGGAGGATGTCTTTCATCTACAGCA